>JALNYU010000012.1 GCA_023229645.1 Nevskia sp. | reverse complement strand
TGCGAGCGGGCGAAAAGTTGGCCGACCGTGTCCATGCTCAACTGGCCAACATCGCCTCTCGTCCAGACTTGGTTCGCTCGTTCTTCATGCATCCAAGTGTCGCCTATATTACTGACTTATGAGTAAATGCCGATTGAAATCACGCAGCAATAACGCGCATTTGTTCGATTGAACCGAATCATTCACCGCTTTCGATCTATGAGCAATATCGGTTCGGTCGAGCAGATTCTGCGCGTCAATCACGCGGGTGAATGCGGTGCAATTTGGATCTACCGCAGTCAAATCACGATCGCAAGCTTATTTCATCCCAGCTGCGTGGCAGAACTACAAAGCATGCTCGACCATGAGCGCGTGCACTTTGCGCGATTTGACGCCGTTCTGAAGAATCGGGGTATTCGGCATTGCCACGCTTTGGCGTTCTGGGCTTTCGGCGGCTGGCTGCTCGGCACCATTACCGCACTGATGGGGCCGAAAGCGATTTGGTCTTGCACCGCAGCCATCGAAACCCGCGTCAATTTACACCTTGAGCACCAGATTGCATTTCTAGAGCAGCGCGATGGCGAGATTCTCAAAGTCGTGCAGTTGATACAAGCTGACGAGAAAGCACATGAACAGCATGCGCGGAGTAAGGGTGGGGACGCCGACGGCGTTTTATATCGGGGACTACGTGTTTGCATCGTCGGCGCCACATCCTTCGCGATCTGGCTATCGACGCAGCTATAGTTTCGCTCTTTGCTTCCATTGCCGCGCTACGGCCAGCAAAGCACAACACGTAGTATGTCGTCGAGCATGAATTCGGCGGTGTTGCCAATCAACCTGCTTTATTCAGTGCGTGTAGATGTTTTCTGTGGGCGTGCTGTAATGCAGCGCCCGAATGCGCGCACGGGTCTGACCAAGCAGCCAAGGCGGCGGCACTGCTGATACGTCAGCTGACGTATAATTCTGGAATTCTGATGCGTTTTCTGGAATCATAAGCTTGTTTCCAAAAGACTTTTATGTAAAGGCCAACGGATTATACGTCGAGTTTTATGTCAGGGTTATATTTCAAAGTGATATCTAATTGGCGTTATACGAACAAGGGGATAGAGAAAAACGTATGAGCACGCTTACTGATTTCCGCGCGGTCTACTTTCCCTACTGCATCGAGCGACAAGCCGATGGCACTTGGTTGGTACTAAACAGACATTACAAACCAGTAGGCTTCAACACCGATGACTTCATAACTTACGAGCAGTTCCCTGTCTCGGCCAAGCTGAGTGGCCTCGGTCCGGCGAAGCTAAAGAAGCTTTCTTACTCAGGGGTGGCAACGGGAGATCGCATCTATCTCTACAATGACGGCTGTGTTCCAACACACGATGCTGCGAGCATGCGCGCTTATCTTGAGAAGCTAAAATTACTTGCTGGCCTTGGCCTGAGCCGGTGAAATCAAGAAGTTCGTATAACTACGTGTTCAACGCGACGGCCCGTAAACGGGCCGCGCGTTAACCGGGCGTTAGACCTGCACGGAGAGTTATATGATTGCCAATAGTTTTGTGTACGTAATTGAATCGCCATCGCCTCACGATTTACTAGATGGCAGGACCGAAGGCCGATCTCTCTGTGAAGCGCTGAGGCTATCCAACATTCCGCACTGGTATAGTCTGGCATCAAACCGAGAAACGTTCTTAATTACGTTAGGTCAAAGACTTGCTGACGCCTGGAGCCAGCACAAGTGTTTGCCATTACTGCATTTCAGTGTTCATGGCAATAACAACGGAATTGGTCTAACAAACGGCGACTTTATTTCTTGGGGCGAGCTCGAGGCTTACTTGGCACCACTGAACAATTGGGCCAGCGGTGGTCTATTGATCTGCATGTCCGCGTGTTACGGATTTAGTGCGCAATGCATGGCCGCACAAAACATGAGTAACAGCACGTATTGGGCACTTGTCGGCAATACACATGAAGCAACATGGGCAGATGCAGCCGTTGCATACACCACTTTTTATCATTTGTTGTTCAAGGGCGGTGACTTGGATAGCTGCGTGACCACTATGAGAAACGCCTCTAAGGACATGAATTTCTACTATATTTATGGACAGCATGCTCGCCAAAATTGGCTGAACTTTATCGCTGCGTCGCAACAGACAATCGCGACCTCACCTCCAAAGACTCTGGATGCGCAGGTCTAACAATTCATTCAAGCCGATGCCGCTTCGCGGCACGGCTTAATTCAGGCGTTGAGGCTGTAGAAAAACCCCAAAACTGGCATGAATCAGGCTGCTAAATGGAGAAGACAGGAGACTCCAATGGCGCGCTACAAACCGGTTGATCCGCATCTCTCAAAGCTGCTACCGGTTCGGTTCTCAGAGCAGATTCTTCCAGGGACCTTTGAGTACGCGCTGAATTGGCTGGTTGACCACGAGATTGACCTGAGCGTGTTCGATGCTCGCTATCGCAACGACGAAACCGGCGCCTTGGCCTATCACCCCGGTGTGTTGCTGAAAGTGGTTCTGCTGGGCTATGCCCGGGGGTTAACCTCGTCTCGCAGTATCGAACGCGCCTGCCGTGAAAACATCGTGTTCATGAATTACCACCGCGACACTTCACGCTCAGAACCTGACGCAAGGTGGATACACAGTGGACGCTGTTTGCGTTGGTGCACAACGTACAAAAGCTGAAAGGCAAGGCGCCATAAAGCACCTGGCAAAGACAGAAACGGTAGGATATCGTCCAACACGGCCCTGCCACCGCCGAGGCCGGCCAGACAATGGAATCGTCAGATGATCGCAATCCGATCAAACAACGCGTTGTCAGAGCCGATCACCGCTTTTGCGCGTTTGGGTGAAAGCGCTGGCGGGCATTTTCTACAGCCTCGTTAGGCTGTGCGAATTCTGTGTACTCGGGATTTCGTCTGATGACTGAGGCTGGCAGCTCTCAAACTGGATGGTCATTCGGCCCTGAATCCGAGCCGCTTGAGTTTGCCCAGCCACTTGGCAGTGTCTTCAGGCTTTATGCTAGCCGTAAGGCCGATCAGGGTTTCATGCACCGGCGCAATGCCCACAAAACCGAGGATGTTTCGCTCCAGCGACTTGATGCTGTGGGCACGGAAGTACCACCGGTAGACAATGGCCGGCATGCCCATTGTGACAACCATGCGGGCCGAGCGTCCGTTCAAGGCCTTCTTGCCCCACGGGCTGCCGCCTTCCTCGCGCGTGAAGGCGAAGCCCGGCCGGGCAACCTGCTCAAGGAAGCCCTTGAGTACGGCCGGCATGTCGCCCAGCCATAGCGGAAAGAAGAACACGATGTGTTCGGCCCACGCGATGTCGTCCTGAGCCGGCTTGAGCGATGCAGGAACACGACCCTTTTCCCACTCTTTCTGACTACGCAGTAGCGGAAAGTCGATCTCGGCCAGACTGATCTGGCGCAACGGGTGCCCGGCATCGGCTGCGCCTTTGGCGTAACTGGCCGCGAGAGCGTGGCAAAGGTGTGGTTCGCTGCCATCAGGGTGGCCTTGGATCAAAAGAATTCGTTTGGACATGGGATGTTCCGTGTGGTGGATGGTACAAAAATTAGGGTCAGACTGAATTGTCCACTATTTATCTTGCATAACCTCAGTCTGCGCCTATTAATGAGCATTCGACGGCAGCAAGGCCAAAGACCTGCACCCGCAAACCACCGCGATGAAAACCCGGATCGACAGCCGTGAAGGGCAATTGCTGTACAGCCGGCGCCTTGGGATCGTCGGACCGGTCTTCGGCAATCTGCACAATCACCACCTACGCCGCTTCACACTGAGAACCCGACACAAGGTGGATGCACCGTGGAAGCTGTTTGCCTTGATGCACAACGTACAAAAGCTGCAAGGCAAGGCGCCATGAAACGCCTGGCAAAGCTGGAAACGGCAGGATATCCTCCAACGAGGCCCTGCCACCGCCGAGGCCGGCCACACAATGGAGTCGTCAGATGATCGCAATTCGATCAAACAACGCGGCGTTAGAACTAATTGCCGCTTTCGCGCGTTTTGGTGAAAGCGCTGGTGGGCTTTTTCTACGGCCTCGTTGGGCGTCACGACGATGAGCTAAGAAGAATTTACACTGCTTCTAAGTTACGCAGGCTCGCTAGGCTTGGGCGGAGTCGTCGGCGGCACATTCATCTATTTTCTACTGAAGTCCTTTATACCTAGCTACTTCTCAAAGAAGGCCGAGAATCTCGCAACGTGAGAAGACATTGCAAAAATCACCCACGAAGTAGAAAGCGTTCGAGCTCAATACTCGGTCTTGCTTGAGGAAGTGAGGACAAAGGAGCAGTTGCGCTTGGCCGCGGTGGAGCGTCGACTCGATGCACATCAGCAAGCTTATGCGCTTTGGCGACAGTTGCTCGCTCATGTTCATCAAGAGGGCATCGCTGATGCCGTAATTGCATGTCAAACCTGGTGGGATAAGAACTGCCTGTATCTAAGCCCCGAAGCCCGGGTGCTTTCTATACGGCGGCACAATGCGTGTCCAGCCACGCAGGCTACCTGAACGTTCCTTCCGGAGGCTGCTGGATCGGGTTCGTAGGGGTATTGGACGCTCGATTACGGTCGGGGTAGGTAAGACCCCTACGTTTACTGGATTGCCGTTTCGCCCGCTTTCGCAGTAAGTGCTATCTGCATTATTGATTCGGCCACAAAATAGATGAACGAGGTGCTACGCGGCAATTTGAGATCGCACTTTTTCGAGACGGCGTGAGTGGCCAAATTAATAATAAAATCAAATTGCTTTGTTATTGATCCGGCCATTTCTCGCTTTCTCGGAAGTGCGGCATCCGCTTTGGCATTGCACTGTCTTTATTCAAGTACTTAATGGCCGGATCAATAACTGGGCAGGGCAGGCTGGCGGTGTTTCTGTGAATCTAGATCTATTGCAACTCCGCCAATCGCGCGGAACGGCCCCGACAGGTTTTGCTACGCTTTGGTTAGTCGCGGAGATGCAGAAAAAGCAGCGCCGCGCCGCCTGTAGCCGAAAAAGAACCCACCGATGACCGCCAACCTCCGCGCAGTTGAAATTAAAGCCTTTGTTCCCGCCCACGATTTTGAGCGCTCGCAGTTGTTTTATCGGGCGCTGGGTTTTGAAATTCCGTGGTCTGGCGACGGATTGGCTTACGTGCGATTCGGCGAGATAAGTTTCTTGCTACAGGCATTCGATGCGCCGGGTTTCAGCAATAATTTTCAGATGCATTTGCTGGTTGAGAATGTGGATGACTGGCACGCGCAGGTGTTGCACGCGAATGTGGCTGAGCGTTTTGGTGTGACCGTCGGCACGCCGCAAGACCAGCCTTGGGCGATGCGGGATTTCACGTTGACGGATCCTAGCGGCGTGCTATGGCGCGTGGCGCAGAATATTCCGCAGCGGAGCGCTTAGCGCACGGCCGGGTAATTTGGGATCGTTCGTCACCGCCGAGCTGGTGTCTCGCTAATCCCCTAGCGTAGGCGTGGCCATTGGGGCGTTGCATCCGCTGTGCTGTAATACGGTAAGGGGCGGGCGCTGGTGCCGGCCGATGCAACCGGGTTTATTCCGGCCAGGATGGACGCATGCGCATCAATAAGCTTCTGGTGGCGAACCGTGGCGAGATCAGCATCCGGGTGATGCGGGCGGCGGCGGAGATGGGCATCCGCACGGTGGCGATTTACGCCAGCGAGGATCGCTTTGCGCTGCATCGATTCAAGGCGGACGAGAGTTATCTTGTCGGCAAGGGCCAGAAGCCGATCGCAGCTTATCTCGATATTGCGGACATCATTCGCATCGCCCTAGCGGCGAGTGCTGACGCGATTCACCCTGGATATGGATTTTTATCCGAAAACCCAAATCTAGCCGAGGCCTGCGCAGAGGCGGGCATTTTGTTTGTCGGGCCGAAGCCGGAGGTATTGCGGACGCTTGGGGACAAAGTTTCGGCGCGCAAGGCGGCGCAGGCGGCGAACGTACCGGTGCTGCCAGCGTCCGGCGCCTTGCCGCGCGACATTGATGCGGTAAAAGTGCTGGCGGCGGAGATTGGTTATCCGGTGATGCTGAAGGCCAGTTGGGGCGGCGGCGGGCGCGGCATGCGGGCGATTGAGTCGGAAGCGGAGTTGGCGTCGGCGGTGGAGTCGGCCCAGCGTGAGTCCTTGGCCGCGTTCGGTAACGACGAAGCTTATTTCGAGAAACTGGTGCGCCGTGCGCGCCACATCGAAGTGCAGGTGCTGGGCGATCAACACGGGAACTTGATCCATCTATTCGAGCGCGACTGCTCGGTGCAGCGGCGTAATCAGAAAGTGGTTGAGCGGGCGCCTGCGCCGTATTTGTCGGCCGAGACCCGCGCTGAGTTATGCGCAGCGGCCGTGCGTTTGTGCCAGCAGGTGAATTACACCCACGCCGGCACGGTTGAGTTTCTGATGGACGCCGATAGCGGCAAGTTCTATTTCATCGAGGTGAATCCGCGTATCCAAGTTGAACACACCGTGACCGAAGAGGTAACGGGCGTTGACATCGTCAAAGCGCAGATTCGCGTCACCGAAGGCCAGCGCATCGGCGATGGCGCGTTGCCGACGCAGGATCAGGTCAAGCTGGATGGCCACGCGCTGCAATGCCGTGTGACGACGGAAGACCCGGAAAACGGCTTCACGCCGGACTACGGCCGCATTCTCGCCTACCGCAGCCCAGCCGGCTTCGGGATTCGGCTCGATGGCGGTACCTCGTACACCGGCGCGGTGATCACGCCGTTTTATGATTCCTTGTTGGTGAAAGTAACCGCCTGGGCGCCGACGCCGGACGAGGCGATTGCGCGGATGGATCGCGCGTTGCGTGAGTTCCGGATTCGCGGCCTTTCGACTAATTTGCAGTTTCTCGAAAACGTGATTCTGCATCCGCTATTTAAGTCCGGCGAATGCACCACGCGCTTTATCGATACCACACCGGAACTATTCCACTTCACACCGCGTCGGGACCGCGCTACGAAAGTGCTGCGTTTCATTGGCGATGTGACGGTGAACGGCAGCCCGGAGATGAAAGGCCGCCGGGCACCGGAAGGCGCGTTGCCGGAGCCGCCGAAACCGAAGCTTGATCTGCGCCTGCCGCCGCCGCCGGGGTTGCGCGACGAGCTAAAGGCGCGCGGCGCCGCCGGTTTTGCACAGTGGCTGAAAGACCAGCCGCGTGTGCGGATGACCGACACGACGATGCGCGATGCCCATCAAAGCCTGTTCGCAACGCGTATGCGCACGCGCGACATGCTGGAGATCGCGCCGTACTACGCGCGATTGGCGCCAGACTTGCTGTCTTTGGAGTGCTGGGGCGGGGCGACGTTTGATGTTGCGCTGCGCTTTCTGAAGGAAGATCCGTGGCAGCGTTTGCGGCAGCTGCGTGAGGCGATTCCAAACATTCCATTCCAGATGCTGCTGCGCTCTGCAAATGCTGTCGGCTATACCAATTATGCCGATAACGTGGTGCAGTATTTCGTGCAGCAGGCGGCGCTAAATGGCGTCGATATTTTCCGTGTGTTTGATTCGCTGAATGCAGTGGAAAACATGCGCGTGGCGATGGACGCTGTTATCGCCACCGGTGCTGTTTGCGAAGGCACGATTTGCTATACCGGCGATCTATTCGACGCCGCGCGGCCGAAATACAACTTGCAGTATTACGTCAACATGGCCAAGCAGCTGCAGCGCGCTGGCGCGCACGTGCTTGGCATCAAAGATATGGCCGGCGTCTGCAAACCACGCGCAGCGGCGGCGTTAGTGCGGGCTTTGAAGCAGGAAATCGACCTGCCGATTCACTTTCACACGCACGACACCAGCGGCATCGCCGCAGCGAGCGTGCTGGCGGCGGTTGAAGCGGGGTGCGATGCCGTGGATGGCGCGCTCGATAGCATGTCGGGCCTTACGTCCCAACCGAATCTCGGCAGCATCGCGGCCGCGTTGGCCGGTAGCGCGCGCGACCCGCAGCTCAATTTCGACGCGCTGCAGGCGTTGTCCGATTACTGGGAAGGCGTGCGCCGCTACTACGCGCCGTTCGAGGCCGATATCCGGTCGGGCACCGCTGATGTTTATCGCCACGAGATGCCCGGCGGCCAGTACACGAACTTACGCGAACAGGCGCGGGCGCTGGGCTTGGAAGCGCGCTGGCCCGAAGTTTCAAAAGCCTATGCCGACGTAAATCGTTTGTTTGGCGATATCGTTAAGGTAACGCCGACATCGAAAGTGGTTGGCGACATGGCTCTGTTCATGGTCGGCAAAGGGCTGAGCGTAGCCGACGTGGACGATCCAGCGCGGGAGATCGATTTTCCAGAGTCGGTGGTCTCGCTCTTTCGCGGTGAACTCGGCTATCCGGCTGACGGCTGGCCGGCGCCGCTGCAGCAAAAGATATTGAAGGGCAAGTCAGCGTTAGTCGGGCGGCCGGGTGAGTCTTTGCCGGCGGTGGACTTGGTGCAGGTTAAGGCCGAGGCGGAATCGGCGTTGCAAGAAACGCTGAGCGCGGCGGATCTCGCCTCGTATTTGATGTATCCGAAAGTGTTCAGCGAATTTGTTGAGCATCGGCGCCAGTTTGGCGATGTCAGCACGTTGCCGACTTCAGTGTTCTTCTACGGCCTGCGCGAGCAGGAAGAGGTGAGCGTCGCCATCGATACCGGCAAGACGTTGGTGATTCGTTTGCAGGGCTCGGCCGAAGCGCCGGAAGAGGGTGTCAGCAAGTTGTTCTTCGAATTAAACGGCCAGCCGCGCTTAGTGCGCGTGCCGCGGGTTGGCGCCGCGGTGAAGGCCGAGGCGCCGAAAGCTGACGACGGCAACACCGCGCACGTTGGCGCGCCGATGCCGGGCATGATCGTGCGGGTGGCGGTGCAGCTTGGGCAGGCGGTGACAAAAGGCGAGCCGCTATTGGCGTTGGAAGCGATGAAGATGGAAACGGTGCTGGGCGCGCCGCGCGATGGCAAGATCAAGATTATCCACGCAAAGCTAGGCGGGACGGTGAATACGCACGATTTACTGATCGAACTCGAATAAATTGCGGCGCCTGCGTTATGACGGGCACCAAAAAGTTATTTTTCGCGGTGCGGCAAAACGGTGGGCAATGGCCCACAATAAGCGCAATATTTGCTTGGTTTATTTGATTCAGACTAAATTTTGAGCGCGACTTCTTTTTCGCCGACGGAAACCCACGTTGCCGTTGTGTTTGAAGCGCTGCCGGGGAATGATCCGCGCGACGCTGTGTTGGCGAAACTATTCATAGAACTTCAATGACCTATTCACGCATCATCGGCACCGGCAGCTACCTGCCGGAGCGCGTCGTTACCAATCTCGAACTCGAACAGCGAATCGAAACCAGCGACGAATGGATTTACAGCCGCACCGGCATTCAGGCCCGCCATGTCGCCGCCGAAGGCGAGCTGACCAGCGATCTCGCCGTTAAGGCAGCGCAGGCCGCGATGGCGGCGGCGGGCGTGACCGCAGACGAGGTTGATTTAATCGTGTTGGCGACGACCACGCCGGACATGGTGTTTCCATCAACAGCGTGCATCGTGCAGGCCAAGCTCGGCGTTAGTAATGGCGCGGCGTTTGATATCCAGGCCGTGTGCACTGGCTTTATCTACGCGCTGGCGATTGCCGACAAGCTGGTTGCCTGCGGGCAGCATAAATGCGCGATTGTGATTGGCGCGGAAGTGTTTTCGAGCATTCTCGACTGGACCGACCGACGCACCTGCGTGCTGTTCGGTGATGGTGCTGGCGCGGTGGTGTTGAAGCAGTCTGATCAGCCGGGTATTTTGTCGTCGCATTTGCATTCGGACGGCGCGCTAAACCACATTCTGCGCGTGCCGGGCAAGATCAGCGGCGGCCAGATTCAGGGTCATCCGTTTGTCGAGATGGATGGGCAATCGGTATTCCGCGTCGCGGTGAAATCGCTCGCTGAATGCGCGGTTGAGGCGCTGGAGCACAACCAGCTACAAGCGGCAGACGTTGATTGGTATGTGCCGCACCAGGCCAATATCCGCATTATCAATACCTTGTCGGAAAAAGTCGGCGTGCCGCGCGAGCGCGTTGTGGTTACGCTGACGCGTCAAGGTAATACCTCGGCGGCGTCGGTGCCGCTGGCCTTGGACGCCGCCGTGCGAGATGGCCGCGTACAGCCGGGTCAACTGGTGATGCTGCAAGGCGTCGGCGGCGGCATGACCTGGGGCACGGTGCTACTGCGTTGGTAACACCGCGTAGCGTGTTTTTGGCCGCATTGCTGTGCCCGCGCACGTTTATTCACAGTGCGCGGCTTGTGCGTTTTCGCAGCAGAGACGCAGTGTTATCTGATGGTACTTAGCGAGCTGATTGATCGTAATCAATGCCGCATGTTGTTTGAAATTCACGCGAGAGTTTAGCCCTACACCCTCGGTCTTCGGATATGTCGGGAATTTCCCGATGGAACAGTTGTGCCCGTCTTACCTGCGCAGCATGGGCTGCACATCGTCGGTCACGAGGGTTCGTCAATCTGAATTATCAATAAATGAGGGAGTACCGATGCCGTACTTGAAAACGTTGGTCATCGCCGCGGGCCTGTTTACAGGCGTTTCGGCTGTAGCTCAGGATCTTTCGAGCAAACAAGGACGTTCAAGTGGCAAGGGCACCTATGCCGGTGCGGTCTATACGATGGACAACAGCGTTGTCGCGAACCACATCTACGCCTATGGCCGTAGTAGTGATGGCACGTTGACGCCTATTGGCAGCTTCGCGACCGGTGGCAAGGGTGGCATTTTCGATGCGTTTGATGGCTTGGATCCGTTGATCTCAACTGATTCGATCGCGTTAACGGCAAATCACAAATTTCTGCTGGCGGTGAACGCGGGTAGCAGCTCGGTTTCAGTGTTTCGCGTCAACAAGGATCGCGGCCTGACCCTGACCGATAAAGCCAAAACGTTCGGTGTCGGTACCGACAGTATCGCGATTCACGGCAGCACGGTTTATGTCTCGGTGGTCGATAGCGACGGCCAGTTCGGCGGCCCAGACAATCAAGCGGGCGGTATTACCGGGTTTCGTCTGACTGACAACGGCAAGTTGATCCCACTGCCATTTTCGACGCGGCAGCTGCCGAGCCGGCCATCGGGCGTTCGTTTCTCGCCGGACGGTAAATTCCTCGTGGTGACGACGTTCAACGCCGGTTCCGCGACGTTGGCCAGCGGCAGCGTCGATGAAGTTTCGGCGTTTCGGGTGCTCGGTGGTGGCTGGCTGAGCTTGAAGCCAGTGGGGACGGGTGTTTCGACGCTGCCGAATAACGCCGCTGGCCGCAATATGCCAGGTGCGATCGGCCTAGATGTGATTGCAGCGAACGGCCAGCAATATGTAGTAGCAACTGAGGCGCGTGAATTCTCGCCGCAGGGCCTGCCGCCGGAGTTCGACACCTTGCAGACGGGTTCAGTATCGAGCTGGCGGATTGAGCGCAGCGGCGCATTGACGCCGATCGATCAAGACGTATTGGTCGGCCGCCAAGTAACCAGCGGTCAGCGCACCACGTGCTGGTTGGAATTCTTGCCGAACCAATCGGGCTTCTGGGTCGCGAACGCGTTAGACGCATCGATTTCGATGTTCAGCTTCAATGACGGCCATATGACGCTGATCGAAGAGAAGGCGGCGGCGGGCGCTCCGGCTTTACCATCGGATCCGTTCGGCACCAGCGATGGCTTTATCGATCTGGCCCGCAGTGGTGACGGTAAATACCTTTATCAACTACTCGGCTTGTCGGGAACGATTAATGTCTATGAGACGAAAGGTGGTTTGAAGCTCGTCCAGAAGATGTCGAATTTGCCGGACGTGAACGTTCAGGGCATTGCGGCGTTTTAATGATCGGGATGCGCGAGAGAACGTGTTGAGGTAACAGGTCTATTGGAGTGTCGGTATTGTTGCCGACCATCCCATCTAGAACTGGAGACAAGACTCATGGAACACGCACGTAAACTCGTTCACGGCACCGCGGTTGCATTGTCGCTATTAGCCGTTGCGGGTTTGTCAGCTCCGGCCCATGCCGACAAGGCTGGCTTTGAGAAGTGTGCAGGCGTTGCAAAGGCTGGCAAGAACGATTGCGGCACTGGCAAGCATTCCTGTGCTGGCCAGTCGACGGCTGATAATTCGGCTGAAGATTGGGTTTACGTTCCGGCTGGCACTTGCGCCAAGATCGCAGGCGGCAAAGTCGTCGAAAAGAAGGCCTAAGTGTTGCGAGATCGCGCGGCTTACGGCGATTTTAAACATCCGATTCCGGCGCAAGCCGGAATCGGACTTCGGTTTCCACATCTTGTCGATATTGAAACTACAAAACCTTCCATTTATGGATTGGAAATTCATTCTGAAAATCTATTTTCGCTGGCACCAGCAATCGCGCGACGACTTGATGCATTGCGCGACCAGTATTGGTTGTCCTTGCACGGCGTCGGTCTTTCCTTAGGCTCCGCAGACGGGCTTGATGCTGAGCATTTACGGAGGCTGGTCGCTGTTGTTGACCGCTACCAGCCGGTTATGGTGTCCGAGCATCTTTGCTGGAATCGGGCTGAGAACATTACACTGCCGGATCTCCTGCCGCTGCCGTTGACGAGGGAAACACTCGGCATCGTCGCCGCGAATGTCGATGCTGCCCAAACCGCGCTACGGCGTCCGATAGCTGTCGAAAATATTTCTGCCTATCTCCAATACGAATATGACGAAATGGACGAGGCTGAGTTCCTGTCGCAGGTGGTGCGTCGGACTGGCTGCAAGCTGCTCGTCGATTTGAATAATCTACATGTTAATGCGTTGAACTTCGGCGTCGCGCCGCAGCGGTTTCTGAACGGTGTTCCAGCGCACGCGGTTGCGGAATATCATCTGGCCGGGCCGAGCGAGGTTGGCGGCGCCTGGATCGATACCCACGCGACGCCAGTGCCGGAACCGGTGTGGGCGCTATACGCGCAAGCGGTAGCGACACTGGGGGCGGCGCCGACAATCATCGAGTGGGATCAAGACTTGCCGCCCTTGGCGACATTGGTTGATGAAGCACAGCGCGCGCAGGCGGTGCTACTCGCGTATGCGAATGCCGCATGACGACGGGCCTTCGGCAACTACAAGCGGCGTGGGCTACAGCGTTATTGCATCCCGATAGCGCAACTGCGGTCGAGCACTGGGCGGCTGGCATTCGAACGCCGGCGGCCGGCTTCGCGGTTTACGTCAATAGCGTGCGCGCGAATACGCGGAACGCACTTGCTATTTCTTACCCGGCGACACGTGCGTTGATCGGTGAACGCGCCTTTGCCAAGGCGGTATTGGCTTGCTTGCAGACCCATCCACCGACAGCCGGAGATTTGGCTGAATACGGCGCTGCGTTTGCGGATGCTGTTGCAGCGACCGTGTTCGGCGAGTCGCGTGAAGTCGCGCATGAATTAGCGCGCTACGAATGGGTGCTCGACCAACTGCCGCGGCGCCCACGCAAACCGGCCTCGACATTGGCGGAGGCCGCGCAGATTCCGGCCGAGAACTGGCAGCGTCTGCGTTTAAGTGCTGCGGGTCATTGCGCCGAATTTATATCGCCAGTGCCGGTGCGCGCTTGGCGGGCGTATCTACTCGATGGTGGCGCGTCGCGGCCACTGCATCACGACGAGCGCTGCCTGATCGTGGCCGATGAAGACGCGGGGGTATCGATACTGCCGCTGGGCGCAGCGGACTGGGCGTGGTGGTCTGAGATTTGCCGCTCCGGTGAGTTAACGGCGGCGACGACGGCGGGCTTGGCGTTGGAATCAGATTTCAAGTTGTTGACTTTGCTAGAGAGGCTGTTCAGCGTTGGTGCGCTGCGCATTGTTGAATGGTGATCTTGACGCACCTGCGGCGTGCCACGGACCCCTGGCGAGAGATTTTCGAGACCACGAGGGTCTGCTTGAACGGGGCTGCGCCGAGTTCGGTGTCCCGGGCGAAAGGAGGTAACGGTGTGAATGGCGTGGCGGATATGTTGCGAATGAACGGTGCCGGAGTATTCCAACGGATGCGTTGGTGCCACGGGGCAGGGCGGAATATTTGTGCGCGCCGTGAGGTCCTAGCGTGAGCCAGGAAGCCAATTTTGAAGGATTGGTCCAAGCGTATGGCAATGATTTGTATCGCTACGCCTATTGGCTATGCCGAGATGAAAGCGGCGCCGAAGATCTGGTTCAGGAAACCTTGCTGCGCGGCTGGCGCGGCTTCCGCGCCTTGCGAGACTTATCAGTTGCGAAAGCGTGGTTGCTGACGACGTTGCGGCGCGAGCATTTTCGCCGCAAACCGACCCGGATCATCGTCAGCTTCGATGATCTGGAAGCGACTTTAGAAGATGCGCAGGATGGTGTTGTTTCGCTGGATGAGTCGATCGACATCGAACAGCGTTTAGCGGCGCTGCCGGAAAATTATAGGGAAGTATTGGTTCTGCAATTGTTATTTGGCTATACCACGAAGGAGATCGCGGATGTGCTGCAGACCACCGAGGCCGCTGTCGCCAATCGCCTGCTTAGGGCGCGACGCGCGTTGCTCGAAGTGTCCGAGCCCGAACGCGCACGTGCCGACATCATCCCACTGCGCGGGAGACAGCCATGACCTGTGAAGACATTCGCGCACAGATTTTGGTCGATGCCCGCGCCCTGACCGCCGAGCATCACGCTCATTTCGCGAACTGCCGAGAGTGCGCGGCTGAATTACGCCGGGTGGAACGCCTAAATACCGCTTTGCACGCTGCGATTCGCCGTCCGCTGCCTGAGGCCTTATTACAGCGGGTGATTCTTGCGCGGCGGATACGTCGGCGCCGATTGGTACAGCGCTGGGGGGTGGCGGCGTCAGTGTTGGTGGTCAGCGTCGCGATGACCAAGCTGTGGATCAGCGAGCAGAATCGCAACTTTAAAAACTGGGATCAGGCGATGGTCGAACACCTGATTGATGATCCGCAGCAGGAATTGCGCCCTGATCCTGATGCGCCAACAAATTTTCAGCGTGCGCTGGGCGAACTCGGCGCGAAGACAACAGCGGACTTGCCGCCGGTGCTGCGCGCCGGACTCTGTGTGATGCACGGGCAGGTTGCGGCGCACGTGGTGTTTGAAGCTAAGGCGCAGCGGGTGGTCGCATTCCTAATGCCGCGCGCGGTTCCCGATGCCGAGTTGAGCTTCGACGGCTGGTCCGGCCGCCTCAGCTCCGCTCCCGGTGGCGGCACCGTCGCCGTCTTTTCAAAAGACCCGCAAGTTACGCAGGCATTCAGCCGCCGTTTGGCCGAAAGTTTGGATCTTCCGCCCAAACTGCTTTGAATTCGGCCCGGTTAGGCTAATGGGGGCAAAAGCTCGGAATTGACCTCGCTGACTGAATAATCGTAAAATTATCAATTCACCGGGGCCCTTTGCGTTTTACGCAGCCAGTGTCAGCTTAGGGCCTTACAAAAACGACTAGATAGTTGCACTATTTTTTGGAGCGGTCATGTACGCAGTCATCAAAACTGGTGGTAAGCAGTACCGGGTTGAACCGGGCGAGTCCCTGAAAGTGGAAACGATCGAAGCCGCCGTTGGCGATTCGATCAGCTTTAGCGAAGTGCTGATGGTCGCCGATGGCGAAACCGTTAAGGTCGGTGCGCCGACCGTTGCTGGCGCCGTCGTGAAAGCGGAAGTCGTGGCCCACGGCCGCGGCGACAAGATCCGCATCATCAAGCACCGCCGCCGTAAGCACTACCACAAAGAACAGGGTCACCGTCAGAACTTTACGGCCCTCAAGATCATCGAGATTGTCGGCGCCTAACGGCGACGCTCTCCCAGCAGGAGTACAGCAATGGCACATAAGAAGGCAGGCGGATCAACCCGCAACGGTCGCGACTCGCAATCCAAGCGGCTCGGCGTCAAGCGTTTTGGCGGCGAAGCGGTACTGGCCGGCAACATCATCGTTCGTCAGCGTGGCACCCAGTATCACCCGGGCGTTAACGTTGGCATCGGTACCGACCACACGTTGTTCGCGAAGGCGGACGGCTACGTTGAATTCCGGACGAAGGGCCCGAAAGGCCGTACGTTCATCAATATCGTTACGGCCTAATACGCTGTAGCGGTACGATAAGGCCCCGCCGGACGGGGCCTTATTTTTGTCTGTCAGGATTGACTTAAAACATGAAGTTCGTCGATGAAGCCACCATACGCGTTGAAGCCGGAGACGGCGGCAACGGCTGCGTCAGCTTCCGCCGCGAGCGGGCGATTCCGTTCGGTGGCCCGGATGGCGGTGACGGTGGCGATGGCGGATCGGTTTATGCCGTCGCCGACGTTAACCTCAACTCGCTGGCCGATTTCCGCTTTAACCGTGTTTTTCGCGCCCATCGCGGCGAGAACGGCACCGGCTCCAATTGCCGCGGCGGCGGCGGCGGCGATATCGAAGTAGCGATGCCGCTGGGCACGCAGGTTTTTGATCTCGATACCGAGGAGTTGATCGGCGAGCTGACACGCTCTGGCCAGCGGATCAAACTTGCGGCGGGTGGCTTTCACGGCCTCGGCAATACGCGCTTTAAGAGCAGCACCAACCGTGCGCCGCGGCGTGCTTCGCCCGGTTCGCCGGGCGAGCAGCGCGACCTGCGGCTGGAATTGAGCTTGCTGGCCGATGTTGGCCTGCTCGGCATGCCGAACGCGGGAAAATCGACGCTGCTGAGCGCGGTTTCGGCGGCGCGGCCGAAGATCGCTGATTACCCGTTTACAACCTTGTACCCGCAGCCGGGCGTGGTTTCGCTCGGCCTAAGCCGTAGCTTCGTTATGGTGGATGTGCCCGGTTTGATCGAAGGCGCGGCAGACGGCGCGGGGCTCGGCATTCGCTTCCTGAAACATTTGCAGCGCACGCGTTTGTTGCTGCATATGGTTGATATTCTGCCGCCGGACGGCGGCGATATCGTTGAGCACATCAACACGATTAACGCTGAACTTACGGCATTTAGTGAAGAGCTGGCCGGTCGTGAGCAGTGGCTGGTTTTCAACAAATTGGATTTAATGCCGCGCGACGAAGCCGATGCGCTTTGCGACGACGCATTGGCCCAGCTCGGTTGGCAGGGGCGCAGCTACCGCATTTCAGCCGTCGGCCATATCGGTCTGGATGCACTGTGCAGCGATGCGATGGAGTGGGTTGAGGCGCACGCGCCGCCGCGGGAAGCGGTCGAGGAAACGCCGCAAGAATTTCCCGATACGGCACCGGACCGAGAACAACGCAACGATGAACATGCAGAGCAAGCCGACGACGATGCAGATGAAGAACCGGGAGCAATTGCCGACTAGTCGCCGCTGGGTAATCAAGGTGGGTAGCTCCTTGGTGACCGCGCGTGGTCAGGGGCTGGACCGCACTGCAATCGCCGACTGGTGCGCGCAGATTGCCGCATTACGCGCTGAAGGTCGGCAGATTGTCTTGGTATCGTCTGGCGCGGTTGCCGAAGGCATGGCGCGTCTGGGTCTGAGCAAGCGGCCGGCAAATTTGCACGGCCTGCAGGCGGCGGCGGCGGTCGGCCAAATGGGCTTGGTTCGCGCCTATGAAACAGCGTTTGAAACGCACGGGCTGCGCGCGGCGCAAATTCTGCTGACGCACGATGACGTTTCTGATCGCGGCCGTTATTTGAATGCTCGCGGCACGCTAAAGACTTTGCTCGAACTCGGCGTGGTGCCGGTCGTCAATGAGAACGACACCGTTGCTACCGACGAAATCCGCCTCGGTGACAACGATACGCTCGGCGCGCTGACGGTTAACTTGGTCGAAGCCGATTTGTTAGTCATTCTGACCGACCAGCAAGGCCTATTCGACGCCGACCCGCGCAGCAATCCGAATGCGCAGCTGGTTTCGGAGGCTGAATTATCCGATCCCAATCTCGGCGGCATGGCCAGCGAAGCCAAGGGCGAACTCGGGCGCGGCGGCATGCGCACCAAACTCACTGCTGCGCATTGGGCGGCGCGCTCCGGCGCGGCGACGGTGATTGCGCACGGCCGGACGCCAGACGCGCTGCTAAAAATCGCGCGCGGCGAGCGCATCGGCACGCTGTTGAAGCCGGCGCAAACGGTTATGGCATCGCGCAAGCGCTGGATCGCCGGCCAGTTGCAGCTGCGCGGTCGGCTAACGCTGGATGACGGTGCGGTGAAAGTTCTACGCGAGCAGGGCCGCAGTTTGTTGCCGGTCGGCGTTAAGCAGATCAGCGGCGATTTCGTCCGCGGTGATCTCGTGCTGTGCCTCGATGGCGATGGCCGCGAAATCGCGCGCGGCTTGGTTAATTACGACGCGCAGGAAGCGGCGCGCATCGTCGGTGCGCCCAGCGCCGAGATCACGACGCGGCTTGGCTATCCCGGCGAGCCGGAACTGATTCATCGCGATAACCTCGTGCTCAGCCTCTAAAAATTGTCCTGCGCCGCCTTTGCTGCGGCCTGACGCAAACCTCAATTTCGCACAGCTCGGCTCCGGCTGGCCGCCGGCCTAAACCCCGCGGCGTCGGCTTGCATCCAAATGTCATCGGCGTCGCATCCAATAGGCAGATGCCAACGACTTTTTATACCGTGTGCCGTTAGGTGCGCTGGGGGATCGGAACAATGAGTGCAATGCAGCAGGTGGGTGCATCGGGTGGGTCGTCGCGTTCGTCACGGTGGATATTGATCGCCGTTGCGGTTGTCGTCGTGCTCGGCGGGCTATGGTTCGCGATGCATCGTGGTGGCGAGAAGCCAGCCGCGACGCCGGAGAAAACGGCGAAAGAGGCGACAGGTCCGCTGGAATTGGCGTCGGCTGACGTCGCGCGCGTGGAATTACGCGCGCTTTCTCGTTCGCTGCCGTTATCGGGTTCGTTACTGCCGTTGGTACAGACGACAGTCAAGGCGAAAGTAGCCGGCGAAGTCTTGGACATGGCGGTGCGCGAAGGCCAGAGCGTAAAGCGCGGTGACTTGCTCGCCCACATCGATATTAAAAATCTTAAGGCGCAGTACGACAGCCAAGCGGCTGCGTTGGAGAAAGCACGCGCCGATTTGTCGATCGCGAAAACCAATCTCGATAACAACCGCGTGATGTTGGAGCAGCATTTCATCTCGAAAAACGCGTTTGATTCGGCGAGCAGCACGTATGAAGCGGCGGCCGCGAGCGTGCGGGCGGCCGAGGCGCAGGCACGTTTGGCGCAGATCGGGCTTGATGATGCCGTGGTGCGGGCACCGATCAGCGGCATCGTTTCCAAGCGTATGGCGCAGCCGGGTGAGAAAGTTTCGCCGGATTCGCCGTTGCTGGCGATCGTCGACCTAAGCCGGCTGGAATTGGAGGCGCTGGCGCCAGCTTCGGAAGTACCCGCGGTGAAAGTTGGGCAGCGCGGTCATTTCCACGTCAGCGGTTATGGCGATCGGATGTTCGAAGGGCGCGTTGAGCGCATTAATCCGACGACCGAAGAAGGGTCGCGTTCGATCAAACTCTATTTAGCGGTCGACAACACCGACGGTGCCTTGCGCGGCGGCATGTTTGCGCAGGGCGAGCTGGTGCTCGATAAAACTGCACCGGAGCCGGCAATCCCCGTCGCGGCCGTTCGTAGCGATGGCGGCGTGACCTATGTGCTTGTGGTTGAAGACGGAAAACTGGTGCGGCACACGGTGACGCTCGGCCTGCACACGCAGGACGAAAGTCTGGTTGAAGTCCGTGAGGGCCTGCAAACCGGCGATGAGATTATCGTCGCGAAAATCGACGCGCTAAAAGCCGGCACTATCGTCGTCATGAAAGCCTCCGATAGCGCGCCGGCCAGCGCCAGCGCCGTCGCCAAATAAGATCCGCCACGCGCGGGCGCTGTTTTGCGCATCGCGAATTCAGGAGTATCGGCAGATGTGGATCACTAAAACCAGTATTAGCCAGCCGGTCTTCGCCACGATGGTCATGGTGGCGTTGCTGGTGCTCGGCATGTTTTCGTATAACCGGCTGCCGGTCGAGCAGTTTCCGGATGTCTCTAGTCCGTATGTCAGCATCTCGGTTAGCTATCCGGGCGCGTCACCCGAAGCGATTGAAAACGATTTGCTAAAGCCGCTGGAAAACGTCGTCAACACCGTAGAAGGCGTTAAGCGGATCTACGGTACGGCGCGCGAAGGTTTGGCGTTTATTCAGATCGAATTCCGATTGACGGTTGATATTGCAACGGCGGCGCAGGAAGTACGCGATAAAGTTGCGCAGATTCGCCCGAGCTTCCCGCGCGAAGCGAAAGACCCGCTGGTGACGCGCACTAACAACGACGCCAATCAGCAGCCGATCATCGATCTCACGGTGTATTCGGAAACGCGCTCGCTGCGGGAAGTTTCGACGCTGGTCGATCAGATTATCGTTAAGCGGCTGCAGAATGCACAGGGCGTCGGCAATGTTGCGGTCAGCGGTTCGGCCGTGCGGCAGATCCAGATCTTTCTGAAGCCGGGCGCATTAGAGAGTTATCACGTCGGCGTTGATCAAGTTGTTGCTGCGGTACAAGACTCTAATCAGGATCTGCCGGCGGGTTCGATCAGTCGCGGCGCGGCCGAGCAGTTGGTGCGCGTTGAAGGCAAGATCAAGGAGCCGGCGGCGTTCGGTCGCATCATCGTTGCGACTCAGGCCGGTGCGCCGATTTATTTGGAGCAGGTGGCTTCGGTTGTCGATGGTGAAGCGGAAGAAACATCGATTTCGCGCGTCGATGGTAAGCGGGCGATCGGTTTATCGATCTTCCGCGTGCAGGACGCCAATATCGTCGAAGTTGGTGACAGCGTGCAGGCGGCGATCAAGGATTTACAGGCGCGTTTGCCGGATGACGTGAAAATTAAAGTCATCAACTCGAATTCCGATTTCATCAAGGATTCGTTGAAGCGGGTTAAGGAAACGATCATTGAAGGCGGCTTGCTGACGGTTTTCATCGTCTTCCTGTTCCTGCATTCCTGGCGCTCGACGATCATCACCGGCCTGACCTTGCCGATCTCAGTAATCGCCTCGTTCATCGCGCTGCACGCGTTCGGCTTCACGCTGAACTTCCTGACGCTAATGGCGCTGAGCCTGTGCATCGGTTTGTTGATCGACGACGCGATTGTGGTGCGCGAAAACATCGTACGCCATCTCGCGATGGGTAAGAGCCACGTTCGCGCGGCGCTCGACGGCACGCAGGAAATCGGCCTCGCGGTCATGGCGACGACGTTTGCGATCATCGCCGTGTTCGTGCCGGTGGCGTTCATGAACGGCATCATCGGCCGCTATTTCTTCCAGTTCGGTATCACCGTCGCCGTCGCGGTGATGGTCAGCTTGTTCGTCAGCTTTACGCTCGATCCGATGCTGTCGTCGGTTTGGCGTGACCCGGTTAAAAATCGCTTCAAATACGTGCCGTGGCTCGGCCGCGTGATGGAACGCATCGAAGTCGGCGTCGAAGCCCTGCACGGCGTCTACGGCCGCCTGTTGGAGCGCGCATTAAGCACGCGTCGGCGCCGCGTCTGGTTTCCACTGTTCGGCCTGACGCATGCGCTGCGCACACTCGATTATCGCCAGTGGGGCACGATCAGTAATCGCGGCATCGTGTTGTGGCTGGCGGCGCTAATCTTCTTCGGCAGCTTCTTTTTGGTGCCGTTTATTGGCTCCGAATTTACGCCGGAAGGCGACGAGGGTTTCATCTCGCTACGCTTGAACACGCCGCTCGGCTCTAGCCTTGAATACACGGATGCCAAGACGCGGCAGGTCGAGGCGATTCTGAAAGAATTCCCGGAAGTCGAAACGGTGGCGACCGAAGTCGGCACTGACGAAGGCAAGAACTACTCGCGCATTAATCTGCGTTTGGTCGATAAAGACAAAACGCCGCGCCGCTCGCAAAAGGAGATGGAGAAGCTGATCCGGGCCCGCATCGCCAATGTTGCCGGTATGACGTTGTCGGTTGGTTTCGGCGGCTCGGTGTTTATTTCCCTGCTCGGCCCAGACGCTGACAAGCTCACTGAAATCAGCCAGAACCTGATCAAGGAAATCGCCAAGATTCCGGGTATCGCCGATCTCGAAAGCAGCGAGAAAGGCGCCAATCCGGGCATTTCGGTGCGGATTAATAACGAGCTGGCTAGCGATCTCGGCTTATCGACCGCCCGCATCGGCAACGCGCTGCGGCCGTTGGTCGCCGGCGATCAAATCAGCCATTGGCTGGGGCCAGATGGCCAGGATTACGACGTGATCGTTCGGTTGCCGAAAGGCGACCGGCAAATCGCTAGCGATCTCGGCGAACTCGCGCTCACCAGCACGCGGTTGCAGCCGGACGGTTCACCGCGGCTGGTGCCACTGCGGCAGGTTGTGAGTTTCGTCGAGTCGGCGAGCCCGCAGCAGATCAAGCGCCAGGACTTGCAGCGTCGGGTGTCGATCTACGCGAATGCCGAAGGGCGGCCGTCGGGCGATGTCGGCGCTGACGTGCAGAAGCTGATCAAGAACACCAAACTGCCACCGGGCTACCGTTTCAACGTCGCCGGCGCGCAGGAAAATATCGATGAATCGGGCAGCGCGGCGCTCGCGGCGCTGGGCCTGGCGGTGATCTTTATCTATCTGATTCTGGCCTCGCAGTTTGGCAGCTTCCTACAGCCGATCGCGATCATGGTGTCGCTGCCACTATCGTTATCGGGTGTTTTCATCGCGCTGTTGGTAACTGGTACAACGCTGAATCTATTCAGTATTATCGGATTTATTATGCTGATGGGCTTGGTCACCAAGAACGCGATTTTGTTGGTCGACTTCGCCAATCAGGCGCTGCGCGAAGGGAGGACGCTGCGGGAAGCGCTGTTGAGCGCCGGCCAAGTGCGTCTGCGGCCGATTTTGATGACCACGCTGGCGATGATATTCGGCATGCTGCCGATGGCGTTGGGGCTTGGTAAGGGTGGTGAAACGCAGGCGCCGATGGGGCGGGCGGTGATTGGCGGCATCATTACGTCGACGCTGCTGACCTTGGTCGTCGTGCCGGTGCTGTACACCTATATCCACGCGCTCGGCGCACGCTTCAGCGCTTGGTTCGGGCACAAGGCCGACGATGCGCCGCCGGAAGCGGATGAGTTCCACGGTGCCGGTGGCGGCGCGCTGGCAGCGCCGCGGGCGCCGCACGACGAGCCATAGCGACATATTTGCGCAGACTTAACGCGGTATGGCGATGCGGCTAAATACGCCGCATCGCCATTTTTATGGTCGCTACCCTCTGTGCATTTAACGATTACTCGCAGATTACCTAAAGCAACGCCAAAAAAAACGCGACCCGAAGGCCGCGTTTTTTTTGTGCTGCGTAAGAACTTAGGCGAGCGCTTTAATGTGCGCAGCCAGGCGGCTCTTATGACGCGCAGCCTTGTTCTTGTGGATCAAGCCGCGGTTCGCGTAGCGATCCAGAACCGGCACCATCTCGTTGTAGGCGCTTTCGGCCTGGGCCTTGTTCTTGGTTTCGACGGCAGCGACAACCTTCTTGATGGTGCTGCGAATCATCGAGCGCTGGCTGGCATTGCGCTCGCGGTGCTGCTCGGACTGGCGTGCGCGCTTCCGCGCTTGAATCGTGTTGGCCAAGTTAAAAAACTCCTGAAATCGGGTTGAAGCCGGTTAGCCTAAAAATAGGCGACAAAAAAACAGACAAAAGTGAAGCGCGATAGTATGTTTGCCGACCCGTTTATTGTCAATCTCAATCCGTGCACCAATCATCCTCTGATGCGGCTCGATAACTTATTTCCGCGGCCGCTGCGCACGGCGTTCTGATTCCATGTCGAAATCGCTGCTCAAATCAACGAGCATCGTCAGCGTCTTGACGATGCTATCGCGCATTCTCGGCCTGGTTCGCGATGTGACCCTGGCCGCCGCGTTCGGCGCCGGGCCTAAGCTCGATATCTTCTTTATTGCGCAGATGATTCCGAACCTCGGCCGCCGCATGTTCGCCGAAGGCGCGTTCTCGCAGGCGTTTGTGCCGGTGTTTACCGAGACCAAGACGCTGCAAAGCCACGATGACGTGCGTGACCTCGTCGCGGCGGTCATGGGTACGCTCGGCGGGGTACTGGCGCTGATTACGCTCGTTGGTTGTCTTGCCGCGCCGTTGATGGTCTGGGCCTTCGCGCCCGGCTTTCATGGTGATCCTGCGCAGCAGGCGCTGGGCGCGGATCTGCTGCGCTGGACGTTCCCGTATCTAATGTTCATCTCGCTGGCCTCGATGGTCGGCAGCATTTTGAATAGCTATGGCCGCTTCGCCGTGCCGGCGTTCATGCCGGTGATCTTGAATCTATGCATCATCGCCTCGGCGTATATCGACGCCAGTTCGGTCCGGGTGCTGGCTTATGCGGTGTTTGTCGCTGGCATCCTGCAATTTGCCTTTCAGCTGCCGGCGCTGGCGCAGCTGAAATTATTGCCGTGGCCGCGCTGGGGTTGGCGCGATGTGCGGGTGGGGCGCATCGTCGCGCTGATGATTCCGGTGATGATCGGATCCTCAATCGCACAGATCAGCCTGCTGCTGAATACCAGTTTCGCGACGTTGATCGGTAGCGGCACCGTGAGCTGGCTGAACTACGGCAGCCGCTTGATGGAATTGCCAGTCGGCATTTTCAGCATTGCCGTTGGCACTGCGATTCTGCCGTCGTTGTCGGCGCAGCACGTACAGAAATCGCCGCTGCAATTCTCGGATACGCTGGACTGGGGCTTGCGCACGATGCTTCTGCTCGGCCTGCCATCGGCGCTCGGGCTCATTTTGCTCGGGGGGCCGCTGGTGGCAACGCTGTTTGGCCACGGCCGGTTTAGCGATTTCGATGTCCGCATGACCGGTTGGGTCGTCTGCGCCTACGGCTTTGGGTTCATGGGTTTTTCGATGGTGAAGATTCTCGTGCCTGGGTTTTATGCGCGCCAGGAAACCAAGCTGCCGGTGCGTTACGCGACCATCGGTCTTGTGGTTGGCATCGGTACCAGCATCGCGACGTTTCTGATCGCGCGCTACCATCGTTTCGATGGCATTCACGTTGGCTTGGCGATCTCGACTTCGGTCACCGCTTGGGTAAATTCGCTGCTGTTATTCCAACGTTTGCGCCGCGATGGCATTTATCGACCGGCGCCGGGTTGGCGCGGCTTTACGCTGCGCTTGTTGGTCGCAAACGCGGTGCTGGCGGCAATTGTGCTGCTGCTGGCGGGCGATCTCGGCAGCTGGTTGAAGCTGGATCGCTGGGCGCAAGCGCTGCGTATGGCGGTGTTGATTGCCTGCGCGATGGTCGGTTATGGCGCTGCGTTATGGCTCGGCGGTTTACGGCTACGACACTTCCGAGCGGCGCGGCGCATATGAAGACGAGCCCGTGGACTTTATAATCGCCGTCCTTTCGTAAGATCGTCCGATATGGAGCTGATACGCGGTCTGCACAATCTCGCTACGCGCCATCGCGGCAGCGTGGTGTCGATTGGCAATTTCGACGGTCTGCATCGCGGCCACCAGGCGTTGATCGCCCGTTTAAAGGCGCTTTCGCAGCAGTACGGTGTGCCCGCAGTGGTGACGATTTTCGAACCCACACCGCGCGAATTTTTTGCGCCTGAAACCGCGCCGCCGCGGGTGACAAGCTTGCGCGATAAGCTGCGTTTACTCCAGGCCGCGGGTGTTGATCGGGTGCTATGTCTGCGCTTCGATCGCCGGCTGGCCAGCCTGAGCGCGGAAGCGTTTATCGAACGCGTGCTGGTTGCCGGGCTTGGCGCGCGCGCGGTCATCGTCGGCGACGATTTTCGTTACGGCAGCGGCCGGCGTGGCGATTTAGCCTTGTTGCAGCGGATCGGTGCCGACGCAGGTTTTCGCGCCGAAGGCCTGGATTCGGTCACGTTCGATGGTCTGCGCTGCAGTTCGTCGGCGTTGCGCACAGCGCTGCAGCAGCCGGATCTGGCGCAGGTTGAAAACCTGCTCGGCCGCCGCTATCGGATTTTGGGACGCGTGCGCCACGGCTTGAAGTTGGGTCGTGAACTCGGAATGCCGACGGCAAATATTCACCTGCGCCGTGTTCCGGCGCTCGCCCACGGCGTTTACGCGGTGCGTGCGCGCTGGCCGGGTCAGCCGGAAGGGCTGCCCGCCGTTGCGAGTCTCGGCGTGCGTCCAACGCTAGGCATGAGCGCCTGCTTGTTAGAAACGCATGTCTTCGATTTTGCTGGATCGCTGTATGGTGTCGAGCTGGATGTCGAGTTTTGCCGCTTTCTGCGGCCGCAGCTGCGCTTCGATTCGCTCGATGCGCTGGCCGTGCAGATGCAAGCCGACGGCGTGCAAGCGCGTACTTTCCTCGTAGAACAAGAACTGACGACGTGAACGACTCAAATACTCAAGCCGGCCCGGACTACAAGCAAACGTTGAATCTGCCGCAAACGGATTTCCCGATGCAGGCCGGCCTCGCTCAGCGCGAACCGCAAATGCTGGCGCAGTGGCAGGCGGAAGATCTCTATGCGCAGGTGCAGGCGGCGACGCAGCACCGCACCACGCCCTACTGGTTTGTCGACGGGCCGCCATACGCGAACGGCGACATCCACATCGGCCACGCCGTTAACAAAGTGTTAAAGGATATGGTGGTCAAATCCGCGCGCTTAGACGGCCATTACGCGCCGTTTGTGCCGGGTTGGGACTGCCACGGGCTACCGATCGAACTGCAAGTCGAGAAGAAATTCGGCAAGGTGGGCGAGAAGCTTGATGCTGCCGCGTTTCGCGCCAAATGCCGGGAGTACGCGCTCGAGCAAATCGATCGCCAGCGCGCTGATTTTAAGCGCCTTGGCGTGCTCGCCGATTGGGATAAGCCGTATTTGACGATGCAGCCGGCGTTCGAGGCTGAGCAATTGCGCGTGCTGGCGCGGATCGTCGAAAACGGTCACGTCGTACGGGGCTTCAAGCCCGTGCACTGGTGTGCCGATTGCGGCTCGTCGCTGGCCGAAGCGGAAGTGGAATATCAGGATAAACAATCGTCGGCGATCTACGTTTCGTTGGTCGCTGCGGATCCGGCTGCCGTCGCCGCCAAGTTTGGCGTCGCAAACGCGCCAGAGAAAATCGGCTTTATGATCTGGACGACCACGCCGTGGTCGCTGCCCGGTAATCAGGCGATCGCGCTTAACCCGGATTTCAACTACGTGTTGGCCGATTTTGGCGGGCATGGCGTCTACGTGTTGGCCGAGGAGCGCGTCGAAGCGCTGGCAAATCACTTTGCGATCGCCGATGTTCGCCGCCTCGGTAGCGCCATCCTGGGCAAGGAACTGGCGGGATTGAAAGGCTTGCACCCGTTTGCCGATGGCCAGCTTTCGCCGATCGTGCTCGGGCAACACGTCACGTTGGACGCCGGCACCGGCCTTGTTCACACCGCGCCCGCGCACGGCGCGGACGACTACGAGGTTTGCCGCGAATACGGTGTCGAAGTGGTGAATCCGGTTGGAATGGACAGCCGCTTCAAAGACGGCACGCCGCTGGTGAGCGGCCTGCATCTGCGCAAAGCCGAGCCGGTGATATTGGATGCGCTGCGGGCATCGGGCGCGCTGGTGCACTTGGATACGATCACGCACAGCTACCCGCATTGCTGGCGGCACAAGACGCCGTTGTACACGCTGGCGACTGCGCAGTGGTTCGTCTCGATGGACGACCGTGGCCTGCGCGAGCAGGCGCTGAAAGCGATTGGCGAGACGCGCTGGATCCCAGGTTGGGGCGAAGAACGCATCCGCGGCATGGTCGCCGATCGCCCGGATTGGTGTATTTCACGGCAACGCACCTGGGGCGTGCCGCTGGCGCTGTTTGTTCATAAGCGCACGCAGACGCCGCATCCGGAGTCCGCAGCGCTGCTGCGCCGCGTCGCTGATCAAATCGAGACGGGCGGCTTGGAGGCGTGGTTCAGTTCTAGCGTCAGCGATTGGCTGCCGGCCGAAGAAGCTTCGGACTACGACAAATGTCCGGATACGCTCGACGTTTGGTTCGATTCCGGCAGCGTGCATCAATGCGCATTCGTTGCGACCAACCCGGCGGCACTCGACGCGGATGGCCTCGCACCGCAGGCCGATTTCTATCTTGAAGGTTCGGATCAACATCGCGGCTGGTTCATGTCCAGCCTGCTGACCTCGGTTGCGATGCGCGGTCGCGCGCCATACAAGGCAGTGTTGACGCACGGCTTCACGGTTGATGAGCAAGGCCGGAAGATGAGCAAGTCAGTCGGCAACGTCGTCGCGCCACAAACAGTGACCAAGACGCTCGGCGCGGACGTGCTGCGTCTCTGGGCCGCAGCCAGCGATTACAGCGGCGAGATCGCGATCTCCGACAATCTACTGAAGCGCATTGCGGACGCCTATCGGCGCATCCGCAACACCGCGCGCTATCTGTTGAGCAATTTGCACGGCTTCGCGCCTGCGCAGCATCTACTGCCGCCGTCTGAATTGCTGGCGGTCGATCGTTGGGCATTGGGCCAGCTTGCGTTGTTACAGGATGAAATCCGCTCGGCCTATCGCGAATCACAATTCCATTTGGTATACCAGAAGCTCCACAACTACTGCGTTGTCGATCTCGGTGGTTTGTATCTGGATATTCTGAAAGACCGACTTTATACCTTGCCGGAGAACAGCCCGGCGCGCCGTTCGGCGCAGACAGTGCTATTCCATATCGCCGAAAGCATTGTCCGCTGGATTGCGCCGATACTCTCGTTCACCGCCGATGAAATCTGGAAGCTGCTACCCGGCGACCGGAGCCAGAGTGTATTTGCACAGACTTGGTATGCGATCCCGGAGGTTGAGTCGATGGCGCCAGTCGACTGGGAGAAACTACTGCTACTCCGCGATCAAGTTAAAGCCGAACTTGAGGGCAAGCGCCAAGCTGGTCTATTGGGGTCAGCGCTTGATGCCAAGCTCGTTCTCTTTGTCGACCCCGCGTTTATGGCGCTTGCAAATGGCATCGCCGATGAACTGCGCTTCTGGTTCTTGGTTTCGGACGTCACGTTGACCACGTCGGCAGGCGAGTGGGCGCGCCTGACTGGGCGTGCACTCACGACACCCGATACGGCGACTGATGTCGAAGTCGTGGTTTCCGATGCAGTGAAATGCAGCCGCTGCTGGCACCGCCGGGCCGATGTTGGTCTCAGCCCAGCGCATCCGGCGTTGTGTGGGCGCTGCATCGAGAACATTGAAGGTGCTGGTGAAACGCGGCTATTTATTTAGAGGCGAGGCGCGTTATGACGAAACCGTTTAAAAATTCGCGTCTGCTGTGGCTCTCGGCGCTGGTTATCGCAATCGATCAGTTCACCAAGTATCTGGTTGCGAGTCGACTACAGATTTTTGACTCGATACCTGTGGTGCCATATTTCAATCTCGTGCGTATGCACAATACCGGCGTTGCGTTCTCGATGTTTAACACCGCGCCGGCCGCGGTGTTTATTCTGCTCGGCGCTGTCGTAAGCGTCGGAATCTTATTGTGGTTGCGTCGCCACCCAACCGATCACACCTTGGTGGCCTGCGCATTTACACTAATTCTAGGCGGCGCTTTGGGTAACGCCATCGATCGTGCGGCGCGCGGGTACGTCGTCGATTTTGTCCAGTTCTATGTCGGCAACTGGAGCTTCGCGGCGTTCAATGTTGCCGACAGCGCCATCACGCTAGGCGCCGGCTTGCTGATTCTCGATATGATTATGGAAAGCTTGCCCGGCCACAAGCAGAAGGCGTAGGCGTTTCTGTTTAAATCAGCGATTCCAGTTGTCTTCGCCGGCGTCAGTGGCAGAGTCATTATTGTTTCGATCCCAACGCTTGACGCCTTGCTGGTCGATTTCCAGGAAGCCATCCGTCGCGTTCGACTTGCCAGTGACCGGCGTCGCTCTTAACACAAAAGCGGTGGCACTTGGATTTCCGACTACGGTCGTGTAATCGATGGTGTATACCGCATTTGCCGCAGAGCCGCTCGGCGACTGCGAAGGGGTTACCGTTGCTCCCACATAACCGCTTGCGCCATTGGTGGCGAAATAGCGCTCCATATTCTGCGCCGCTTGTAATAACGCTTGCTGGGCATCCGCTCGATTGCTCCGAATAACCGCGTTACGGTAAGAAGGGTAGGCAATCGTCGCCAGGATGGCGACGATTGCAACCGTAATCATCAGCTCAATCAGCGTAAAACCGCTGTGTCGGGACATCCTTGAACCCGCGTGTGTCATTTGATTATCTCTCTCCAGGTAATGCGTCCTGCGCGGCCCGAGGTACTTTGCCGGACAACGGCGATGCTACCGTTTGAACCGCCGACATAGGCGTTTTCGATCGTATCTGAGGTATTGACGATGTCCGGCTGCGCCAGAATGCCTACGCTGGAGCTTTGGCCGCTAACCGAGATTGTCGTCGGTACGCCGTTAATCGTAACGGTGATTTTGTCGATGTCGTTTACCGCGCCGTCGTTATTGGTATCAAACGGCGGTGGTGAATTCAATCGACTTCCGGTAATCGCATCCAACTCCATCAGGTAGCCGCTGCCGCCGAACCCGCAAGGGTCGGGCGAGGGCGTTAAGGTCGTAAAGATGATTCGTCCGTTGCGCAAAATTGGACCTGTCACCTGCCGCTCGCCACGATTCGCGGTTGCTGCTGTCGGCGGTTGTGGCGACGACGCTGGATCAACAAAGTCGATAAACCAGCCTTTGGCATTTGCTAATGTCGGCGGCGTTGGTGTGCCGGTTCCTCCATAGTTGAAATTGCTGGTCACGCGGAAGCAGGTTTGCGTGCCGGTACAAGCGCTGCCGCTACTGTTGACTTCAGTCAGGATGGTCTGCTGTAGAAGATTCCAACCGGTTCTGCTGGCGTTCGGTGTAAAAGTACCTAAATTATCGAAGATGCCATAGAAACTCTGCGTAATCTGGGAAGTGTTGGAGTTATCGTTGGTATCGATATAACGGCCCGTGCCAAAGTAGACGATTAGGTCAGTCGGATCGGAGGTCGCGCGGTTGAACCCGACGTCGGGTCGATCGGTAATAGGTTGGCGGGTAACACCATCTGGTGCAAATGCGGTAAAGATTGGGTTATTGCTATTGCCGACAACCCAATTGTTGGCGTTCGCGTCGTGGGTATCGAAACGCCACATATTGCCGCGCTCATCGCCAGCATAGACGTAATCGACGAGACCGTCGCCGTTGGTGTCGACCGGGGCAGGTGTTGCCAGGCCATTCGGTATGGATGTTGGGCCGGATGCTGCCCCCCCGCCATTTTGTGAAGTCACTAGCTTGATGTAGTCGGTGCCCAGCCGCCATGTCCGATTTGGGCCTTGCGGGCCTTCCAAGAACAGAATGAATAGTGCCGCCCGGCCATCGCTGCTAGCCGAACTATTCGGCCCTGTTCCGCTCACGTGGCCGTCGGCATCTTTATTGTTGTAGCCATTGCCGATAATTGCGGCCCAACGACCGTTCGGCATCCGAACGATTGCCGGCTGCGAAAACGTAAAACCGAGATCAGCATCGTCGGCGTCGGTGAATTCCCACAGCACGGTGCTGGCGTTGGATTCAGCAAAACTAGAGGGATTAGTGACATCCAATGCAAACACGCCTTGGCCGCCGCTGCGCATGCCGCTAACTAGAATCGATTTCCAGCAACTCGGCCCGATGGTGGCGCCGAGGCAGGCATCGCCAATGGTCGGTGAGCCGTCAGCGACGAATCGATGGGTATAAGTCCGCTGCGTGACTTGAGCGAGTAGCGGCTGATTGGTCGTCGAAATCGTCGCGCTTGGATCTCGGGCGTAGGCCTTGCTCGGAACGTACGCAAGCACCTCGTCGCCAGTATTGGCGTTGAAGCCGTGCAGCATGCCGTCATTCGCGCCGACATAAACTACTGGCGTACGGGCCTGATTCGCTGTCCGGAAGCTCGAGTATCCCGAAAGCGCATACGCGAAGGGTGGTGCGCCGACAAAATATGGATTCGAACTGACAATATCGCCGAGGACACTGCTACGAGCGCGGAGTGCGGGTGTGCTGCTGCCGGCCTCGGAATTACGATCACCGCGTAACCAGTTCAACCGTTGTTGGCCGAAACCATCAGAAGCATAGCTTGGCGAGTCAGGGCTGGCGTCAAGTGCAGCTTGATAGCTCGTAGGCAATGACGACCATCTAAAAGCTAGGCCGGCGTTAGTCGATGACGTATCCGGGTTATAGGTCAAAATGGTCCGAGTATTGGGCGTTTGGGCGGTTAGCTGAGTCGATGCGTTCCAGGTGGCGGTTGGGCAAAGATTGCCGCGCGCGATTGTCGAACAGGGGCTGAGGCCAAGACCTAACGAGATTGCAAAAGATTCCAGCTGGCCGCTCCAATCGCCGCTATTAAATAAGGCTTGATAGACCGAGGCGCCGGTATTTAGGCGCGTTGAGTTCGTCGCAACTGACGAGAACGAACCGCTGGTGACGAGAATATTAGAAATGATATTGCCAAAAACATCCGCCAGCGCACCGGAATTATTGGCAACTTGAATCGTGCCGCTTCCACCGTGCGACGCCGCTGACTGTAGAAGCGGATCGTTCTGTACCGCAGGATCGGCGAACCCGACGAAATAGGAGACCAGATTATTCTTAAACTGGGTATTGTCGGTGCTCTCCAGCGGGAAGTCTGGACGCAAGTCGATGTCATTTAGCGCCTGGGCCACATCATCAAGGTAGTCGCTGCCATCGCTTTCATAGCTGCGCCCAACCTGCACCCCATTCGCCAGGCCAGCATTGCTGGTGAGGATGACTCCGGTAGGACTGTTGGGCGTCGTGTTACTCGTTGCGTTGCAACGGCCGGCCGCGCAGTCGCCGATATAATCCCTAAGGCTGGTACTAATAGCGCGGTCTGCTTGAGGACGCCCGTCGGTTAAGAGCACTGCAAAACTACGCTGGCACGATAGCGTAATCGGCGCCGTGGCCCCACCAGAACCATTGAGAGAATGATTGTTGAAAACACTATTTACGCTGGCCGTCGTCGGGCTTGAAAGAGGGTGCAGCGTTAGGTTGCCCGTGTATCCGGTCGCGAAATAGCGACCTATATCGGCGAGCGTTTCGGCGAGCGGCGTATTACCGGCAGCGGAAAGGTTGTTAATTCCGGTTATCAGGCTGTTTCGCGCTGCGCTTCCTACTGTGCCAAGCGGGGTTACCGCTGTAATTAGCGTGCCGCCGTTACCGTTGTTATAGGTCGAGAAGCCGACGCGCAAGCGGTTATCCAACGTATTAATAAGATTCGCGGCGGACGTACGTGCAATCTGGATACGGCTGTTGGCGCACGTCGTTCCGGCCGTGCTTGGGCATGCTGACCCGGTTAGCGGTTTGCGCTGCTGACTGCCCGTCCAAGTCTGGGTGTAGCTGCCTGATATCGCGAGAGGATTAAAATACCAATTAAGAAAATTACCGCTGTAGCTGGTTCCGAGGTAACCACTAGGGCCACTGCCGGAATCGGCATTTAATCGTACATTGTTATAGGTTGCAGTCGGGTCGAAGCAGCGATAGGTTTCAGTAGCCCTACTAGCACCGAGTTGATACGTTGTCCCGCCATTTACTCTGATGCGGGGCCCGCCGCTATTAATATTAATATCAATACTAGCCGACGTTGCGATCAGGTAAGGTGCCGTGCAGCTCGTGGCGGGGGTCGGTGCGGTGGGATCGACCGGATAGAGTGTCGCATTTGTGGTGTCATACGGTGCTTCTGGCACGATGTTCTGCATCGAGCCCGAGTTATCGACCATCAGCATGATGTTAGGCGATGCCGAATTCGCGACGAACAGCGGCGCACTCGGGAAACTGAGCGTCGCCGCATAACTGGGCAAACCGGCACATACCGCTAGTAGAATCAACGTCCTGTAGGCACCTGTCATCATTTCGGCACTTTGGTTTTTATTGTGCGACATAACCCTTCTCCGTATTACGGCAGCTGCCGAGGCCTTAATAGCCACGAGCGAATACACTTTGTACGACGGTTTTGGACGTGTTTTGCGCGCCGTAACCGCGGCTAGTGACTTGGAAGTAATAAATTTTGTAGGTGGTGCCGAGCCCGGTTGTGAGGCTACCGGTATTGTCTGGCCCGAGCTCTTCAATGGCGTAGCGCGGCTGGGTACTGACGTTATCGATGCTTTGGCTGAGGGTTCTACCGTTGGCCAGCCACCAGGTTTCGCTATCGAGTGTCGCCGGGTCCAGAATCGGCGTTGACAGGCTGACGCGAGGCCAGATCAGAGACGTATCGGAGCAGGGGTTCGCACAGGACGCACTCGGTTGCGCGGCCTGCAGCGCAAGCCAAGCCTCACCCGCGACTAACGCGCTCTCTGCGGATTGGAACGACGCGTTCGTTTCCGCATGACCACTCGCCATGCGCGTTTGTAGGCCGTTATTGTTCAGCGCCGCTAAGCCAATTACGGTCAAGATCAGAAGAAAAATGAGTGACGTAAAAAGTACAATGCCGCGCTGCTGTTTAGGCGGCTGGAACGAACGTCGAAGTACGTTTCTAGGCATGGGATGGACTCAGGGCCGCAGACGATTGCGAACTTGCAATATGGTGGTAAATGTTCGGCGTAGCCTTCCGGCGATGACGCCGTTGGTGGCGCTGGTATCGGTACGGCCCGCTTCTACAATGTCGGCGCTGTCGATCGTGAACGTAATTTGGATACTGCTGACAAAACGCCAATTCGGGACTGCATCCGCGGCGTAATAGCGGTAAGCCGTTTCGTCGCCGTTGACGTCAATCCCGTAGAGAATCTGCATATCCCGTACACCTGCAACCAGTGGCTGTCCGCTGCGTGCGGTGCCCACAGCAGTCGGATCGCCGCCGATCGGGAAGATGTTGGTGTAGCACTGCAGGCTCGGCGTTCCTTCGCCCGCGACTTGGCCGATGTAGAAGACATTAATCGCCATTTCGGTGGCATCGACGTCGTCGCCTAAGCAGGTCTTCAATGGCGTATCGTTCGGCAAAGTGGCGTTTCGGCCGACGTAGGCAACCTCGAGTACATCGGTACCTGCAACGACCGCGGAACCCGTTGAGAAGCTTCTATAAGCGGGCAAGCCTACGGCGGTATTGTTTGTTCCAAAAACAGCGAGCGTAGTCGGCGCCGTGAATATCGTTGTCGGATCAGATTGGTTGATAACGGGATCCGGCAAATACCCCGCCAGCCGGACAACCGGCGCCATCACCAAGTTCACGAAGCGCCCTTCTTCCTGTACCTGCGAGACGCCCTCGTTGGTTCTGAAGCTCTGGCGGCTACCCAAGAACACTGAACTCAGTGCAACCGTCAACAACAGTGCCAATGTAATGGCGATGAGCAGCTCAACCAGCGTGAAGCCGCCACCGAGTTTGCGTGAAGCGCGAAGTAAGCGTTGCGGGTTATTCATGGCGCAAAGCTGACGCTGTAGCAGGATAGGTGATTGGCATCAACTGCCGCGCAGTTTGCATTCGTCGCGCCGGTGCGTTGCTCGTCCCAAATAATTTGGACCGTTTGTAAGCTTCCCGCAGTGCATGCGACCGCCGCTGCCGGTGTGCCGCAAATAATCCGCGCTGCGCCGGCCGGCAAGGTATTCGTCACGTTTGTATACCAAGTCGACAAATCTGATTGCACAAACTGCGCAGGCGTGCAATTTGTGCTGTTGCAGTTAACAGCGGGTGCTGCCGGGGCAACCGGAGCGGTGCTGGTACTTGCGTTGAGCATGTAGGCCCCGAGAATCGCCTGCCCGCGGTTGGCGCGCATACGATCAGCAATCTCATAGGCCAAGGTTGACGCTTGGCTGCGCAGATAACTCTGCTGGCCGTTTTGCAGTGCGGCGAGTTGTAAACCGGCAACGCCGAGCAAGCCGATTGCGAGCACAACAACAGCAATTAGGACCTCCAATAGCGTCAAACCGTGCTGTTTACTCGGCACCTGCATCCCTTGGGGAAACTGTTTCATGGGCAACCCGTTACGTAGGTTGGATCAGACGCTGTTGCGGCCGGGTTGGGTTTCGCCGTACGCGCCCGGCCACCAACGCTAAGAATAAGAAGTTTTGCGTTATCGACCGAAAACGTCCGCGTATCGCAGTAGGTCAACGTGCCGTTATTGCCTGTCAGTCCGGAGCTATTAAAGGTAATGCGATTGACGATGCTGTTGTTGCCGCGCAGTTTCGAGCCAGCGGTCAGCGCTTCTTTGCGCCGGAGAATAAAGGTTGGGCTGTTTTCTGCCGTGTCGAGCACGCCGTTGGCATTTGTATCGACAAAAACGACCCAGCCGTTTTCCCAGCCTGTTCCGGTACCCGCGGCATCACAGGCTGGGCTGCTTTGTGTCGCTGTGGTACTGCGGCAGAGAGTCACGGGTTGACGCTGGGTGATTGCGGTCGCACGGGCAAAGTTAATCGCAGCAATTAACTCATTCAAAGACGCTGCTCGGCGATTATCGAGAATTAAGTTGTTGAAACTGGGCGCGGCAATCGCCAGCAAGATGCTGAGTATTGAGATCGTGACGAGAAGTTCAATCAACGTAAAACCGACGGCGGCGCTAGGACGTCCGGCGCGTTTGTAGCCGAACGCAGCCGCAACGTTTTGCGACGCCCCGAAACGCCTGTTCCCCGACATAAAGTAATGTCCCAGCAGCATTATTTTGGCGTGCCCGTACTGTTCAGTTTCTGGATGATCCCCTCAGACGCCGTCAGTGTAGAGCAAGCTTAACCACTTGACGACTAGGGTACGTTCGTACAGATCAGCACGGATAACCTGACATGGCCGACTGGCGGCCGCTTTATGCAAATAAGCGGCGCGCTTTTGCGAGGCCGCGGACCAGTTGATCCACGTCTTCTTGATTGTTATAGGCCGCAAATGAGGCGCGAACAGTTGCCGGGACGCCAAAACGAGCCATGAGCGGCATCGTGCAGTGGTGTCCTGTGCGGACTGCAATCCCTTCTTGATCTAAAACAGTGCCGATATCTTGAGCATGCGCGCAATCCATGACGAAAGACAAGATTGCCCCCTTGTGCGCTGCGGTTCCGATCAGGCGCAGCCCAGGAATTTCCCGTAGGCGCGCCGTGCCTTCCAGCAATAAGGCGTGTTCGTGCGCCGCCATCGCTGCCAAGCCAATGCCATCGATGTAGTCCAGCGCCGCAGCGAAGCCGACTGCGCCGGCCATGTCGGGTGTGCCAGCTTCAAAGCGGTACGGCGGCTCGTTCCAGGTGCTGCCTTCGAAGCTCACGGTACGAATCATGTCGCCGCCGCCGTGCCACGGTGGCATTGCGTCGAGGTGTTCGCGCTTCGCGAGCAAGGCGCCGAAGCCAGTGGGACCATAGGCTTTATGGGCGGAGCAGACGTAGAAGTCCGCACCTAATGTCGGGATATCGACGCTGAGGTGGGCAATCGCCTGCGCGCCGTCCACCAACACCGGGATTCCACGGGCATGCGCTTCGGCGATCATCTCGGCAACTGGGTTGATCGTGCCTAGCGTATTCGAAACGTGGCCGGTGGCGACGAAACGGGTGCGCGGATTGAGCATGGCGCGCCAGCCGTCGAAGTCGAGCGAGCCGTCGTCGTTGATTGGCGCGGCGACCACTTTGGCGCCGGCCTGCGCTGCAACTAGCTGCCACGGCACGATATTCGAGTGATGCTCCATCCCGGTCAGCAGAATTTCGTCGCCAGCCTGCAATTTAGGCTGCAAGAAGCTGTACGCGACGAGGTTGATCGCTTCAGTGGTGCCGCGCGTGAACACGACTTGCTCGCGACTGACATTGAAAAAACGGGCGATGCGGTCGCGGGCGCCTTCGTAGGCCATTGTGGCGCGCTCGGCGAGATCGTGCACCGCACGGTGGACGTTGGAATTCTGGTGGCGGTAGTAATGGTCCATCGCGCGCAGCACCGCTTCCGGCTTTTGCGTCGTCGCGGCGTTGTCGAGATAGGCGAGCCTGCCACCGCGCACGGATTCCGACAAAATTGGGAAATCAGCGCGAATTTTTGCGAGATCAAACACCGACGCCGCGGGCGCCAATTTTTCTAATGTGCTCATGCCATCACCTCGTCCAGGGACGCCAGCGGCATTTCGCTGGGCAGATTCATCCCTGCGGCCACACGCGCCGCCAGTGCCGGCCAGGTAATACGATCAAGAATTTCGACGGCAAACGCGCGCAACAACAACGCCCGGGCGGCGTCTTGCGGAATCCCGCGGCTACGCAAATAGCCAAGCGCGGTTTCGTCGAGCTGGCCGACGGTTGCGCCGTGCGCGCATTTAACGTCATCCGCGTAAATTTCGAGTTCGGGTTTGGCGTTGACCTCCGCTCGGCGTGATAGCAACAAGTTGGCGATGCGCTGCTCGGAATCGGTTTTTTGCGCATCCGGCTGCACCAGCACTTTGCCGTTGAAAACGGCGCGCGCGCGTTCATCGATGATGCCGCGGTAGTGTGAGCGGCTGCGGCAATGCGGCGCGCTGTGCACGGCACGCGTGTGGTTGTCGATGTGGGCGGTGCCGCGCGGCGCATACAGGCCGGAAATTTCGGCATCGGCGCCGGGGCCGGCGAGATCGGTCGAGAAATCATGACGAACGAAGGCAGCGCCAAGATCGATCGTCAGCGCGCGCAGCTGGCTACCCCGTGCTTGCTGCACTTCGACTTGGGTAATCAGTGTCGCGCCGCTGCCCTCGTCTTGCAGGCGATAGAGCTGCAGCTTTGCGCCAGCAGCAAGCGTAATGTCGATCACATGCGTCGCCAACCGTTCGCCGCCATTGCCGACGAACTGCAGCAGCACCGTCGCTTCGGCGTTCTCACCGAGTTCGATGCGATGGCATTGGTGGCTCATCACTGCGCTGCTTTCGGCGCGTGACACGAGCAGCACCTGCAGCGGCGCGGCAAGCCGCTCATTTTTCGGCAGTTGGAGATTGAGGCCGCCACGCGCAAAGGCCGCGTTTAGCGCGATCAGCCCGTCGCGCAAGGTTTTCGGCGCATCGACTGCGGCGTGCCAGCGGCTGGTCGTGCTCAATTCGGTATTCAGCACACCGTTGACGTAAACCACGCGCTCGGCGTCGGCCAAGCATTCGCTGGCAACGTTCGAGGGCAGCGCCTCGCCGAGGCTGTAATCGCGGTCCGCGTAGGTGCTGAGATCGGTGTAACGCCACTCTTCGAGCGCCCGCGTCGGGAATCCGCTACTCAGAAAGCGCGCGAACTGCGCCTGTCGTTGCTGCTGTTCGGCCGCGGGTAGCGTTGCCGCAAAGCGCTCAAAACGTTCGGTGTAAGTGCTTAAAGACATATGCGTTACGCCGCTTCCAGCCAGCCGTAGCCCTTGTCTTCCAGCTCTTTCGCCAACTCCGGGCCGCCGCTTTTTACAATGCGGCCGCCCGCCAGTACATGGACAAAATCCGGCTGTACGTAGTCGAGCAGGCGCTGGTAGTGGGTGACGAGGATCGTCGCGCGTTCCGGTGCGCGCATGGTGTTAATGCCGTCGGCGACGATCCGCAGCGCGTCGATGTCGAGGCCCGAGTCGGTTTCGTCGAGAATCATCAGCGTTGGCTGCAGAATCAGCATCTGCAAGATTTCGTTGCGCTTTTTCTCGCCGCCGGAAAAACCTTCGTTAACGCCGCGCGACAGCATTTTCGGGTCGATCTTGACCAGTTTGGCGCGGTCGCGAACCCAGGCCAGGAAGTCGCCCGGTTCGATCTCCTTCTCGCCGCGATATTTCCGGCGCGCGTTTAAGGCGGCTTTTAACAGCGTGATATTGCTGACGCCGGGAATTTCCACCGGGTATTGAAAGCCGAGGAAAATGCCTTCGCAGGCGCGGGCTTCCGGTTCTAGTTCGAGCAGATTCTTGCCGTTGAACAAAACTTCGCCGTCGGTCACCGCATACCCTTCGCGGCCGGCGATGACGTGCGATAACGTCGATTTTCCGGCGCCGTTCGGGCCCATGATCGCGTGCACTTCGCCAGCCTTAACGGTCAGGTCGAGGCCTTTGAGAATCTCTTTGGTTTCGACGCGGGCGTGTAGGTTTTTGATTTCTAGCAACATATCTAAATTCACTTTGAATTAATTACAGAAGACCATTTCCGGGATGCACGCGCTGCGTCCATGGCAGCACGCGTAATGCGGCGCGGGTTCATCCCACAGCGCCTTCGAGCGAAACCGCGAGCAGCTTCTGGGCTTCGACGGCGAATTCCATCGGTAGCTCTTTGAAAACGTCTTTACAAAAGCCGTTGACGATCATGCCGACCGCTTCTTCCTCGCCGATGCCGCGCGCACGGCAGTAGTAGAGCTGGTCTTCGGCAATCTTCGACGTCGTTGCCTCGTGCTCAAGGCGGGCGCTGGGGTTGCGCACTTCGGTGTAGGGGAAGGTGTGCGCGCCGCAATGGCTGCCGATCAGCAGGCTGTCGCACTGCGTGTAATTACGGGCGCCGGTCGCTGATTCCAACACCCGGACGAGGCCGCGATAGCTTTGCTGACCGTGGCCGGCGGCAATGCCTTTCGAGATGATGGTCGACTTGGTGTTCTTGCCGACGTGAATCATCTTGGTGCCGGTATCGGCCTGCTGCCGGTGATTGGTCAGTGCTACTGAATAAAATTCGCCGACCGAATCATCGCCACGGAGGATACAGCTCGGATATTTCCAGGTAATCGCCGAGCCGGTTTCAACTTGCGTCCAGGAAATTTTCGAGCGCGGACCGCGGCAATCGCCGCGCTTGGTGACGAAGTTATAAATACCGCCGCGGCCTTCTTCATCGCCGGGGTACCAGTTCTGCACTGTCGAGTATTTGATGACCGCGTCGTCCAGCGCAACGAGTTCAACCACCGCTGCGTGCAGCTGATTTTCATCCCGCTGCGGCGCCGTGCAGCCTTCGAGATAGGACACCGAAGCGCCTTCTTCGCAGATGATCAACGTGCGCTCGAACTGGCCGGTGTTGCGCTCGTTAATGCGGAAGTACGTGCTCAGCTCCATCGGGCAGCGCACGCCCTTCGGGATGAAGACGAAAGAGCCTTCGGTGAACACCGCCGAATTCAACGCGGCGTAGAAGTTATCGCCAAACGGCACGACGCTGCCGAGATATTTCTGCACCAATTCCGGATGTGAAGCTACGGCTTCCGAAAGCGGGCAGAAAATCACGCCTGCTTCGCGCAGCTTGCTTTTGAACGTGGTGGCAACCGAGACGGAGTCGAACACGACATCAACCGCAACGTTCTGCACGCCAGCCAACATTTCCTGTTCGCGTAGCGGAATACCGAGTTTGGAATATGTTTCGAGCAGTTTCGGATCAACGTCGGCCAGCGATTTCGGGCCGTCTTTCATCGATTTCGGCTGCGAATAGTACGAGATCGACTGGTAGTCGATCGGCGCAAACTCGACGTGCGCCCATTTCGGTTCCGTCATCTTCAGCCAGCGCCGATACGCTTTCAGGCGGAAGTCGAGCAGCCACTGCGGCTCTTCTTTCTTGGCCGAAATGAGGCGAATAACGTCTTCCGACAGGCCGGGCGGCACTTTGTCCGACTCGATATCGGTAATAAAGCCGGCGCTGTAAACGTTGCGGCTGCGGACCAGTTCAGTGATGTCTTGCGGATTGGCTGCCATGCTATTGCTATCCCGGTAGGGCTCAAAACCGCGTGAGCGGAAATTCATTGAGAGGGGGCGGTTGGATCGCGGTGCGCGTACGCAGCAGGCTGCGCAGCGGGGCGGCCATTTCGGCCAGCGTAACGCCTTCCAAGGCTTGTTTGACGGCGTCGTTGATCACGCGCCAATTGACGCGTGCGGCGCAGCTTTCTTCGATGCCGCAGCCGCCGCCGTGTACGGAGCAGGCAGTTAGCGCGATCGGGCCTTCCAGCGCGCGTACGACTTCGGCAACGGTGATTTTTTCCGGCGCTCGGGCGAGGCGATAGCCGCCATGCGCGCCGCGCGTCGACTCAACCAAGCCGCCGCGGACTAATAATTTCAGTAGTTTGGCTACGGTTGGCGCAGAGACGTGGGTTTCCGTCGCCAATTCTTGTGCATTACGAACGCTTTCCGGCGCCGCTGCGAGCGTTGTCATCAGTAAAGTGCCGTAGTCCGTCAGCTTCGATAATTTGAGCACGGGAATGCCATATCAGACCGATTTAGTCCCGATTATAGTGCAATTCAAAATCCTAGGCGCGGCGCGCAAACAACGCCGCTGACTGCGCTAGCATGGCGGACCAAGTGCACTAGACCGGATCCATGAGCGAAATCGCGTTGCAGTGGGAGCATCCCAGGCCGTTCGTCAACACACTGGTGGTTCGTCCGGAAGATACGGACGCGATGGGGCACACCAATAACGTCGTTTATCTGGGCTGGCTCGAAGCCGCAGCGTGGGGGCACTCACACGCGCTCGGCATGTCGATCGAACGGTATCGCGAGTTGAACGCCGGCTGCGTGGTGCGGCGGCACGAGCTGGAATACATGGCGGCGACGTTTGCAGGCGAGACCTTAGCAGTGGGGACCTGGATCGATGAGAACGACGGCCGCCTCGGCATGTGGCGCGCGTATCAAGTGATCCGCCCGGCGGACGGCCGCACCGTGATGCGCGCACGCACGCTGTGGGTGTGCGTCGATATGAAAACCGGTAAGCCGCGGCGGCAACCACCGGAATTCCTTGCCGTTTACATGCCGGACCCAATTGCTGCTGATTAACGCAGCAGTAGCCGCTGCGCGGCACCGTGTTAACAGCTCCTAGCGCAACCAGACGAGTTCTGGCGCCTGGCCAAGTTGGCCGCGGACGATCGCGTTTTGATCGAACTCACGCCCGAGTGTTTCGGCCCAGCCGGACGGCGGGTCGCAGATCAGCAGGCTGGTTTCGGCTGGCCATTGGCCAGCGGGATCGTGACCGGCGGCCGGATGAAACCGCAGACCTGCGGCGGCGACCTGTTCGCGCAAGGCGGCGATTAGCGGCGCATTGAGGGCTGCGCTTTGCGCTGCGCCGGCGGGGTTGCAGGCAGTGACGATGGCCCAGTTGTGCTGAACGCCGCAGTTATTTTGCAGCCGGGCGTCGGCTATCGAATCAAGGCGGTCGATCGATACGGCAAACTCGCTGTTTGGGGCGGTAATGCCGTACCGCGCGAGCCGGTAGGCGCCGGCGAGCAGGGCATCGTCGAGCAGATTTTCGAAGATCCGCGCCAACGGCGTGAGCTGGTTGTTTAGCGTGTGGCCAGCGTTCAATACCTGCAGCGTAGCGCGATATTTCGCCGCATAACGCAGCGCCCGTTCGACCGGAACGACGTCATCATGCCAGCCGTGGACAATTGCGTTGATCGCTGGCGGCGGTGGGTCTTCGTCGTAATCGGGGAAGTACAGCGCCGGTGCCATCAACAGCAGCGCTTGCGGCCGCAGCGCGGCGCAGGCTTGCAGCGACACATACCCGCCCATGCTTGAGCCGACAAGCACCAGCGCTTGTCGCGCGGCGGGTGCCAGTTCAAGCAATTGTGCAATGCGCACGCGCGGATCGTGGCTCTGGCTATAATCCGGGCTCATAACCTCAAAGCCACGGCGGCGCGCGATCGCCGCCAAGTGAGTGATTTTCGTCCCCCAAGGGCCGCTCTCTTTGCCGTGCGCAAAGACCACGAGGTTTTGAGGAGCCGTATCAAGCCGCTGGACCATGGAATCTGGGATGACCGCGAAAAAGACCGCCAGCAGCATACCGAAAGCGCGCAGCCGCAAACCGGTCGAAGTTCGGCTGACGTTGAGCTATCGCTTCGGTGCGCGGCCGGAAGATCAAGTGACGGTGATGAATGACCGCGCCATTCCGATGGTCGACAGCGTATTTAAAGCGCGTGATCGCATCGCCCGTAGTTTCGTCACCACGCTGATGCAGGCTGCAAGTTTGCAGCCGAAAGTACTGCGCGAACTGTTGCCCTTGCTCGGTTTACGGACCCCGGCGAAAGCCGCCAAAGGTAAAAAGTCAGCATGAGATACCTGCTGATTGTCGACTTAACGCTTACTGCGTTCGCTGCGGCAATGACGATTGCAATGGGTTTTGTCTCGCTAGTCTTTGCGATCTACCGTAACGCGTCCGAAAAAATGCAGGCCGGCTTGCCCGGCGTACTGATCATTACCGCCTGTTTTATTTCGCTTTTTTTTATCTCCGGACTCGCCAGCCTGCTACTGCGACGCAGGCTGGTATGGCATTGGGCGGCACAAGCGCTGGTCGTGCTTGCGTTGCCGGTGCTCTGGCAAATTCTTGTCGCTCAGCTGCAAAGCCCATGACCCCATTTAAGATTCTCGCGTTCTCTGGCAGTCAACGTAATACATCCTATAACCGGTTGCTGGTTGGAAATGCAGCCCGCGGCGCCGAGGCTGCCGGTGTTGCGATCACCTATTTAAACTGGGCCGACTATGCGATGCCGTTGTACGATCCCGACATCGAAGCGCACGGCATGCCAGACGCCGTACTGCGGTTTAAAGCGACGCTGATCGCGCATCAGGGTTTCTTGATTGCCTCGCCTGAATACAATGGCTCGGTAACGCCGCTGCTGAAAAACGCGATCGACTGGGCGACACGTGCGGTACCCGGGGAGAAGCCGATGATCTGCTTCAAGCATAAAGTCGTTGGTTTGATGTCGACCTCGCCCGGCGTTTTCGGTGGCGCACTGGGCCTGTCACATTTGCGCGCCGTCCTCAGCCGGCTCGGTTGCATGGTGCTGCCGGAGCAATATCCGGTTGGCGAGTCGAGCAAAATCTTCGATGAAAATGGCGACCTGCGAGACCCCAAACAGCGCGCGGCTGCCGAAGCGATTGGCCTGCGCGTGGCGGACGTTTTGAAAATCTGGCCGGCGGCGCAACCGGCATGAGCGTCGAAGCGCCGCGGCAATATGATCCGACGGCGCTACTGCCGATCATCACCGGCTTAGCGTGGCTGCTGGGCGCGCATGGCATCGCTTGGCTGATTTGCGCGCTGCTGCCCGGCGGGCTGCTATTAGCATCGGGCACCTCGGCATTGTTATGGCCGGGCGAGGGCAAAATCTCGCAATACATGGCGCTGGGGGGGCTGCTTGGCGTCGTGCTGAGCTTGCCAGCATTGCTGTTCGGCGGCTTTGGCGTGGTCATGCTGCTGACACTGGCTTCGGCCGCGTGTTTTGTTGTCGCCGGCCGCAGTGCGCTGGTCGTCGGCAGTACGACAAACGCCCCGAACCCAGGGCGCGATCCTGCGACCTACGCCAAAGCGGCGCTCGATGAAGCGCTTGTCGGCTACTTTGTTGCGGTCGCAAAAGTGCCCAGCGGTGCCGCGGCTGAGCGCATGTGCCGGGATGCCCTGAAGTTGGAAGCGGTGCTGGGCGAGCGTGGCGCCTTTGACGATCCGGCCGGCTTTCACGCGGCGCCGGGCGTCCCCGATGATCCGCGGTTGACTACCGCGCGCGGCGCCGGGTTCGAATTTCAGAACCTGCAATTCGCCAGCGGCTACAGCCCAACGCCGGAACTCCCCGGCGGTGACTTATGGCCCGGTTATACGGCGAACCGAACCTGTAACGTCAATTTATTCCGGCGCTCGGAACCGGGCCGCCCGTGGTTGCTGTGCATACACGGCTACCGCATGGGGATGCCGTTTCTCGATCTGCGGCTGTTCCCGCCAGCGCTGTTACACCAACGGTATCGCCTCAATATGGTGTTGCCGACTTTACCGCTACACGGCACACGGCGTTGTGGCCTGCAGAGCGGCGATCGCTTTCTCGACGGCAACTTGCTCGATTTATTACACGCCGAAACCCAAACGCTCTGGGATCTCCGGCGCACCATCGCTTGGATTCGCGCGCAGGAGCCCGACGCTAAAATCGGCGTGCTTGGCTACAGCCTCGGCGGCTACAACGCTGCGTTGCTCGCCAGCCATGAACCGGGGTTGGATTTTGTCGTTGCCGGCATTCCAGTTTGCGACTTCGCCAGCACGCTGTGGCAACACATCCCGGCGCAGCATCGCCGGTATTTCGCGGAGCAGGGCTTGGACCAGGATCGTTACCGGCGCTTATTACAAGTAGTTTCGCCGGTGACGCTGGCGCCGAAATTAGCGTCTGAACGATTGCATATATTCGCGGGTGTGGCGGACCGTATCGTCCTGCCACCGCAGCCGCTGCAACTGGCGCAACACTGGGGCCGAGCGGTGCAGTGGTATCCGGGCGGGCACCTGACATTCCGTGGTGAAAGAGCGGTTGACCGCTGCATTGAAGACGCCATGACGTCCGCCGGATGGACATTGCGTGACGCAAATTGATGCGCTGACTGCGCGCTGTCACAAATATTTACCGAATAGTGTGTTGTTACCTGACGTTTAGATGCCGGTGCATGCCGGGGTAATCAACGTCGATGTGTGCAATCCGGGTAAATTTGATGATTTTCATTTAAATCAATTATGTAGATTTTGTATGCAGTCCGTTTGGCGTTAATCGGTGAGGTCGGGCGCGTAGTACCGAAGGCTGAAACCCGATCATTGAGCGGCATAAATCAGCGGTAAGGGGGCCTGTGTAAAACACTTGTAACGTCTTGCTTCTAATTTTAGTGTTGACGTCATAATCAGCGGATGGGGATGCAAAACAAGAAAATTCTGGTGGTCGAGGACGAAGCCTCGATTCGCGACATGCTCCGTTTTGCGCTTGAACGCGCAGAGTTCCAAGTCAGTGTTGCCCAGGACGTGCCGAGCGGCCGCTTGCGGATTGCTGAGGCGAGGCCGGACTTGATCCTGCTCGACTGGATGCTGCCGGGGGTGTCCGGCGTCGAATACGCCCGCGAACTAAAATCCGGGGCAACGACGAAAGACATACCGATCATCATGGTGACCGCGCGGGCCGAGGAAGAAGACACCGTGCGCGGTTTGAACATCGGCTGCGACGACTACATCGCCAAGCCGTTTTCGTTCCCGGAATTGATTGCGCGCGCGCAGGCCGTTCTGCGCCGGAGTTTGCCGGGCGGCGAAGAAGAGCGGATGGCCGTAGCGGGGCTGCAGATTGATGCCGCCAGCCAGCGCGTAACCGCACAAGGCGAGCCCGTGCGGCTAGGGCCGACCGAATACCGGTTATTGCATTTTTTCATGAGCCATCCGGAGCGCGTCTACACGCGTGAGCAAGTGCTCGACCGCGTTTGGGGCCAGAACGTTTATGTCGAAGAACGCACGGTGGACGTTCACATCCGGCGCTTGCGCAAGGCGCTGCAGCCTTACGGCTACGACAATATGATTCAGACGGTCCGCGGCACGGGATATCGCTTCTCCGAGAAAATTTAAGCATGGATCGCGGGCTGCGCCCGAAAACGCTGCTGTTCCGGGCGTTGCGCAAAATCATCGCAGCGGTTGCCGTCGCCGGTGTCGTTGGCCTCTGGATCGGCTATTTCTGGCCGGCCGTGGCCGTGGCGCTCGCGCTTTGCATGGTTCAGCATTTACGGTTTTTGGTAACGCTGCGGCGCTGGCTTGAGCGGCCCAAACTGGTTGAACTGCCGATCACCAGCGGCATCTGGGCCGATGTATTTGACGGCCTGTTGATTTTGCAGAAGCGCAACCGTAAGCGTAAGCGGCGACTCGCGGCGATTTTATCGGAGTTCCAAGCCTCGACCGCCGCGTTGCCAGATGGCGCCGTCGTGCTCGGACTCAGCGGCGAAATCATCTGGTTTAATCAGGCGGCGCAAGCGCTGCTCGGGTTGCGGCAGCCGCAAGACTTGGGGCTGCGTATTCCAAATTTGGTGCGTAAACCCAGTTTTACCGAATATTTCGCGCGGACTGATTACAGCGGCGAAGTTGAAGCCGGGTCGCCGATCAATGCGGCGGTTACGCTGGCCTTCCGCATTATTCCGTACGGCAACGACCAGCGGCTGATGATCGTTCGCGATATTTCCGATCTGCGCCGTTTAGAGCAGGCCCGGCGGGATTTCGTCGCCAACGCCTCGCACGAACTGCGCACGCCACTTACGGTGTTGCGCGGCTATCTTGACGTCATGGAGCCGGAATCGCGCACGGACGGGCCGCTGGCAACATGGGCGGTCCCCATCCGCGAAATGCGTAATCAGGCGTCACGCATGGAGTCGCTGATCAACGACTTGCTCAAACTCGCTCGATTGGAATCGGACGTGATTCAAACGCGCCAAGATTTGATCGACATCCCGCGCGTGCTGGCGCGCGTGCGCGAAGAAGCAAAAGCGATTTCGCAGGGTGGGCAGCAATTGCTGTTCGATATTCAGCCCGACCTTTGGCTGTACGGCCGTGAGTCTGAAATACAAAGCGTGTTCATGAATTTGATTGCTAACGCAATCCAGTACACGCAACCGGGCGGGACGATTACCACGCGCTGGTGGGGTGATGAAAATGGCGCCAACTTCCAGGTGGCGGATACCGGTATCGGTATTTCTGAAAAAGACCTGCAGCGCGTGACCGAACGCTTTTATCGCGTTGATGTCGGCCGGTCCCGTGCTAGCGGCGGAACAGGGCTTGGCTTATCCATCGTTAAACACGCGCTGGAGAACCACGAAGGTCGTTTAGCGATCACCAGCGAACTCGGCATTGGCAGCACTTTCCTCTGCCATTTTCCGCCGCATCGTATCCACCGCGGCAGCTTACGCAACGAGTTAAAGACATCTGCCGGCTAAACGGCTATCTGTAACAAGTATTTGATTAAATAGGAATAAATACGGCAGTTTGCGGCGATCGTCATCAAATCTTTATAGTTCCTTCATAATGGCTCCACGGGTTCGGCCCAAAACTAGCGGCCGGACATAGAAGCACACCCGCTCACCCATCAACACTTGTTTCGCTACGGAATAAGGCGCTAGGGGGCTGGGTCGCTGCGCTAGAGGCGTGTGGTGGCTTGTGGCTCGAAACCTCAAAATCATCGGAAGATGAACGTGAATAAATTGCTTCAATACGGTGCCTTGGCGATGTTCGTGGGATCAGGTGCGACAGGTGTCGCGATGGCCGATACGGCCTCGACTGCGGGCGGCATCAAGATCGTGACCGACGACGGCAAGTTTGAAGCCCGAATCGGTGGCCGCATTCAGCTCGACGGTGACTTCATCGATACCGATAACAACGCGACGTTCGGTAGCGGCGGCTTGGCCGGGCCGACGAGCGGCCTCTATTTCCGCCGCGTTTATCTGACGTTGTCGGGCAAGCTGTACAACTGGGAATACAAGATCGAGCCTGATTTTGCGCCGAACAATGATTCCGGCGCGACCAGCACCGCCTTCCAGGATCTTTACCTTGCGCACAAAATTGGCCCTGGCAAGCTCATCCTCGGTCAGCGCAAGCCATACCGCGGGGCCGAAGAACTAACCAGCTCGAACGAACTAACGTTAATCGAGCGGCCGACGGGTTCGGCGACTGGCATATTCGGCGGCGGTGTCAGCCGCGAATTCCAACTCGGCGCTTTCTACGAAGGCGAGTTCCTGGAAAAGAACTTCACCTATGGTGTTTCTGCATATAACCTGCGCCGCGCCGATACAATCTCCACCGAAGGTGCAGGCACCAACGGCCGCCTGACTTGGTCGCCGATTCACGCGAACCACAAGGTTATTCATCTCGGTTCGTCGATCTCCTACGAATTGCCGCATAACGCTGGCACTACCAACAACCCGCAAAGCGTGGGCGCGCAGTCGGTTTACGCTGGCCGCCGCGGTCCGACCTTGATTCTGGGCCGCGCCGGTGCTGACGAGCCGATCAGGACGTTTACGGCGGAAGCTGGCGGCGCCTACGGTCCGTTCTACCTGTTTAGTGAATACTTTAACCAGAACTTGGCCCAAGACACTGGCAAAGATCAGACGGTTAGATCTTACTACCTGCAGGGCAGCTACTTTCTAACCGGCGAATCGAAGCCGTACAAAGCCAACGACGGCCTATTCGGTAGTCCGAAAGTCAATAGCCCATTGGGCGCGTTGGAAGCCACTGTGCGCTATGAAGCCTCGGAAAACAAAGATACGCCAGCCGGTTGCGTTTCCGCTGTTAACGCGGCGGGCGCGATTTCCTACACCGCTGGCGGTACCAAGTGCCAGGAATCGGCGCTGACGTTTGGTCTGAACTACTACGTGAACCCGAATGTCCGCTTCCTCGTTAATTACATCATCGCCGAAGCGGATCAGGGCGGCACGGTCGGTAAAGACAAGCCGCGCACGATCGCCGTTCGCGCACAGCTGAATTTCTAAGTGATCGTTGGTACGAAGCTGGGCGCGAGATAATTTTACACCGAGCAGTTTTTAAATTTTATTGTGCTAGCGCTTTGAAAAGCAGCGCTAGAAAGGTAGGCTCTCACCGAAGTCCGCCAACGTCGGCGTTCTTAATAATTGATCGAATACGCCTGTGCCAATGACCACGCCTTCTTACAAGTCTCATATTTCCAGCCAATACAATACGGAGCTGGAGGATGTGCGGCAGCGCGTATTAGCAATGGGCGGCTTGGTTGAGCAGCAGATTGTCGATGCGACACGCGCCTTGGTCGAAGGTGACGGCGCGCTCGGCGAAGAAGTTTCGCGCAACGATGTCAAAGTCAATCAATTCGAAGTGCAGATCGACGAAGAATGCAGTGGCATTCTGGCGCGCCGCCAACCAACGGCCGGCGATCTGCGTTTGGTGTACGCGGTGATCAAAACGATCACCGATCTCGAGCGGATCGGCGACGAAGCTGAGAAAATTGCCCGTATGGCCGTTGATCTTGCAGCGCAAGAGCGCACTGGCGAGCCGTTAGTCGAAGTTGGACATCTGTCGCGGCACGTCTCCCACATGGTGCGAGATGCGCTTGATGCCTTTGCGCGTATGGATGCCGACGCTGCGCTGGCTGTTGCGCGTGAGGATTTAGTCGTCGATCGGGAATACGAAGCGCTGATGCGGCAGTGCATTACTTTTATGATGGAAGATCCGCGCACCATCGGCCGCGTGCTAGACCTCATCTGGTCGGTACGTGCGCTGGAACGTATTGGCGATCACGCCCGCAACATCTCCGAATATGTCATTTATTTTGTTAAAGGCAAGGACGTTCGGCACATCGGACTGGAAGCGATGGAGCGCGAAGTTCGGGGTTGAGCGGTGCCGAGTACGCCGCCTGAGCAAATAGCGGCTAATTTTCAATGCCGCGGATGAAGTTCTCGCATAGCACGCGGCTACGTTTGCTCGCTGATGAGCAAATTGCGATGGGGCCGGGTAAGGCCAGCCTCCTTGAAGCGATCCATCGTACTGGCTCAATCTCCGCTGCCGCCAAGGCGCTGAATATGTCGTATCGCCGCGCGTGGCTGCTGGTCGAAACCATGAACGCCTGTTTTGAAAGCCCGCTCGTCGCGGCAAGCAAAGGCGGCTCCGGCGGCGGCGGCACTACCGTTACGCCGACCGGGCAGCAAGTGCTCGCAGCGTATCGGAAGTTGGAACACGATATTGCGGCACTGGTAGAACAGCAACGCGATCAACTTCAGACGCTGCTTCGCAATCCGCATTCTTGAGGTGCCACACTGGCATTCAGCAGCGCAGCCGTGCCCGTTCGGGCGTGGCCTGCCACTGACAAAACAATAAAAAAAACTTATTGCTGAGTTAAGAGAACGGCATCGGCCGAAGCGATGCTGCTTTATTTATTGATCCGGCCATTAAGTACTTGAATAAAGGTAGTGCAATGCCAAACCGGATGCCGCACTTCCGAGAAAGCGAGAAATGGCCGGATCAATAACAAAGCAATTTGATTTTATTATTAATTCGGCCACTCACGCCGTCTCGAAAAAGTGCGATCTCAAATTGCTGTTAGCACCTCGTTCAACTATTTTGTGGCCGAATCAATAATCTTCTCGTCGCGGCTGAAGAACGCGTTTAACGCGCAATTCTATTGTGCCCAAATATCGCGCCGAAGTTGATCGTCTCTATGTAGGTTAAATATAGGGCTAGGCGGACACTTTAAAGTATGACTCATGAATCATAAATTCCACTGCTGGTAACCGGTGAAATTGCATGAGTGCCCAATGTTTTGTGGAGATTCTTTCTACTCCAGTTACTTGAAGCGTTTGCTGTGCTAACGTTGTGGAAAGGATAAATATTTTTGGGCGCTCCGATTGGTGCGTCCGGCTAGGGGCTAGCGGTTGAGTCGAATTTTTCGGCTTGAGGTGTCTAATTTTATTTGCGAACGCAATTAAGTAATAGAGAAATGCGCCGTGATTTAAATGTAGGACACGCCGTTCGAAAATATGGCGATTCGGTAAGGACACCCCCAAAGGTTGGACTAGGGGCGATTCTCCTGTGTGCTGGCTTCCGGCATTGGGTGTTGTCGCGATATTCGAATGCGAACGCCAATACAAAAAGATGGATGCACACTCACAGCAGCAGGTGCCGGTAAATGAGCCCTACACGATAGGATTTTGGGGGTTGTCCCGTTGGGACGAGATGCTGTTGCGTTCAATGTTGCGGATGGTCGATAGCCAAACTCGGAATCGATGGAAAATCGAACCCGCGCAGCACTACGCCGTCGCATTTTATGCCCCCAACGTGGTCAACGAAGCGGGGCAAAGCCCGCCGCCAGCGCGATTAATGGTGGCCTATACGTCGAATACCGTGGCTGGCGAGGCTGCGCCTTTTCAGTTGCTGGCGCCTGCGCGTTTAAATAGTCTGCGCGACCTTCTTGACCGTATCGGTGAGGGTTTTCGGCATGAAGGCGGCATCAATTCGCAGAACGATGCTGCAGATACCGACGGTTTATTTGAAGTGCTTGCGCGTGTGCTCAAACAGCGCACCGCTGAGCCTTCCTTGCTCAAGGTGGGTGAGCGGGCGCTGGCGACAATTAATGGCGACCGCAACCGTTGGTATCCGCATATGCCATTGCCGGAACTTGCTACCGCGTTGCTCGGCGGTGGCCCATTCTCCGCAACGTCTGCAGCGGAGGGAACCGATACGCACGGCGAACATCCGATCATGCGTTTGCTTTTATTACTCGCGGAGAATGTTACGCATGCGCCGTTGCTGGCGGCAATCGACACGACGCGGCCGATGAAACTTTCGGCGTGGGTAGAAATTCCGCCGGATGGCAACCTGCGCGATCTCATTCCATTGGCAGCGGCGTTGCTACGGCGACCGATGACCTTGGCCGAAATACAGGCACAGGCGCGGATTCCTAAAGAGCGCCTCGCAGCCTGGCTCAACGCCTGCGCGCTCGGCGGCAGATTGATGCAAACAACCCCGGTGCCAGTACAACGTAATACCGTAGCCGATAGCGCGCCGGTGTCCGAGCAGACGCGCGGCTTTGTCGCCCGTTTACGTCGTCGTCTTGGATTGGCGTAAGGCATGCAATATCGAAAAGTGGTGTTCGCCGGAACGATGGGCGCTGGTAAAACGACGGCCATTCGGGCGCTGAGCGAAATCGCGCCGATGTCGACCGAGGTCGCTAACCGGCAGACCGAGTTACACGGCAAAGCGCAAACAACCGTCGCGCTGGACTACGGCGAGATTCGATTTGGCGATGGTGAAAAGCTGTGTTTATACGGCACGCCAGGGCAAGATCGCTTCGCATTTATGTGGCCCATCTTGGCCCGTGGCGCGCTTGGTGTCGTCGTCCTGGTTGATCATTCACAAGTCGATCCAATATCGGACATGACGCGTTATCTAGAGCGATTCGCAGAGTTGAATCGTGATATGCCGTTTGTAATTGGTGTTGGACGGTTGGACTCAAATCCGGCATTTGGCCTTAATCAATACGTTGACAGCTTAAGTCAGCGTGGTTGGCCGTATCCCGTGTTGGCTGTTGATGTGCGTCGTAAAGAAGATGCGTTGCTATTGATCGATGTCCTTTTGACCATGGTGGAAAACACCCGATGACGGATCATTTTCTATTCAGCGCACCGCTGCTTGAAGCTTGCAGTAATGCGCTTGCCGCGTACGCCAGCCAGCAAGCCGGTGTCGATGCCGTTGTTTTATCTAGCGCCGATGGCCAGCAGCTTTCAAGAGCGACCTTCGATACCGATTTGGCCAACCGGATGTCCGCCGTCACAAGCTCGCTCTTCGCATTGGGCGAAGTGACGTCGCGCGAAGCGCAGCTCGGAGTTTGTAATCACGTCATCGTTGAATCGACCAACGGCCGGATGTTGGTCTTTTCGATTCCACTTCTGCCGGACTGGTTAGTCTTGAGCATCGTCGCAAAAAAAGATGCGTTGCTCGGTGCCTTGCTGTGGTCCGGTGGCAATTTAGCAGAGGAATTGAGGGAGCGATTTGAGCAAGCCTTAGTTGCATCGCGCGGGCATTAATGCGCGTGCGGCATGGCGAGGCTAGTGGAACATTTATACAATGTATATCGATTGATGCCTGGATAACGCAAAGATACAGGCGTAAACACGGTCACTGTTTATTGATCCGGCCATTAAGTACTTGAATAAAGACAGTGCAATGCCAAACCGGATGCCGCACTACCGAGAAAGCGAGAAATGGCCGGATCAATAACAAAGCAATTTGATTTTATTATTAATTCGGCCACTCACGCCGTCTCGAAAAAGTGCAATCTCAAATTGCCGCGTAGCACCTCGTTCAACTATTTTGTGGCCGAATCAATAATAGGTTGAAACAAGAATTGAATTTGGCAAGGGGCGATTGCGGAGTCGCGCTTAATAATTTTTATGTTGGCGGCACGTGACACTGGGTGTGGAATATTTCGTAAGTGGAGTCGAATAAAAGGCGTCGTTATGCCAATTGAATCGACGTAGTTATCTCTAATATTGGGGGGCAGTAGTATGGCAACATTGAATGAAGGCTTGCAGGAACTGATGTCGATTGACGGCGCTCTGGGCGCGATGATCGCTGATGCGTCGAGCGGTATGACACTCGGCATGATGGGCGGCGGCATTAATCTGGAACTGGCTGCGGCGGGTAATTCCGAAGTCGTGAAAGCTAAGCTGCGGACAATAAAATCGCTCGGCTTACAAGACACGATTGAAGACATGCTGATTACGCTCGGCAAGCAATACCACATCATCCGGCCGCTGGCGACTAAGCAAGGCCTGTTTATTTACGTGGTGCTGGATCGCGCGCGCGCGAACCTGGCATTGGCACGGCATAAGGTTTCCGAAGTCGAAAAGTCTGTCGACTTTTAATCGGTTTTTGTCGGCGGTGTGAGTCGGCGCAGCTGCAGAGCCAATATCGGCAGCAACTCAACTCGACTGCGCATCAAGCTAACCCGCTGCGTGCCGTGCAGCGGGTTATTTTTTGCCCCGCAATTTCTTTCATAAGCCCGCAGATTTTGTTCTGGGCGCCCAAGCAGCAAGGCACGTGAAAATTCCGCTTGCCAAGCATCGATATATTTTCAAGAATATATCGAAATACTGAACGCACCAGGCGTGCGCGTCCGTTCGGGGGCAATATGAAAAAAGTGTGGGCGACCTTGTTGTTGGGTTTGTGGGTGCACGGCGCGATGGCCGCGGAATCTTTGACGATTGCGGCTGCGGCAGACCTCGCGAATTGTCTGGACGCGCTGAGCGCCGCGTTTCGCCAAACGTACCCCGACGCCGAATTGAAGACCACGACTGGCGCTTCAGGGAGTTTCTTCGCGCAAATCAAGAATGGCGCGCCGTTCGATGTTTTTTTATCGGCCGATATGAATTACCCGCGCGAGTTGGTTAAAGCCGGGCTGGCCGACGAGGCCTCGCTGACGCGCTACGCAACCGGCCACATCGTGTTGTGGACGCTGAGTAGCACGCTCGCGGTAGAAAAGGGTTTAGACGCACTTGCCTCGGCGAATGTGGGCCGTGTCGCAATCGCCAATCCTGATGTCGCGCCGTATGGCCGTGCTGCGCGTGCCGCGCTGCAAGCGGCTGGCCTTTGGGATTCGGTTCAAAGCAAGCTGGTATTCGGTGAAAACATTGGCCAGACCGCTCAGTTTGTCCGTAGCGGCAATGTTGACGCTGGCATCGTCGCGTTGTCGTTCGTTAAGGCGCCCGGTGCGGCGGGCCTAGGCCGCTATTACGAGATTCCGGAACAGCTGTATCCGACGTTGGAGCAGGGCGCTGTGATCACCCACCACGGTCAGGACAATCCGCTCGCCAAAGCTTACATCGCGTTTCTGCGCTCGCCCGCTGCGCGGGTTGTTTTTGATCGCTACGGATTCGTTTTGCCGGCAGGTCCTGGGCGTTGAATCGGCGCTCTGGCTACATCGGCATTCAAGTTGATCGCTGTTGGACCGATATACCGAAGCTGACTCACTGTTTGCAATGGATAAAAAGGTCTACGCAATGATGCAATTTGTTCAAATTATCGGCAAAGCGGGCGTGATTGCCGCAGCTGCAGCCGCGTCTGCCTCGGCAATCGCAGCGGCGACGCAACCGCTTACGCTGCAAGCTGCAATCGGAAACCCGGCCAACCTCACGTTATCCGGCAGTTTTCGTGCGCGCTACGAGGCGCTGGACGAGCAGTTCCGCCCAGGGCTCGACAGCAGCGATAAAATTACCGTATTGCGGACAACCCTTGCGGCTGAATACCACAATAAGGTTTTTAAAATTGGCGCGGAGTTGATCGACGCGCGAGCGTATTTTGATGATCGCAACAGCTCGGCTGGCACCGGCGAGGTGAATACGTTTGAACTCGCGCAGGGCTATGTTGGCCTTAACTTCGGCGACGTATTCGGCGCAAAATCGAAAACTGAGGTCACCGCAGGCCGCTTTACGCTGGATCTCGGTTCTCGGCGCTTTGTCGCCCGGAATGATTACCGCAACTATCCAAACGCATTTACCGGCACGCATGCAGATTGGCAGGGCGCGGATGGCGAAAAACTGACGTTGCTCTACACGCTGCCGCAACTGCGCTTGCCGGCGGATCGCGCTTCGATACTCGATAACCAGACCGAATTCGATCAAGAAAAAAGCGCCTTGCGGTTCTGGGGTGGTTTTTTGAGCTTACCTAAGGCGATTCCGACCGCGACGGTGGAGCTTTATCTTTTTGGCCTGGAAGAAAACGATGCAAACGGCCGCCCGACGCGCAATCGCCACCTCTACACGCCCGGCACGCGGGTGTACCGGGCCCCGAAAGCCGGCGCGCTAGATTACGAAGTGGAGGGCGCTTATCAATTCGGTAATGCCCGTACCGGAACCTCGGCTAGTGCGCCGAGGCGGGACGTGTCGGCTTACTTTGCGCGCGGCCAGATCGGCGAAACGCTCAAGCTGCCGTGGAGCCCGCGTTTAGCCTTGGGGTTTGATCTCGCCAGTGGCGATAAAGCTGGTTCAAAAAGCATTAACCGATTCGATACGCTCTACGGCGCACGCCGCTTTGATTTCGGTCCTACCGGCATTTACGGCCCATTTAGCCGCGCCAATATCGTTTCGCCGGAAGCGCGCTTGGAAGTAAAGCCGAACGCCCGTTGGGACGCGCTGCTGGCCTATCGCGCCGCGTGGCTGGAGTCGACCACGGATAGCTTCTCGAACACGGGGGTTCGCGACAATACGGGCCGTTCGGGTAGTTTTGCCGGTCATCAAATCGAAACGCGAGTTCGTTACTGGTTAGTGCCGAAACGGGTGCGGTTGGAGTCCGGCGGCGCAGTGTTGTTCGATGGCCGCTTTCTTGATGATGCGCCGAATGCGCCCGATACCGGCAATACGCTCTACGGCTATTTCAGCGTAACGACGACCTTTTAACACCGTAATGAATTGAACGCCGGGCCTACCGCTACACGCGGCGATGCCCAGCAGTTTTTATGCCTGATTCGCGGCGAGCCACACCGAAAGCGGCTACCATCCGCGTACTCATGGTCCGAATTAAGTCTCCGTTCCTGCGCTGGCTGCTGATTGGCCTCGCCGTCGCGTTCAGCATTGGTATCGCCGCGCTGTCGATTTATCTCGTTCGGCTGGATGGCGAGGTTCGCGTGCGCTTTGCGGGCGTGCGCTGGGTTTTGCCTGCGCAGGTTTATGCTGCACCGCTGGAGTTGTATCCAGGGGCGCCGATCAGCGTTGATGTACTGCGCCATGAGCTTGATCGTCTCGGTTATCGCAGCAGCGATGATTTGGTCGGCCCCGGCACCTATGTTGCCAGCGGCAACGAGCTGAAAATCGACACGCGAGCCTTTGCTTTTTGGGACGGCCCGCAGAGCGAGATGCGTATCGCGATCCGCGGTGATGGCAAAAGCCTCGCCAATATCCGTGCGATGGGAAGTGACCAGCCGGTTGACCTGCTGCGTCTCGATCCGATGCTGATCGGCAGCGTGTATCCCAGCCACAGCGGTGAAGATCGGATTTTAGTCAAACTCGATGAAGTGCCGCCGCTATTGCCGGCGACATTGATGCTGGTCGAAGATCGTAACTTCGAGCATCACATCGGCATTAGTTTCCGCGGCATTCTGCGCGCAGCGATGGCAAACGTACGCGCTGGGCATACCGTGCAGGGCGCGAGCACGCTGACGCAGCAATTGATCCGCAACTTATTTTTATCAAACGAACAGACCTTCAAGCGCAAAATTACCGAAATGTTCATGGCGCTGCTGCTAGAGCGCCACGTCAGCAAGTCGGAGATTCTCGAAGCCTATTTGAACGAAGTGTGGCTGGGGCAGGACGGCGCCCGCGCCATTCACGGCTTCGGCCTGGCCAGCCAGTTTTATTTCAACAAGCCACTGAATGAACTGCAGCCGCAAGAGATTGCGACACTGGTCGGCATTGTTAAAGGTCCCACCGTTTTTAACCCCCGGCGCTACGCCAAGCGCGTGCAGGAGCGCCGCGATCTCGTTTTAAAGTTGATGGCGGAGGCGGGGTTGATCCGCGATGACGAACTGGAAGTGGCGCAATTGCAGCCGCTGGGCGTCGTGCGGAGCGCCAGCGGCGGCGTTGAGCGCTATCCGGCGTATATCGATCTCGTTCGGCGGCAGCTAAAAGGGCTTTACCGTGAAGAGGATTTGAACGGCGAAGGCCTGCGGATTTTTACAACACTTGATCCACGTGCGCAGGAAGCGCTGGAAGCGCGCATCGTCGCCGATCTGCCCGATTTAGAAAAAAGCCGTCGTTTACCCGCCGATACGTTGCAAGCCGCCGGCGTTGTTACGTCAGTTGAAGGCGGTGAGGTTTTGGCGATGGTCGGCGACCGGAATACCCGCTTCCCTGGCTTTAATCGGGCGCTCGATTCCAAGCGTCCGATCGGCTCTTTGGCCAAGCCGTTCGTCTATCTAACGGCGTTGGAGCAGCCCGAACGCTACAACTTGCAGAGTATTCTGCAAGATGCGGCGATCGATCTAAAAATGCCGAACGGCCAACACTGGGCACCCAAAAATTACGACCGCCAATTGCATGGGGCGGTACCGCTGTACGCGGCGCTGGCGAAGAGCTACAACCTGCCGACGATCCAACTCGGGTTGGATGTTGGCGTCGAGCGCGTGCACGACACCATCGAAGCGGCCGGCTTTCAGGATCCGCCGACCTTGCCGTCGATGTTCATCGGCGCAATTGATATGGCGCCGTTCGATGTTGCGCAAATGTACTCGACGTTGGCCGCATCAGGCTATTTAACGCCGCTGCTAGCGATTCGAGAAGTGCAGACCAAAGACGGCGAGCCGCTGTCGCGGTATAGCTTCAAGCTCAAACAAACGCTGCCCGAAGGCCCAGTTTACTTAACCACCTGGGCGATGCAGAAAGTTATCGAGTTCGGCACGGCGCGTTGGGCCGTTAGCGTTTTGCCAGCAGGCCAGCGCTTTGCCGGTAAAACCGGCACCACCGATGACGACCGCGACTCATGGTTTGCGGGTTTCGGCGCCGATCGAGTTGCCGTGGTCTGGGTTGGGCGGGACGACAATAAGCCTGTCGGGTTGGATGGTGCCGCTGGCGCATTGCGGATCTGGGGCCGGTTGATGCGCGATATTTCCGCGCGCGGCATCGATCTCACCCTGCCCGCCAATATCGAAGAAGCGCAGATCGATCCACAGAGCGGCTTGCGGGCTGATGAAGGCTGCGCCGGAGCGTTGACGATTCCGTTCATCGTCGGCACGGTCCCTGAGGCGTACGCCGACTGCGCGAATGCGCGAGAATCTTCGCCATTGCAATGGTTGAAAGATATATTCAAATGACCCGAGTTTTTTGGATCGCGCTGAGTCGCGTCGTGCTGTGCGCGTCGGCTTTGCTGGCCGCTGCTTGCGTTAGCCAGCCAGTTGACACGGGCACGCCAACACCAGCGCCACAACCGGAGTCGGTGCCGCCGGTTGTTACGCCGCCAGAGAAACTCCCAGAGCCGCAGCCGCCCGTCGCCAAGCCGGCGCCGTCGACTGGCGACTATCCGAAGACGATTCAAGCAGCGGGCGCCAGTGCCGGCGTTCTGGCTTTGTATCGGCAGGCGCAGGCTTCGCGTAGCGCCGGGAAATTTGATGCAGCACTCGGCCAGTTGGAACGGGCGCTTAGAATTGAACCTCGTAACCCGTTTATTTGGCAGGCGTTGGCCGAAGTGCATTTGCAGGCCAAAAACGCAGAGCAGGCGACCGGCGCGGCGCAGAAATCGAGTAGTTACGCCCGCGGCAATCCGTATCTGGAAGCGGGTAACTGGCGTTTGATCGGTGCGGCGCGGCTAATGCTTGGCGATGCCCCCGGCGCGCGTCACGCCAACGCCCGGGCCGACGAATTAGCCGCTGATCCGGCAACCGCGCCGTGATTGAGACGCTGTGAACGCCGCCGAGTTGCTCGGTCCGGCCGGCCCGTTTGCGCAGAACATCCCGGGGTTTGCGGCACGGGTGTCGCAGCAGACGATGGCGACGGCGGTTGAATCCGCCATCGCTACGCGTGGACGGCTGGTTGTTGAAGCCGGCACCGGCACCGGTAAAACCTACGCGTATCTCGTCCCAGCATTGCAGTCGGGTAGCCGCGTGGTGATCTCAACCGGCACCAAAAACCTGCAAGACCAACTGTTTTTTCGCGACTTGCCGCGCGTGCGCGAGGCCTTGGCGACGCCAGGGCGCATCGTCCTATTAAAAGGTCGGGCGAACTATCTCTGTATTTACCGCTTGCGCAAAGCGGTGATGGATCCACGCAGCCGCGTTCGGCGTGATCGGCTAACCGCGGCAGACGACTGGGCACTGCGGACGGAACGCGGCGAGATTTCCGAGTTCAATACCGGCCCGGGCGACGAAGCGTTATTGCCGTTGATTACATCGACCGCCGATAACTGCCTCGGCGGGCGCTGCCCGGATTTTGCCGAATGTCATGTCGTCAGGGCCCGGCGGGCGGCGCAAGCGGCGGATTTAGTGGTGGTTAACCATCATCTGTTATTTGCTGATTTTCGCCTGAAAGAAGAAGGCTTTAGCGTGCTGCCCGGCGCCGATGCGGTGATCGTCGACGAAGCGCACCAACTGCCAGAACTGGCGACGCAATTTTTTGGTGAGCGGGTTTCGACGCGCCAGCTCAGCGATTTGGCGCGCGACATCACCGCCGAAGTGCAGGAATACCGTGACATGCCAGCGCTGACGGAAGCGCTAGACGCGCTGGGGCTGGCGACAATCGAACTGGAGCGGCCGTTCTCCGAAATCGGGATCCGCGTCGCGCTGGAAGAGTTCGCCACACGTCCCGGTGTGGCTTCGGCGCTAGGCGCGGTGCGCACCGCGCTCGAAGAATGCCGGGATGTCTTAAAAACCTACGCCGAGCGCAGCGCCGGGCTGAATCATTGCGCGCAGCGAGCGTCGATGTTGCACGCCAATTTGACCCAAATTGCCGGTAGCGCAGACCACAGTTGGGTGCGCTGGGCCGAAGCGCTGGGCCGCGGTGGTGCGTTGCACGCGGCGCCGATCGAACCGATCGACGGCTTTCGGCGTTTCATGGCGGCGTATCCCGGCGCGTGGGTGTTTACCTCGGCGACGATCGCCGCGGGCAGTGATTTTTCTCATTTCACCGGTGCGCTCGGTATCGACGATGCCGAAACGCTGCGGCTCGATAGTCCATTTGGCTTCGACCAGCAGGCGCGGCTGTATCTGCCGCCCGGCTTGCCGGACCCCAACGACGCCCAGTATTCCGATGCCGTCGCCGACGCGCTGATTCCGATTATCGAAGCCAGTCAGGGCGGGGTGTTTGTGCTCTGCACGAGCTATCGGGCGATGGACCGCATTGCCGCGCGGCTCGGTACGCTGGGCTTGCCGATGTTTATTCAGGGCGACGACGCGAAAGCGCGTTTGGTCGAGCGTTTCTCGGGTGCCGGCAACGGTATCTTGGTCGCAACCAGCAGTTTTTGGGAAGGCGTCGACGTGAAAGGCGCGGCGTTGCGTGTTGTCGCAATCGACAAGCTGCCGTTCGGCCAGCCGGGCGATCCGGTGTTCGAAGCGCGCCTTGCCCTGGTCCGCGAACGCGGTGGTAATCCATTCTTTGAATTGCAATTACCGCGTGCGATTACTGCGCTGCGGCAGGGCGTCGGCCGCTTAATCCGCGATCAGTCCGACCGCGGTCTTGTCGTTCTGTGCGATCCGCGCCTGCGCGGCAAAGCGTATGGCCGGCGCGTGCTCGCCAGCTTGCCGCCGATGCCGGTACTCACCGCTGCAAAAGACGCCGCTGCCTGGCTGCGGACCGTGGAAACTGTATGAATTTGATCGCAATCGATACCGCAACCGAAGCCTGTTCGGTGGCGCTGTGGCAAAACGGCGCTGTACTTGAGCATTACGAGGTCGCGGGACGCAGTCATTCGGCGAGGCTGCCGCTCATGTTTGCAGCGCTATTGGCCGAAGCCGGGCTGCATGTCAGCCAGCTGGACGGCATCGTCAGCGGTATCGGCCCAGGAAGCTTCGCTGGCGTGCGTATCGGCGTCAGTTTCGCCAAAGGTTTGGCGCTCGGCTCCGGGCTGCCGGTGGTTGGCGTGTCGTCGCTGGCGATGTTGGCGCAAGCGGCGCTGGTGGCACGCGCAGAAGCCACCGTATTGGCAGCGATTGATGCTCGCATGGACGAAGTTTATTTCGGTGTTTATCGCGCGCAGGCCGGCGTGGCGATGTTGTTAGCGCCGGAAAAGGTCTGCCCGGCAGCGGCGACAGCCGAACTGTTGCAAGCGCTTGAACTCGGCGCCGGTGGTGGCAGACAGATCGGCGTTGGTAGCGGTTGGCGCGCGCACGGCGATGCGTTGTTGGCGTCGGCCAGCGGTAATTTGGCCGAAATTGATGCGCTCGCCCTGCCGCACGCTGCGGCTGCGCTGGCCTTGGCGGCGCCACGTTTCGCCGCTGGTCAGGTGCAGGATGCGGCGACGCTGGTGCCGACCTACCTGCGAAACCGCGTTGCACTGACAAAAGTCGAACAAGAGGCTTTGCGGCAGTCGAAACGCCAATAATGGCTGACAGCGCGCGCGTTTACGGCTAGAACAGCGTCAATTAGTGGCCGCTAATTTCGCGGCATTCGGTGTCTTTAAGTCGTCTTTAAGTCCCCTTTCTGCAAAGAAATTTGCTGCAGCCATACGGCCGCGGACAGACTTGACGCGCGCGCCAAGCGTGGAATTATTGCACTGCACTACTTCTGAAATCGGCTTCCATACGGCATAGTATGCAGCGTTGCCAATTCTTTACTTAATTTCGCTGGAGCTAGTCCATGGGTCAGTACACCGCACCGCTGCGCGATATGCAGTTTGTTCTGCATGAGCTGTTGAACGTCGAAACGGAATTCAAAGCTATGCCGCGGCATGCTGAACTGGATGCCGATACGATCAATTCCATCGCCGAAGAGGCGGCGAAGTTCGCGCAGGGGGTGATCTTCCCGCTGAATCAGTCCGGCGATGCTGAAGGTTGCCACCATGACCCGGTGACGGGCGACGTCACCGCGCCGCAAGGCTTCAAGGCGGCCTATCAGCAGTACATCGAAGCCGGCTGGCCGGCTCTGGCCTGCGATCCAGACTTCGGCGGTCAGGGTTTGCCGGAAGTCGTGAATAACGTGTTGTACGAAATGCTGAACTCGGCCAACCAGTCTTGGACGATGTACCCCGGCTTGACCCACGGCGCTTACGCTGCGCTACACGTGCACGGCACGCCAGAACAAAAAGCCTTGTATTTGCCGAAGATTATCTCGGGCCATTGGACCGGCACGATGTGCTTGACCGAAGCCCACTGCGGCACCGATCTCGGGTTGCTGCGGACCAAAGCTGAACCGAATGGCGACGGTAGCTTTGCTATCACCGGTCAGAAGATCTTCATCTCCGCCGGCGAACATGATCTCGCCGAAAACATCGTCCATCTGGTGCTTGCGCGCCTACCCGATGCGCCAGCCGGCACGAAGGGCATCAGCCTGTTTTTGGTGCCGAAGTTCGTGCCCAATACAGATGGCAGCCTCGGCACTCGCAATGGCGTTAAATGCGGCTCGATCGAACACAAGATGGGCATCCACGGCAATGCCACCTGCGTCATCAACCTCGACAGCGCCTCCGGCTGGCTGGTCGGCGAAGCCAATAAAGGCTTGAACGCGATGTTTGTGATGATGAACGGCGCCCGCCTCGGCGTCGGCATGCAATCGCTGGGTTTGGCCGAAGTGGCGTACCAAAATTCGCTGGCCTATGCCAAAGATCGCATCCAGATGCGCTCGCTGACCGGCCCGAAAGCCAAGGACAAGCCGGCGGACCCGATCATCGTCCACCCGGATGTACGCCGCATGTTGCTGACGCAAAAGGCGTATACCGAAGCGGCGCGGGCGTTCACGTATTGGTCAGGCCTGCAGCTCGATAAAGAACACAATCATCCGGATGCTGCGGTCGCGCGCGACGCTGCGGACTTGATGGCGCTGCTGACCCCGGTTGTTAAGGGTTTCATCACCGAAAACGCCTACATCAGCACGACACTTGGCATGCAGGTGCTCGGCGGCCACGGTTATATCCGCGAATGGGGCATGGAGCAGTTTGTCCGCGACGCGCGCATCAACATGATTTACGAAGGCACCAACGGCATTCAGGCGCTGGACTTGCTGGGCCGCAAAGTGCTTGGCGATATGGGTGCCAAGCTGATGAAATTTGGCAAGTTGATCACCGATTTAGTCAAAGCCGAGCAAGGCAATGAGGCGATGAAGGAATTCATCGGCCCGCTGGCCGAGGTGGGCCTGGACGTGCAGAAAGTAACGATGGAAATCGGCCAGAAAGCGATCAAGAACGCGGACGAAGTTGGTGCGGCGTCGGTGGCTTACCTGCACTTGGTCGGGCACATGGTCTACGCCTATTTCTGGGCGCGGATGGCGAAAGTGGCAGTCGAAAAACTGGCTGCCGGCACGTCGGAACCCGACTTCTACAGCGCCAAGCTGTTTACGGCGCGCTTCTACTTCGCCAAGCTGCTGCCGGAAACCGGTTGCTACTTGAAAGAAATCCGTGCCGGCGCTGAGCCGCTGATGGCGATGGATGCCGCGCTGTTTTAACTAAATCCCCCATCCAAGGGGATTAAACGCCCACCGTGTGGCCCTCTGCGCCGCACGGTGGGGCCGCCTGAGCGTAGGGTGGTCGCTGTGTTAAAATAAGAAATTCCAAACGCATGTACGGCGGTTTTAACGCTGTGCACTGGTGCTTCCTAGCACCTTTAAAAACGACGGTAAGCGCACGATCACGAATGACTGAATTCGCGAAAGAAATCCTGTCTGTCAATCTCGAAGACGAGATGCGCAGTTCCTACCTGGATTACGCGATGAGCGTAATCATCGGCCGAGCATTGCCGGACGCGCGTGACGGCTTAAAGCCCGTTCATCGCCGTTCGCTATACGGCATGAACGAACAGGGCAATCACCACAACAAGCCGTTCCGAAAGTCGGCGCGTATCGTCGGTGACGTGATGGGTAAATACCATCCGCATGGCGATTCCTCGATCTATGAAACGATCGTGCGTATGGCGCAACCGTTTTCGTTGCGCTACATGCTGGTCGATGGCCAGGGCAATTTCGGCTCGGTAGACGGCGACCGCCCGGCGGCGATGCGCTACACCGAAGTCCGGATGTCGCGGATCGCGATGGAATTGGTCGCGGACATCGACAAAGAAACCGTCGACTTCGTCCCGAACTACGACGGTTCGGAACAAGAGCCAGTGGTGATGCCGACGCGCATCCCGAACCTGCTCGTTAACGGTTCCAGCGGTATCGCCGTCGGCATGGCGACGAATATCCCGCCGCATAATCTTTCCGAAGTTATCAATGCCTGCGTGGCGCTGATCGATAACTCGGAACTGGAACTCGAAGCGCTGATGCAGTTGATTCCGGCGCCGGATTTCCCGACTGCTGGGCTGATTCTCGACGCCGCAGGCCTGAAAGAAGCCTACGCAACCGGCCGCGGCCGTATTGTTTTGCGCGCACGCACGCATTTCGAAGATTTTGAACGCGGCGGCGATCGGCAAGCGATTGTCGTCACCGAGCTCCCGTATCAGGTCAACAAGGCGCGCTTGATCGAGAAAATCGCCGAGCTGATCAAAGAAAAGAAAATTGAAGGCATTACCGATCTGCGCGACGAGTCTGACAAAGACGGCATGCGCATGGTCATCGAACTGCGGCGCGGTGAAAACGCCGAAGTTGTCCTGAATAATCTGTACCAGCAGACGCAGCTGCAGACGGTATTCGGCATCAACATGGTGGCGCTTGACGAAGGCCAACCGAAAACGTTGAGTCTGAAAGCGCTATTGGAGATTTTCTTACGCCATCGGCGTGAAGTCGTCACCCGCCGTACGCAGTTCTTACTGCGAAAAGCGCAGGACCGCGCGCATGTTTTGGAAGGTTTGGCGGTTGCGCTGGCGAACATCGATGAAGTGATCGAGCTGATTCGCCGCTCGCCGAATGCGGCTGAAGCCAAAGCCGGTTTGATGGGCCGCGTCTGGGCGCCGGGTCAGGTGAGCGATATGCTTTCGCGCGCCGGTGCCACAGCCTCGCGTCCGCAGGAACTCAGCGCCGACTTTGGCTTGATCGAAAGCGGCTATCGCTTGTCGGATGTTCAGGCGCAGGCGATTTTGGATTTGCGTCTGCAGCGCCTCACCGGCCTCGAACAAGACAAAATACACGACGAATACCGCGCGATTCTCGAAGCGATTCTCGACTATCTCGACATCCTCGGCTCGGAAGCGCGCCTGCTCGGCGTTGTCCGCGCCGAACTGCTGGAAATAAAAGACAACTACGGCGATGAACGGCGTACTGAAATCACCGATTTCGCGCTGGATCTGAACCGCGAAGATTTAATCACGCCGCAGGAAATGGTCGTCACGCTGTCGAAGCAGGGCTATGTCAAAGCCCAGCCGCTGGCTGAGTATCAAGTACAGAAGCGTGGCGGCCGTGGCCGCACCGCGGCGGCGACCAAAGAAGACGATTACGTCAACGGCCTGTGGGTTGCGCACTCGCACGACTGGCTGCTGTGCTTCTCGTCGCGCGGCCGGCTTTACTGGCTGCGCGTGTTTGAATTGCCGGTTGGCGGCTCGGGCTCGCGCGGCAAGCCGTTCGTTAATCTGTTCCCGCTGGAAGATGGTGAGCGGATTAGCGTTGCCCTGCCGGTAAAGCGCTTCGATACCGGGCAATTTATTTTCATGGCAACGCGCGGCGGTACGGTTAAGAAAACGCCGCTGGAAGATTTCTCACGGCCGCGCACTGCGGGCATTATCGCGGTCGATTTGCGCGTTGATGACGAACTGATCGGTGCGGTATTAACCAGCGGCGAAAACGACGTGCTGCTGTTCTCCGACGCGGGCCGGGTTATCCGCTTCAACGAAAAAGACGTGCGCCCGATGGGCCGCGGGGCCACCGGCGTGCGCGGCATGCGCCTAGTCAAACTCGGCGGTAATTCTGAGGAAGACGAGAACGGCGCGGAATCAGCGGACGGCGATAGCGAAAGCACCGAAACGGCGGAAACCAGCGTTAAGCTGATCGCGCTGATCGTTGCTCAAGACGGCGATATCCTGACTGTTTCCGAATTTGGTTACGGCAAGCGCACGGCGATCGGCGGCTTCCCGCTGCGCGGCCGCGGCGGCCAAGGCGTGATCGCGCAGGCGTTATCGGAAAAGAGCGGCCGTTTGCTCGGCGCGCTCGATATCAACGACCGCCACGAACTGATGTTGATTTCCGACGCCGGCCATTTGATTCGCGTCAAAGCCAGTGAAATCAAGCAACTCGGCCGCAATACGCAGGGCGTGCGGATCGCCCGACCGAGCGAAGGCGACCGTCTGGTCGGGCTCGATCGCATTGAGCCAGAGCCCGAAGCCGAAGCGGATGTTGCTGCGATTGCACCGGAAGTGCCGGCTGCCGATACGCCGCCTCCCGTTGCCCCTGATGAGGATGGCAGCGAGGCGTGATCGCTGCCGTCGTTTTTCGCTTCAACCCAGCATAAGACGCCTGAAATGACCCGAGTATTTAACTTCAGCGCCGGCCCTGCGGTTCTGCCGGTGCCGGTACTGGAACAAGTCCGCGACGAATTGCTGGATTGGCGGGGCGGCGGTATGTCGGTGATGGAAATGAGCCATCGCGACAAAGATTTCATGTCGATTGCCGCCGAGGCCGAACAAGATTTGCGCGCTTTGCTGGCCATTCCGGCGAATTACAAAGTGTTGTTTATGCAGGGCGGGGCGACGGCGCAATTCGCCGCAGTGCCGCTCAACCTGCTGCGCGGAAAGGCCAGTGCGGATTACATCGTCAACGGCGCCTGGGGCGTGAAGGCGGCGAAAGAATGCACGAAGTATGGCCAGGCCAATATCGCCGCGCAGGCCTCGCCGTTTAATCACATTCCAGCGCGAGAAACGTGGCGGCTTGATCCGAACGCAGCGTATGTGCACTACACGCCGAACGAGACCATTGAAGGGGTTGAATTTGGAGCGGTGCCGGATGTTGGCAGTGTGCCGCTGGTGGCCGATTTCTCGTCGACGTTTTTATCTCGCCCGCTCGATGTTTCAAAGTTTGGCTTGATCTACGCGGGCGCCCAAAAGAACGCCGGGCCGGCCGGCTTAACTTTCGTCGTCGTCCGCGAAGACTTGCTCGGCCAATGTTTGCCGGCGGCGCCGACGATATTCGACTACAAAGTCGTCGCCGATAACGATTCGATGCTGAATACGCCGTCGTGCTTCGCGTGGTACGTCAGCGGCCTTGTATTCAAATGGCTGCAGCGTGAAGGCGGGCTGGCCGAAATTGGCCGCCGCAACGAACGCAAAGCGGCGTTGCTTTACGACTGTATTGACAGCACGCCGCTGTACCACAACCCAGTGGCGACGGCCGATCGGTCCTGGATGAATATCGTCTTTACGCTCGCCGATGCGGCGCTCGATGCCGAATTTCTGGAAGGCGCGGCGAAAGCCGGCTTACCGGGTTTGAAAGGCCACCGCGTTGTCGGCGGTATGCGCGCCAGCTTGTATAACGCGATGCCGGAAGCCGGCGTGATCGCGCTGGTTGAATACATGAAGGCATTTGCCCGTAGTCACGGTTGAATCGGCGCCTGTGCCGGGTCCTAAGTCGCCAGGGTGGGAACCGGTAAACCTGCCTCAACGCGCTACGGCTGCTGTTTCGTTGTGACGGAAACGCCGCGGTATAAAGTCAGAACGCTGCGAAATTTTTGACCTAAGGCCCAGTGAAGGATCGGTAGGCAGGGCACGTTGACCAAGCCGTGGCCGCCGAATTAATAAACGCTTTCTTTGCCATTTCTGGTTTGCCTGCGGCACGCGTTATTGGAGCTTAGAACTATGTCAGCGCCTCAAAAAACTCTGGCCGAAGCGCGTGTCGAAATCGATGCGCTTGACGCCCAGCTCCAGCAGCTGATCGCGCAGCGCGCGCGGGTGGCCGAGCAGGTTCGCGAAATCAAAGCCGCCAGCGGCGCCACGGGTGATCACTACCGGCCGGCGCGCGAGGCCGAAGTGCTACGCCGGGCGATGGCGCGCAATCGCCAGATCGACAGCCCACTGCCGGATGAAGTGATGGCGCGGCTGATGCGCGAGATTATGTCGGCCTGTTTGGCGCTGGAATCGCCGCTGGCCGTCGCCTATCTCGGGCCGGAAGGCACCTATACCCAGGCCGCGGTGTATAAGCATTTTGGTCATCAGGTCGCGGCGCGCGCGATGACTGCAATCGATGAAATCTTTCGTGATGTCGAGTCCGGCGCGGCGGCGTACGGCGTCGTTCCGATCGAGAATTCGACCGAAGGCGTAATCAGCAGCACTTTGGACTTACTCGCCGGCACGCCGCTCTCGATCTGCGGCGAAGTTTGGCTGCCGGTGCACCACCAGTTTTTATCGGCGCACGAGCGGATCGAGGATGTAAAAGTGATCTACTCGCATCCGCAGTCGCTGGCGCAGTGTCGGCGCTGGCTTGATTCGCGCTTGCCGGGCGTTCCCCGCGAGCCGGTATCGAGCAATGGCGCCGCTGCCAAACGCGTCGCGGAAACGAAAGAAGGCGCGGCAATCGCCAGCGCTGCGGCCGGTGAGCTTTACGGGCTGCGGGTATTGGCTTCGAACGTCGAGGACGATCCCAATAATACGACGCGGTTTTTAATCCTCGGTCGGCATACGCCCGAGGCAACCGGTAGCGATCGCACGTCGCTGGTGTGCTCGGCGCCGAGTGGCGGCGAGGCAGGCGCGCTGTTCCGTTTGCTGGAGCCGATCGCGAACGCCGGCATCAACCTCAGCAAGATCGAGTCGCGGCCGAGCCGTCGCGGCCTGTGGGACTACAATTTCTTCCTCGATCTCGAAGGCCATCGCGATGACGTGGCGGTGGCCGATGCGCTGAATGTCGTGCGCAGTCGTGCGGCGTTCTTCAGAATACTCGGCTCCTATCCTCGCGCGGTGGTTTGACCATGTTGACCGAACAACCCTATTTGAAGCGTGCGCTGTCCGGCGTATTGGCGCTGGAACCGTACTCGCCGGGCATGCCGATCGAGGAATTACAACGCCGTCTCGGCGTTGCCAACGCGATCAAGCTGGCCTCGAACGAAAATCCGCTCGGGCCAAGCCCGCTGGTGCGCGCGGCACTCGCGGAGCACGCGGCGTCTGGCAATGTCGCGCTATACCCTGACGGCGGCGGTTTTCGGCTAAAGAAAAAAATCGCCGAATTTCACAACATTGAACCGGAGCGGATCACGCTCGGCAATGGCTCGAACGACATCATTGAGTTCCTGGCACGTGTCTTCCTCGGACCGGGCCGCAAGGCGCTGTTTTCGTCGTACTGCTTTGCCGTTTATCCATTGGCGGCGTTGGCACAGAACGCTGAAAGCGTAGTCGTTCCGGCGCTGCCCGCTGACGATCCGGTGATGCCGTACGGCCACGATCTGAACGAATTCGAGAAGGCGCTGGCCGACGATATCAGCGTCGTGTTGCTGGCCAACCCGAATAACCCGACCGGAACCTGGCTGCTGCCGGATCAACTCGAGAAGTTCATCGCCCGCGTGCCGCCGTCAACGCTTGTCGTGCTCGATGAAGCGTATATCGAGTATCTCGGAGCGTCGCAGAAGCCGGATAGCCGCGCCTGGCTGGACCGCTACCCGAATCTGGTTATCACCCGCACATTCTCAAAAGCCTATGGCCTGGCGGGTTTGCGCGCCGGTTATTCGTTATCGCACCCCAGCGTTGCGGATCTGCTGAACCGCGTGCGCCAGCCGTTCAATCTGAACATGCTGGCGTTGCTCGCGGCCGAGCACGCGCTTGGCGACCAAGCCCATGTACGGCGCGCGGTGGAGTTGAACACACACGAAATGGCGCGGCTGCGGGCCGAGCTGAAGATGCTCGGGCTGACCGTGCTGCCGTCGCAGGCAAACTTCATCACGATCGGTTTCGGCCGCGAGGCGGCGCCGATTCATAAAGGTTTGCTCGAACGCGGCGTGATCGTGCGGCCGATGGCCTCGTACCAAATGCCGCAGTTCTTGCGCGTCAGCATCGGCACCGAAACCGAAAACAGCCGCTTCCTCGAAGCGCTGAAGGAAGTGCTGGCGGCATGAGTGCAGTGGTCGTCGATCGGCTCGCAATCGTCGGCCTGGGGCTCATTGGCGGTTCGTTTGCGCGGGCGCTGCGCGAAGCAGGCGTAGTTCGGCATATCGCAGGCTTCGACAGCGATCCGACGCAAGTGCGTCTGGCGCTGGAGCTGGGCGTGATCGATAGCAGTGCGGCCAGCGCGGCAGAGACGGTTACGGCTGCGGATGTCGTGGTTATCGCGGTGCCGGTGCTGGCAACTGCCGCCGCGCTGACTGCATGCCGCGCAGGGTTGAGCGCCGATGTGATTGTAACTGACGTCGGCAGTACGAAAGTTTCCGTACTCGAAGCGGCGGCGCAGGTATTTGGCACCGTGCCGGCGCGTTTTGTTGCCGCGCATCCGATCGCCGGCACCGAAAAAAGTGGTGTTGCCCACGCGCAGGCCGGACTTTTTCGCGGCCACCGCTTGATCCTAACGCCGCATCCGGCGCAGGATGACGCCGCTTTGCATTGCGTTGAAGCGTTGTGGCTAGCTGCGGGTGCCCGTGTGGTTCGCATGGGTGCCGCGCGTCACGATGCTATTTTCGCGGCGACCTCGCATTTACCGCATCTGCTGGCCTATAGCTTTGTCGAGATGCTGGCAGGGCTGGAAGGGGCGGACGCCGATATTTTTCCGAATGCCGGTGGCGGCTTTCGCGATTTCACCCGGATTGCATCGAGCAGTCCGCGGATGTGGCACGACATTTTGCGCGCTAACGCTAAGCCGGTGGCGGCGCTACTGCGTAAGCAGATTGAAGAATTGCAAAGCTTGCACGGGATGATCGAACGCGGTGAGTGGGATGGTTTGCGCGATGTTTTTGAGCGCGCCCGTGCCGCCCGCGAACGGCACTTAACCCGTATCGAATAACCCTTCTGCGGCCCTCCGGCCGGAACGAAAACGAATGAACGCAACAGAACAACGGATCGACTACACCGTGCGGCCCGGCGGGCGCCTGAGCGGCACGCTTCGGGTGCCCGGCGATAAATCGATCTCGCATCGCGCGGTGATGCTGGCTTCGCTAGCCGATGGTGTGTCGGAAATCAGCGGGTTTTTAACCGGCGAAGACTGCCTGTGCACGATGCAGGCATTTCGGGCGATGGACGTTCAGATCGAACAAACAGGGCCGACGGCGTTGCGCGTTCACGGTGTTGGCCTGCATGGGCTGCGGGCGCCGGCAGCGGCGCTAGATCTGGGGAATTCGGGGACCTCGATGCGTTTGATGTCGGGGCTGATGGCGGCGCAAGCATTTGCAACAACGCTAATCGGAGACGTTTCACTATCAACCCGGCCGATGCGGCGCGTCGTTGACCCGCTGCGGCAAATGGGCGCGGTGATCGAAACGACCGAGAAGGGCACGGCGCCGCTGCGAATCTCGCCAGCAGCCAAGTTGAGCGGCATTCGCTACGCCTCGCCGGTGGCCAGCGCACAGATTAAGTCTTGTTTATTGCTCGCCGGCCTTTATGCCGACGGTATTACCGAAGTGCGCGAGCCGGAAGCCTCGCGCGACCACACCGAGCGCATGCTGAAGAGCTTCGGCGTTGACGTTGAAGCCGAACCCGGCCGCGCTGCGCTGCGCGGCGGCCAGCGGCTGATTGCGGCCGATGTTGAAGTGCCGGCCGATGTCTCGTCAGCAACGTTCTTCATGGTCGGCGCCGCGATTGTTCCGGGTTCGGAAATCGTACTGACTGCGGTCGGCGTGAATCCAACGCGCACTGGCATCATCGAAATCCTGAAACGGATGGGCGCTGAAATCGAGCTGCAGAACCCGCGCTTTTTCGGCGGTGAGCCGGTTGCTGATATCCGAGTCCGCGGCGCGGGCCTACGTGGCATCGAAATCGGTGCCGAATTGGTCGCGAATGCGATCGACGAATTCCCGGCGGTTTTTGTCGCCGCCGCCTGCGCTGATGGTGAAACCATCGTGACCGGCGCGGCGGAGTTGCGGGTCAAGGAATCGGACCGCATCGCGGCGATGTGCAATGGCCTGCAAGTGCTCGGCATCGACGCGCAGGCGCAACCGGATGGCGCCCGTATTCGCGGTGGCCAGCTGCACGGCGGCAGTGTTAATTCCCTGGGCGATCATCGCGTAGCGATGAGTTTCGCGATGGCGGCGTTGCGCGCCGATGGCCCGATCGAGATTCTCGACTGCGCCAACGTCGCGACCTCGTTCCCCGGCTTCGCGGTGCTGGCGCGGAGCGCAGGCTTGCAAATCGAGGGTGAGCTTTGAATCGTTCGGCAACGGCGGTGCGACGATGAAGCCGCGCGTTCCGGTCATCACCGTTGACGGTCCCAGCGGCGTCGGCAAAGGCATGGTGACACGCTGGTTGGCGCAGAAAACCCATTGGCATCGCCTTGATAGCGGCGCGCTGTATCGAATTCTTGCACTGGCTGCCGTTCATCAGAAGATTCCGCTCGATGAATCGGCGCGCGTCGCCGCGCTCGCGGCGGATTTGAAGATCGTTTTCAGCGGCGAAACCGAAGCGGATGAAGCGATACACGTTAACGGCGAGAACTGGACCGCCGAAGTGCGCGTCGAAACCAGCGGTGAATTGGCTTCACAGATCGCAACATCGCCGCTGGTGCGGGCTGCGCTGCTGCAGCGACAACGCGATTTCCGCACAGCGCCGGGCTTGATCGCAGACGGCCGAGATATGGGAACAGTAGTTTTTACCGACGCCGATTTGAAAATATTTCTCGACGCAAGCGCTGAAGCACGGGCGGAACGGCGCTGGCGTCAGTTGAGTGCCAAGGGCACAGGTGTTAAATTAGCAGACCTATTCGCGGAAGTTCGCCTTCGCGACACCCGGGACCGCAAACGGCTAATCGCGCCGCTTGCCGCAGCACCGGATGCCGTCGTCGTCGATACCACGCAAATGGAGCCGGTGGAAGTACTGGATGTTGTCAAAGCACTCCTGCAAAAGCGCGGGTTGCTCGGCGGCCAGTAACTTCAGATCAACGTAGGTTGCCAGGATGGCGGCCTTTTATTGATTGACCTTGTCGCCAGGATGGCGTCTTAGGATAAGTGGTATCCAACATTAAGAGCTTGCTGAATGACTGAAAGTTTCGCAGAACTGTTTGAACAAAGCCTGACGGGCGGCCAATCGATGCAGCCCGGCACCATCGTCTCGGCGCTGGTGCTTGAGGTCAAACCGGATGTCGTCATCGTTGACGCCGGTTTGAAATCGGAAGGCGTTATCCCCATCGCCGAATTCATGGTCGACGGCGCACCGGCAACGGTGATGGTCGGTGACCGCATTGAAGTGGCGCTGGAAACGGTCGAAGACGGTTTCGGCGAAACCCGGTTCAGCAAAGAAAAAGCCGAACGGATCCGGACCTGGGACCGCCTCACGAAGGCGTTCGAAGGCAAGGAAACGGTCATCGGTATCATTACCGGCAAGGTCAAGGGCGGTTTCACCGTCGATATCGGCAATGTCCGCGCGTTCTTGCCGGGCTCGTTGGTCGATGTTCGCCCGGTTCGCGATACGGCTTACCTCGAAGGCAAGCCGCTCGAGTTCAAGGTCATCAAGCTCGATCGCCTGCGCAACAACGTGGTTGTCAGCCGCCGCGAAGTACTTGAAGCCGAGTACAGCGCCGAGCGCGACATGCTGCTCGAGAAACTGCAGGAAGGCGCGATTCTGCGCGGCGTGGTCAAGAATCTCGTCGAATACGGCGCGTTCGTTGACCTCGGCGGCATCGATGGCTTGCTGCACATCACCGATATGACCTGGAAGCGGATCAAGGATCCGGCCGAAGTCGTCACCGTCGGCGTCGAAATCGAAGTCAAAGTGCTGAAGTACGACCGCGAACGCCGTCGCGTTTCGCTCGGCCTGAAGCAGCTCGGCGCCGATCCGTGGGTCGATATCGAACGCCGCTACCCGGAAAAGACGCGTCTGTTCGGTAAAGTCACGAACATCACCGATTACGGCGCGTTTGTCGAAATCGAAGCCGGTGTTGAAGGCTTGGTCCACGTTTCCGAAATGGACTGGACGAACAAGAACGTTAACCCGGGCAAGCTCGTGCATTTGGGCGACGAAGTCGAAGTCATGATTCTTGACATCGATGAAGAGCGCCGCCGCATCAGCCTCGGCATGAAGCAGTGCGTGCCGAATCCTTGGGAAGAGTTCTCGCAGAACTTCCAGAAAGGCGACAAGGTGAAGGGTCAGATCAAATCGATCACTGACTTCGGCATCTTCATCGGCCTCGACGGCGGTATCGATGGTCTCGTCCACCTGTCCGATCTGGACTGGAACGAGCCGGGCGAATCAGCTGTCCGCCGCTACTCGAAGGGCCAGGACGTTGAAGCCATCGTTCTTGCCATTGATGGTTCCCGCGAGCGTATTTCGCTCGGCGTGAAGCAGATGAGCCAGGATCCGTTGACGATGTTCCTTGCCGACAACCAGAAAGGTTCGATGGTCAAGGGCACGGTCAAAGAAGTGGACGTCAAGGGTGCAGTCATTGAACTCGCCGGTGGCGTTGAGGGCTACATCAAGGCGGGTGATTTGGCGCGTGACCGCGTTGAAGATGCGACCAAGGTGCTGTCCGTTGGCGACACGCTGGAATCACGCTTCATCGGTGTGGATCGCAAGAACCGCATCGTGACGCTGTCGGTCCGTGCGAAGGAAATTCAGGAAGAGGAAGAAGCGGTGGCGGAATACAGCCGCAACGCCTCGACCGGTAAGACCAGCCTCGGCGATTTGCTGAAAGAACAGATCAGCGGCAACGATTCGAACTGATTTAATGACGTAAATTTGACTTCATTGTCAATTAAAGCCGCGCGGAAGCGCGGCTTTTTTTATGCCATGTGCTTAATATTTATTAAAATATTTTAATGGCTTGCACTCCGACATTTTTTTCTCTATCGTCCGAATTCCAAATAGTTCTGATCTATCCCAACATTTATGACTAAGTCCGAGCTGATCGAAGCGCTCGCGCTAAAGCAGACCCACCTGATGCAAAAGGATGTCGAGCTAGCCGTCAAACTGGTCCTGGATCAGATCAGTAACGCGCTAGCCCGCCAGGAGCGGGTCGAGATTCGTGGCTTTGGCAGCTTTGCGCTGCATAGCCGCCCTGAGCGCGTAGGCCGTAATCCGAAGACGGGGCAGGCGGTCCGCATCCCGGCCAAGCATGTACCGCACTTCAAGCCTGGCAAGGAGATGCGTGAGCGCGTCAACGCCAGCTTGGCGCCCATCCGCGACGTTGCCGACGAGTAGGGTGCTGGAATCGGAGCGCTGGCCGCTGCGCCGGGGATGGCGCACAATCGTAAAACGTTAATCCAGCGAGTTTTCCGATGCTGCGTCTCTTCGTAGTACTGCTGCTCCTACTCGTTTTCACGGTTGGAGCCAGCCTCGGCTATTTCAACGCCGAGCGCGTGACGTTCCACTATTTGGTTGGCAGTGTTGAAGTCCGTATCGCGGTGCTGGTCGTCGTCACGTTTGTGATCGGCGTACTGATCACGCTGCTGTTGTGCGCAGTTCGCATCATCGGGCTTCATAACGAAATCCGGCGTTTGCGCAAGCAATTGCGCGACGCTGAGACGGAACTGAAAAACCTCCGGAATCTGCCACTGGCTGGCACGCGCTGAGCGCCGCCCATGTTTGAAACACTTGCCTCTTGGCTTTTGCTGCCGCTGGGCGTCGCCCTGGGCACCGCGCTGGCACGCAAACGTAATGGTGAGAGTACACCCGCCAGCTTGCCGGCCGATGCGCTGGCGGGTTTGAGCAGCTTGGTAAAAAACGACAACGATCAGGCGATCGCCGCGTTGACCCGGGCGGTGGAAGCGGAGCCGGGTACGGTCGAACTCCAGATGACGCTGGGCAGCCTGTTTCGCAAGCGTGGTGAAATTGATCGCGCCATTCATTTGCACGAAGCGGTGCTCGCACGTAGTGATTTGAACGCGGAGCAGGCCGCAGCGGCGCGTTATGAGCTGGCCCAAGACTATCTCCGCGCCGGCTTGATTGATCGCGCTGAATCGGTGCTGCAGGACCTCGTCGCCGACGGCACCTATCTCGCGAAGGCCTTAGATCTGCTGCTTGATCTTTACGAACAAGGGCGAGATTGGCCGCATGCGATTGCGACGGCGCAGCGCTTACAAGGTGTGCGCGGAGCAACGTTGGCGCCGCGGATCGCGCAGTACCATTGTGAGATCGCCGATACCGCCCGCCACGGCGGCGATGCCGGATTGGCGTTGCGCGAGACCCAAAAAGCGCTGGATATTGATTCCGCTTGCACGCGTGCGCATCTCGCGCTGGCTGCCTTGGCTGAGGCACGGAAAGATTGGCACGGTGCCACGCGTGCCTATACGCGCGTAGTTGAGCAGGACGCCCGTTTTCTGCCGGAAGTCATTGCGCCGCTCGCGCGCTGTTTCCGTGAACACAGCGATGAGGCAGGGTATCGCCGCTTTCTCGAAGATACAGAGCAAGATCACCCGAATGCGATCGCCGTGACGCTGGCGAAAGCGGCGCTGATACAGGCGCAAGGCGGCGCAGCGGCGGTGCAGCCCTATTTGGCCGAGCGCGTGGCGCGGAATCCCGATAGTCGCGGCTTGCTGGCTTGGTTAGCCGTGGCGTTGCCGGATAACCCGACGATGGCAACGGTGAGCAAGGCGATTTCGGCCAAGCTCGATGCTCGCGCCCGCTATCGCTGCACGAACTGCGGTTTACAGCCCAGCGTACTGTTCTGGCATTGCCCGACCTGTAAGCAGTGGGCGACGATCGTACCGACGCAGGATCCGTTCTGAGGCTATCGGCTTGCGGTGATTAGCGCGTGGCCCGGCAGCTGGAGCTAAAACTCCAAACACCGCTTCACGGCGTTCGGTAAAGACCGCCACAAAGGCGCTGTAGCCCCGCCCAACCCCACAGCCGAGCTGGTAGCGTCGCGAGGATTAGCCAGGCTGGCGCTGTAATTTGCGCAATTCGTCGCGCGGGATCGTTTCCAGTAATTCTTGGCGCTTAGCGCTGAGGCGTGCGCGATCTTGCGCCGTGATACTGGCAACGCGCAGGCCGGCATTGAGTTGCTGTAGCGCCGAGACGAGATCGCCGCGGCCGCTTAAATACAGCGCTTGCTGATATTGGGCTTCAGCGGTACGGCCGCTTGCTCGCGCGGCGCTGGAGAGGAGTCGGTAGGTGTCGTTGCGTTTGCCCAGCGCCTGCTCGTGCGTCAGCAGCAGCTGACGCGCTTCGTCAGGCTTATTCGCGGCGATTAAGGCCTCCGAATAGGCGAAAATTGCCGGGGCATAGCGCGGTACCACGCTTAGCGTCTTCGCGTAAAGGTCGAGCGCTTCATTGGTTTTGCCGAGCCCGGTCAGAATTTGCGCTTGCAGTAGGTTAATCGTGACTTGTTTCGGATATTCCTTCACCAGCGGCGCCAACGCCACCATCGCGTTTTCGTGCTGTTCCAGTTGTTCTAGCGAGAGCGCCAAGCCGTAGCGATTTTCCGGTGTGTCGTTGCCGACCTCGATCTCGCGCGTGAAGTAGCCTTTTGAGTCATTCGCTGAGTCCGCGATAAAGGTACGGATCCGCGCGTGCATCAGCGAGAAGTCGACTGAGTCAACGATGTCGCGGTGCGGATACTGCGCGGCGCGCTCCTGCGCTTCCGCGACGCGGGTTGTGTTGATCGGGTGAGTCAGCAGAATTTCCGGCAGCTGGTTGCCATACAGCCGGGTTTGCTGCTCTAGCTTGGCGAAGAAGCCGGCCATCGCATTTGGATCAAAGCCCGACGCCGCCAGCGTGCGGATGCCGATGCGATCTGCCTCGTATTCATTGGCGCGGGTGTAGCTTACCTGGCGGTTGTAGTTGATGCCTTGGCCGATTGATAGCGCGCCGATTACCACATTTGGATTGGCCGAACCGGCGATGATCGCGGCGAGCACGGCAAGCCAAGTCGCAATTGTCGCGACTTCGCCCTCGTTTGCGCTGCGCGCCGCGTGGCGCTGCGTAACGTGCGCCTCTTCATGCGCCATAACGCTGGCGAGCTCGCTTTCGTTGGCGGCAGCGAGCAATAAGCCGGCGTTGACGCCGATATAGGCGCCGGGCAGCGCAAAAGCGTTAATGCGCGGGTCGGCGATTAATAAAAATTCGAACGATGGCGGCGATTCACCACCATTGGCGGCTAAGCGCCAGCCGACAGACGCGAGGTATTCGGTAAGTTCCGGGTCTTCGACGACGTAGTTGTAGTAATACAACTCCGACGCCACCTGCCGGCCGATCCGGATTTCTTCGGCAGGGGAAATGGCTAAGTCGGCAGGATTGCCGATCTGCGGCAGATCAATAACGGGTTGTTCGGCGTGGGACAAGGAACTGATCGAAACCAGTGCGGCCACGCCGAGAGACAGACAGAATTTTTGCATATCAGGCGGCTTTCCGGAGACCCTGCACAGTGTAGCGTTAGATTCGGTTTTATCGACAAAGTTCACCCGGCTGGAGATCCCCTTGCGGATGAGCTGTAACCGAAAAACCATTGAATTATCGCGATAAAGCCCAGGTTTCGAGACAACGCTCGGGTTTCTATATTTTCGGTCGACGCCCCAGTCATCGATTTGCAATGATAAACTCCGCGCGGCGTTTCGCAGGGTGCTCGTGCACGGCATGATCTGGGTTGACTACACCTTCATAGGCATCGTGCTTTTTTCAATTCTCGTCGGCGTTCTTCGCGGCTTTGTTCGCGAAGCGCTCAGTCTTGCGAGTTGGGTATTAGCCTTTGTGCTGAGCCTACGCTACGCGCCTATGGTCGCGGACGCCTTGCAATCCTCGATTCAAACCCCCAGCGTACGTAACGTTGCCGCATATGCACTGGTCTTTTTAGCGGTGTTGTTAGTTGGCGCGCTGCTGACCTGGGCCATTGCCACGCTGGTGAAAAGTGCGGGACTCGGCGGCGTCGACCGCATGCTCGGCGCGGGCTTGGGCTTGATCCGTGGCGTCTTAATTTCGATTGTCGTCGTCATGCTCGTCGCCAATAGTGCGGCGAAGGACGAATCGTGGTGGCACCGCTCGTTATTCGTCCCGCGTTTAGAGCCGCTGGCAGCTGACTTGCAGGGGCTTATCCCGGAAAACTGGTTGGTTTCGGCCTGGCTGCTGAAACCGGAATCTGCAAAATCCAAGGTGGAGCATTAATCATGTGCGGCATTGTCGGAATCGTTGCGAAGAATCCCGTTAACCAGGAAATTTATGACGCACTGACCATGCTCCAGCACCGCGGCCAGGACGCCGCTGGCATGATCACCAACGAAGGCAATCGCCTTTATCTGCACAAAGACAACGGACTCGTGCGGGACGTCTTCAATAAAGACGAATACATGATCCGGCTGCGCGGCAACATGGGTATCGGTCACGTTCGCTACCCAACTGCGGGCTGCGCGACATCGGCCGAAGCGCAACCGTTTTACACCAACACGCCGTTCGGCATTGCCTTATCGCATAACGGCAATCTGACCAATGCCGACCTGCTGAAACAAGAATTGTTTGACGGCGACCGTCGCCACCTCAATACCGATTCTGATTCAGAAGTGCTGCTGAACGTCTTCGCGCACGAATTGATGATGAGTGGGACGCAGCGCGTGGCGCCAGCCGACGTGTTCGAGGCGATCTCGCGCGTTCACGTCCGCGCCCGCGGCGCTTACGCTTGCGTGGCGCTGATTAGCGGCTACGGCATTGTCGGTTTTCGCGATCCTTTCGGCATACGCCCGGTGGTGTACGGCCGTCGCGAAGGCCCGGACGGCGTTGATTACATGATTGCATCCGAAAGTGTTGCGTTGGACGCCGCCGGCTTCGAACTCATCGCCGATATCGGGCCGGGCGAAGCGGTTTACATCACGCTCGACGGCAAGCTGCATGTTCGTCAGTGTGCGGCCAATCCGGTGTGTTCGCCTTGCATCTTTGAACACGTTTATCTCGCCCGGCCGGATTCGGTAATGGACAAGATTTACGTCTATCGCGCGCGGCTGCGCATGGGTATCAAGCTCGCCGAAAAGATACTGCGCGAATGGCCGGATCACGATATTGATGTCGTTATCCCCATTCCGGATACCTCGCGCGTTGCTGGCGCCGAAGTCGCCGCGCGGCTCGGCGTACGTTATCGCGAAGGGTTTATCAAGAATCGCTACATCGGCCGCACGTTCATCATGCCGGGCCAAGCGCAACGGCAGAAGTCGGTGCGGCAGAAATTGAATCCGATCGATGTCGAGTTCCGTGGCAAAAACGTGCTGCTGGTCGATGACTCCATTGTCCGCGGCACCACCAGCCAGGAAATTATCCAAATGGCACGTGATTCCGGCGCCCGCAAAGTTTACTTTGCCTCGGCTGCGCCGCCGGTGCGTTTCCCCAATGTTTACGGCATCGATATGCCGACGGTTTCCGAACTTGTCGCCCACGGCCGCACGCTGGTTCAGCTGGAGCGCCTGCTCGGCGCTGATCGACTGATCTACCAAGATCTGGAAGATTTGATCGAAGCCGTTCTGCACAAGCACGCGAAGATCGAACGCTTCGATTGCTCGGTATTCACCGGCGAATATGTGACCCAAGATATCGACGACAACTATTTAAGCCAGCTTGAGCTATTTCGCTCTGATGCAGCGAAAGAAGCGCGCCGCGTACGGGCTGGGAACGTCGTGATCGATCTCCAGAACGCGCGCTGATCCGCTAGCTGCGTAACCCGGCCGCGAGTTGGCTGAGCGCAGCGACATTGGTGAGACCTACGCGCTCGGAGATCGTCAGATTGATCAAGCCATCGCGGCGGAATTGCGAAAACGTGCGGCTGACGGTTTCGGTGGTCAGGCCGAGGTAGTCGGCGATGTCGGTACGCGTCATCGGCAAATGTACGACGTTGGCCGACAGCTGACTGCGCTTGTTCAGCAGCTGCAAAAGGAACGAGGCCACGCGTTCGCTCGCGGTTTTGCGGCCGAGCACCGTCATCTGCATTTGCGCGAGTTGTAACTCGTCGCCCGTGCGCTCGACCAGGGCCTGCTTCAGCTCCCGGTAATTCTCGAGAAACGCTGCGTACTCGCTGCGGGTAAACCGGCACAGCGTGGTTTCGGTCACTGCCTCACAGCTAAGCAGATGCGATTCCTGTGGGCCGACGTTGAGAAAATCCCCAGGATAGGGGAAGCCGACGATCTGCCGCCGACCATCGGGCAGCAAGCTATAGAGCTTCAACGCGCCGGACGTTACGGTATAGACGAACTCTGCTTTTTCGCCGCGCTCGAACAGCGTTTCGTGCGCGCGCAGCCGTGTTCGCATTACCGTCTGCGCCAAGCTTTCTAGGCGCCCAGGCGATAAGCAAGCGCACAAGCTATACGTGCGGCTGTGGCAGTTGCCGCAGGGATCGCTCACCACTAGCGGCGCCGCGGGTTCTGCAGACGTGCCAAAAGCCCGAATTGGGATCACGGTCGAATTTGCGTTCTTCGGCTGCGGCGGGGCGGATGGCATCACGGCGTCTCAAATTTCCGATAAAAAATGTTGCCGGGAAAGCGGTTGCGATTAAATCGTCCTTGAATAGCGCCGCACCGGCGGCGCGTGCAGCGTCGGTGCAGCGGCGCTGCGACGCAAGTAAGCGTCGAACGGCATCGCAATGGGCCGCAGCAAGTGGCGCCCAATCGCCGTGACTTGTAGCTTCCCCGGCAGACGGCGGACCAGACCATCGGCTTCCAATTGCGCCATTTCGGCCAGTTCGGCGGCGAAGTAGCGTTCGAAATTAATGCCAAATTGTTCGGAAATTGCAGCTTCGTCGACTTCGCCACGACACATGATTTGCTCGATCGTTTCGCGCCGCACGCGGTCGTCGTGCGTCAGGCGAATGCCGCGTTCGATCGGCAACGCGCCGTAATCAATTGCGCCGTAATAGCCGGGTAGCGTGCGTGCGTTCTGGCTGTAACAGTTGCCGATGCGGCTGATCGCGCTCATGCCGAAGCCAACTAGATCCAAGGCAGCGTGCGTTGAATACCCCTGGAAGTTGCGATGCAAGCCGCCGTCGGTCAGTGCGACGGCCAGCGTGTCGGCCGGCCTCGCATAGTGATCCATGCCGATCGCGACATAACCGGCCTCAGTTAGCTTACGGCCGATCAGCAACAACAGACCGAGCTTTTCCGCGGCGCTCGGTAAATCCGCATCTTCGATCTGCCGTTGCGGTTTGAAGCGCTCCGGAAGATGCGCATAGCTATACGCGGCAACGCGGTCGGGTTGCATCGCGATGACTTGATCCAGCGTGCGTGTAAATGAATCCTGGGTCTGTTTCGGCAGGCCGTAAATCAGATCAATCGATAGTGAGCTAAATCCAGCGCGGCGCGCCGCATCTAACAGCGCTGCGGTTTCTTCGGGCGTTTGTTCACGGTTAACGGCGCGCTGCACGTCGGGATCAAAATCTTGGATGCCGAAACTGGCGCGGTTGAAGCCCAGTGCCGCGAGTTCGGCCATCGTCGTCGGTTGTACGGTTCTCGGGTCGATTTCGATCGAGTATTCACGATCTGAGTCGGTCACGAGCCCGAAGTGGCGATCAAGGCTGCCGAAAATGCAGCTTAAGTGATCGATACTCAAAAACGTTGGCGTACCGCCGCCGAAGTGCAACTGCTGCAGGGAGCGGGCGCCATCGAATTGGTTGCCAACCCACTCGATTTCACGTTCCAGACGATTGACGTAAGCGTCGGCCATATCCAGCCGACGGGTAATCACCTTCGTGCAGGCGCAATAGAAACAGGGGCTGGAGCAGAACGGCACATGGATGTAAGCCGAAAGTGGGCCAGGTGCTGCGCTGGCGATCGCCGCGAGACGATCAGATTCAGTGAACGTGTCTTTGAATTCGGCCGCAGTTGGATACGAGGTGTAACGCGGACCGGGGCGATCATAGCGGCTGATTAACTCGGCCGAAGGAATCGCACCGAGTGCGGCCTGGCGGTTCTGCGTGAACGTCGACGAAGTCATCCTGAAATCTCCAATGCGATGCCGCTACGTTACGGGCGCGGTGCGGTGCGAACCTTGATCCAGGTCAAAGCGGCAAGACCCTATCTGACGGAGGCTTGCGTTAAGAAAAGGCGCAGCCGTTGCGCGAAGGAGCGGATTTCATGGCAACCCCCATTTTTACGATCGACCCAGTCGGCAACGTATCTCCATTCAATTCCAATGCGCTGCGCTTAATGCCGGAGCGCAACGTTGTTTCGATGGTGCTCTCGGCGCTGGCGCAGGAGCTACGCGACCAGCAGGTGCGGGGTTTGGACGTCGCCGAGCCGCGCTGGTTGCGTTTGCCCAAAGGACAACGGTTATGGACGCTGCCCCTGTGTCTGCCGTTAACCGAAGCCGACGGCAGCATGCTGCTGGCCTTGCCGTCGGCCGGGTCGGATAGCCTCGACGCCACCGCATTTCGGGCGTTCGAGCGCTTGGTCGACGACCTCGCCCAAGGCGGCACGTTGGATGCCGCACTCGATACGTTGTGTCGCATTCTGCACGATCGGCTTGAACTCGCCGCTGTTCGCGTGCTCGAAGCAGGCGACTCCGACCTGCGCGAAGTCGCCTGCGCCGGCGATCCTTCAGCACTACCGGCGGTGCGCATGTTGAGCGAATCGTTGGAAACCTTGCGTCCGTGCACTGCAACACTCGCGGCCCGCGCTGCGCGCAAAGGCGCCGCAGTGACTCAGATTTTTGACGAAGCTGACATTGATCCCGAAGTGGTAAATCTGCGCCGCCACGGCGTTGGTGCTGGCGCCGCGTGGCCGTTGCGTGGCTTCGAGCAACCGTTGCTGCTCGAAGTATTTGCCTGGGGCCACGACGATCTTAGCGAGCAGACCACCGCTGATTTCCTCAATCGCTGGGTCGGTTGGCTCGCGCGGCGCTTATGCGAGGCGTTGACGATTAATGAGCAACGCCTTGTCACCGGGGCGTTGCAAGGCGCGGCGACGCCGGCTTTTGTCACCGATGACAATGGCACATTTGTTTGGATTAATGACGCTTTTTCGGAGGTTTACGGCTATTCTCGGGAAGCGGTTTTGGGACAGACGCCGCGCCTGCTGCAGTCGGGCCGTCACGGGCCGCGGTATTACCGCGAGTTGTGGTCCACCTTGTGCAGCGGCCAAGCGTGGTCGGGCGAAACCGTCGATCGTACGATCGACGGCGAATTGCTCAGCGTGCGGCAAAACATCACGCCGGTTCGTCACGGCGGCCACATCACGCATTATTTGGCGTTGCACTTCGACGTCAACGCCGATGTCGGACGCCAAGATGCGGTTGATGGGCTGGATCGCCACACCGGTTTGATGACCCGCGCCGCATTTATCGACGAATGCGAGCGGCGCCTTGCGGCAGTGGTGATGCGCGAGGCAGCACCCGCCTTGTTATTGGTCAACATCGAAACCGCACTCGGTGCCGTGCCACATCTCGGCGGCGAGCACGAAACTGCGTTGTTGACCTTGATCGGCAAGCGACTGCGCGAATGCCTGTTGCCGGGCACGTTGTGCGGCAATCTCGGCAATTACAGTTTTGCGCTGATGCCAGCAAATGTCGCTGAAATGGCATCGTTACGCAGCCGTATTGAAGCTGCGGTACACGAGCCACTACCGATGGCGATGGCCATTATGAGCTTGCGCTGCCGCATGGCGGTGGCGCAATGGCCGCAAAACGGCGACTCGGTTTCCGCGCTACTGTACGCCGCTGATCGGCAACTGACTGCTGGCGGCGAACTTAAGCCGGTTTCGTCTGCCGTAACATTGGGCCGCGATTTTCAACATGCCATCCTTTGAGGAAGTCGATTATGAATAAGCTCGCCGTAATTGTCGTTGCAGTTGATTCCGCAACATCGCTTTCGCCCGCAGTTCATCGAGCAGTTGCGCTGGCTAAAGCCAGCGGCGCGACTTTGCATTTCTGCGGGTTTGTCCACGATAGCGCGATCGACGCCGCGATCGGTCATGTACATCCTGATGTCACCCGTCGCGCGCGCCATGACTTTATCCAGGAGCATCAGCGGACTGTTGCCCGGCTAGCGGCGGATCACGCCGGGGCCGGCTTCCCGGTCGAATGCGATGTTATGTGGGCGCCGCGTGCAGATGAGGCGATGATCGCCAAAGTGCTTGATGTCGGGGCCGATTTGTTCATTAAAGACGCCCGGCATGAGTCCTTTTTAATGCGCGCGCTGTTTACGCCGCTCGATTGGAAGCTGATGCGGCTGCTGCCCTGCAACCTGATGTTGGTCGGCCCTGGCTCAGAGCAGAAATTGACCCGTGTCGCTGCAGCGGTCGATGTGCTGGCCGAGCCGACCGACGCCGACGGTCTGAATGCGTCAGTTGTCGATCAGGCGCAACGCGTCGCTGAATATTTGCGCGCCGATTTAAACGTTGTCTCAGTCTTCCCTTACTTGCCGGTAACCCAGCCGGGGCTCGATGCGGTTGGCGCGATCGATGTTTACGAGCTGACCAATACTACGCATTTGCAGGCGTACAACCGGTTCATGAGTTCGCACCGTGTACCGGTGGATAGCCGTACGCGCCTAGTCGGCTGGCCCGGCGCGACGTTGGCAGATTACGTGAAAGACAACGGTGTTGGCCTGCTCGTGCTCGGCTCGACGTATCACAACGCTTGGGACCGCCTGCTGCTTGGCAGTACGTCCGAATGGTTGGTCCAGCACGTCGATAGCGACGTGCTGCTGGTCAAACCAAGCACGATTGCCGCCCAAATCGGTCAGGTGCTGGATCTGCCGGCGTTGCGCAAACGCCACACCGCCTTGCAGGCCGATCTGCCGGTGCTGGAGCAAGAAGGTATGGCCGCCTAAAAAGGAAAGATGCGCGTCGGCCCTCGCGATCAGCTGATCGCGAGGGCCTTACTACGATAAACGGCGTTCGCGATGAAATAGCCGACGTAGAACGTTATCGCGGTACTATTTAACGCGGAACTGCGCACCAAGCCGAGACGCCAAGCGCTGGCAATGCCAATATCAGCGCGCTCGCGGCTAAGCCCGCAGCAATCATGACCCCGCCTGTGCGCCGAACATTGCCGACGCCAAACAGGCGCGCGCCGCTCCAGCCGATTCCGGCCAGCAGCGGCGTGCCGCCAACGGCAAAAGCAGCGATCAAGGCCGCGCCATTGATGGCTGACGCGCTGAACGCTGCGAGTAGGAGCATCGAATACAGCAAACCGCAGGGCATAAGTGCCCATAGCGCGCCGCGGCCGGCGCTGCGCCACAGATCGCCGCGCTTCCCGATGGCCGGTTGCGGTGGACAGCAACTGCCGCTGCGGTGGCGGAGCAGCATCGCGCCGTTTGCTACGAGCGCCAGCGCGCTGGCGAGTTGCAGCCAATGGCCAATCGAAGGGGCCGGCATGTGACGCAATAACTGTTGTCCGGCGTAGCCAGCGACACCACCGAGCACGGCGTAGCCGAGAATTCGGCCGCCGTGCAGCGCCATCAACGCATCACGCCGCTGCTGCAGCGTACCGCTACTGCCTGCGCGCAGGCTGAACGCACCGCACATCGCCGCGCAATGCGGGCTCCCGGCCAAGCCTGCGAGCAGCAACGCCGGCAAACTAAGAACCGGCACCGAGGCCGCAAACATCATCGGCTCAGGCGTGGGCGAGGGCGCAGTCGATACACGTCACCGCTTCCGGCACGGCGCGCAGGCGCTCGGCGCTGATTGCCGCGCCGCATTCGCTGCAGACGCCGTATTGGTCGCTGTCCAGTCTTTGCAAAGCCAAGCGCACGTCAGCCAGTTCGGCAGCGGTGGTCGTCGCGAGATTGTCGAGTACCGGATCATTTTCCTGCTCGGTGGCTTGATCTTCGAAATCTTGCGGCAGCGGTTCGCTGCGCCGTCGATCCGTTTCGATCTGCTGCAGTCGCGCCGATAAATACGCCTCGCGGACGGTCAAGGCGCTGCGGGCATCGACGCGGCAATCTACGATCTGGGCCATAACACGCTCCGGTAGTGATGAGATTGCGTCAGTGTTTTGCTTTTCCAGGCTAGCGGCATTGACCTAGGTCAGGGTTCATCCTTAGCGCTAGCGCCAATTTCCCTCGTGCCATCTCGAATCCGAACGGGGATAATCCCGCGTTATGAAATTCGAACTCCTAAAAACAGACGGCCACGCGCGCCGCGGCCGCCTGCAGTTTGCCCGCGGCACCATCGAAACACCACAGTTCATGCCTGTCGGCACTTACGGTACGGTCAAGGCGATGACGCCGGAAGAGCTACGCACGGCGGGTGCGCAAATCATTCTTGGCAATACTTTTCATCTTTGGCTGCGACCTGGCGAGCAAATCATTCGGGATCTCGGTGGTTTACACCGTTTTATGCATTGGGATGGGCCGATTCTGACCGACTCGGGTGGCTTCCAAGTCTGGAGCTTGGCGGAATTGCGCAAACTGACCGAAGAAGGCGTGCATTTCGCCTCGCCAGTGAACGGCGACCGCGTGTTTTTATCGCCGGAGAAGTCGATTGCGATCCAGCACGCGCTGGGCAGCGATATCGTCATGCAGTTCGACGAATGCACGCCGTATCCCGCCAGCTACGCACAGGCTGAAACCTCAATGCAGCTCTCGGCGCGCTGGGCAGCGCGCTGCAAAATTGCGCACGAGGAAGCCGATACCCAAGGCAAAGGCGCGTTGTTTGGCATCGTTCAAGGCGGCATGCACCCAGAACTGCGCGCGGAGTCCTTGGCGCGTCTGACTGAAACCGGCTTTGATGGCTACGCCGTCGGCGGTCTTTCGGTCGGCGAACCGGAATCAGAACGCCTAAAAGTATTGGACGTGATTGGCCCTCACTTACCGGCCGCGCATCCGCATTATTTGATGGGCGTCGGCACACCTCGGGATTTGGTTGAAGGCGTTGCTCGCGGGATCGATCTGTTCGATTGCGTTATGCCGACCCGTAACGCGCGTAACGGTCATCTCTTTACTTCCGAGGGCGTGATCAAGCTGCGCAACGCTCGGCACCGGACTGATGCTGGGCCGCTCGATCCTGCCTGCGACTGCTACACCTGCCGTAACTACTCACGCGCCTATCTGCATCATCTCGACCGCTGCAACGAAATCCTCGGCGCGCGGTTGAATACGATCCACAACTTACACTACTACTTGGCGCTGATGAAGCGCATCCGCGCGGCTATCGAGGCGGGCACTTTCGCCGCGTTCGCCACGGCTTTCTTATCGGGTCCAGAAGGCATTGCACGCGGTTTGGCGGTGGAACGAGTGGCGGAGACAGCCCCGGTTGCGGCGGCCGAGACGCCGATAAGTGCGTCTTGAGCCTGCGGTGATAGGGGTCTGGCCGCTGAGTTGCAACAGCTTGTAGATCGTTAACAGGAGGGTGATCGATGCGTTGGGACAGAGCGAGGCGTAGCCGCAACGTCGAAGACCGGCGCGGTGCGTCGTCCAGTGGTAAAAGCAAGCTCGGTGCGGGCGTGTTGCTGCTGGTCATTGTGTTGAGTGTGTTGTTCGACAAACATCCGCTGGAAGTGCTCGGCGTCTTGCAGCCTGAGCGCGCCGAAACCAGCCAAACGCAGCCTGACAGCGCGGCCGCCGATGCCGATCCGCGGGTCGATTTTGTTCGCGCAATACTCGGCGATACGGAAGACGTTTGGAGTGCTTTGTTCGCGAAAGCCTCCGGGCGCTACGAAGCGCCGCGGCTGGTACTGTTCGATGGCCATGTCGACTCCGCCTGTGGCGGCGCCACCGCTGCGACCGGGCCGTTTTATTGTCCGGGGGACCGGCAGGTCTATCTCGATCTCAGTTTTTTTGACGAACTGCGAAACAAGCTCGGCGGCGGCGGTGACTTCGCGCAGGCTTATGTCATCGCCCACGAAGTCGGGCACCACGTGCAGACGCTGTTGGGCATCGCTGACGAAATCCAGACCGCACGGCAGAACAAGCCAGCGGCGCTACGTGGCGCCGGCGGTTTACTGGTACGGCAGGAATTACAGGCTGATTGTTTTGCTGGTGTTTGGGCTTACCACGCCCAGCAGCGGCATCAATGGCTAGATGCACAGGACATTGAGACAGCCCTAAACACGGCGGCCGCGATTGGCGATGATCGCCTGCAAACCCAAAGCCGGGGTTACGTGATGCCAGAATCATTTACGCACGGCAGTTCGGCCCAGCGCGTGCACTGGTTCCAGATCGGCTTTAAGCGCGGCGAAATTGAAAATTGCGATACGTTTTCGGCTGATCCGCTGTAACCGTAGTTAGCGTTCAGCGGCTTTTGCTGTATGCCGTTCGTGCGGACCGAGTACGCGCCGGGTATGCGCTGAGAATTACCCAAAAAACGGTGCCACTCCGGGCGATTTTGCGCTGCTCAGCCCGTCGATATTCTGCGGCGCTTGCGCCAGGCTGGCGCCGCAGAGGATTCCGGTTTATGCCAACAGTGCTTCGATGTCTTTGGCGATGCTTTCCGGCTTGTCGATCGAGCCATAACGCTTGGTCACGTTCCCGGTTTTATCGACCAGGAATTTCGTGAAATTCCATTTGATGCCTTCCGAGCCAAGAAAGCCTTTTTCTTCTTTCTTCAAATATTTGTACAAGGGATGTGCGTTGTCGCCGTTGACTTCAATTTTCGCGAACAACGGAAAGCTGACCTCGTAGTTCATTGAGCAGAACTGCTTGATCTCGGCCTCATCGCCGGGTTCTTGGTGCCCGAACTGGTCGCAAGGAAAGCCCAGCACCACGAGGCCGCGGTCTTTGTACTTGCGGTAAAGCGCTTCCAGACCGGTGTATTGCGGCGTAAAACCGCACTTGCTGGCAACGTTGACGATTAGCAGCACCTTGCCTTGATAGACGCCAAGCTTGGTGTTGCTGCCATCGATAGCTTTTGTATCAAATTCGTAAAGCGTGCTCATGTGGGCTCCTCCTGGGCGCGGGTGCCGACAACGTGGGTCGGCACCCTGTCGGGTTTAAAAACTGGCAGCGTCTAGCGTCATCAGCTCCGTCGCTGAGTTGCGAACGTTAGCGCAAAGCGCGTGCACCTGCGGCAGCATGCGTTGTGCGAAGAACTGCGCGGTCGTCAGCTTGGAAAGCTTCCAGGCGTCGTCGTTCGTGCTCAACGACGCCGCTTTTGCCATGCGCAGCCAGTTATAGCCGAGATACGTCAGGCTGAATGCACGCTGGAAATCAACCGCGCCGAAGCCGACATCGTCTGGCCGGGTTTTGAACGACTCTTGCAGCCACTGTGTGGTTTTTTCCAGTTCGTCAACGGCTTCGCGCAGCGGCTTGGCGATAAAGCCGACCGGCGCATCGGCCGTGCTTTCAGAGCGCAGCTTGGCAAAAAAGCGCTGCGGCAGCCGGCCGTTGTGCATCATCAGCTTACGCCGCACCAGGTCCATCGCCTGAATGCCGTTGGTGCCTTCGTATAAGCACAGGATTTTCGAATCGCGGACGATTTGTTCAACGCCGTGCTCGCGGATGAAGCCGTGACCGCCGTAAACCTGCACGGCGAGACTCCCGAGATCGAATGCCGAGTCGGTGCAGAAGCTTTTCACCAGCGGCGTATTCAGCTCCACCCAATCACCGGCGGCCTCGCGCACCGCGGGGTCCGGATGATGGTGGGCGAGGTCGACATAAAGGCCAGTTTCGTAGGCCATTACGCGCGCGCCTTCGGTGGTTGCTTTCATCGTCAACAGCATGCGGCGCACGTCCGGGTGGTCGATGATCGTTTCGCCGCCGTTAAACGCTTTGCCTTGCTTGCGATCCTTGGCGTAGTTAATGGCGTTTTGCGTCGCCAACTCGCACTGCCCCAAGCCCTGCAGTCCGACCAGGATACGGGCGAGATTCATCATCACAAACATGTTCTGGATGCCGGTGTTCGGCGCGCCGACCATCCAGCCTTTCGCGCCCTCGAACTGCAGCGCGCAGGTGCAGGAACCGTGGATGCCCATCTTATGTTCGATCGACGTACACCGAACCGGGTTGCGGGCGCCGAGCGAGCCGTCGGCGTTGACCAGAAACTTCGGCACGACAAACGTCGACAAGCCTTTCACACCGGGCGGCGAGTCGGGCAGGCGGGCGATCACGAAGTGGATGATGTTATCCGCCATCGTGTGTTCGCCAGAGGTGATGAAGATCTTGCCGCCGTCGAGGGCGTAGCTGCCGTCGCCGTTCGGCGTCGCTTTGGTTTTCACCGAGCCGATGTCAGTGCCGGCGTGCGGCTCGGTGATGCACATCGTGCCAGTCCACTCACCGGTGCCGAGCTTCGGCAGGTAGGTGGCTTTTTGTTCGTCGGTGCCGAGTGCGTGCAGCGCTTCAAAGCAGCCGACGGTGAGGCCGGGATAGAGCGCGAACGCAACATCCGCCGAACACAGCATTTCGTCGACAACTTTTGATAACGTGTACGGCAGCCCGGCGCCGCCAAATTCCGGCGGATTGGAAAGGCCAACCCAGCCGGCCTGCCAATATTGCTGGTAGGCCTCGGCGAAGCCTTTCGGTACGCTCACTTCGCCGTTATTCCAGCGGCAGCCTTCAGTGTCGCCGCTGGCATTTAACGGCGCAATTTGCTCTTCGATCAACTTTGCGGCTTCTTCGATCAAGCCATTCATCGTTTCCATCGTCGCGTCACCATACGATGGTAACGCGCTGAGCTGGCCGGCATCGAGCACATCGTTCAGAACAAACTGGATTTCCCGTATCGGGGCTTTATACGTCGCCATTCGGACCACTCCATCAATGATAAAGAAGGAAATCTGGGATATGAGCCGAAGGCTAGCACAGCGCCGCACGCCGGCCGGACTCAAGACTTCTCACGGCCCGCGGCTAAAAGCGTTCGGAATGCGGGTAATTTGTGCTTCCGCACAATCCGCGCAAGCCGGTACCCTGTGGGCTTCGCTGGTTTTAGGCTGAAGTAAGAAATTCTTGCTGTGGCTTTTTTGCCCACTCAAAAATGGCCGCGCAGTCGGCCGCAAGCCGTGTGGCATAATCGCGATCTTTACCCCTCTCAGGTTTCGATCCGTGTCGGAAATTCTTGATTTCTTGGTGCCTGCCGCGCAGGCGCAAACCGGAGCGCCGGCCCAGCCGGGGCTGTTTAGCGCCATCTGGCCGCTTTTAGTGTTGGTGCCGCTGTTTTATTTCATGCTGATTCGGCCGCAGATGAAGCGGGCGCGCGAATCGCGCGACATGCTGGGCAAACTCGCCAAAGGCGATGAGGCCGTGACCAGCGGTGGATTGGCTGGCCGGATCACCAGTATTGGTGAAAATTACATTACGTTGGAAATCGCCGACAAAACAGAAGTGAAAATTCAAAAAAGCGCGATTACCAGCGTTCTGCCGAAAGGCACGTTGAAAAACCTGTAACTACGCGCGGCGCCGCCGGTGCGGTAGACCGGCGGCGCGGATTTTCCGTATCGGCTCGAAGCTGCTGCGGTTCCCAATTGAGAAGCTGAATTCAATCGTCATGCAACAGTACCCCTTGTGGAAAACGCTCACGCTGATCATCGTCACATTGATCGGCGCGCTGTACGCGCTGCCGAATCTGTATGGCGAAGAGCCTGCGGTGCAAATTACGACGACGTCTGGCGATCCGCTGCCAGCCGATTTTAGCGCGACGGTGGCGAAATCATTCGAAGCTGAAAAGATCGAAACCACTGCGTCGCGCCTCGAAGGCAAGCAGTGGGTGGTGCGGTTAAAAAGCACTGACAGCCAGCTCAAAGCCGCCGATGTGCTGAAAGCAGGCCTCGGTCGTGGCTACGTCGTTGCGCTGAACTCAGCGCCGAAAACGCCCGGCTGGCTGCACGCGATCGGCGCCAAGCCGATGACGCTGGGTCTCGATCTTCGCGGCGGCGTGCATTTCTTGCTGCAGGTGGATGTCGATGACGTTCGCAAAGCCGCGGTTGATCGTTACGTCAACGATATTCCGGCGCTACTGCGTAAGAACGATATTCGCTATACCTCGCGCAAAGCGGTTGGCGATGCGCTGGTGCTGGAATTCGCTGACACCGAAAAGCTGGACAAGGCGCGCAGCACCATCAGCCGCGAATACCGCGAGTTAACGCTGACCACGCCGCCAGACGCGACAACACCGACGCTGTCGGCACGCATTTCCGATGTCGAAGCCCGCACCATCGTCGACAACGCCGTGCAACAGAATCTGATCACGCTGCGGAACCGCGTAAACCAGTTCGGCGTTGCTGAGCCGATCGTGCAGCGGCAGGGTGCGGACCGCATCGTTGTGCAGTTGCCCGGCGTTAAAGATTCCAGCGACATCAAAGAGCGCCTACGTGCGACGGCGACCTTGGAGTATCGCGCTGTTGACGAAAGTGGCGACGCCAATAGCGCCGCCTCTAGTGGCGTGGTTCCGCCCGGCGACGAGCTGTTCTATCACCGCGGCGATCACCGCCCGTATTTGCTGAAGCGGGAAATTATCGCCAGCGGCGCACAGCTAACCAGCGCCCAACCGACGATCGACCAACAAAGCGGCACCCCGGCCGTGAGCGTGACGCTGGACGCCAGCGGTGCGAAGAAAATGCTGGAGTTCACCAGTAAGAGCGTCGGCCACCCGATGGCTGTCGTCTACAAAGAAGTGGAGTACACGACGACCTACAACGCCAAAGGCGACCCGATCCGCGAACGCCATAACGTTCAGGAAGTGATCTCGGTTGCGACGATTCAAGGCGTATTCAGCTCGCGCTTCCAAACCACGGGCTTAAGCAACAAGGAAGCGAGCGACCTGGCGAATCTGTTGAAAGCCGGTGCCCTGGCGGCGCCGATTTCAATCGTCGAAGAGCGCACGGTCGGCCCAAGCTTGGGCGCTGATAACATCAAGAAAGGCACCTACGCGGCAGTCGCCGGCTTCTTGCTGGTCGTGACGTTCATGGCGCTTTACTACAGCCTGTTCGGCTTGTTTGCCGACTTCGCGTTGCTGCTGAACGTCGTTCTGATCATCGCCGCGCTGTCGATTTTCGGCGCCACGCTGACGATGCCCGGTATCGCCGGTATCGTGCTGACGCTCGGTATGGCGGTTGACGCCAACGTGCTGATCAACGAGCGCATCCGTGAAGAGCTACGGCTCGGTTTGCCGCCGCATCAGGCGATGAACGAAGGCTACAACCGCGCCTTCCTAACCATTGCCGACTCCAATGTCACCACTTTAATCGCCGCCATCGTCTTGTTCACGCTCGGCGCCGGCCCGGTCAAGGGCTTTGCGATCACGTTGGCGCTTGGCTTGGCGACCTCGATGTTCACGTCGATCATCGGCACCCGCACGATCGCTTACTACACGCTGCGCAACCGCAAGCTGAAAGACTTGCCGGTTTAAGTCAGAGCGCCAACGAGAAAACCCATGCGTATTTTTTCCAGAGTTCCGACGATTGATTTCATGGCCCAGCGTAAACGCGCGCTGGTGGTTTCCGCACTGCTAACGCTCGGCGCAATCATCTTGCTCGCGACGCGCGGCTTGAATCTGGGCATCGATTTCAAAGGCGGCGTGCTGGTGGAAGTGGTCTACCCGCAGACGGTGGAGCTCGACAACGTGCGCGCCGAACTCGCGCGTGGCGGCTATCCGGAAGCCGTAGTGCAGTATTTCGGCGGTACGTCCGACGTATTGATCCGCTTATTGCCGGACCCAACCGCCAGCTCGGCCGAAATCAGCACGAAAGTGCTGGCTTCACTCGATGCCAAGGCCAATGACGTGCAGTTGCGGCGTGTCGAATTTGTCGGCCCGCAAGTCGGCGAAGAACTGAAGCAGGATGGCTTGGCCGCGCTGCTCGCGGCGTTTGTTGGCATCGGCATTTACGTGATGTTCCGCTTCGAGTGGAAATTCTCGCTAGGCTCTATTGCCGCGCTGACGCATGACGCGATCATGACGCTCGGCTACCTCGCGCTGGTGCAAGAAGAGTTCGACCTAACCGTGCTTGCCGGCATACTCGCGATGCTCGGCTACTCGAATAACGAAACCATCGTTATCTTTGATCGTATCCGCGAAAACCTGCTGACACTGCGTCAACGCAGCGTGCGCGATGTCATCAACCTCTCGATCAACCAAACGCTGCTGCGCTCAATCATCACGCACTTCACGGTGCTGATGGTGTTGTCGTCGCTGTACTTCTTCGGCGGCAAGAGCGTGCACGGCTTCGCTGTCGCGATGATCGTCGGCGTGTTGGTGGCAACGTATTCTTCGATTTACGTCTCCAGCGGCGTCACCGTGCTGCTGAATCTGAAGCGCGAAGACTTATTGCCGCCAGAAGATAAAGACGAAAAAATAAAAGCCGAAAAGCTCGCCAAAGCTGAGAACGACGGGGCGGTGGTTTAGTCGACGCCAGACTTCCATGGCAATGTGGTCGCTGCTAGTCCGAGCCCTCATACGTCTCGGGCTGGTAGAGCCTGAAGTGGCGCGTAATGCCAAGCGACGGCACGAAGTGCAGTTGGCGAATAAGACTGTGCTTGAACGCAGGCGAAAGCCAGTCTCTGATCAATCAGGGGCTGGTGAGGCGTTCGTAACGACAGTAGCGCCATACGAACAGATATTCAGACCGCTCAGCGATGATGCCCTGCAGCGAATACGAGATGACGCGAAGCTAATCGTCCCGTTCATGCAATTCCATGGCATTCGCGTTGTCGGCTCATGGAATCTGGAGGCGCTCGATGTGGCTTTCGCCGCGTGGGTAGCGCGCGGCAAAAAAACGCCATACAGTGACGATCAGACCATTGAAATTACCGGTGCGGCTTTTGGTGAGTACTGCGCTGCACACTTGGATATGGAATGGGTTTTCGTTAATGACCAGGATGGTCAAGCCGTTGGGCTGAGGGGACGAGCAATCGAAATTCAAGCTTTTCCGTTTGCGAGCGTATCGAAACGCATCCCTGACCGAGAGCATGGGTTTTTTCAGCCTATCTTCCTACTCATTCAAGGCCAGGCCAAAAGTGCTCGATCGAGAGAGTACTAAGCGATTGCCGAGTAAGGCCTCGATAAAAAATGCCGCTGAGTCAGCGGCATTTTTGTTGCAAGACTGGTGAGCGGTAGAAGGCGCTCGTGCCGTTGCTATCGTTACCGGCGAGCCATTAACGCGCAGCGCTGGCCAAAATCTCAGCGAGTTGCGGGTGTAGCTTCGGGGCGGCGGCGACGACGTTGCCGGTTTGTAGTGGCTCGCCAGCGCCGTGCAGTTCGCTGACCATCCCGCCCGCCTCTTGCACCAATACCAGACCTGCGGCGATGTCCCAGGGTTTGAGGCCCATTTCCCAGAAGCCATCAAGGCGGCCGGCGGCGACGTAGGCGAGGTCCAACGCGGCTGAGCCGGCGCGGCGGATGCCGGCGCTGTTGCCGGCGATTGCGCGTAGCGTCGGCAAGTAGCTGTCGAGCAGATCGGGGTTGATCGGCACGCCGGTGCCGATCAGCGCACTTTCCAGCTCTTTCGCGGCGCTGACGCGGATGCGGCGATTGTTCAGCACGGCGCCGCTGCCTCGGGTTGCGGTGTACAAATCCTGCGTGCAGGGCGCGTAGATCACGCCGTGTTCGAGCTTGCCGCGCACCTGAACGCCGATCGACACCGCAAAGTGCGGCAGGCCGTGCAGGAAGTTGGTGGTACCGTCGAGCGGGTCGATAATCCAAATCACTTCGTTGTCGCCGCTGGCGCCGCTTTCTTCGCCGAGGATAGCGTGGTGCGGGTAGGCCTTGTGGATGATCTTGATGATCTCCGCTTCGGCGCTGCGGTCGACCTGAGTCACGAAATCGTTCCGACCTTTGCGCTCAACCTGAAGTTGATCGACGCGGTCGAGGTTGCGCATGATGAAGTTGCCGGCGGCGCGGGCGGCGTTCGTGGCGATAGTAACGAGCGGGTGCATTTGAAGCGTATCCAGAAGAGCCAGCGTGGAGAATTCCGGCGCCGAGAACACAGGCGCGGGGCGTATTTCGGCACAAGCGGCGAGCTTGAGGCAAAATCAGCAGCGGATTTTGCACTGAAATGCGATGCAAAGCTCGCCGTCATTTTCGTCCGGCGTCGCATCGCCCCGATTTTTAACCTGGAATTGCCACCTGGAAACCACTGAGGCCCTGCTCGGCCGCATTCGTATTGTTCTCGTCGCCACGCGCCATCCGGGCAATATCGGCTCTGCTGCGCGGGCGATGAAGAACATGGGTCTGACCGAATTAGCGCTGGTCGATCCCCATTTATTTCCTGATCCGCAGGCGACTGCGCTCGCTTCCGGCGCCGATCAGATTCTGGAAAACGCGCTGATTTTCCCGACTTTGGCCGATGCCGTCGCGGATTGCGCGCATGTCATCGCGACGACGGCGCGCGTGCGCTATGTGTCGATCCCGTTTTCGACGCCGCGTGAATGCGTTGAACGGCTGGCGGCGGGGCAGCATCCGGGCAAAATCGCGCTGGTGTTCGGGCGGGAGCGGATCGGCTTGACCAACGAGGAACTCGACCACGCGCAGGAAGCGGTGGCGATCCCAACCGATCCCGAATTTGGCTCGATGAACTTGGCCGCCGCAGTGCAGATCATGGCCTATGAACTGCGCGTTGCTGCCGGCGCCAAGCTGCCCGAATTGCCGGAGCATGTACCGGTGCCGCAGAAAGACATGGAATACTTTTTCGGTCATTTCGAACGGGTGTTAATCCGGACCGGCTTTTTAGACCCTGCGGCGCCGCGCTTCATCATGCGCCGGATGCGGCGTTTGTTCGGGCGTGCCGCACCCGATAGTCACGAAGTAAATATCCTGCGCGGAATTTTGACCTCGGTCGAAGAAGCAATCGCGCGCAGTCGTTCTCAATCCACCTCATCGACAGAGCCATGAAGCACGTTCCTACGCTGGACCTTCGCCGTTTCGATACGCATCGCGCCGAGTTTGTCGCCGACATCGGCGCCGCTTACCGTGAGTTCGGGTTTTGCGGCATCAGCCACCACGGCATTCCGAAGCAGTTGATCGACGACGCCTACGCGGTCTTTCAGCGCTTCTTCGCCTTGCCGGACGCTGTGAAAATGAAATACGTCGCCGGGCCGGGCGGCACGCGCGGTCTGACGCCGTTTAAAGTCGAAACCGCGAAAGGCGCCCAGCTACCGGATCTGAAAGAGTTCTGGCATATCGGCCGTGAAATCCCGCGCGACTCCAAGTACGCCGCGATCATGGCGGCGAACATGTGGCCGGAAGAAGTGCCGGAATTCAAAGCCTGCGGCTACGCGCTGTACACCGCGCTCGGCGAACTGGGCCGGCGAGTGCTGTCCGCGCTGGCGCTGCATATTGGTTTGTCCGAACATTGGTTCGACGACAAAATCGAGTCCGGCAACGCGATTCTGCGCGCGATTCACTATCCGCCGATTGAGTCGGATGACATCCCCAATGTCCGCGCTGGCGCCCACGAAGACATCAACTTGATCACGTTATTGGTTGGCGCCAGCGCGGCCGGTTTGGAAGTGCTGACACGCCAGGGCGAATGGCTGCCGATCACCACGCAGGGTGATGCGATTGTCGTCAACATCGGCGACATGCTGCAGCGCCTGACGAACCACGTGTATCCGTCAACCACGCACCGGGTGGTGAACCCTCAAGGCCCCGATGCGCGCACCGCACGGTTCTCGGTGCCGTACTTTCTGCACCCAAATCCGGATTTCTTGATCGACGTACTGCCGTCTTGCATCACGCCGGACAATCCCAACCGCTATCCGCAAGCGATTACCGCGAACGACTATCTCTGGGAGCGGTTGCGCGAAATCAAGCTGACTTAACCATCTAAACCGAATGGAGATTTTTCTGCGCGCGCGCAACTAAGCGCGAAAAAGCGCAGAATTGTTCTAAGCATAGATCGCTGTATGCAGTGGCGGATCTCGAAAAATCTGTTGGCGAAGGTTTTTTGACCCCACCATGCGGCGATCACCAGGACCCAAGACATGCAGCTCCATAAAGCGATGCACAGCGCGCGAATTACCAGCCCGGCTCACGCCGTGGGCCGGTGTTGTCGTTCGCGTCTCTGTCGCTATCTCATTTTGGAGTCTGCTCGTCATGAATTTCCCCTTCGCTGCGCTATCCCCATTTACTAACGCCGCGCAGTCTGCGCGCCTCGTTATCGAAGGCGATTTTGATCCGCAGCTGCCGTTGCGCGTGCTGCACCGATTCTCTGAGTTGGGCAATCTGCCGCTGCGTTTTGTCGCGCACGCCATCGGCGAAGAATCTTTGCGCATCGAAGTGGATTTCCTCGCGACGGATGACGCCGCGCGGTTACTCGCACGGCGTTTGAACAATCTTCCGGCGCTGCAGTCCGTGCAGTTGAGTTTCCAGCGTCGGCGCTGTCGTAACGACACGGCGCTGTCGTTGTGTGCTGCCGCAAGTTCAAATTATTGATTCGGCCACAAAATAGTTGAACGAGGTGCTACGCGGCAATTTGAGATCGCACTTTTTCGAGACGGCGTGAGTGGCCGAATTAATAATAAAATCAAATTGCTTTGTTATTGATCCGGCCGTTTCTCGCTTTCTTGGAAGTGCGGCATCCGGTTTGGCATTGCACTGTCTTTATTCAAGTACTTAATGGCCGGATCAATAATTCAATGCGCTATTCGGAGAACATTGATGTTTAACACGATTAGAGAAGATATCCGCGCGGTATTCGCACGCGACCCGGCCGCTCGCAACAACTGGGAAGTGCTGACTTGCTACCCCGGCTTGCACGCGGTTTGGGGGCATCGCATCAGCCATTGGCTTTGGCGCCGCGGTTTTCGCTGGTTGGCGCGGCTCAATGCGCATCTTGCGCGCTGGTTGACCGGCATCGAGATTCATCCGGGTGCGGTGATCGGCCGGCGCTTTTTCATCGATCATGGCTTTGGTGTCGTGATTGGTGAGACAGCCGAAATCGGCAACGACGTAACGCTCTATCAAGGCGTAACGCTCGGCGGCACGAGTTGGAACAAAGGCAAACGCCATCCGACGATTGAAGACAATGTTGTCGTCGGCGCCGGTGCGAAAGTGCTGGGGCCGTTCACGGTTGGCGCGGGTGCGCGCGTCGGTTCAAACGCGGTGGTCGTCAAAGCGGTGCCGCCGGGCGCGACGGTCATTGGCATTCCAGCGCGCATCGTCAAAGAGCCGCTGCCGCCGTCGGATAAAGTCGTCGCGATTGCGAAATCGTTGGGTTTCGATGCCTACGGTATGACCCGGGACATGCCGGACCCGGTCGCGAATGCGATCAATGGGATGCTCGAACACATACAGACTTTAGACGAGCGCATCGAACAGCTGAGCGCGCTGCAACAGCAGATGGCGACGCAATCGCCGAGCGATGTCGACGCGCTGGCGCTGCTCACAACACGCCGCGCGAGCTGATCACGCAGACCCGACCCGTGCCGATCTATTTCGATCATAACGCCACGACGCCGCTCGATCCCCGCGTGCTCGAAGCGATGCTGCCGTATTTGCGCGGCGCTTACGGCAACGCTTCGAGCGTGCATCGCTACGGCCGCGCAGCGCGCGCGGCGATTGAGGCCGCGCGAGTGCAGGTTGCCGCTTGGGTTGGCGCCGAACCGGCGCAGCTGATCTGGACTTCAGGCGCCACCGAAAGCAATAACTTGGCCTTGAAAGGCGTTGCCGCCAGCGCGACAAAAAAGAGCCGCGTGCTGTACGGCGCCACCGAGCACCCGGCGGTGCTGGAGGCTGCGCTGGCATTGGCCGAGGCGGGGTGGGGCGTGGAGACCATCGCTGTCGATGGCGATGGCATCGTCGATTGGCCGACTTACACCGCGCAGCTCAGCGCCGCACCGGTGTGCCTCGTCGCGCTGATGGCGGCGAACAACGAGACCGGTGTAATTCAAGATACCGCCCGCGCCGCGACGTTGGCGCACGCGGCCGGCGCGCTGATGCACATCGACGCCGTGCAAGCGGCCGGCAAGATCGATATCGACTTCGCCGCGTCCGGCGCGGATTTGATGAGCGTGTCCGCACATAAGGTGTACGGGCCCAAAGGCATCGGCGCGCTGATCGTCGGCGCCGATGTTGAACTGCAACCGCAGCAGCGCGGTGGCGGTCAGGAGCACGGGCGGCGCGGCGGCACCGAAAATCTGCCGGCGATTGTCGGGTTCGGTATCGCTGCCGAACTGGCGGGCGAGGAACGCGCCGCACGCGCGGCGGCAACGCTGGCGCTGCGCCTGCGCCTGGAAGCGGGTTTGCGCCAGGTGCCCGATGTTACCGTCTTCGCCGAATCTGCGCCGCGCCTGCCGAATACGGTGCAATTTGGTTTATTAGGTTGGGAAGGCGAGGCGTTGCTGATGGCTTTGGATCGCGCTGGCATTGCCGTTTCCAGCGGCTCGGCCTGCGCGAGCGGCAGTGGCGAGCCGAGCCACGTGCTGCTCGGCATGGGCTTGCCGCGCGAAATCGCTTATCGTGCGGTCCGCGTCAGCCTGGGGCCGGGCAATACCGACGCTGAAATCGACCGCTTCTTGTCGGAGCTGAGCGCGCTAAGGTTGCAAGCCGCCGCCTGACGTTCGCGTCTGAGGATTTGCATGATTTATCTCGACTATGCCGCAACAACGCCGCTCGATGAGCGCGTGTTTGAGGCAATGCTGCCGTTTTTAAAGCCTGACGGTCTGCACGCCAACCCAGCGTCTTCGCATGGCCCCGGGTTTCGTGCACGCGCTGCAGTAGAGCGTGCGCGCGGCGAAGTGGCGGCCTTGATCGGCGCCGAAGCATCGGAAATTGTTTGGACGTCCGGCGCCACCGAATCGAATAACTTGGCGTTGAAAGGCGCGCTCGAGTTCCGCGGCATGCCGGCTGCCGGCCGCGCGGTGCATATCGTTACCGCGCGTACTGAGCACAAGTGCGTGCTGGATACCTGCCGCCATCTGGAAACGCTGGGTGTTCGCGTGACCTATCTCAAACCGGACCGCAACGGCGTTGTCACGCCAGAGCAGGTGTTGGCAGCGATCACGCCCGATACCGCGCTGGTCTCGCTGATGTGGGTCAACAACGAGATCGGCGCCGTACAGGACATCGCACGGCTGGCGCCACAGCTGCGCGAGCGCGGCATTTTGCTGCACGTCGACGCTGCCCAGGCGGCGGGCAAGGTCAAGATCGATTTGCGCAGCGTGCCGGTTGATTTGATGAGCCTCTCTGGACACAAGCTCTACGGCCCGAAAGGCGTTGGTGCGTTGTTCGTGCGCCGTAAGCCGCGAGCGCGTTTGGCGCCGCAGATGCACGGCGGCGGCCATGAGCAGGGCATGCGCTCCGGGACCTTGGCGACGCATCAAGTGGTCGGCATGGGCGCCGCGTTCGCGATCGCTGCGGCCGATTTTGAGGCCGATGTCGCGCATATTTCGGGGCTGCGCGATGCGTTATGGCAGCGGTTACGCGACCTGCCCGGCGTGCACCGCAACGGCCCCGACGGCAGTGCTGAACAGCCGCTGGCGCCGCACGTGCTGAATCTGAGTTTCGAGGGCGTCGAAGGCGAGTCTTTACGCGCATCGCTCGCCGATGTCGCGGTTTCGAGTGGCTCGGCCTGTTCATCGGCCACGGCGGAGCCGTCATACGTGCTGCGCGCGCTCGGGCATGACGACGAATTAGCAAACGCCTCGCTGCGCTTTTCGTTCGGTCGGCGCACGCGCCTCGACGAAGTCGAGCAGGTTGCCGTTAAAGTACGCCAGCAATTGCAATGGTTACGGGAGCTATCACCGCTATGGAAACCTTAGCCGAAACGCAGGCAGCGGCTGCTAATCCGTTTAACTACGGGACGCAGATTTGGGCGCTGTTCCGCCTTGCGCCAAGAGCAGGCCGGTTTCCGCCCGCAACGCCGGGTGTGGTGCTCGGCAAGGCGGGGACGCCAGCTGCGCATTCGGTATTGAGTCTGGCGCTGCAAATAGACGACGGCGAAGTTGTTGATGCGCGCTTTCAAGCCTATGGCTGCCCGACCAGTATCGCTGTCGGCGCGTGGATTGCGGACTGGGCGATCGGCAAGCGGGTGGCTGAACTGGCGGCGCTTACGGCAACGCGTTTGCGCAACGAGCTTGAAATTCCTGACGAGCGCGCCCACTGTGCACTCCTGGGCGAAGATGCTTTACGCGCTGTTGTTGCCCTCATGAAGCAGGAGCCACTATGACCATCGAACTGACCGAAGCGGCTGCCCGCCGCGTACAAACCCAGCTGGAGCGCCGCGGTAAAGGTTTGGGCCTGCGCGTCGCGGTGAAAAAATCCGGTTGCTCGGGTTATGCCTACGTGCTTGATTATGCGGATGTCCTGGGCGAAAACGACGCAGTATTCGACGCCCACGGCGCAAAAGTTGTCGTCGCCAAAGAACATTTACCGATGTTGGACGGCCTAACGGTCGACTTCCAGCGCGACGGTTTGAACGAAGCGTTCAAATTCCGCAACCCGAACGTGAAGGGTGAATGCGGCTGCGGTGAAAGCTTCGCAGTTTGACCGCACAGCCGCCGAATTTAACGTAGATTGCCGCGGCCCGGCGTAAACCGCTAAAATCTTGCGGTTTTCGCCCCTTTCGGGCGATTTTCACCACTCTACGGAAAATATCATGGCGGTTGAACGCACACTTTCTATCATCAAACCCGACGCCGTTGCCAAGAACGTCATCGGTCAGATTTACACCCGCTTCGAGCAGTCCGGTCTGCGCGTCATCGCTGCCCGCATGGAGCAGCTGACCCAGGCGCAAGCCGAAGGCTTTTATGCGGTACACAGCGCGCGTCCGTTCTTCAAAGCCTTGGTCGACTTCATGATTTCCGGTCCGGTTATCATCCAGGTTCTGGAAGGCGAAAACGCCGTTGCTAAGCATCGTGACATCATGGGCGCCACCGACCCGAAAAAGGCAGCACCCGGCACGATCCGTGCCGATTTTGCTGACTCGATCGACGAAAATGCGGTGCACGGCTCGGATAGCGCCGAAAACGCCAGCAACGAGATCAATTATTTCTTCCGCGCGACCGAATTGGCGCCGCGTATCCGCTGAAGACATGCAGTTTGAGGATTAGGGTGTGTCGGAATTAGGCAAAACAGTTACGGAGTCGGTGGCTGCCATTACGGCACAGCCGGTTGCGTCTGCGCCCGCCACCCGCGTCAACCTATTCGGGCTCGATCGCGCCGCGCTACGCGAGCAGTTCGCGGCGATGGGCGAGCCCGGCTACCGCGCTGACCAGGTGATGTCCTGGATTTATCGGCGCGGGGTTGATGACTTCGAACAAATGAGTAACCTCGGTAAGGCGCTGCGCGCGCGCCTCGCCGCCCATTTTGAAATTCAGCCGCCGGAATTGGTGGCTGAACAGGTTTCCGCCGACGGCACCCGTAAGTGGGTGCTGCGCTTGGCGCAGGTTGAAGGTCGGCCGGAAACGGCGATCGAAACCGTCTACATTCCAGAAGCAAACCGCGGCACGTTGTGCATCTCCTCGCAGGCCGGCTGTGCGATGGATTGCTCGTTTTGCTCGACTGCCCAGCAGGGCTTTTCCCGTAATATGACGGCGGCGGAAATCGTCGCGCAGGTCTGGTTTGCGGCAAAAACGCTGGGCGGGGATTTTCAGCACGACTGTTCCGATCAGAAACGGCAGGCGCTGTTGAAAGGCGAAACCGCAGCGATCGAACTCGATGGCGATGACGACAAAGCGCGTGGCGGCCGCGTGATCTCGAATATCGTCTTTATGGGTATGGGCGAGCCGCTGGCCAACTACAGCAATGTGTTGACCGCGATCCGCATCTTGCTCGATGACTTTGGTTTTGGCTTATCCAAGCGTCGGGTGACCGTTTCTACGTCCGGCCTCGTGCCGTTTATCGATCGCCTCGGCGGCGATTGCGATACCGCGCTGGCGATCTCGCTGCACGCACCGAACGATGCGTTGCGTGATCAACTGGTTCCGATCAATCGAAAATATCCGATTTCGGAATTAATGGCGGCATGCCGCCGCTATCTCGCCGGAAAAGATCGCAAAGCGCACATCATTTATGAATATGTGATGCTCGACGGCGTCAACGACAAACCTGAGCACGCGCGCGAACTGGCCAAGCTGCTCAGCGGCATTTCGGCGAAGGTCAATTTGATCCCGTTCAACCCATTCCCGAATGCGCGCTACAAGCGCTCGAAGGCAGATGTTATCGAGCGTTTTTCCGATATTTTGCGGGCGAAGGGGTTGCTGACCATGACACGGCGCACGCGTGGCGACGATATCGATGCCGCCTGCGGACAACTCGTCGGCCGCGTTCAGTCCAAGCAAAAAAATCGCCTCGGCGATATTCCGGTGAAAGTGCAATGAACGCCGGATTTCAGGCTGGGCGATTCGGCTTTTGTGTTGGCTGCGGCTTTTCGAGTGGAGTAGACGCTTGAAGTTACCGTTCGCGGCTTCCGTGCTGGTCATCGCATCACTGGTAACGGCGTGCGTGACGGAGCAACCCGGAAACGGTCGCGTGCAATCGCCACCGAACCTCGTCGAGGCCGCGCGGATCAATGCCCAGTTGGGCGTCGACTACGCCCGCCAGGGCCGGTTTGATATCGCCGAAGACAAACTACGGCGTGCGATTGAACAAAACTCAAACTACGCGCCGGCACACACCGGGCTTGCTTATGTGCTTGCTCAGCGCGGCGAAAATGACGAAGCCGAGCGCGAATATCGGCGTGCGCTGGCCATCGATGCGAATGATGCATCGGTGCATAATAACTTCGGCGTGTTGCTCTGTTCGGAAGGGAAGACGGCAGAAGCGGACCGCGAATTTATGGCGGCGTTGCGACAGCGGAATTACGAAACGCCCGAAGCAGCGTGGACTAATGCCGGCATTTGCGCGCGCAAGGCCGGCGATGATGTCCGTGCTGAAGAGAACTTCCGCCAAGCGCTGAAGCTGAAACCTGATTTTCTCGACGCGCTGGCCGAAATTGCGTCGTTGGCCTATCGCAAGCAGGAATGGTTGCGCGTGCGCGCATTTATTCAGCGCTATGAACGCTCCGGTAAGTTGGGGCCGGCGTTGCTGTATATCGCCGCCGATACCGAACGCCAACTCGGTGACCGCAATAGCGCGAAAGATTATGAGATTAAGCTGCTGCAGGAATTTCCCGAATCCGATCAAGCGGTACAGTTGTTGAGACGATCTTCCACGCCATGACCAGCGAGCCCGCGCCTACAAAGCCGATGACGGCTGATGATCCGACGGAGGCCGGCCTTAGCCCCGGCACCAGCGTTCGCCGTGCGCGCGAGCAGGCCAAGCTGAGCGTGAACGAACTAGCCAGCCAGACCAAGTTGACGCGCAACACGATTGAAGCGCTGGAGCGGGACGATTTCGCGGTGTTATCGCAGGCAGTTTACGCCCGGGGTTACTACCGCAAGTGCGCGAAAGTTCTGGCCCTGCCGGAAGACGATTTGATCGCCGCGTATGAGAAGCTAGCCGCACCGAAAATGCCGCTGACTCCGATCGGCAAACTGCTGCTTTCGAGCAATGAGTCCGAGACCCGCGCCGGCCTGCGCCGCCGCGGCGGTAGCGGTGGCCGTTGGATGACGATCGCGCTGGTGGTGATCATTGCTGCCGCTGCGGTGTTTGGTTATTTGATGAACGACCCGCAGGAGAGCAGCTGGCTGCAGAAATCAGTGGGTTCGGTGGCCATTGTCGATAACGGGCCTGCGTCTGCACCGGCGGCTTCGGCGATTGATCCTGCGACGGTCACAACCCCGGCGGCGACGGGATCGGACGCCGGCACGACCGAAGCGGCAAATGATGCGAAGCCTGCTACCGAAGGTGCAAGCGCGCCGGCGAGTCTGGTTGGGCTGACGACGGCAACGGCGGCGCCCGTAATCGCGGTTGCGGCTGCGCCAGAGACGAACACCTCAAGCGCTGCCGGCGTAGCGGCGGGCCCGGCGCCGGCCGGCGCTTTGGATATTGATTTCACCGCCGCGTCCTGGATACGGGTCGAAGACGCCGACGGTAAATTGCTGTTGTCGGGCCTGATGCCCGCCGGGCAGCATCAACGCGTACTAGGCCGAACGCCATACTCGGTGCTGGTCGGCAACGCACTGGGTTTGCGCGTGCAGTTCGATGGTAAAGCCGTCGACTTAACGCCGTTTACCCGTCCTAATTCGACCGCGCGCATCAGCATTCCCTAACGCGGGTTTCTCACTCTCCGGCACGGCGCTGCCGACTTTTCCGAGCTTATGAAGATTCAATCTGTCCGCGGTATGAACGATGTGCTGCCCGTTGATGCAGCCGCCTGGCAACACGTGTATGCCGTCGCCGCGCAGGTGTTTGCGGCGTACGGCTACGGCGAGCTACGGCTGCCCGTGGTCGAGCGTACGGAGCTGTTCAAGCGCGCTGTCGGTGAAGTCACCGATGTCGTTGAAAAAGAGATGTATAGCTTCGAGGATCGCGGCGGTGAAAACCTGAGCCTACGTCCTGAATTAACCGCCGGTGTTGTCCGCGCCGGCATTGAACACGGCCTGCTGTTCAACCAGCAGCAGCGCGTTTGGTGCACCGGCCCGGTGTTTCGCTATGAGCGGCCGCAGGCGGGTCGCTATCGCCAATTTCATCAGCTCGATGTCGAAGCATTTGGGATTCCAACGCCGGATGTTGATGTCGAAATCATCGCGATTGCGGCGCAACTGTGGCGGCGATTGGGGATGTCCGGCTTCACGCTAGAGCTAAATTCGCTCGGCACGCCGGCTTCGCGCGCGGTGCACCGCGCGGCGCTGGTCGAATACTTAAGTCTGCACGAAGCGGCACTGGACGATGATTCCAAGCGCCGACTCGGCACGAATCCGCTTCGGGTGCTGGATAGCAAAGTGCCAGCAACCCAGGCCATCGTCGCCAATGCGCCGCAGCTATTGGATCATCTCGACGCGGTTTCACTCGCGCATTTCGCTGCGGTACGGCAAGGCCTCGATGATCTCGGGATTCCGTACGTTATTAACCCGCGCTTGGTGCGCGGGCTCGATTACTACACCCATACCGTATTCGAATGGACCACGACGCAGCTCGGCGCGCAGAGCGCAGTCTGTGCCGGCGGCCGCTACGATGGTTTGGTGCAGCAACTCGGCGGGCCACAAACCACCGGCATCGGTTTCGGCCTCGGCATCGAGCGTTTGATTGCGCTGATGGCGTTACAAAACGTCCCCGTTGCCGATAATCGGCCACATATTTATTTCTGCCGTTTCGGCGCTGCCGCCGAGCGGGATGCGATGAAGCTAGCCGAACAACTGCGGATCGATATGCCGCAATTACGCCTCGTGCTGAACGCTGGCGGCGGCGGTTTGAAGTCGCAATTGAAGCGTGCCGATGCGAGCGGCGCCCGCTATGCATTGATTCTGGGCGACGAAGAAACCGCAGCGCGTTGTGTTCAAGTAAAATCGCTGCGCGGCGAGGGCGAGCCTAACCAGTGTCCTTGGTCGGAGTTGGCAGCACAGCTCAGCGCACGACTGGCGCTGTAACGAGCATTTAGCACGTAACGCGCCCCCGTAGTTCCTTAAATACCAGCGGAAAGACTAAAGAAGACCGATGAGCACCCATTACGACGACGAAGCACAAGTCGAAGACCTCCGCCGCTGGATCAAAGAAAACTGGAAGCCGTTGGCGGGTGGCATCGTGCTCGGTTTAGCCGCTATTTTTGGCTGGGAAGCGTTTACCCGGCACCGCGATGCGCATCGTGCCGACGGCGCCCAGCTGTTTGAGGCGCTAAAAAACGACGCCAACGCGAATAAGTACGAAGATGCGGTAAAAGTGGCGGACCGCCTGACGCAGGAATTCGGCAACACCCCTTACGCGGTTGCTGGCGCGTTAAAAGTAGCGCAGACGGCAGTCGTTGTCGGCAAGCTCGATGACGCCCGCACGCGCTTGGAATGGGCGTTGGCGCACGATGATGATCCGGCGCTGAAACCGTTGATCCAATTCCGCTTGGCCAGCGTCCTGTGGCAACTCGGCAAGCCGGAAGACGCGTTGAAGCAAATCAGTGGGGACGCAGGCGCTTACGCGGGGCTCTACGCGGAACTGCAAGGCGACATTAAATTAACGCAGGGCGATCGCGCCGCTGCGCGCTCGGCGTATGAACAGGCGCTCGAGAAATTTGATCCCAAAGGCAACCCGGCCGGCAAAGAAACCTTGCAGCAAAAGCTCGACGACCTCGCGGATGTCGCGCCGGTGCATTCGTGAGATTAAGCCGCGCGGTAGCGTTGGCCTTAGCGCTGAGCACATTGGCGCTGGGCGCCTGTTCCAGCAAGGGTAAGTTGCGCCAGCCGACGAAGCTGGTCGAACTGGCGAAGCCGGAGTTGCGGCCGGTTGAAATCTGGTCGCGCAGCGCCGGCAACGGCGGCGGTAAATTTTTCACCGGTTTGCGTCTGAGCAAAGAAGCGGACGGCATTTTTGTCGCGGCCGTTGATGGTAGCGTTTACGCGCTGAACCCAGCTAATGGCGGGACGATTTGGCGGACGGCGACAAAAGCGCGCGTCATCTCGGGACCGACGGTTGCCGATGACAAAATTTACGTCGGAACGCTAGACGGCGAGACCATTGCCTTACAGCGCGCCACCGGCAAAGAACTCTGGCGCACGCGCGTCAATAGCGAAGTGCTGGCGGCGCCGGTCGCTAGTGGCGATGTCGTCGTCGTTCGGTCGGTCGATGGCCGTGAATTCGGCTTGTCGAGCAAAGACGGCGAACGGTTGTGGAATTTCGACCGGACCGAGCCCAATCTGACGCTGCGTGGTCTATCCGAGCCGTTGATTCTCGGCGGCCGCGTTTATTCCGGCATGGACAACGGCAAACTGGTTGCGCTGAATCTTAACGATGGTCAAGTCGCCTGGGAACAGAATATTTCAGTCGCCGCCGGGCGTTCCGAACTGGCGCGCCTAACCGACATCGACGCCGATTTACTCAGCGCACCGGCCGGCTTGTTCGTCGTAACCTATGCCAACGACATCGCGCTGGTTGATCCGCTGAGTGGCGAAAGCCGTTGGCGCCGGAGCATCAAGAGCTATTCCGGGATGGCGACGGACGATAAGAACGTCTACGTCACCGACGACGAAGGTTTGCTCTGGGCTTTAGACGCCGAAACTGGCGCCGCAGTCTGGAAGCAGGAAGCGTTGAAATACCGGCATTTATCGGCCCCCGCAGTATTCGGAGGCTATATCGTCGTCGGCGATTTCCAGGGGTATTTGCACTGGTTCGAGCCTAAGGATGGCCGTCTGGTCGCGCGGACCCGGGCCGGTAGCGCCCCGATCGCGTCGGCGCCGGTAGTCGATGGCAAGCGCCTTTATGTTACCTCTCAGAGCGGGCTCGTTGCCGCCTACGAAGCCCAAGCCGCAAAATAAGCGCACTATGAGCACAATCCGCGCACGCTACGTGCCGCGCGGATAACGATTTAGGTAAGCCGAAGTCCGGTTAAAAACGCCGGCGCTTCGGTTTTACCATTCCTTACACGATGGACGGCGGGTTACGCTGTTACATCCGTTCCCGTCTGATGATCGCCCGATGAGCAGTATTTCTGAAACCCCGCCGGAGTTTCCCGTTCCGCACGTTTTGCCGGTTATTACCCTTGTGGGGCGGCCAAATGTCGGAAAATCGACCTTATTTAATCGCTTAACCGGAACCCGGGATGCGCTGGTTGCCGATTTTGCCGGCCTGACGCGCGATCGGCAATACGGCCAAGGCGTATTCGAGGATAAGCGTTTTATCGTCGTTGATACCGGCGGCTTAATGCCGGAATCCAATGATGATCTCGCCGCGCTGGCTGAAGCGCAGGCGAAAATCGCGATTGAAGACGCAAATGTGGTGCTGTTCTTGGTCGACGGCAAAGCCGGGTTGAATCCCTCGGATCTCGACATCGCCGATTCGCTGCGGCGTCTCGGCAAGCCGGTGCGTTTGATCGCGAATAAGAGCGAAGGCTATAGCAAGGCCGCCGTTGCTGAGTTTTATAAACTCGGACTCGGTGAGCCGATCTTGATTTCGGCCGAGCACGGCGACGGCGTAAGCCCGCTGATGCGCGACTTGCTGGCCGGCGTACCGACCACGTCACAAGCGCCAGACATTGAAGACGGCACCATACGCGTCGCGATTGTCGGGCGTCCCAACGCTGGAAAATCGACGCTGGTTAATCGCCTGCTCGGTGAAGACCGTGTGTTGTCGTCGGATCAGCCAGGCACCACGCGCGACTCGATCAGTATTCCGTTTGAATGGGGCGATCGGCCGTTCCTGTTGATGGATACCGCTGGTATTCGGCGCAAGGCGCGGGTCACCGAAGTCATCGAAAAATTCTCGATCGTCAAAGCGCTGCAGGCGATTGACCGCGCGCACGTAGTGATTGCGATGGTCGACGCCCACGACGAAATCGGCACGCACGATGCGCGGGTCATGGGCTTGATCGCGCATCACGGTCGGGCGATGGTGCTGGCGGTTAATAAGTGGGACGGTCTCGACGGCGACAAACGCAAATGGGTGCGTGAAATCGTTGACTTCAAACTACCGTTTCTCGACTATGTGCCGGTCAATTACATCTCAGCTTTACACGGCTCCGGTCTGCGCGAATTGATGGAGGACGTTGTTGCGGCGTACGAGGCGACGACCCGTGAACTACCGACGCCAGAATTGAACCGCGTGCTGGAAAAAGCCGTTGAGAAGCATGCGCCGCACGCCATTCTGGGCCGCCGGATCAAACTCCGATATGCGCATCAGTCGGGTCATAACCCGCCTGCGATCATGATTCACGGCAACCAGACCGAGAAATTGAAAGACAGCTATAAATCTTATCTGGCGAATGTGTTTCGCGAGGCCTTCAACTTACGTGGCGTACCGCTGCGCCTAGAGTTTAAGACCGGTGATAATCCGTTTAAAGACAAGAAAAACGATCTCACAGCGCGGCAGCAGATGAAGCGCAAGCGGCTGATGGCGCAATCGCAGAAAAGTCGGCGCTAAGCGATTTCAATTCCGCACGGGCTGCGGCGGAACGCCAGCGAAACCCAAGGTAGCCCGGCGAATCGGAGCTGGGTAGTTTGCGGCTTTAAACTGATATCTAGGGCCTGTTAACACTTATGTGATCGCAGCGACCGCATAAGTGTTACCAGGCCCTAGCTAGATTTGCGCAGATTCCGTCGATTGCGGTGTTATATCCGCAACGAAAATATCGCGCTGAGCGAAATACTGAGATGCAAAAAGAATTGGAATTGCAACGAGCAGCCCGAGCCCGAGCGGGATAATTGCGATCAGCAAAATAATGACCATCAATATGCCATTGACGAGCAAAGAGAGTGGATTTTTGACGCAGCCGAGTAGACTCGCCTTGAGCGCCGGGATTGGTTCCATACCGTACAACACGATAAGCGGAGCTGCAAACCACGCCGCAGCGGCCGCGATGGCGAGCAAGATTAATGTCAGCAGGCCCGCGTAGAGCGCTGTGGTTCCAAGCTGCAGCGATTCAAAACTCTGCGTCGCCATGACGGTGCCAAGCGCCGTGCCGCCAACGACAGCAAGGAAAACGGCCACTGCGATAAACGTCATGCCAAACCAGGCGAGGCCGATAAGCAGGAGCCGGCCGAAATGCGGGCTCGAAAAACCGCGCCAAAGATAGGCGATTTCAAAAGGCTCGCCGCGTTGCTGTGCTTGGCAGCCAAGGATAATACCGCCGGTAATCACTGGCGCAAGGAGATTGCCAAACAAGTAGCCGACGCTGCCGAGACGATTGGCGAGATACGCCGCTAGCAGCAGCAGTGCCGAGATCGCCAGCCAGGGTTTGGGCGCATTTTTGAACAAACTAAATGCGTCAACGATCCAATCGGCACCCCGGCCTGCCGGTGCCGTACGGATCTGTATGGATGCTGAGCTGGATGCCACGCTTGAACTCCGCGACGCAGGTGATGATGATAATTGGGCTAAGCTTGGTTGCGTCGTCAGTATGACGCCGATCGGCACAATACCAGTATTCCTCGACATCGTAGTTGCAGCGTAATGATCTTTTGAAGCAGTTAGGATACCGGCAGAACTCTCCATGTGGGGGTCGGTCTGAGTGCCACATTTACATCACAAACGGAGTTGAAACATGTTGAAGTTTTACTATCATCCGTCGCCTAATCCGGCAAAAATTGCACTGTTCCTTGAAGAGTCTGGTCTGCCTTACGAGTTGATTCCGGTCGATACCCGCAAAGGCGAGCAGTTCAGCCCCGAATTCCTCGCGATTAACCCGAACGGGAAAACGCCGGCATTGGTCGATGGCGATGCCAAAGTATTCGATAGCAATGCGATTCTGCTGTATCTGGCCGAAAAAACCGGGCGTTTTCTGCCGGAAAATACGCCTGCAGCGCGCGCTCAGATGTATTCCTGGCTAATGTTTGTTGCGACTGGCATCGGTCCATACTCTGGCCAAGCGGTGCACTTCAATCATTTTGCGCCGGAAAAGCTGCCTTATGCGATCAATCGCTATATTCATGAAGCGAATCGCCATTTCAATATTTTGGAAGCGCAACTCGGTAAGACCCGTTACATGCTTGGCGATACCTACACAATCGTCGATATGGCGGTTTGGGGCTGGGCGCGTGTCGTGCCGTTTGTGCTCGGGGATGATGCGTGGTCGCGTCTGCCGAATTTGAAGCGTCATTTCGATGAAATCAGCGCCCGCCCAGCGGCGGTTCGTGCCAATGCTTTGAAAGATAAGCACACGTTTAAGTCGGAGATGGACCAGGAAGCACGGCGGTTCCTGTTCAAGCACATTACGCAGCAGGCGGCATAATCTGTTCGCGGGCTTTTCGCTGGGTGTTTAGCCGGAGCGTCGTCTGCATGAGGCGAAAAAAAGCCGCGCAATGCGCGGCTTTTTTGTCTCAGCGGAGCGCGCGAATTAGTTCTGCGGGCCCGGCTTATCGTCTTTGTTGGCTTCAACTTGAATCGCCAACGTGACTTTTCCCGTCGGGATCGGCTGCGGCAAGCCGTAGCTGATGCCGTAATCGCTGCGGTCGAGGTCGGCGGAGACATCTGCACCGCAGACTTCTTTCTTTGTAAACGGGCTGATGATGCACTTGAACGCGTTGACTTTTAGCGTCAACGGCTTCGTCACGCCGTGTAAGGTGAACTCGCCTTCCACTTCAACGGGGGTTTCGCCATCGAACTTGATCTTGGTCGACTTATAGACCGCGGTCGGGAATTTGGCGGTATCGAACAATTCCGGGCTGCGGGCATGCTCGTTCATTTTTTCCAGGCCGAAGTCGATCGAAGTCGTATCGACGGTGATATTGATCGAGCCCGACTTTGCCGCGCGATCCAACGTAACCGTGCCGCTGGTTTTGTCGAATTTGCCGCGCCAGAACGAAATGCCGCCGATGTGCGCCGCTTGAAAGCTGGGATACGTGTGGCTGGGGTCAATCGTGTAGTGATCAACTGCAGCGCTTGCCGAGAACGTCAACAGCATTGCAGCCGCTGCCGGCAAAATTTGCTTCTTGAACATTAATAGCTCCGTGTTCGGATGGTCAGATGATTGGACTGAAACGCGGCGGTGCCGAAGTGCACCGCCGCATGCGGGTTAACGCGGTGCGAGAATTACGACATGGAACTTAACCATGACCGTATCTTCTAGCACTTCGTTCCAACCTGGATCGCCGAGGGAAAACTCCTTGCGCGAAACCGGTACAGTACCATCAAAAACAAGGTTAAGGATGTCGGTCTTCACCGTGACGGGGATGTCGATTTTCTTAGTTTTACCTTTAAAAACGAGCTTCGCAGTGGTTGTAAAATGACCATTGCTGCCCGAGGGTTTGAGGCCGGTGGCGTCGAGCGTGGCTTTCGGAAATTGGCTGGTATTGAACCAATCTTTTTTCCGCACTTCCAGGTTGTAGAGCTCGTCGCCGACATCAAGACTGCTGGTGTCGATATCGAAATGTGCCGTGGCTTCCGCCGGCTTGGCGGGGTCGTAGTTGATGGAACCGGAAATTTTCTTGAAATTTGCCACAACAGGGACGCCGATTTGGACGAATTCGGCGCTTAACGCACTCAATGTTGGGTTGAGCGGAACTTCTGCCGCGTGAGCGGGCCCGGAAAGCGGTAAGAGAAGAGGCAACAATGCAGCATAACGGTGGATATGGGTCATAGTCGTCCTTGTACTTTTTTTGCTTCCAGCGTGGATAAGATCGGTAGCATGCGGTGCAGTACTCCATCTCGGTCGTAGAAGTGGTGCTTCAGCGCTGCGCCAGCGTGGACTATGACCAGTCCCAGCAGCGTCCAGTTCGCGACTCCATGAATTTGCTTCAGTAGCGCGGCAAGCTCCCTGTCCTTGCCGACGAGATCCGGTAGTCGTAACGACTTTATTCCGAGGTATACAACCGGATACCCAGCGGCCGAACTATAAACCCATCCCGTGATCGGTATGGTGAACAGCAATATATAAAATACTAAGAACAAGCCATTTGCGATGCGCTGTTGCCAGGCTGGAACGCGTGGATCTTGACGCGGCGGGGGGTAACATAGCCGCCATAACAAGCGAAGGCTTACAACACCGAGCACCGTGATGCCTAGCCATTTATGCCAGCTGAACAATTTGACTTTGCCCGGGCTGACCGGGAGATCAACCATATAAAAGGCTAGCGCGAAGCTGCAGATGATCAGCACCGCGCTTAGCCAATGCAGTACGCAGGCGACGATGGTGTAGGGCTGCACGGCTGTAGTTTTTTCCGGCACGGCACGGCTCCTTAGCTACGTTTAAGCTACGCTGGGCAATAGGCCGCGGCAATTGGCGTTGATCGGTGGAGGCTCGGGATGACCAAACTCAAAGACCAGGTGGTCTGGATTACCGGCGCGTCGAGCGGGATCGGTGAAGCGCTGGCATTGCAAGCGGCGCACGCTGGCGCACGATTGGTGTTGACCGCGCGACGAAAAATCGAGCTAGAACGCGTACGCAGCTTATGTGCCTATCCGAAGCAGGTCGCCGTGCTGCCGCTCGATTTAACTGATTTCGATGCCACTGCAGCGGCAGAAGCGGCGGCGGCGTTTTTTGGGCCGGTGAATATTCTTGTCAATAACGCCGGATGGTCGCAGCGCAGCGCCTTGGTTGAGACGCAAATGGATGTCTACCGCAAGCTCATGGAGTTGGACTATTTCGCGCCAGTTGCGCTGACGCGCGCGGTTGTCCCGACCATGCGCGAACAGGGCGGCGGGCACATCATCATGATCAGCAGTGTTGCCGGCAAAATCGGCGTGCCGTTACGCAGCGGCTACAGTGCGGCCAAGCACGCGCTGGCTGGTTTTACCGAGGCGGCACGCGCCGAACTATGGCGCGACGGCCTGAAATTTACCGTCATCTACCCAGGCTATGTGCGAACGCCGATTTCTGCTAACGCACTAGAAGGCGACGGTAGCGCCCACAACATCATGGACGCCTCAACCGAAAACGGCATTAGCCCCGAGAGCTGCGCCGAAGAGATCTGGGACGGTGTGATCGAAAACGACGAAGAAGTTTATGTTGGCGGCCGCGAGCTGGCTTATTTGCGGCTTAAGCGCTATGCCCCGCGCCTGTTCTCGTTTGCCTTAAAACGCGCCCGTCGAACGGCTTAATTCCGCCTGACGCGGCGGATTAGGCGTCCGGCTGTGTTTCCGTCGGTGGCAAGTCAGCAGCGGGTGCCGGTTCCGGGTCGTTGAACATCATCTGCGTGGCAAGCGAATATTTTTCGGCGACTTGGCTGAGATAGGCAACGAGGCGTTGTAAATCCGCTGGTGACAGATCGACTTGTGCGACGTCTTCATTCGTGCCGACAAAATTTAAACGGATCCACTCCTGATTTTCGGAGATCTGATCGACGACGTTACGCAACAAAATATTCAGTTCCACAATTTTTCCTGACAATTTCTAAGGCTGAAAATATTGACCGAGCGCGCAATCAAGCGCCAGTACTGCGTTGCCCTAGCAACGCCAAAACGCGCCGCTCGGCCCAGCTTTCCATTGCAAAGTTTTCGATGAAGCCGCAGTGCCCGCCGTGCTTGGGCGCATCGAACGCGACGACAGATCCAGCCGCTGTTAGGCCGTGAAAATCTTCGAACGGGATGATGGCATCATCCTGCGCCGTCAGTACCGCGACCGGCGAGGCGGCGTTCATCAACATTTCAGGGGTTAGGGTATAGGCCGCGAGGTAGTCTTCATAGCGCGCGTATTCGGTGAAGTCGGTGACAAAGCGGCGCGTGATCTCGACAAAACGATCGATCTTTTTATACGGCGCGAAGTCATAGCGTCCAGGCCAAGCCTGCGCCTTGGTCTTTAGCGTTTTGCGCCATTTATCGCGGAAGTAGCGGCTGAAAACCAGCGGACCGCGGTCAATCGCGGCCAGCGTATTGCCAGGGTTGAAAACCGGCGAAATGCCAATCGATAGTTCCGGATGAATCCCTGCTGCCGGACCCTGCACACCGACGCGCAGCGCGAAATTGCCGCCGAGCGAAAAGCCAATGACCGCAAGGCGATTCGGGCCGTCCAGCTGCTGCACGGCGCGGATAGCGCCAAACACTTCAGCCATGCGCGCTGAATGGAACAGCGCTTCGTTTAGGTGGTGGGTGTCGCCGTGATCGCGCAGGTTCAGCCGAAAGATATTCCAACCCGCCTGGTAGAGCCGGCACGACATCGAATACAAATAAACCGAATTGTGACTGCCTTCCCAGCCGTGAATCATCAGCGCTAAGCCACGCGGGGCTGTGCCTGCTGGCTGCGGCGCGTAAAGGCCGGTTAGGCGCACGCCGGCGCCGCAATCCAGCGTGTGCATCTGCGAGACCGCTTCCATGCGGTTGCCGCGCTTCGTCCACTGCGCGCGTGCCGGGCGCTTCGTCGCCAAGATGCTCTGCACCATATGCGTTTTCAGCAGGCGGTGCGGCCGAAACTCGGCGGCGGCAGGTTGGGGGGCGGTCATACGGGTGGGCGGGGCGAAAAAATCACCCGTCCAGTTTGCCTGATTTGGCGTTGCCCTGTTGTCAGCGCGGCCCAGCCCGGCGAGACTGCAGAACCTCTTTCGCCACCTTGATGTTCCATGCGCCGATTCGCCGAAAACCTAGGTCGCGATGCCGTTGCCGGCCTAGCCGAGCTCGGCCAGGCGACGACACTACTCGCAGAATCTCTGCTGTGGACTTTTTTCGGCGCGACGCAGCGCCAGCCCGTGCGTTTTAGTGGCGTGCTTAGCCAAGCGATGGAGGCCGGCATTCATGCACTGCCGATCGTTTTTGTACTGTCGATGGCAATCGGTGCGATGGTCGCCATTCAAGGCATTTATTCGCTCAGCATCTTCGGCGCCGAGAGCAAAGTGACGCTGGGCGTGGCCCTGTCGGTAACCCGCGAATTCGCGCCGCTGATCACTGGGGTACTGGTGGCTGGCCGCAGCGGTTCCGCGCTAGCGGCTCGGCTCGGCATGATGACGATTAATCAGGAGATCGACGCGCTAACCGTCATGGGCATTAACCCGGTACGGTTTTTAGTCGCGCCGGCGTTGCTGGCGATGATATTGATGTTGCCGTTATTGACTTGGTTTGCCGACTGCGTCGGTCTGTTCGGCGCCGGTCTTTATGTCACCCAGCGGCTCGGCATGAGCGCCACGGCCTATATCAACGAATTACGGCAGGCGATCAGCGTTGCCGACTTGATGCACGGTATCGGTAAGAGCGGCATTTTTGCTGTGCTGATCACGATGGTTGGCGTCATCAACGGCATCGGCGTGGTCGGCGGCGCTGATGGCATTGGCAGGGCGACGACGCGCGCTGTCGTGCACGGTATTTCGGCGATCGTGATCGTCGATATGTTATTCGCCTACCTGGTGTTGCAATGAGCGCGAACGATGCCGGTGCAGTCGTCGAAGTGGCGCATCTCGACGCGCACTACGGCGAGCGACAGGTGCTGCGTGACATCAACCTGCGCGTCGAGCCCGGCGAGGTTATGGTCATCATGGGCGGCTCGGGCTCGGGCAAGACGACATTGCTGCGCCACGTGCTGGGCTTGCAGCGGCCGACGGCGGGCAGCATTCGCGTGCTCGGTGTCGATGTCGTCGCCGCGCCGCGCCGCGCGATGCAGGACATGCGCAAAAAAATCGGCGTGGCGTTTCAATCCGGTGCGCTACTGTCGTCGCTGACCGTCGGCGGCAACGTCATGTTGCCACTGCGCGAGCACACGAAGCTTGATGTCGACACGATGCGAATCATGATGCGGTTGAAGCTCGACTTTGTTGACCTCGCCGGCACCGAGGACTTAATGCCGGCAGAACTTTCCGGCGGCATGATCAAGCGCGTGGCTTTGGCGCGCGCGATCATCATGGACCCGCGCGTGGTGTTTCTCGACGAACCCAGCGCCGGGCTTGATCCGGTCATCGCCGCTGGGCTGGACGAACTTATCCTGCGGCTGCGCGCCACCGGCGTGACGCTGGTCGTCGTCACCCACGAATTGCAGAGCGCGTTCAAGATCGCCGATCGAATCACCGTACTCGACCACGGCGAAATCCTGATTAGCGATACCGTCGCCGCTGTTCGCGCCAGCAGTAACGAACGCGTGCAGGCCTTGTTAACGCGCAAAGTAGACTTGCCAGAACATAATCCTGACGCATTTTTAACCGCCCTGACCGCCGCGAGTGCGGATCTCGACGGCGACAGCTAAGCTGACACGCTATGACCTCGACCCGGATCAATCTCGCCGTCATTGGCGGCTTCGTACTGATCGGCCTGATCAGCCTCGTTGTCGTGCTCGCTATTGTCGCTGGCCGCACCGGCGCCACTGATATTTACTACACGCAATACAGCAACGTCGCCGGCCTGAAATACGGTTCGCAGGTATTTTACGAGGGCTATCAAGTGGGGCAGGTCACGGCCATCACGCCGATGATTGGCGATGAGCGCGTGCAGTTTCGTGTCGATATGTCCATTACCCACGGCTGGAAAATCCCGACGGACTCGATCGCGCGCTCGACCAGTTCCGGCCTGCTAGCACCGCAGACGATTGCGATTAACGCCGGCAAAAATAGCGCGATGCTTGCACCAGGGGACCGCATTACGCCCGGCTTAACGGTTGATCTTTTTTCAACGGTTACCGGCGCTGCGGGTAGTGTTGATCGCCTGACGAATCAGGCGCTGGTGCCGTTGCTAAGCAATGTCGATAAGCAAATTAGCGCCATTGGTGATCTGTTGAATCACGATATTCGACGCTTGATTGGCAACGCCAACATCACCGCCGAGGCCGCCGCGCAGGACGTGCCCGCGATCTTGCGCGATGCGCGCAGCGCGAGCAGCGGTTTGGCGCAGCTGAGCAGTCAGTTGAGCAGCGTCGTCACGCCGCTGCGGCTGAGTCAGGTTGACCATATTTTGGCCAATGCCGATCAGGCTACGGCCAGCCTCGCCAAGACCAGCGCGACACTTGAGCATCTAACCGGCGACAACGCCGAAGATCTGCGCGCAGCGGTGCGCGAACTGCGTCTGGCGATGGAAAATCTTTCCCGCCATTCCGACGCCATCACACAGAATCTGGATACCGCGACACGTAATTTGCAGGAGCTGAGCCGGCAATTGCGGAACAATCCGGGGCTGCTTATTCGGAATACGCCGCCGCGCGACCGTGATCCAGTCGAGGCCGGAAAATGACGCGCATTACCTTGCGGTTCGCGTTGTCGGTTTCGATAGCACTGCTCGCCGCCTGTGCCGGTACGCCAATCGAGACCGAGCATTACTACCGCGCGCAGGCGGCACCGCCGCCCGCGCATGTGCCGCTAACACAGCGGATCATCGTTGAGCCTTTCGAAGTCCACGGCCTCTACAGCGGTCGGCCGCTGATTTACGTTGATGCTGCAGGCGTTTATCAGCAGTACAACTATCAGAGCTGGGTCGAATCGCCGGCGGTCATGCTCGGCTCAGATTTACTCGACACGCTGCGCGCCGCCTACGGCCAGGATGCCGCGTTTTCGCCGAGCGCACGCATCGCCGGTGATTTGATCGTGCGCAGCCGGCTGCGCCGCTTTGAGCGCGCCCAAGTACGCGGTGCAACGCAGGCAGTGCTGGCGTTGGAATTCACCGTGACTACGCCAGCCGGGCAGTTGCTCGGCACGGTTAACTTCGCCGAGGCTGCGCCGGTCAACGCAACAATTGCCGACTACGTGCGCGGGCAGTCGCAGTTGCTAACGAAGGCCTACGCCGCACTGCTGCCGGTGCTGGATCAGCAGCTGATATTGCGCGCGGCAAAATAAGCTCGGCACGCGACGCGTTTGGCGTTGCAAGCCATGCGGCCAGTGATTGGTGCACAGGGAGGGGCGATCGCGTACGTTTGAACAGGCGCTCATCAAACCGGTTAGTTCGCCGCTGACGTGTGATCACTGGCGACTTTCCAGCCGTCTTCGGTTTTGTGCATCAGCAGCGTGAACAAGCCTTTCGGCTGATCGTTCGCGCGCTTGAGCGCCCAGTGGCCGAATACCAGCGCATGATGGCTCGATAACACCTCAACACTGAGATCGCTAAAGCGCAGCGTGCCCATCGTCGCGCGGTCGGGATAACGTGCGCGGTAGCGGTCTAGCGTGGTCTGCCAGCCGTAGGTCACGCTATCGCCGGAGGCAAAGCGTAGCGTCTCGCTAGGTTCGTAGCCGCTCATAAATCCGTCGAGGTCGCCACGATTCCACGCCTCCGCTTGGGCCGCTAAAACAGCGCGGATGGCTTCTTCTTTATGGCTGCTTTTAGCGCTGGCCTGCCCGGCAACCAAAAAACCAACCACCATCGCTAGCAGAACACGCTGTAGGCGCTTATTCATTGTGATGAATCTCTCGCTTTTAAAGCGCCATTTTGCGGTGCCGCGTGGCATTTGTGCGGCGGTTCACAAAGAAATTTCATTTCGGCAGGAAGTGAGAACTGGTACCGGGTTTTCTTCCGCAACTGCTTGCAGAATCTCGTCCTAGAAGAACTACTGATGTCGTAAGTCATCGTTTGGCCGGGAGAAAATACATGTTGAGATCGTTCGCTTTTTCGGATGTATACCGCGTCATGCTCGGTAGCCCGAGCCGCGAAACACTCATGAATGCGATTCAGGATCAGGGGGTCCGGAATGGCGATTCATTACGCCAAATGCTGCGTGAAGATGGCAGCCGCGTGCACGTCATCGTCGCGTTTATCGATGGCGAAGTGCTGCAACGTCTGGCCTTGCTGGACCACGTTGAGCTGATTCAGATCGACAATATCAGCGCGCGCCTGCGTTCCGCGCCATCAATGCCCGGAGTTGGCGATCCTGGCGCACGCGCCTACGCCCGGCGTGTTTACGGCATGGCGGCCTGACTGCACCGCAGGTTAAAGGCTTAAGCCAAGCCGGCTCAGTGGTAGGCCTGCACTTGAATTTGCACGGCGTCGTTGGAGTCGATGACGCCGTGCACGAGCAACCAACTGCGGGCGTCATCGGCATCGCCGACAAACCAGGCCGCTGCCGAGCCGAGTAGAAAGTTGTAGCCCCAGGCATCCATGTCTTCGAAGATGCGCGGGCGCGAGTAGCCGGCTAACTGCGCGGCGAGCAAGCACTGCAGATAGCAGACAGCGTTCTCTTCGGTGTCCGTGCCGCCGGCATCGGTGTGGAGCCCGGCGCGGCGCGCGCCGTCCATGCAGATGAAATGGCAGGCTTCGTGTAGCGCCGAGTGCACGGGTGTGTCCGGGCGGATCATCAGCGTGGTGCCGACTAAACCGGCTTCCGGCGCGCCCCAATAACTACCTGGAATTTCGACGTCTGGCGGCAGCCGCTGTACTCGCAGGCCGAACGCTGCCAGTAGTGCATCAAGGGCAGTCGGCGCTAGCGACGCGCACCGCAGAACGTCCGCTTCCTTCATTTCAGGCGAGCAGACGTTGCACGAATGGCAGCGTCGGGCGTCGTCGGGCGGCAAGCGCTGCGTGATCAATTTGCGCCAGTGCTTGCAGCAGGCTAGTGGTGTCGCGCGGGAGGTGCGTCAGCATCCAATGAACAGTGTCGAGCGGCAGATCCAAACCAAGGCGATGGCCGCGGTTGCGCAATAAAACAGCGTGGTCATCATCGTTCAGGGATTGCAGCGCGAAACCAGCGCAGGCCGATAGGCGCGTGCGCAGGTCAGCAAGTTTGGCGATTGCCAAGCGGTCCGGCGGCAGCGCCGCGCTGAGCAGGCAGCGCCCGCCTTGTGTCCGCACAGCGTCGAACAAGCGCAACACCGCCTGCGCCCAAGCCCGGTCTTGCAAGGCGCTATCGACATCGTCCAGACAAACCAGGTCAAAGCTTTCAAAGCCCTGCAAGACAGTGGGCTGTTCGGTGGCGAATGAACCTAAAGGTAAATAGGCGGCGCGCTGCATGCGGGCGAGCGCTTCGCGCGACGTTGCCTGCAGCAAATGCGTTTTGCCGCAGCCGCGCGGGCCGTGCAGCAAAATCGAGCTGCCTTCGCCGTCGCTCATTGCGCGCAGCGCGGCAACTGCCTCGGCATTCGGCCCGGCGTAGTAATTATCGAAGCTGGCTGCGTCGGGCAGCTGCACCGATAACGGCAACTGCTGACCGATCACGGCGGACTCGGCGGGTCGGCTTCGGTCGCCGGTGGCGCCAAGCCGCCTAGATATAGCGGGCTACGCAGCCAGCGTTTGAGCGCATGGCGGACTAACACCGCAAGCACTGCCGCCGCTGGCAGCGCCGCTAATACTCCGACAAACCCGAATAGCTGGCCGCCAGCGAGTATCGCGAAAATCACCGTGACCGGATGCAGGCCGATGCGATCGCCGACCAACATCGGCGTCAAGATGCCGCTTTCCACCACCTGACCGACGCCAAACACCAGCAATACCCAAACCAGCGGGAACACGGCCTGTGTTTGCACCAGCATCGCAACGCAGGCGATCACCAGGGCGCTAAAAAAGCCGAGATAAGGGATGAAGCTGACGAGCCCGGCAAAGAGGCCGATCAATAGCGCAACCTTCAGCCCGGCGAGATATAAGCCAACCGAGTAAAGCAGCGATAACGCCACCATCACCAACAACTGGCCGCGCACCAGTGCGTTCAGCACCCCGTCGGTCTCATTTGCGAAGTGGCCGAAGGCGGGTTGCAGGCGGCGCGGTAGCAACTCGCGCAAGCGTAGGACTATCCGATCCCAGTCGCGCAGTAAATAGAACGTGACGATCGGAATCAGCAGCAGGTCAGCCACAAAGCTAAGCAGCGCCGGGGTTGAGCGGCTGACGCGATTCAGAACGATCGATGCAATATCGCTGGCGCTATCCCAATGCTCGGTCAAAACTTTGCGCAAGCCTTCGGCATCCAGATGCACGCCGCGCGGCAGTTTCACGCCGATCGCAGGTAGACCCGTGCCTTGGACCCACATCATCCAGTCGGGAATGTTCTGAACCAATAACAAGATTTGCTGCTGCAGCAACGGTACGACCAGTAGCAGCGCCAAAAATATGAGGCCGCTGACGACAACAAACACAACGCCGACGGCCGCCGTCCGCGACAGCCGCAACCGTTCCAAGCGGTCGACTAACGGATCGCCGAGATACGCAAAGATCGCGCTCACCACGAAGGGCGAAAGGATTGGTCCGAGCAAATAAAACAGCAGCAGCAGCGCCACGCCGGTGGCAAACCAAACCCAATTCTCGCGCAATAGCGCCAGCACGGAAGGCCGCGGAGGGACGGGTGGCTGCGATATCGTTGAGGTCATTGGGGGGCTTAGGCACAAAGGCAGTAAAATGATACTTCGCACAACGACTCCGCGCCCATGACCTCCAGTAATAAAACGCCTCGTCCGCTCAGCTACCGCGATGCCGGTGTCGATATCGATAAGGGCGATGCACTTGTCCACGACATTAAGCGGCTCGTAAAGTCGACGATGCGGCCGGAAGTATTGGCCGGTGTCGGCGGCTTTGGCGCGCTGGTGGCCATCCCCAAGAAGTACAAGCAGCCGGTGTTGGTGTCGGGTACCGATGGCGTCGGCACCAAGCTCAAGCTCGGTCTCGATAGCGGCAGGATCGAAGGCTTAGGCCAGGATTTGGTCGCGATGTGCGTCAACGATGTTCTGGTCAACGGCGCCGAGCCGCTGTTTTTCCTCGACTATTACGCCACGGGCCGGCTGCAGCCCGAGGTAGCCGCCAGCGTAATCAAAGGCATCGTCAAAGGCTGCAAGCTTGCGGGTTGCGCGCTCGTCGGCGGGGAAACGGCCGAGATGCCCGGTTTATATCGCGAAGGCGAGTTCGACTTGGCCGGATTCTGCGTCGCCGTTGCCGAGAAGAAGCAGTTGATCGACGGCAGCCGGATCAAGCCCGGCGATGCGCTGATTGCGCTGCCGTCCAGCGGCCCGCATTCAAATGGCTATTCGCTAATCCGGAAAATATTGGAAGTCAGTGGCGCCACGCCGAGCACCCGGCTCGGCAAGAGCACCTTGATCGGCGCCTTGATGATGCCGACGCAGATCTACGTGCAACCGGTGCTGATGCTGCTCGGCAACGGTTTGCCGATTCGCGGCATGGCCCACATCACTGGCGGCGGCATCACCGGCAATTTAACGCGCATGTTCCCTGCCGGCACGGCAGCGCGGGTGGATCTCAGCAGTTGGAAGCGCCCGGCCGTGTTTGACTGGCTGCAAAACGCCGGGGCGGTGGAAGATGAAGAAATGCGCCGCGTTTTCAATTGCGGCGTCGGCTTTGTCGTCGTCGTGCCGCGGCAACGCGCCAGCGAAACCTTGGCCCGGCTGCAAGGGCAAAAAATCAAAGCTTGGCAGCTCGGCGAAGTCGTCAAAGGCAAAACTGGCGACGTGATTTACGCTTGAAGCGGCCCCGCATTACCGCGGTCATTTCCGGCCGCGGTCGTAATCTTCAAGCGCTAATCGCGGCGGTTGCCGATGGCCGGATCACCGCCGATCTAACCGCGGTGCTCAGCAACCGCGCCGATGCGGCCGGGCTCGACTACGCCCGCGCGGCCGGCGTTCACGTCGTCGTTGTGCCGCATGACGCCTACGCCGACCGGGCAGAGTTCGACTTCGCGCTAGCCGCAGCGTTACGCGCGCAACTGCCAGACATCGTCGCGCTCGCTGGCTTTATGCGGATACTCGGCGCCGACTTCGTCCGCGAATTCGAAGGCCGAATGTTGAATATTCATCCATCGTTGCTGCCCAAGCACAAAGGCTTGCACACGCACGCGGCGGTATTGCGTGATGCCGATGCCGAACACGGCGCCACCGTGCATTTCGTAACGCCGCAACTCGATGGCGGCCCGCGGGTAATTCAGGGTCGATTCAGCGTCAACGCGCATGATGACGCGCAATCCCTCGCGGAACGGGTTATGACCGATATCGAACTGAAAATTTACCCGCAAGCCGTGGCTTGGTTGGCGCGCGGCGAATTACGGTTCGAGCACGGCCAGGCTTGGTTCCGCGGCCGACCGCTAACTGAACCGCTGACGCTCAACGATCTGGAGCCTGCTTTCCGATGAAAAAAATTCTGCATCATTCCACTGCCGTCGTTTTTCTCGCAGTGGCAGCAAGCGCCGCCGCGACCGAGACACCGCTGGCTGATCTCGATGTCGTTTATGCCGTGAATTGGGCCGGGTTGGACGTCGGCAGCGCCGGCGTCACGCTGAAGCACGACGGCGCCGCTGGCTGCTATTTGTATACGACGACGACACAGCCAGTGGGCTTCGTCAAAGCCCTGTACGGCGCGCCGAAACAGCTGAGCCGCTTCTGCGTGAAAGCAGGCCGTGTGCAATCGCAGCAGTTTGAGTCCGTACTCGCTGGCGATGAGAAGCAGAGTTACACGCTGAACTTCGACTACACAAAAGGTGTAGTCATCGATGAAAACGGTGCCAGCCGCGAAATTCCAGAAGACGCCGTCGATAGTTTCTCACTGCAGCAAGCTGTTCGCCTCTGGGTCTCGGCGCACGCGAAAGACGAGCAAGCCCCCATTGCTGAATTCACAATGGTTGATCGTAAAAATCTAACCCATTATCAATTCCGCCTCGCCGGCCACGAAACAATTCAAACCCAGGCCGGCAGCTTCGATACGCTGAAGATGGAACGAATCGACAACCCCGACAAAATCGGCCGCTTCTGGCTCGCGCCGGAGCGTGGCTACATGCCGGTAAAAATAGAAACCAAGAACGGCGGCAAACCAGCGGTACTATTGGTATTGAAGCAGTGATGTAATTTCTTGCGTGCGCGTACCAACGCGCTATGCACCACGGCCGGCGAAACCTTTTGTGTGGGACGCCGTATGAGCGGGATCGCCGTTTTCAGATGCCTCCCTCAGCACTCGAAGGGCTTGGGGCTTTTCTAGTTGTGAAAGAGCATAAAACGCCGAATCCAGTGCACGTAGGTATCTTCCGTACGCAGGCTGTAATCCAACGCCTGAATGCGTGCCCGGACCTGCTCCAGCAACCGGGGCGATTGCGCTGCTGATACGTCAGCTGACGTATAATCCTGGAATTTTGACGCGTTTTCTGGAAACATAAGCTTGTTTCCAAAAGACTTTTATGTAAAATCTAACGGATTATACGTCGAGTTTTAGTCAGAGTTATATTTCAAAGTGATATCTAATTGGCGTTGGGCATCTTGACGATTACTCCTATGACGCAGCTCGATTTTTCCAAGCTGGCAAAATTGGGGGTTCAAAATTGTGAGCCTCTTTATTTGTCGCATCCATTCCTAAAAGATGGGCATTCCGCGAGTAAAGCAAACGCGACGATCACATACGTCAAGCACCATGGCACGGTGTACGGCATTACATGCGCCCATGTTTTCCACCATCAATTTGATGAAAATGGTGCGATAGAAAAGGTGTTAACTGTTTGGGGAGATCGATTGACTTACCAGTTCGGAGGCTGGACTCAAGATGGCTACCAAAGTCACTTCCGGGTACTGAATAACAACCACGGCGCCTCTGATGTACGCGATATAGCCATTATCAAGCTACCCGCCCCGTTTCCAGAATTGCATATGGCGAGGAAGGGGAAAGTTCCGATTGATCTTGATGGTTGGGAAGAGCCCGATTGGAGCTCCATCTCTACACTCGTAGCATCAGGCTTTCCCACTGAACACAAAGAGCAGTCTGATACTCACGTCGCGGCAAATTTCTTGCAGGTTGTGGCTGAACTAACCAGAGATATCAATGCAGACGTTGAGGATTTTTTGCTTGCATCGACCTTGCCTGAAAAAAATGATTACTTCTTTAGCGGCATGAGTGGAGGCCCTGTCTACTGCATAAAGTCGGACAACACATTGACATCGGTAGGCATTATTTTTGAAGGATCACCTGGAAGCTCTTCAGAGTGGGCAAAACGGGGACATGAATCCTTCTTTTCGAAGGAAGATGTTCAATTTCGAGCTTACCTTCTGACCCCCTCCGTATTTTTCAATTGGATAAGTCATGCTGGGTTTGCATAAAGTGGCAGAATGCCCAACCCATCATTCCACCGGACCTGCGCGAAAAGCCGCGCAGGCCGGTGAATTCAGACGTTGAGGCTGTAGAAAAACCCCCAAACTGGCATGAATCAGGCTGCTAAATAGAGAAGAAAGAAGACTCCAATGGCGCGCTACAAGCCAGTTGATCCGCATCTCTCAAAGCTGCTACCGGTTCGGT
>JALNYU010000011.1 GCA_023229645.1 Nevskia sp. | reverse complement strand
CCGACCTGAAAAGGAAACTCATGAAGTACATCCGGCACTACAACAAACAAGCCAAACCCGTAAAGTGGAAATACTTCAATACGTCACGCCGAATCACTACCTAATTAATTGTTACAGGCCACTAGTTCTAGTGGCAATCTGGATTGCACCGTTGACGCGAGCGATGCGGATTTGCTGCATTGATCCCTGTCCGCGAGTGTTAATAAAAATATTCAAGCGTAGCCGCTCTCGACCACGAATGTCGAATCGGTAAGCGCCCATAACGATTCGACTTGGAAAAAGGCTGGGCAAGTGGAACATGTGATCGGTCCAGAACTTCCCATTTTCGGGATCAATTGGCTCGTCTAAATCGATAAGTCGAACTTGAACATCGAATACCGGATAGGGCGACTGATTAATTAGTCCAAGCTCAACAGTCTCAGCTTGCGTGATCATCGGCATGAAGTACGCCACGCTGTCAGCGCCGGTTGTGTACCCCATGAAGTCCTTTGTGTGTTTTTCTAACTTCTCCAGTAGAGATTCAACTCGAGAATCAATGGCGCTGATGTTCTTATCTAAATTGACCTGCTTCTTCACTCGAAAGAACTGACCAGTCGCCCAGCTTGCCAAGAAGAAACTTGGCCCTAATACATTTACATAGTTCTTAAACTCCCAAACGTCGGTGCTCGATTGAACGTTGTAGACCGTCCAAGCAACCGCTACTATTGCCGGGAGCCAGAATTCTTCTAGGATGCGCTTGAGGATGGGCATTGCAGGCTAACGTCAATTAGATATCACTTTGAAATATAACTCTGACATAAAACTCGACGTATAATCCGTTGGCCTTCACATAAAAGTCTTTTGGAAACAAGCTTATGATTCCAGAAAACGCGTCAAAATTCCAGGATTATATGTCAGCTGACATATCAGCCGCGCACCGCCCCTGCTAAACAATCAGGTCCGGGCACATTGGATGCTGCATTACAGCCTGCGACTTTTCACATTAAATTCGAGCGCAGTAGCAAGCGTAATATCAGCAAAAATCTTATCGTCTTGTAAGGAAATGGCTTCCTATTTTAGGCGCTGATTTTGCTTTAGCTGCTTGCTGTTCCTTGTTCAACACGCACTCGAGATTTTTATGAAAACGGAATTGTTTTATTTGAGCCTAACCGCTGCGTTTACCGGCTTGTTGTGGGTGCCCTATGTGTTGGATCGCTTTTTTGTCCGCGGTATTTTGGGCGCGATTGGGTACCCGGAGAATCCGAAACCGCAGTCGCTGTGGGCGCAGCGCTTGATGCTGGCGCATACCAATGCGGTGGAGAATTTGGTGGTGTTTGCGCCGCTGGTGCTGGCGGCGGCGGCGCTTGGCCTTGAAGGCGGTTTGATCGCCAGCGCGGCTGTGTTGTATTTCTGGGCGCGCGTGGTACACGCTGCGGCGTATACGCTGAAGATTCCGGGTGTGCGGACGTTGGCGTTTGTCGCTGGCTTTGCCGCGCAGGCGATGGTTGCGGTATCGATATTGATGCACTGATGCGGCATGCGTCACGGCTGCAGTGCGCCGCGGCCGTGACGGCCTGTTCCGGCCGCCGCCTGAGAAAATCACCGTTTTTTGGATATGCGGGGCGCGGTTTGGTTACGCTAGCGGTTCTGCATCTTTGTTTGTGATGATCGCCTTGAACCGCTGCCCCGCCCGCCCCCGAATGCCTTTGGCGCTTACCGTGCGTTTGCGCCGTGTTTGATGCGCCTGCAGCCGCCGGCTGGCGTGCCGAGCTTGATCTAACGTTCGCGCCGCTAAACGGCCGCACCACACTCGTGCACCGCCATCACCACGGGCCCTTGCGCGTGCAGCGGCCGTTTTATCCGGAGCAGGCGGTTTGCCATGTTTATGTGGTGCATCCGCCGGGCGGCATTGTCGGTGGCGATCAACTGGCGATTCGCGTACGTGCCGAGCCCGGTTCGCAGACGCTGCTGACCACACCCGCCGCCGGCAAGTTTTATCGCAGCGGCGGTAGTGAAGCCACGCAAAGCGTCGCACTCCAACTGCAGCAGGCGGCACTGGAATGGCTACCGCAGGAAACCATCTATTACGCTGGCGCCCGCGTGCGGCAGCGCACCGTGGTGACGCTGGATACGAACTCGCGCTTCATCGGCTGGGAACTCGGCTGTTTCGGCCTCAGCGCCCGCGATGAGCCATTCGATGCCGGCCAATTGCGGCAAGATTTTGAAGTGTGGCTGGGCGAGCGCCCGTTGTTGCTGGATCATCTGCGCCTCGCCGGCAGCGAACCAACGATGACCGCACGCTGGGGCTTAAACCGGCAGACCGTGCTCGGCACGTTTGTCGCATACCCTGCAACGCGCGATGATCTGGAAACGCTGCGTGAATTGGCGGCCGGGCAAGGCGAAGATATCGGCCTGACGATCGTCGATGATTTGCTCGTTGTCCGTTGCGCCGGCCGCCATGCGGATGCGGTGATGCGCCGCTTCGTTGCGCTGTGGCAAGCGCTGCGGCCACGCCTGCTCGGCCGGCCGGCGGTGCCGCCGCGCATATGGGCAACCTGATTTCGATAAGAATTTCGAGAGTACCGAAACGATGGAATTGAGTCCGCGGGAAAAAGACAAGTTGCTGATCTTCACGGCCGGCCTGCTCGCCGAACGGCGCAAGGCGCGCGGCGTGAAGCTGAATTATCCCGAGGCCGTGGCCTACATCTCAGCGGCGATCCTTGAAGGCGCACGGGATGGCAAAAGCGTCGCCGAGTTGATGAGCTACGGCACCACGCTGCTGAGCCGCGATGATGTGATGGACGGCATCCCGGAAATGATTCCAGACGTGCAAGTGGAAGCGACGTTTCCGGATGGCACCAAGCTCGTTACCGTCCACAACCCTATTCCTTGAGCGGAGCCGACATGATTCCTGGTGAAATCGAAACCGCCGACGCGCCCGATATTGAGTTGAACGTCGGCCGCCGCACCGTCGCGCTGCGCGTCGCCAATACCGGCGACCGTCCGATCCAAGTGGGCTCGCACTATCACTTCTTCGAAACCAACGATGCGCTGCGTTTCGACCGCGCCGCGGCGCGCGGCTGCCGCCTGAACATCGCCGCCGGCACCGCCGTGCGTTTCGAGCCGGGCCAAGAACGCGATGTCGAATTAGTGGAATACGCCGGGGCGCGTGTGGTGCACGGCTTCCAAGGCAAGATTGAAGGGGCGTTGTCATGAAACTCAGCCGTGCCGCGTACGCCAGCTTGTACGGCCCGACCACCGGCGACCGCGTGCGCCTGGCCGATACCGCGCTGTGGATCGAAATCGAACGCGACCATACGATCTACGGCGAGGAGGTGACGTTCGGCGGCGGCAAGGTGATTCGCGACGGCATGGGCCAGAGCCAGCGCCCAAGCGCGCAGACCGCAGACACGGTGATCACCAACGTCGTCATCCTCGACCATTGGGGCATCGTGAAGGCCGATATCGGCCTGAAGAACGGCCGCATCAGCGGCATCGGCAAAGCTGGGAATCCGGATGTGCAGCCGGGCGTGAATATCGTCATCGGCCCCGGCACCGAAATCATCGCGGGCGAAGGCCAGATCATCACCGCCGGCGCCATCGACGCCCACATCCATTTCATCTGCCCGCAGCAGGTGGAAGACGCGATGATGTCCGGCGTTACGACGATGATCGGCGGTGGCACCGGCCCGGCAACGGGCACCAACGCCACCACCTGCACGCCCGGCCCTTGGCACCTCGCCCGCATGCTGCAAGCGGTTGAAGGCCTGCCGATCAACTTTGGCTTTCTGGGTAAAGGCAACGCCAGCCTGCCGGTTGCGCTTGAAGAGCAGCTCGAAGCCGGCGCGATGGGCCTGAAGCTGCACGAAGATTGGGGCACCACGCCGAAGGCCATCGATAACTGCCTCAGCGTCGCCGAAAAATACGATGTGCAGGTGGCGATACACACCGACACATTGAACGAATCCGGCTTTGTCGAAGCCACGCTGGCGGCGTTCAAAGGCCGGGCGATTCACACGTATCACACCGAAGGCGCGGGCGGCGGCCACGCGCCGGACATCATCAAAGCCTGCGGCGAAGCCAACGTGCTGCCGTCTTCGACCAATCCGACGCGGCCGTACACCGTGAACACGGTTGACGAGCATTTGGACATGTTGATGGTCTGCCATCACCTCGACCCCGGCATTCCAGAAGACGTGGCGTTCGCGGAATCGCGTATCCGGCGTGAAACGATTGCCGCCGAAGATATCCTGCACGATCTCGGCGCGTTCTCGATGATCTCTTCCGACTCCCAAGCGATGGGCAGGATCGGCGAAGTCATTACCCGCACCTGGCAAACCGCGCACAAAATGCGCGTGCAGCGCGGCGCGCTGCCGGAAGATAACGCCCGCCACGATAACTACCGCGCCCGGCGCTATGTCGCGAAGTACACGATCAATCCGGCGATCACGCACGGCATTGCCCATGAAGTGGGCTCGATTGAAGTCGGCAAGCTCGCCGATCTCGTGCTATGGAAGCCAGCATTCTTCGGCGCCAAGCCGTCGATGATCATCAAAGGCGGAATGATCTTAGCGGCACCGATGGGCGACCCGAACGCGTCGATCCCAACGCCGCAGCCGGTGCATTACCGGCCGATGTTCGGCGCCTTCGGCGGCGCGCGCGCGGCAACGTCGGTCAGCTTCGTTTCGCAGGCGGCGCTCGGCGCCGGCTTGCGCGAGCAGTTGAACCTCGCCAAGCCGCTGGTCGCGGTGCGCAATACGCGCAACGTGCGCAAGGCCGATCTGCTGCTCAACAGCTACCAACCGAAGATGGAAGTGGACCCGCAAACGTACGAAGTCCGCGCCGACGGCCAATTGCTGGTCTGTGAACCGGCCACGGTGCTGCCGCTGGCGCAGCGCTATTTCCTGTTCTGATCATGACCCGCCTGACCATTACCCAACGCCTGCAGCACGACCCGCGCAAGCCGGTTGTGAGTTTAATTCTGCCGTTTGATCAACGCAGTAAGAGCCGTTTGCTGGCGCAGCTTTCCTCTGGTGAGGATGTTGGCCTGATTCTCGAACGCGGCTTCGTGCTGCGTAACGGCGACAAACTCCTAGCCGACGATGGCCGCGTGGTGGAAGTGGTTGCAGCCGAGGAAACGGTTTCAACCGTGCGCTGCGATGATCCTTGGCGCCTCGCCCGTGCGGCCTACCATCTCGGCAATCGCCACGTGCCGGTGCAAATCGGCGCCGGCTGGCTGCGTTATCGGCACGATCATGTGCTGGACGACATGCTGCGCGGCCAAGCGTTCGACGTCGCCGTTGAAAACGCGCCGTTCGAGCCCGAGGGCGGCGCTTACGGCGGCGGCCATCATCATCACAGCTAAGGGCCTGTTAACACTTATGCAGCGACCGCATACGTGTTAACAGGTCCTAAATCCGCCGACGGCGGCATGCCGCTGCTGCGGCTGATGCACCTCGTCAGCCCGGCGCTGCCGATCGGGGCTTACCACTTTTCGCAAGGCTTGGAATACGCGGTCGAAGCCGGCTGGATCAAAACTGAAGCCGACGCGCTGCAGTGGATCGAAGGCCTGGCCGAAAACGCACTCGCCACGCTCGATCTTCCGCTGCTGCTGCGCCTGCAGGCGGCATGGCAAGCCAGCGATAACGCCGCTGCGGAGCGCCTAAGCCAGCGCCTGCTCGCCGCCCGCGAAACTGCCGAACTCCGGGCCGAAGACCGCCACCTGGGCCGCGCCCTCGCCCGCGTGCTGCTCGACCTCGGCATCGCCGACGCCGAGCCGTGGCTGACCAGCGATGCCGCCAGCCACGCCGCGCTATTTGCGCTCGCCGCCAGCCATTGGCAAATCCCAGCGCCGGACGCCGCCGCTGGTTATATCTGGGCTTGGTGCGAGAACCAAGTGCTCGCAGCGGTAAAACTGGTGCCACTCGGTCAACGCGCCGGCCAGCGCGTGCTCGACCACCTGATCAAACAAATCCCGACGCTGATTCATCGCGCCGAAAGCCTCGCCGATGACGACATCGGCATCGCAACGCCGTACCACGGCATTGCCTGCGCGAAGCACGAAACTCAGTATTCGCGGTTATTTCGGTCTTAATTTATCGCTGCTGCTCCGGCTCACCATCAATTTTTCAATGTTGCTGGCGAGCTGGAGGCGTGCGTTGTTTACTACTTCTGATCGGCAACCATGTAGTCGACGGTTAAATTCACCAGCGTTTTCACGCCGAGGCCGAGGCCGCTTTCGTCGACTTTGAATCGGGGCGAGTGGTTCGGCGCGTATTCGTCTTTCGAGGCACCGGGCTTGCGGACGCCAACGAATACGAACAGGCCGGGAATTTTCTGCTGATAAAACGAGAAATCTTCAGCGACGGTCTGCGGCGGCGTTTCAATCAAATTACCGGCGCCGGCTAGGCGGAGCAAAGTCGGCCGCATTTGCTCGGTGAGCGCAGGGTTGTTGTAGGTCACCGGATACGCCGTTTCATCGCCGATCGAAACCTCAGCGCTGGCGCCGGAAGCCGCTGCGATGTTTTCAGCGGTGCGTTTAACGGCAGCGTGGATTTGCTCGCGTGCCGCTGGGTCTAACGCACGCAGCGTGCCTTTCAGCGTTACCGTTTCCGGGATGATGTTATTGCGGACGCCGCCATCGATCTTGCCGATACTGACGATGGCCGGCGCCTGCGTGATGTTGAGCTGGCGGCTGACGATGGTCTGCAAGCCCAGCACGATCTGCGAGGCAACGACAATAGGATCAATACCGTTCCACGGAATTGCACCGTGCGTCTGCTTGCCTTTGACGACGATGGTCATGTTGTCGGCGCTGGCCATCAAACCGCCAGCGCGGTAAGCGATCTGGCCGACTTCGAATTCGGTGAGTATGTGCAGGCCAAAAATTGCCTTCGGCACCGGCGCATTGCTCAGCACGCCTTCCTTGACCATGAGTTCGGCACCGCCCTCTTCGCCTTTCGGCTTCCCTTCTTCGGCGGGCTGGAATATTAACTTCACAGTGCCTGGGAGATGGTCTTTCATCTCAGCAAACACTTTCGCCGCGCCGAGCAAAATACCCATGTGGGCATCGTGGCCGCAGGCGTGCATGACCCCAACATCTTTGCCGTCATAAGTGGTTTTCACTTTCGACGAAAACGGCAGGTCTACTTCTTCAGAGACCGGTAGCGCATCCATATCCGAGCGTAACGCCACCACCGGCCCCGGCTTGCCGCCGCGCAGCACGGCGACGACGCCATTATGAGCAACGCCGGTTTGCACGTCATAGCCCAGCGCGCGAAGCTTCTCAGCGATAAATTTTCCCGTCTCCACTTCGCGATTGGAAAGCTCGGGATGCTCGTGCAAATAACGCCGATTACTAATCACTTCCGGCGTAACTGCGAGCACGAGACGATTGATTTCTTGTTGCGTCGGCGCGCTACTCGCGGCCTGCGCCGATGACGCTGCGGCGACCCCGAGAAATGCCGCAGCGACTGCACTATTGAAGGGCTTCATTATTATTTCTCCACTGCAAGACTGTAGCAATCCAGATCGTCGGCAAAACGAATTGTGCCGGCATAGTTCTTTTCAATTTCCATTTGCGTATCGTGCTCACGGCCCAGCGTGCGCGACATCCGATGCGATAACACTAATTGCTGCACTTTGGCGCTGGCGGCGATGCGGCCAATCACGGACGGCGGCATGTGCAACGCACGAACCGGGCCGGTAACGCCCTCGGGTACGGCGTTATGCGCGACCAAAACCGTGGCGCCGTCAGCAAGCTTTTCCAGATTGCCGTTGTCACCGTTGGTATCGCCACTGAACGCGACCACCGTATCGCCAATCGCAACACGCCAGCCCAACGCCTGTACGCCGCCGTGGATCAATTTGGCAGCGCTGACCTTGAGGCCATCTTGCGCGTACACCTGCTTGATGACCGTTGGCGCCAAGGTGATGTTCTGAGGGCGCAACGGGTACGCACCCTCAATCACCCGCCCTGCGGGCGGTAAGAAGTCGCTGAGATAGCGGAAAGCGCCGTTCTTTTCGTCGAAAAAAGCCCGCAAAAATTGCGTCGTCGACGGAAAAACGGCGTTGCCGGCCGGCCCTAAAACCGGCAGCGGCCGGCTGCGATCCTGAAAATACGAAGACTTCACCAGCGCCGGGAAATCCGCGCTGTGATCGGCATGCAGATGCGTAAAGAGCACCAGATCAAGGTCAGCAACGTGGGCGCCCGATTCGCCGAAGCGCAGCGCGCTGCCACCACCACTATCGATCAACACGCTGGGGCGGCCGTCACGCCACAGCAGATAACTGCTCGATGCGCGATTGCTAATCAGCTCCGGCCCGCCTGAGCCGAGCACCTGCAGTTCAACGCCGTGGCCGCTGCATGCCGCGGCAGCGGCGATACCCGCGCGGAAAAACAAACAAGCCGTAAGCGCTACTGTGGTCAAGAGGCGCATGGTGTCTCCGTTGGGATCAGCCGGGCGGCGAAATGCGGCCCCAAGCCCAGCCAGATTAGCGTTTGTCTGCGGCAAACGCATGCAGCGCGTCGCCGGTTAAACGGAAAATCTGCCATTCCTGGAGTTGCTTCGCACCGAGGCGCTTGTAGAAGCCAATCGACGGCGTGTTCCAATCCAGCACCGACCATTCCAAGCGCGCGCAATTTCGGGCTTCGGCGAGCTGCGCCAACCGCTGCAGCAACGCGCGGCCGTAGCCGCGACCACGACACTCCGGCTCGACAAATAAGTCTTCGAGATAGATGCCGCGCTGGCCGCGGAATGTTGAGAAGTTATGAAAGAACAACGCAAAGCCAACCGGCCGTGTGCCTTCCCAGGCGATCAAACACTCGGCCGCCGGCTGGGCGCCAAACAACGCCTCGTGTAAACCCTGTTCGGTTGCGACAACTTGGTCGGACATTTTTTCGTAGTCCGCCAATGCGCGAATCAAGTGCAGAATCGTCGCCACATCAGCCGGCGTCGCTGCGTTGATCTGAAATTCGCTCATCTCGCCCTCTAAATTTCGACGTGGAACCCGAGTTCAACCACATCTTCCGGCGGCAAGCGGTAGAAGTCCGTCGCCCGCATCGCGTTACGCGATAAAAACGCGAATACGTGATCGCGCCACAAAGCCATGCCCGGCACTTTGTCGCTGGGGATCAGCGTTGCCCGGCCGATGTAATACGTGATGTGTTCGAGGTCGATATCGAGCCCCAAAGATTTGCACAGGCGCAGCGCGACTGGAATATTCGGCGTCTGCATGAAGCCGTAGCGAATCACTAGCCGATATAAACCCGGCGACACGCCGTAGGCGCTCATGCGCTCAGCCGCGGAAACGTAGGGTTCGTCCAGCGTTTGCACCGTCAGCAGAACAATGCGCTCGTTCAGCACGTGATTGCGATCCAGATGCCGTAATAGATACGAAGGCGCGCGGTCCCCCGCGGTAAGGAAGATGCCGACACCAGGGATACGATGCGGCGCTTCCTGCTCAATCCGGCGCGCCAGTTCCTGCGGCGAACCATCGCCGACGATACGCTTGACGAATAACTGCCGGCCGCGGCTCCAGGTCGTCATCATCACGAATAGCAACAGCGCCATCACCATCGGCACCCAGCCACCATCCCAGAACTTGAATAGATTGGCGCTGAAAAAGGCGAGGTCGATGATCAAGAATAAGACCGTCAGCAGAATCGCGGTCATCGGCCGCCAGTCGTGCCGGCGGGCGACAAAGAACGCCAGGATTGTCGTCACCACCATCGTCGTACACACCGCGATGCCGTAAGCGGAGGCCAGCGCACTGGAGGAGCGGAACCCGAGTACCAGCGCCACCGTTGCCAGCATCAGCATCCAGTTGATGATCGGGATGTAAATCTGCCCTTGCTCGTTGCTGGACGTTTGGATGATGTTCAGCCGCGGCAGTTGATCCAGCTGCACCAACTGACGTGTAACTGAAAACGCCCCCGAAATCATCGCCTGCGAGGCGATGATCGTCGCAAATGTCGCGAGCGCCACCAAGGGGTAGGTCGCCCACGTCGGCGCTAAGTGATAGAACGGCTCGTTAGCATCGGCCGGCGACTGCAAAATCAGCGCGCCCTGGCCGTAGTAATTCAACAATAGGGCCGGCAAGACCAGCACAAACCAGGCGAGGCGGATCGGCTTGCGGCCGAAATGGCCCATGTCCGCGTACAGCGCTTCGCCGCCGGTGACGACGAGGAAAATCGACCCCAGTACGACGAACCCCGCGAGGCCGTTGCGCAAGAAAAACTCAACGGCAATCCACGGATTGATCGCCTGCAGCACGCTGGGATTTTGCACAATGCCGTAAACGCCCAGCGCCGCTAAAACCGTAAACCATAACGCCATGCCCGGGCCAAACAACGCGCCGAGCCCGCCGGTACCGCGCCGCTGCGCGGCGAACAGGCCGACCAGAATCACTACGGTGATCGGAATGACGTAACGCTGCAGCGCTGGCGTCGCGACTTGTAAGCCCTCAACCGCCGATAGCACCGAAATCGCGGGGGTGATGGCGCCATCGCCGTACAGCAGCGCGCCGCCAAACAACCCCATCATCATCAGAATGTAGCGCGTTGAACCGCGCCGAACGCGCCACGGGTTCAACAGCGCGACCAGCGCGATGATGCCGCCTTCGCCGCGGTTGTCGGCACGCATGATGTACAGCAAATACTTAACGGTGATGACGAGAATCAGCGCCCAAGTGATCAAGCTCAGTACGCCAAGGACGTTGGCGGGCGTGGGCTCGATGCGGTGCTCGCCAAAAAAGCATTCGCGCAACGCGTAAATCGGGCTGGTGCCGATATCGCCGTAAACAACACCGAGCGCAGCAACGGCCAGCGGAAGCGTCTTACGTTCTGAATTCATTGTTTTTTTAGCCGTTCAGGCCGAGGACATCGCGCATCGAATAAAGGCCGGGCGGCTGCGGCGCCAGCCACTGCGCCGCGCGCAACGCGCCAACGGCAAAATTGCCACGACTGCTGGCCTTGTGGCTGATCTCAACCCGTTCGCCGTCGCCTAGAAACAAGACGCTGTGTTCGCCGATCACGTCGCCGCCGCGTACGGTGGCAAAGCCGATCGTGCCGGCAACGCGAGCGCCGATCTGCCCTTCGCGGCTATAAACAGCGTTGCTGCGTAAATCGATACCGAGCGCACCGGCAACTGCCTCACCGAGTGCCAGCGCGGTGCCGGACGGCGCATCGACTTTATGCCGATGGTGGGCTTCGATGATTTCAATGTCGTAATTCGAGCCTAGCAATTGCGCAGCAATTTCCGATAGCTTCAAGCAGACGTTGACGCCGATGCTGTAATTGGCTGCCATGCAGATCGGGATAACGCGCGCTGCGGCGGCAATTTCTTCTTTCTGCGCGGCGTTAAAGCCGGTAGTGCCGATGACGATGGCTTTGCCAGCGGCGACACAATCGGCCAGTGCGGCCAATGCAACAGCGGGCTGTGTGAAATCGACCAGCACCGCCGCTGAGACCAGTGCTGCTGGGCGGTCCGCAGTGATTGCAATGCCACAGACCGGGCGGCCGATCAGCGCACCAGCATCAATACCGAGCGCCGCGCTGTCGTCGCGCGCAATCGCAGCCGCCAATTGCAATGCTGAATTACGCAACGTGGCCTCGATCAAGGCGCGGCCCATGCGCCCAGGAGCACCGAGTATGGCAACAGCTAAAGACTGAGTCATGGCCCAATAATCGACGATGAAGCAACGAGGGGCGATAGGGTACTTGGGATCGACCGCAAAGCGTTAGCCCACTCCTCGCCCCAATCGCCTACGGCTTAATGTGCTCTTCGAAGAACTGCTTGGCCTTTTGCAGCCAGGAATTGGTTGCTGGATTGTGCCGCTCGCCGCCGCCGTCAACGGTTTCACCGAATTCGCGCAGTAGCTCTTTTTGCTTCTTAGTCAGATGGACCGGCGTTTCGACGATCACGCTGCAGAGCAAATCGCCCGCCGCGCCGCCGCGCACCGGCTTCACGCCGAGGCCGCGCAAACGGAAAACTTTGCCGCTCTGCGTGCCTTCCGGAATTTTCAGCGCCGCTTTGCTGTTTAGCGTCGGCACGTCGAGATCGCCGCCGAGCGCCGCCGTTACGAAACTCACGGGTACCTGGCAGTGCAGGTCGTTGCCGTCGCGCTCAAAAATATCGTGCGGCTTGACCTCAACTTGGACGTAAAGATCGCCGGCTGGCGCATTGCGCTCGCCCGCTTCGCCTTCGCCGTTCAAGCGAATCCGGTCACCGGTATCAACGCCCGACGGAATCTTCACTTCCAGCGTCTTTTCGGTGCGTGTTTTGCCCGCGCCGCGGCAGCTCTTACAGGCTTCAGTAATCGTGGTGCCGCGGCCGCGGCAGGCCGGGCAGGCCTGCTGTAACACGAAAAAGCCTTGCTGAACCCGCACTTGACCGCTACCGCGGCAGGTACCGCAAGGCGGCGGCAATTTGCCGTCGGCGGTGCCGTGGCCGTTACAGCTCGTGCATTCTTTGACGGTTGGGATGCGGATGCTTTCGGTCGTGCCGAATACCGCTTGTTCCAGGGTTAATTCGATCCGATAACGCAGATCAGCGCCGCGCCGCGGGCCGCCACGCCCAGCGCCACCGCCGAAAATATCGGCAAAGACGTCGCCGAATATGTCAGCAAAGCCACCGCCGAAATCGCCGCCATTGCGCTGCAGGCCTTCATGGCCGTGGCGATCGTAGATGGCGCGCTTGTTACCGTCAGCCAAAACTTCGTAGGCTTCTTTCGCTTCTTTGAATTGCTCTTCGGCTTGTGCATCGTCCGGATTGCGGTCCGGATGGTATTTCATCGCTAATTTGCGATAAGCTTTTTTCAGTACATCCTCGCCCGCGTCTTTGGCGACGCCGAGCACTTCGTAATAGTCCCGCTTGCTCATCGCGGCAACTCCCGGCTAAAAATAGAGACCGGCATGAAGCCGAAAAATGAGAAGGTTACTGAGCCCACGTCAGGAATCCGGTGATCAATTGCCAATTAAAGCGGTGGCAGCGGCGGCAGCGCGCAAACTGCTCGGATTCTGCCCGCAAAGTTCTTGCCGCTGGCTTACGCCGCGGCTCGTCATTGCGATTCTTTCCGACCGGATGCACCCCTGCCCCATGTTTTTGCCCCCGCAAAAGCTAAGCGCCCGGAGGCCGGGCGCTTAGATAAACACGTACCGCTTAGCCTTTCTTGCCGTCCTTCACTTCGGTGAATTCGGCGTCTACAACATCGCTTTCAGGCGCCGACTGCGCCGAAGCACCGCTGGCTGCGCCGTTGCCGGCATCACCGGCGTTGGCACCGGCTTTCGCGTATGCGCGCTCGGCCAGTTTGCCGGAAACCTGAGCCAAAGCCTCGGTCTTCGCCACGATCACGTCTTTGTCGTCGCCTTTTAGCACATCGCGCAGCGCCGTGATGGCCTCTTCGATGCTCTTCTTCTCATCTTCCTGGACTTCTTCGGCGAGATCTTTCAGCGACTTCTCAACCTGATGCACGATCTGGTCGCCCTGATTACGCGCGGTGATCAGCTCGTTGAACTTCCGGTCTTCGTCGGCATGCGCTTCGGCGTCCTTGATCATTTTCTTGATCTCGTCGTCGCTCAAACCGGAGTTGGCTTTGACCACAATCGACTGCTGCTTGCCGGTGGCTTTGTCCTTCGCGCTGACGTTCAAAATGCCATTGGCGTCGATATCAAACGTAACTTCGACCTGCGGCACGCCACGCGGTGCCGGCGGAATATCGGCGAGATCAAATTTGCCGAGGCTCTTATTCGCCGAAGCAATTTCGCGCTCGCCCTGCAATACATGCACGGTTACCGCGTGCTGGTTGTCGTCAGCGGTCGTGAACGTTTCCGACTTACGCGTCGGGATCGTCGTGTTCTTGTCGATCAGCTTGGTCATCTTGCCGCCGAGCGTTTCGATGCCGAGCGACAGCGGCGTAACGTCGAGCAACAACACGTCTTTCACTTCGCCGGTCAACACCGCGCCTTGAATTGCGGCGCCAACCGCAACGGCTTCATCTGGGTTGACGTCGCGGCGCGGTTCGCGGCCGAACAGCGCCTTCACCGCATCCTGCACTTTCGGCATGCGGGTTTGGCCGCCGACCATGATCACTTCCTGAATATCGGAAGCGCTCTGCCCGGCGTCCTTCAGCGCCATTTTGCACGGCTCAAGCGTCTTCGAGATCAAGTCATCGACCAACGATTCCAGCTTCGCACGGGTCATCTTGATGTTCAGATGCTTCGGGCCGCTGGCGTCAGCGGTGATGTACGGCAGGTTGATGTCGGTCTGCGTCGTGCTCGAAAGCTCGATCTTGGCCTTTTCCGCCGCTTCCTTCAGGCGCTGCAAAGCCAGCGGATCGCGCTTCAAATCGATGCCGGATTCTTTCTTGAATTCTTCGACGATGTAGTCAATGACGCGAAGGTCGAAATCTTCACCACCGAGGAAGGTATCGCCGTTGGTCGACAACACTTCGAACTGGTGCTCGCCATCCACTTCGGCGATTTCGATGATCGAAATATCGAACGTGCCACCGCCGAGATCGTAAACCGCAATTTTGCGGTCGCCTTTGACTTTATCCAAGCCGAACGCGAGCGCCGCGGCGGTCGGTTCGTTGATGATGCGCTTGACGTCGAGCCCAGCGATTTTGCCGGCGTCTTTCGTCGCCTGGCGCTGAGAGTCGTTGAAGTAGGCCGGCACCGTGATAACGGCTTCCGTCACTTTCTCGCCGAGATAGTCTTCGGCGGTCTTCTTCATCTTGATCAGCACTTCGGCTGACACCTGCTGCGGCGCCATCGCCTTGCCGCGGATCTCAACCCAAGCGTCACCGTTCGGCGCTTTGGCGATCTTGTACGGCACCATCGCGATGTCTTTCTGAACGATCTGCTCTTCGAAACGGCGACCGATCAGACGCTTCACCGCATACACGGTGTTGGCCGGATTGGTAACGGCCTGACGCTTGGCCGGACGGCCGATCGTGATCTGGCCGTCGTCCTGGTAGGCAACGATCGAAGGTGTGGTGCGCTCGCCTTCGCTATTTTCAATAACCTTGGCGACACCGCCTTCCATAATTGCTACGCAGGAATTCGTCGTGCCGAGGTCGATACCGATGATCTTGGCCATGCTTTATTTGCTCCGGGGTTCAGTTCTAACAATGCGTTCTAAGTGTTGCCAATTCGCAGCAATTCAAGTGCTGAGGTTTATTCCGCGGGTGCTTTTGCAACAACCACCATCGCCGGGCGCAGTAGGCGCTCATGCAGGCGGTAGCCTTTCTGCATGACCGACAACACATGGTTCGGTGCCACATCGACGCTCGGCACCGCCGAAACCGCCTCGTGCAGCTGCGGATTGAATGGCTGGCCAGCGGGATCAACCTGGGCCACGCCGTAGCGCTCGAAGAAACCGAGCAGCTGTTTATGCGTCAGCGCCATGCCTTCGGCGATCGACTGCACGGTGGCTTCCTGGACGCTAGCGGCCTTTAGTCCCAGTTCCAAGCTGTCGATAATCGCCAGCAGATCGCCCAGGACGCGCTCGGCGCCGTATTTCTTCGCGGTTTCGATTTCGCGTTCGGCGCGTTTGCGGACGTTATCCAACTCGGCCGCGGTGCGCATTTGATAATCCTTGGCGCCAGCGGCGGTGGCTTCGGCTTCGGCCAACCGCGCGTGCAAGGCATCGAGTTGGGCGGAGATCAGATTCTCGGCGTCGGGCGCAGCAGGCGTGCTTTCGGTGTTATCCGTCATCGGTGTCGTTCGTTTCGTGTTGATGAATTCAGGCGGCAGATGCGCGCCCCCGCGCATCTGTGGCAAAGACTTGGGGACAGCTCAGCGGCTTTCAAGCCCGGTGCCGAGCACGCGGGCAGCTTCCGTTACGAGGGGCACAATGCGGCGGTAGGCCATGCGGGTCGGGCCGATGACGCCGAGCGCGCCAGCGATCTGGCCATTCACCATATACGGCGACGTCACGAGGCTGTATTCGTCCAGCACCGTATAGCCGGACTCGCGGCCGATGAAGATTTGCACGCCGGTGGCGCTCAAACATTGGTCGAAGATATCGAGCAGATCGCGCTTTTGGTCGAGCACATCGAACAGCTTCCGCAGGCGGCCGACATCGGCCAGTTCCTGGAAGCCGAGCAAATTCGTGCTGCCAGCGATCACATAATCTTCCGTGGTTTCGTTTTGCAGCGCCCGCTCGGCCAAGCTGGCGGCTTCGTGCAAAAGCTGATTGACGCATTTCTGCGCTTCCAGCAATTCGTTCACCAGCGAGCGCCGCAACGTGAAAAGATCACGCCCGGCAAAGGTTTCATTGATGATGTTGGCGTACTGCTCCAACTCTTGCGCGCTGTAGTCGCGGCCCATATCGAGCACGCGGTTCTGCACATCACGCTGGTTGACGACCAAAATCGCCAATACCCGGCCGCCAGACAGCGACAAAAATTCGATCCGCCGCAGCACCGCGACGTTCCGCTTCGGTACCGTCACCACGCAGGCCATCGACGATAAACGCGATAACAGGCCCGATACCGCCTGCAGCATGTCGGTCGCCGTGCGATCACGCGGCACCAACTCATCGGTAATGCGGTTCAAATCGGCTTCGCTCAGCGGCTCCGGCGCCAGCAGGCTATCGACAAAATAGCGATAGCCGCGCTGTGTCGGAATACGTCCGGCCGACGTATGCGGCGACGACACGAAACCCAGCTCTTCAAGATCCGCCATCACATTGCGTATCGTCGCTGGGCTCAACTCGGCGCCGAGCGCACGGGCGAGCGTCCGCGAGCCCACCGGCACGCCATCGTGAGCGTAGCGTTCAATCAGGAGCTTCAGCAGCTCCGCGGCGCGGGGGTCGAGTGCTTGAGTCATGGGCTAGTTAGATAATGCGCTTCAACGCTATCAACGGTGCAAAAAGCGTGTCAAGGCTCCGATTCCGGAAATCTGCTGCAATCTTGTTTCGTGATGTTTCGTGATAATTTGCGCGCACTTCTAACAATTCAAGCCCGTCTTAGGCCGCGTTCCGCTCCTGCGCATGGATATAAGCAGATTTCAGACCATCGGCGTCATCGGCAAGCGGCGCAGCCCGAGCGTATCCGAGCCGCTACAGCAGCTGTGTCGCGCGCTGACCGAACTGGGCCGGGAAGTCCTCATCGAAGCGGAAACGGCGGCACTGCTGCCGCCCGGTGACGTGGTTGGCGTAGAACGCGAGGAATTAGCGCGGCGCTGCCAGCTGGTCATCGTTATCGGCGGCGACGGCACCTTGCTCGACGCTGGCCGCAGCTTCGCCGCTTCCGGCCTGCCGCTGCTCGGCGTCAATCAGGGCCGGCTCGGCTTTTTGGTCGATGTTCGACCGGAAGACATCCGGGACACCTTGATTGCGCTATTCAAAGGAAAATTCCTGAGCGAAAGCCGCACCTTGCTCGAAGCCCGCGTGCGCAAAGCGGACGGCAGCCTCGGCGCGCCGATGCTGGCGGTCAACGACATCGTGGTGCGCAATCAGGCCAGCATCCGCATGATCGAATTCTCGACCTGGCTGGCGCAGGAGTCCGAGTGGGAATTCATCTGCCAACACCGCGCGGACGGCATCATCGTCTCCACCGCTACGGGATCAACCGCCTACGCCCTCTCCAGCGGCGGGCCGGTGCTGCATCCGTCGGTGGAAGCGGTGGCGATTGTGCCGATCTGCCCGCATACGTTGTCGGATCGGCCGATTGTTGTGCCGGCTGCACGCACCATTCGTATCGTCCTCGGGCGCGACGAAACCACCGCCACGGTGACCTGCGACGGCCAGATCAGCGAAGCGCTGGCGCCGGGTGACACCGTTGAAATTAGCCGCTCACCGCACGCGCTACGCTTGATCCATCCTCGCAATTACAGCTATTTCGAGCTGCTGCGCGACAAACTTCATTGGGGCCAAAACCCCGCCGGCACTGCATAAAACTCGAACGAACATGCTTCGTCATCTGCACATCCGCAACCTCGCGATCATCGACGAGCTCAGCCTCGACTGGACCTCTGGCTTCAGCGTACTAACCGGCGAAACCGGCGCTGGCAAGTCGATTTTGATCGACGCCCTAGGCCTCGTCATCGGCCTGCGCGCGGACAGCACCCTGGTGCGCGCCGGCGCCGAAAAAGCTGAGGTCAGCGCCGAGTTTTCAGTCGCCGACTGCCCCGCCGCTGAAGCTTGGCTCCGCGAACGCGAGCTCTATGAAGACGAAACCTGCACGATCCGGCGGCTGGTTTACGCCGAAGGCCGAACCCGCGCGTTCGTCAACGGCAGCCCGGCCTCCGCCACCGATTTGCGCGGACTTGGCGAACTGCTGGTGGAGATCTTCGGCCAGGGCGATAGCCGCATGTTGCTGCTCGCCGACGCCCAGCGCGGCATGCTCGACGACGCCGCGCAGCACCCCGCACGCCTTGCCGCCACCGCCGGTGCTGCGCAAGCCGTGCAGCGCATCGACCGTGAACGCGAGCGGCTGATCGCCGCGCAAAGCCGCGATCCGGCGCAGCTCGAATACCTGCGTTTTCAGCTGCAGGAACTGGACGCGCTGGCGCTCGGCGAAGATGAGCTAAGCGAACTCGACGCCGAGCATCGCCGCCTCGCCAACGCCGGCCGCCTGCTAAATGAGGGTTTTGGCGCGCAGCAGCTGCTCTATGGCGGCGACGCCAGCATCTATGACCAACTCTCAACCGCACTCGCAACGCTGCGCGGCCTGCTGCCACTGCATGAAGGCTTCGCCGAAGCCGAGGCGCTCGCTGCAGGCGCGCAAGCACAGGTGCGCGAAGCAGCCGACAGCCTGCGCCGCCTGCTCGACAAGCTCGACCTGGACCCCGAACGCCTCGCCGCGCTTGAGCAACGCCTGAGCGCCGTGCACGACCTCGCGCGCAAGCACCGCGTGCGTGCGGACGACTTGCTCGCCCGGCACCAACAGCTTCGCGACGAACTCGGCGGGCTCGAAGACGCCAGCAATCAGCTGGTTCAGCTGGAGCAGCAGCGGCAAGTGGCGCTAACTGCCTATCGCCAGGCTGCCGCAGCACTCACGGCGTCGCGCCAGCAAACAGCGCAGACCTTGGCAGCGGATGTCACTGCGCGCGTGCGCGAGCTCGGCATGCCCAACGCGGCGTTTGTCGTCGCGGTGGAAGCCGCAGGCCGCGCGCAGCCCAGCCCGCACGGCGACGATCTCGTCCGCTTCGATTTCTCGGCGAATCCCGGCCAGCCGCCACGGCCGTTAGCCAAAGTGGCGTCCGGCGGCGAACTCTCCCGCATCAGCCTCGCGTTGCAAGTCAGCTTGGTTTCGGAAGTTGGGGCCGCGACGATGATTTTCGACGAAGTAGACGCCGGCATCGGCGGCACCACGGCGGATATCGTCGGCCACCAGCTACGCACCCTCGGCAGCCGCCGACAGGTGCTCTGTGTGACGCATTTGGCGCAAGTTGCCGCGCAAGGCCGCAATCACTTCGGTATTGCGAAAGAAGTGAGCGCCGGCCAAACCTACACACGGGTGCGGACGCTGGACGCCGCTGCCCGCGTCGGCGAAGTTGCGCGCATGCTCGGCGGTGATGTTGAGGGCGCCGCGACGCAGGCGTTGGCAAAAGATCTATTGCTGCGCGTGAGCCAGGCTTAAACGGGGGCGCCACGGCGGCTGAATGATTGGCGACCTGCTCGGCGGCTTTCTTAGGATTGTTGGCGACGTGTTGTCCGACGTCGTTTTCGAGATCGGAATCCGCGGCGCGGGCTACTTGATCTGCCGCTTATTCAACGTGCCCTTCAATACCGATGGCAACCTTGTTGTGATCGTCGGCTTGGCATTTTGGCTGCTCGTTGGATACGCGGCTTTTCTCGGAATCGCGGCATTTATGCGCTAAAAATGCGTCCGCTTAGCCACCGCGCGCAAGCCTGAATGGAACTAAGCCCGAGGTGTAAATCGGCCAGCTCAAGCCAGCCTTAATCGTCCGATGATTTTGTCTCTTTCACCGCTTCTTTCACCGCTTTTCCAACACTTTTTGCGGCATCGCGGCTGGCATGGCCAACGGCTTTCGCAGAATCCCGTGCGGCGTGGCCTATCCCAACGCCAAGCTTGGCCGCGGCATGGCCCGCTTGTACCGCGCCATCTTTTACGTCATGGCCAACTTCAACTGCGCCGTCCCGCACGCCGTGGCCAACCGCAACCGCGCCTTGCTTGATCTCATTGACGGTACCGCCGTCCTTGGCCGGTTCCGCCGCACTGGCCAGCGCTGTCACGCTCAGCAAAGCCCCTGCAAGAACAGCCCGCCCGCCTTTTCCGCAACTGAATGGGCTGAAGGACGTAACGGCTGTTCTGACGAGACTTTGCATGGCGATCAGCTCTTGCGTAGCGCGTTCTTTAGGTTCGGGCAGTTCTCTCGTTGGCATTCGCCGTACATGATGAGATTGTGCTCGACGAGGCGATAACCCAAGGCCTGCGCTTTTTCGTGCTGCCGGCGTTCGATGGTTTCGTCTTCAAACTCATCGACTCGGCCGCATTTGACGCAAACAATGTGGTCGTGGTGGTGGCCGCGTTCCAATTCAAATACGGCGTGGCCGCCTTCGAAATGATGGCGGGTGACGAGGCCAGCGGCCTCGAACTGCGTAAGCACGCGATAGACAGTTGCTAATCCGATGTCATCGCCGCCATCCATCAAGCGGCGGTAGATTTCTTCAGCGGCAAGGTGTCGAGTCGGGCTATGTTCCAGCATCTCCAGGATCTTGAGTCGGGGCAACGTGACTTTCAGGCCGGCGTTCTTCAGGTCTTGCGATTCCACGTTGGCATTCATCCGCAGGAATGTTCGGGTATTATCGCATCTCGAATTTCTGCGACAACTTCTATGCGCTTCGCACTCTACGCCCTGCTGGCTCTTTCTGTAGCAGGCTGCTCGCTTGTCTACCGCCTACCAACCCGTCAGGGCAACATCATCGAGCAGAAACAGCTCGAACTTCTGCGCACGGGCCAAACCCGGGACCAGGTGAAATTCCTGCTCGGTACGCCGTTGGCAACCTCGCCGTTTCGGACTGATCGCTGGGAATACCTCGGGTACTACAAAGACCCGCGCGGCAACGTAACCAGCCGCACGGTTACGCTGTATTTCGAAGAAGAAAAACTAGCGCGCATCGAAGGCTTGGCAATCAGCGGCAAGAGCAAGCCGTTAGACGGTCCGGAGATCGATCGCATCGTTAAAGCGCAGCAGAACAGCGCGCTACAAAATCAGCGCGAAGAATCCGAAAAGGCGCAGGAAAGCGGCGTCAAAGTGGAACCGCCAAAGTAGATAGATTCCGGTTATTGCTTCAGCTTCTTGATCTCAAACGTAACGGCATTGCCTGGTTCAGCATCAATCGTTTAGATCAACGCCAGAATCTGAATTAGCAACAAAATCAATTAACTTCGGCATAGATTGGGTATTAAACGCTGCTTGACCTGCGCTCCATGCCAGCCAATTCTGATGGCTAGCTACCGTTTTCGCACCCGCTTGATAATCAAGCTGTGGCCAAAACAGCCTAGCGACTAGACTCGACGGCGGCCTGCCTCTTTTTTGCGCGAACGCGTTGCCGCCGCGCCTGTTTCGGATCGGCCAGCAGCGGCCGATATAGTTCGACGCGATCACCAGCACTCACGCTTTCGTCGAGCCCGCGCAGGCGGCCAAAAACACCAACACCCATTGCCTCAAGATCAGCGCCGCGCGGCAGTACGCCCGACGCCTGGATTGCTACCCGCAATGTGGTACCCGGCGGCACCGAAACAGCGGCGCAAATCTGCTGCGCTGGGGCGGCATAAACCACTTCAACTTCTATCATCCGCGGAGCCTCACCACCGTTGTCAGTACGCTGTTTGATCGCCGCAGCAGGTGTCGGCGCTAGTGCCATGCCGCGGGTAGCCGGCATGGTAACTGACGCGCTCCGGCCGCGGGCCGGCCGGGCTGCAGCTCGCCGAAATCACCAAACAACAAGCGTCCCGGTTTGCTCCGTATAATCGCCGGATGAATCAGCAGAAGTCCAAAGACAAAAAAGACGACGCCCCACGCCAAATCGCGCAAAACCGCAGGGCTCGCTTCGACTATTTCATCGAAGACACCTACGAAGCCGGCATGTCGCTCGAAGGCTGGGAAGTTAAAAGCCTGCGCGATGGCCGCGCCCAGATCAGCGAAGCCTACGTCATCATCAAAAACGGCGAAGCCTTCCTGCTCGGCGCCCATTTCATCCCGATGAAAGAAGCCTCGACGCACGTCCGGCCAGACGCTATCCGCACGCGCAAATTGCTGCTGCAACGACGCCAGCTCAATGTTTTGATCGGCAAAGTCGAACGCGCCGGTTACACCATCGTGCCGCTGGAAATGCACTGGACCCGCGGCCGCGCCAAACTCAACATCGGCCTCGCCAAAGGCAAAAAGCAACACGATAAACGCGCGACCGAGAAGGATAGGGATTGGCAGCGCGAAAAAGGCCGGACCATGCGCCACGGGGCTTAGGCCTTCAGAGCCTAGATCATCCTCGCCAATCCCGGCGCCGACTCACCGCCCGGCTGCGACAAACAACGTCGCGGCCGCCGCGCTCGCGTCGCCACAGGCAGTACAAAAAAGGCCGGGCTGCGCCCTTGCAACCCATAACGCCACCCACATCATCAACGCACGTTTGTAGCAGCGCGCGGTAAACGAGCAGTCCCGCGCGGTGTTACACTCTACGAGTAACGGGGGTGACCTGGTTTCGACAGTGACCGGAAATCCGACGTGCATGCCGAGGTGCAGAGGCCCTCGTAAAACACTTCTGCAAACAAGCTAGTTGCGAACGACGCTAACTACGCCCTCGCCGCCTAAATCCGGTGAGCGGTTGACCAGGTGGTGTTGATGCCCCTGACTCAGCCGTCGACTCTCATCAACTCGCGATAAAGGCAGGTCACTGGCCAATACGCTAAAACCCTAAAGTGAATAAGCGAAAGCGATCCGTGCCCGTCCGGGAGCTTTCGATGAAAAATAAAGACTGGCTACGCATGTAGAGCGAACGACGGAAAGTTGTTGGACGCGGGTTCGATTCCCGCCACCTCCACCAAATTGAAGGGCTCGGATCATTTCCGGGCCCTTTTTCTTGCCCGAAATCCCACGCCACGCAGGGTTTTGGCTCTTGATGACCGCGTGTCCGGCTTCCTTTTGTGCATCGATGGCGTTGAAAGCCTGGTCCAGATGCCGCGAATTACCTGCGCGCCTGAGAGGCGCATAACCGAAGCCGATGGCGATTTCGGCCCGCGCACCGGCAAATGAGATTACCTGGCAGCTGATGGCAGCCTGCTGGCCTGCGCCTATCGCCATGACACACCAGCCGGTAAGCAGTACCGCCCTTAGGATGTGCGGACACGGGCGATGCGGATGCAAGAACCGCGTCCGCTCTACAACCTGCCAACCATCGCTTGCGAACTTAGGGGCGTACCGGGTTTACAGGTTTGCACTCCGGACGCACGAAAATCGGCCAGGGCAGCATATTCAATGCTGGTGCGGGTTTCAGGCGATTCGCCGCTCAAACCCCTGAAATCGGCCACCGTGACATGGAGCGCAACCGCCTCCAGAGACCGTGCACCCCTGGCCGCAACGTTATGCCCTCCAAAATCTGGAGAGCACCGACGGCGTGACGATCGTCGCCATAGTGCCATTTTGGTAGACTTTCAACGATCTACACCGACTTTAATACATAAAACCCGAGCGTTAATGCCATGAACACCGAGCCGTGGGTCACCGCCGAGGATGTCGCCCAGCACCTAGGCGTGGCCAAGGACACCGTTTATCGCTGGCGCGAGCGCAAGGGCCTGCCAGCACATCGAGTCGGGCGGCTCTGGAAGTTTCAACTCTCCGAGGTCGATGAATGGGTGCGCGCAGGCGGCGCCGATGAAGAAAAAATGAACGATTCAACAGGAAACCAGCCATGACCAGCAGCCAACAACGCGCCGAACTGCAACGCCGAATTTGGCAAATCGCCAACGATGTCCGTGGTGCCGTCGATGGCTGGGACTTCAAGCAATATGTACTTGGCGCCCTGTTTTACCGCTTTATCAGCGAGAACTTTGCCAGCTATGTCGAAGGCGGCGACGATAGCGTGGTCTATGCCAACCTGGCCGATAGCGTCATCACCGCTGAGATCAAAGACGACGCTGTTAAGACCAAGGGTTATTTCATCTACCCCAGCCAACTGTTTGCCAAGGTGGCTGCCAGCGCCAACACCAACGAAAGCCTGAACACCGATCTGGCCGCCATCTTCTCGGCCATTGAAACCTCTGCCCTGGGCTATCCGTCGGAGCCTGACATCCGTGGCCTGTTTGCCGACTTCGACACCACCAGCAACCGCCTGGGCAACACCGTCAAAGACAAGAACACCCGCCTGTCCGCCGTGCTCAAAGGCGTGGCTGAACTGGACTTTGGCCACTTTGACGACAGCCACATCGACCTGTTTGGTGACGCCTACGAATTCCTCATATCCAACTATGCCGCCAATGCCGGCAAGTCCGGCGGTGAATTCTTCACGCCGCAGCAGGTCTCCAAGCTGATCGCCCAGCTCGCCATGCACAAGCAGACCAGCATCAACAAGATTTACGACCCGGCCTGCGGCTCCGGCTCGCTGCTGCTGCAAGCTAAGAAGCACTTCGATGAACACATCATTGAAGACGGCTTTTTCGGTCAGGAACTCAACCACACCACCTACAACCTGGCGCGGATGAACATGTTCCTGCACAACGTCAACTACGACAAATTCAACATCCAGCTGGGCGACACCCTCATCGAGCCCCACTTTGGCGACGAGAAGCCGTTTGATGCCATCGTCTCCAACCCGCCGTACTCGGTGAAGTGGAAGGGTTCAGACGACCCCACCCTGATCAACGACGACCGCTTTGCCCCGGCCGGCGTGCTCGCGCCCAAATCGAAGGCCGACTTTGCCTTTGTGCTGCACACGCTGAGCTACCTCTCCAGCAAAGGGCGCGCCGCCATCGTCTGCTTCCCCGGCATTTTCTACCGAGGCGGGGCCGAGCAGAAGATCCGCCAATACCTGGTGGACAACAACTACGTGGAAACGGTGATCTCGCTGGCGCCCAACCTGTTTTACGGCACCACCATCGCCGTGAATATTCTGGTGCTGTCCAAACACAAGACCGACACCAACATCCAGTTCATCGACGCTAGCGGCCCGGACTATTTCAAGAAAGCAAGCAACAACAACGTGCTGCTGGACACGCACATCGAACAGATCATGGCGGTGTTCGACAGCAAGGCGAACGTAGATCACTTCGCCCAGTCCATTCCGTTCGAGAAGGTCGCCGCCAACGACTACAACCTGTCGGTCAGCAGCTATGTCGAAGCCAAGGACAACCGCGAGGTGGTGGACATTGCAAAGCTCAATGCCGCGCTGAAAACCACCGTTGCCAAGATCGACCAGTTGCGCAAGGACATCGATGCCATCGTGGCCGAGATTGAAGGCGCGCAGGATGAATAAGCAAGCTGGCGGCGAAATCATCCTGTACCAACGCGGCGACGCACTGGCGATTGATGTACGGCTCGACGGTGACACGGTGTGGCTGAGCCAGCAGCAGCTGGCAGACCTGTTTCAGACCTCGCGCACCAACGTCGTGGAGCACATCGCCAACATCTATGCCGAGGGTGAATTGAGCCAGGAGGCAACCTGTCGGGAATTCCGACAGGTTCGCACCGAGGGCAGCCGCCAAGTGGCTCGGACGCTGCCTTTCTACAACCTTGATCTCATCATCTCGCTGGGCTATCGCGTCAAATCCGCCATCGCCACCCAGTTCCGCATCTGGGCCACCGAGCGCCTGCGCGAGTACCTTGTCAAGGGCTTCACCATGGACGACGCGCGCCTGAAGAACCTGGGCGGCGGCACCTACTGGAAAGAGCTGCTGGATCGCATCCGCGACATCCGCTCCAGCGAAAAGGTGCTGTACCGCCAAGTGCTGGATCTCTACGCCACCAGTGTCGATTACGACCCCAAGGCCGAAGCCAGCGTGCTGTTCTTCAAGACCGTGCAAAACAAACTGCACTACGCCGCCCACGGCCAAACGGCGGCCGAGGTGATTGCCCAGCGTGCCGATGCGGGCAAGCCCTTCATGGGCTTGTTGTCGTTCTCAGGCGCCCAGCCCACCAAGGCGGAAGTGGGCAACGCCAAAAATTATCTGGATGCGAACGAACTTAAGCGCCTGAACACGCTGGTTTCGGCCTACTTCGACGCAGCCGAGTTCCGCGCCATGAACCACGAGCCCACCCACATGAAAGATTGGCTTGCGCACCTGACGCAGTTGATCACCGCCATGGGCGGCAAAACCCTGCAAGGCGCGGGCAAGGTCAGCCACCAAGATGCCCTGGCCCACGCCGAAGCCGAATACGCCAAATTCCGCACCCAGCAGGCCGAGCAGCCGTCTGACGTGGAGGCGGTGTTTTTGGAGACGGTGAAACAGGTGCAGAAGAAAATCGAGAGCAAGAAAGCCGCCGCTCTGAGTAGCAAGAAGGGGCAGCGCGATGCGTGAGATGACGTTTTTGGAAAGACTGCTGGATGGGGTGGCAGTGGAGTGGGTTGCGCTAGGGGATGTCGCTAAGTACTCTGACGTGCGCATCGACTGTACTGGGGTCGACGAAAGAAACTATGTAGGCGTTGATAACCTCCTCCAGCACAGAGCAGGAAAAACAAACTCAACTTATGTCCCTACCGAAGGTCGATTGATTGAATACCGCCCAGGCGATGTATTGATCGGAAACATTCGCCCCTATCTAAAGAAGATTTGGCTCGCCAATCAATCTGGTGGCACAAATGGCGATGTGCTTGTTATCCGCCCCACCCATGAGGCCTTGAGCTTTGGCTACTTGCACCAAGTACTGAGCGATGAGAGTTTCTTCGAGTACAACATGCAACACGCCAAAGGGGCAAAAATGCCTCGCGGCGACAAAGCAAAGATACTCGAATACAAGCTCCCCATCCCCTGCCCAGACAACCCCAAAAAATCGCTTGAAATCCAAGCCGAAATCGTCCGAATTCTGGATGGCTTTGCCGAGCTTACAGCCGAGCTGACTGCCGAGCTGACTGCACGCAAACAACAATACAAGCACTATCGTGATCAATTATTGAGCTTCCCAGAGGGAGAGGCGGAATGGAGGCCTCTTGGTGAAATTGGCGAGTTCATTCGTGGAAAGCGCTTTACCAAGGCTGATTACGTCGAAGATGGAATCCCTGTCATTCACTACGGCGAAATCTACACCCGGTACGGCTCTTTTGCAGACAGAGCCTTTTCGCAGGTAAGGGCGGATCTTGCTGGCTCACTGCGCTACGCAGAGCCCGACGATATCGTGATAGCGGGTGTTGGTAAGACGGTAGAGGACGTTGGAAAGGCTGTCGCGTGGATCGGGACTGAGAATGTGGCGATTCATGACGATAGCTATGCTTTTCGACACTCCATGAATCCGAAATTTGTTGCTTATGCGATGCAAACGAACGCATTCATTGGAGAGAAAGCCAAGCATGTTTCAAGCGGCAAGGTAAATAGACTACTGGATACCTGATGGCAACTGTTAAGCGATACTTGATCGTTCGCGCCAGAGGCTGAAGCGCATGACCACTAAGAAAATCACCAAAGCCAACTCCAGCTGGAGCGACGTCAAAACCAAGTTGGCCGATTTCGACCGCCCCGGTCTGCTTGGCCTAGTGCAAGACCTGTACGCAGCGAGCAAGGAAAACCAGGCGTTCCTGCACGCTCGTTTTGCGCTCGGCGAAGATGTGCTGCGACCGTACAAGGCCACCATCGAGCGCTGGCTGTGGCCGGATGTGATCAAGAACCAGGACACCTCGGTCGCCAAAGCCAAGAAGGCGATTGCGGACTACAAGAAGGCTGTTAGGCAACCTGACGGGCTGGCGGAGCTGATGGTTTTCTATTGCGAGCGGGCTGCTGGTTTCAGCAACGATATTGGCCTGCAGGACGAGGGTTACTTTAATGCGCTGGTTCGCATGTTTGAGCAGGCATTGAAGGTCATTACTGCCTTGCCCAATACGGCGCAACCGGCCCTCTTGGAGCGTCTGGACGATATTCGACGCATCAGCCACAACTTTGGTTATGGCGTCGGCGACGACATGGATGAATTACTGGCTGAGCATGGGGTTGATGACTGACCCGTCCCCTGTTTCAACACTTCAGGCCGAAAACGTCCGCCTGATCGCACTGCTCGAAGCCCACGGCATCGAATGGCGACTGCCACAGCCAACTGTTCTTGTGACCCGCGAGACAGATCCCTCCCGGCTGTCCACCGCTGAGAAGGTAGCCCTGTTCCGGCGACTGTTTCGCGGCCGCACGGATGTTTATCCGGTCCGCTGGGAAGGAAAGACCTCAGGCAAGTCTGGCTACACGCCTGCCTGTGCCAACGAGTGGCGCGCCGGTGTCTGCGAAAAGCCACGCATCAAATGCGGCGATTGCAGCAGCCGCCTGTTGATCCCACTGTCCGACCCGGTGATCTACGACCATCTGGCCGGCGAGCACACGGTCGGCGTCTATCCGCTGCTGGAGGATGGCACCTGCTATTTTCTGGCTGTCGATTTTGACGAGGCCGACTGGCGCGACGACGCGCGAGCCTTCATACAGTCCTGCGACGAACTGGGTGTTCCGGCGGCGCTAGAAATCTCGCGGTCTGGGAATGGAGCGCACGCATGGGTGTTCTTCGCCAGCCGCGTTGCCGCTCGCGATGCCCGGCGCTTGGGCACAGCGATCATCAGCCATACCTGCTCGCGCACCCGGCAACTAAAGCTGGAATCCTACGACCGGCTGTTCCCGAACCAGGACACGATGCCCAAAGGGGGCTTTGGCAACCTGATCGCCTTGCCGTTGCAGAAATGGCCACGTGAAAACGGCTGCAGCGTGTTCGTTGACACTGATCTGCACCCGTATCCGGATCAGTGGGGGTTCTTGGCGTCCATCCAGCCAATAGCAACACACGATATCGAGCCAACCATCCTGCGGGCCACGGGTGGCGTCCATCCGTTAGACGTCACCTTCATCGACGATGAAGACCTGGCCACACCCTGGAAGCGGCAGAGCACGTCACCCAAGAAGCTGGCCGGGCAGATGCCGAAGTCGTTGGCCGTGACGCTGGCCAACCTGATTTACTTCGAGAAGTCCCAACTGCCACAGTCGCTGGCCAACCGCCTGATCCGTCTGGCGGCCTTTCAGAACCCCGAGTTCTACAAGGCTCAGGCCATGCAGATGTCGGTGTGGGACAAGCCGCGCGTTATCGGTAATGCGGAGAACTACCCGCAGCACATCGCTTTGCCTCGCGGCTGCCTCGACGCTGCAATGGACTTGCTGCGGGACAACGGTATCGCCTGTGACCTGCGCGATGAGCGCTTCGGAGGGGAACCCATCGATGTCTCCTTCGTCGGCACTTTGCGTCTGGACCAGGAGGCCGCAGTTGCCGGAATGCTGCATCACGACACCGGCGTGCTGTGCGCTCCGACGGCCTTTGGCAAAACGGTTACCGCCGCCGCAATGATCGCGCGCCGGGGAGTGAACACATTGGTGCTGGTGCATCGAACCGAACTGCTCAAGCAATGGCAGGAACGTCTGCAGGCTTTTCTGGGCGTTGGCAAGGGCGTGGTCGGCACCATCGGCGGTGGCAAGGCCAAGCTCACGGACAAGATCGACATCGCCGTAATGCAGTCCGTCTCCCGGCAGGGCGAGGTGAACCCTCTGGTAGAAAACTACGGGCAGGTGATCGTGGACGAATGCCACCACGTTGGCGCTGTGTCGTTCGACGCGATCCTGAAACGGACCAAGGCCAAGTACCTGCTAGGCCTGACGGCGACGCCCATCCGCCGTGATGGGCAGCAGCCAATTATCTTCATGCAGTGCGGGCCGATCCGATACACGGCCGCCAAGCCAGCCGGTGCCCCGCACGATCTGGAAGTTCTGCCTCGTTCACGCTTCACCCGGATCGACGTGCCGACCGATGCAGGCATCCAGGACGTTTTTCGGCATCTCGCCAATGACCAGGCCAGAACGGAAGCCATCGCCGCCGAGGTGCGTGATGCTGTCGGGCAGGGACGCAAGGTGCTGGTGCTGACCGAACGCACGGAACACCTCGATGCGATCAAAGCGGTACTCGATGGGTTGGAACCGGTGCCTTTCGTTTTTCACGGTCGAATGTCCAGGAAGCAGCGAGCGGCGCTGGTCGCTGACCTGGATACATTGCCGCCCGACGCGGCGCGCGTTCTACTGTCGACCGGCAAGTTGGTTGGCGAGGGCTTCGATCACCCGCCGTTGGACACGCTGGTGTTGGCGATGCCTGTGTCCTGGAAGGGTACGCTGCAGCAGTACGCGGGGCGCCTGCATCGCGAGCATACCAGTAAGACCGACGTGCGGATCATCGACTTCATAGACACCGGCCATCCAGCGTTGCTACGGATGTGGGGCAAGCGGCAGCGCGGCTACCGGGCAATGGGGTACCGGTTGGGTTCTGATGCGCCTGTGGAATGATGACGGATTCTCCTGAGGCCATCTCCACACCTTGCCACGAGACCATGCCTCACCCGACAACGACAGTACTTCCGTCCCGCTCCCTACTGGACCGGCATCTCGCTGAATCGCGGACCGGCTTCGCGTGGAATACACACCAACCGGCAACGATGACGTTCAATGGCTGAGCGACCAGTAGATCATTGCCATCCGGGATGAATTGCCGCTTCGCCCCATGCTGGCGGGCAAAGACGGTTTGCGGCTTTCCTTGGCAGACCAGGACAACTGCCAGTGGGGTTTGATGGTATCCGCATTGGGCTACCCCTTTATGGCACGCCCAGCACCCACATCTTGAAGCCCGCTATCCACAATTGAACTGGCCCCCAAAAACAGAAGGGTTTGATGCTCGTTTCCGATGGCCACTCTGGCCGGAGAACCTGCTTGCAGGTCTAAATTCGGCAGGCTTTTCGACGGCGTTTGCAGTTGACGACGAGATGGATGAATTGCGTTCTGAGCGCGCGTCCGACGACTGACTACGTGCTGCCGCTGCCCTTCAGGCCCCAACGTCCGCCCGTTCGGCACGGCGGTATCGCGTTTTATCAGCCACCTGAGTTTGCCTTAGGTCTGCGTGCTCGGCGCGGGTGCGGGCGTTGGTTCGGGCTTGGCCAGGAACGGCGCCGTGAGCGCTTGATAGAGCGGCTGGTCGCAGAGCACGCGGGAAACGCCCATTGCGAGGAACGCGGTGGCGAGGAGCGGCAGGATCAGCGCGTGGTCGTTGACCATTTCCATGACGATGACCGCGCCCGTCAGCGGCGATTGCGTGACGCCGGTGAAGTAGCCTGCCATGCCGAGCACGATCATTGTCGCTAGCGGGACTTTCGGCAGCAGTGGTGCCAGGTCAGCGCCGAGGCCGGCACCGGTGGCGAGCGACGGCGAGAAAATGCCGCCGGGAACGCCGGTTAGGTACGAGGCCAGCGTGGCGAGCCATTTCAGCACTGGGAACATCGGCCCCGGGCCGGCTTCGCCGACCAGCAACGCTCGCGCTTGTTCGTAGCCGGTGCCGTAGGTGGCGCCGTGCGAGAGCAAGGCGAAGGACGTGACCAACAGACCAAGCGCAAACGCCAACGCCACCGGGCGCTCTGCCGCCAACGGCGCCAAATGCCGGCCAGCGCTGAGTAAGCAGCGGCTAAACAAACCGCCGAAAAAACCACCGACGACACCGCAAAGCGGCACCGCCAACCAAGAATGCAAATCCGGCAGATTGGCGGTGGTGGCGCCGAAGTAGGTGTAATTGCCGAGCAGGCCGGTACTGACCGCACCGGCGATGACGACTGCGGTGATCAACGTACCACTGGTGCGCTCCTCGAACGAACGCGCCATTTCTTCAACCGCGAAAACAATACCAGCGATCGGCGTATTGAAGGCTGCGGCCAAACCGGCCGCACTGCCCGCGAGTACGAGGCTGCGCCGTAAGTAGTCATACGGGAAATGGGCGAAGCGGCCAAGCGCGTCCATAATCGAGGCGCCGACGTGCACCGTCGGCCCTTCACGGCCTATCGATGCACCGCTCAAAAGGCCCAGCACGGTTAGCACGACTTTGCTCAGCGCAATCCGCAGCGAAATCACCCGAGAACGCTCGCCGGCGTTAGCCAAATCCAACGCAGCAATAGACTGCGGGATGCCGCTACCGCGGCTGGCGGGCGCAAGTTTGCGGGTTGCCAGGCCGATCATCACGATCCCGAACGGGGTGATAAACGCCGCCATGATTGGCCAGCGTGCAACCCAGCGTGCGTGCACACCGATGGCCCAATCGCAAGCGAACGCGAAGGCGACGGCAGTCAGCCCAACGACGATGGCGCCGGACCAAAACACGGCGCGCGTTCTCCAATTCCTCAGTGATAAAAGGCGGCTCATCGGCTTATTGCGTGATCAAGCCGTAATTATCACCGGTTTAGCGCAATGCTGTTGTCGACGCTGAACGAACCCGACGTGAAAACCGCCACAATCCGGCGCCCGCGCAGCAAAACCGTGCACAAAAAAACCCGCCCCTAAATCTTAGGGGCGGGCCGATGTGCTAGGGCCTGTGCGTTAGTGGAAGCGATACTTGATGCCGACGTTGTAGAAGCGCCCAACGGCCCCGGCTTGGGCAAAACTCGGGTTGTAGTTCTGACCGCCGTAGGTGTAAGGATCGAACGGCAGCAGTTCGTTGGTGATGTTCAAGATGCTGCCGGTCAGCTCCCAGCTCTTGTTATTGATCCGGTACACACCGGAATTCAAGCCCGCCTGTAAAACGGGAAATAGAATAAATCCAGTTCGGCTTTGATCAAGATCGCTCCGAATATAGCCACCGCCTAAATCGTATTCGAAGCCATTAACTTCACCGGTAAAGCCACCGATGAAACGCAGCACTTGGTTAGTCGTTTCACCATTACGGCCACCGAAATCGGTTGCCAGGTAGCTCAATGGCCGCGGGGTATTAAACGGATTATTCGGGTGCCCGACCGGCAACGTCGCCTGCACCGTCGGGAAGACTGGGTTGAAAGGATCGTTCGGGTTGTAACCGCCGCCGCCGACAACGCCTGAAGGCGTGCCACGCGATTTTGTATCGGAATAGAAATAACCGATTTCGGTATAAGCCTGAACCTTCTCGTGCAACTGGAGTGTTCCGCGCGAGAAGAGATTGAAGCGGCTGGTCTCGGGCTGGATATCGATATACGGCGTTGTATCGAACAAACAAACACCGGTGATCGGCGAAATTTCCGGGCACGGGGTCAAATTGGTGCGACCGAAATTGCCGGCCGCCGTACCTGGCGTTCTAACATTTCCGTAAGGGGTTGCGCCCGAATAGATGCCATCGCTGTTGGGGAAATTGCCACCGCCGGCAAACGGCGCGCCACGCCGGTTATCAAAGAAGCCGTAAGGTCTTAAGTCTTGGGTGCCAAGAAAGCTACGCCGATTGGACTGCGCAATGGCATCAACTCTAGAACCTTCCAGCGTCACGAAAAAATTGTATTTATCTTCGTCGAGATTGCCGAAACCATAGCTGCCGTTTAAACGCAGTTGGAATGCTGCCTCGGTTATCTGCCGAAATGCTCCGAATAACATCTGAGATGTTCTGCTTGCCGGTGCGTTCGATGTCTTTACGCGGTCAGGTCTATAAGCGGAATTTATGCCACGCGTATTTTGAAAAATGGAACTCACATCAGGTTTCAGCTCTAAACAAATAATTTTAAAAGGGCTTTTATGTATATAGGCTCCATGTCCCCCACTCTGCCGCGCCACTGAATTGAGATTTGCATTGGTATTGCTCTGCGTGCGCCCCAATAATGCGCAGGCAAAAAAAAACCCGCCGGCGAGCGGCGGGTTGGCATCAGCAGAAGGGCTTCTAGCCGCCTGCGGCCTTAGGCAGCGCAGCCAGTTCGGCAATGCCCGCTTCGAGACGGCGTAAACCTTCCGCAATATCGGCTTCGCTGATGATGAGCGACGGCGCGATACGCAGGACGTCCGGCCCGGCGACGAGTGTCCAGACGCCATGGCGCAAGCCCGCGTTGACGATTTCCTTCGCGCGGCCTTTCCACGCGGGCGCCAACGGCGCGCCGATTAACAGACCCAAGCCACGAGCCGGTTCGAAGATTCCATAACGGCGCCCGATTGAATCTAGTCCGTCGCGCACCAGCTGCGCGCGTGCCTGGACGCCGGCCAGCGTGCTCGGCTCATTGACTAAATCCAACACAGCTTCAGCGACGGCACAGGCGAGCGGATTGCCACCGTAGGTTGAACCATGGGTGCCAAACGCGAGCACATCGGCTGCTTTTTTTGTGCACAGCATCGCGCCGATCGGGAACCCGCCGCCGAGACCTTTGGCGCTGGTCAGCACATCCGGTTGCACGCCGTACGCCTGATAGGCGTAGAGATGGCCGCTGCGGCCGACGCCCGTCTGCACTTCATCAAAAATCAATAAGGCGTTGTGCTGATCGCAAAGCTTGCGGGCGCCTTCGATAAAGGCCTGCGTCGCCGGCAAGATGCCGCCCTCGCCCTGCACCGGTTCGATGACAACAGCGCAGGTGTTGTCGGAAATCGCGGACTTCAATGCGTCTAAATCGTTGAACGGCAGATGGGTAATGCCGGCCGGAATCGGCTCAAAACCCTGCGTGTACTTGGCTTGACCGCCGACGCTGACGGTGAACAAGGTGCGGCCGTGAAACGCGTTGTAGAACGAGATGATCTCGTTCTTACCCGGCCGCGTGCTATTGCCGTAGCGGCGCGCGAGCTTAAATGCTGCTTCGTTGGCTTCGCCGCCGGAATTGCAGAAGAACACGCGGTCAGCAAACGTGGCATCAACCAGCTTCTGTGCTAGGCGCAGCGCCGGCTCGTTGGTCATTACGTTCGACAAATGCCAGAGCTTGCCGGCTTGTTCAGTCAATGCCGCAACCAACTTCGGGTGGCAATGACCAAGCCCGGTAACCGCAATGCCGCAAGCGAAATCCAGGTATTCGCGGCCCTGCTGATCCCAAATGCGGCTGCCTTCACCGCGTACGGGGATGATGTCGGCCGGCATGTAGTTGGGCACCATGACCTCATTGAAGGTCGCGCGTGTAACGTTCATCGTGTCACCTGCGGCGGTTCGCCGCGCAATTTAGGGATGGGCGCACGGAGCGCTCCGAGGCGGATATTCTGCCATCTTCGGCCCGACCAGCGCAGGATTGCCGTCGAATCACCCATGCCGATGCCGCTACGGCGCCCATCGGCAAAAAAAATACGCCGTGGTATACCCCACGACGTATCAAAAACGCGGACCGCGATTTAAGCCTGGGCTTAGTTTTGATTCACCCAAATCGGCGCCGACCACAGGATGGTGCCGTTGTTCTGCGTTATTTTCGCGTAGTAGAAGTGCGCGCCAGCCGCTGGTGTTGTCGTCGTCGTCGCGGTGGTCGACAGCTGCGTTACCGAACCATTGCTACGCGGCACGCCCTGGAAAATCTGCACCCTCGTTGCACTACGGCCGGCGCCGGGCGCGTAGTTCATCGTCAGCGTCAGGCTGCCGGTATTGGTGAAGGTTTCACCCATCACGTGGCCGTTCGCGGTAAGGATCAGCTGCGAGGTGCGATCGGTCGATGCATATACGCGGCGCGCACGCAGCGCCGCAACGAAAGCCGCCTGAGAAAGCGCGGTGCCGTTCGGGATCAACACACCGGTGCGGTTGGTGTAGCTCGCACCCCAGTTTGCGCAGTGGTTGTCCTGATCGGTGCTAAACGCAACATGGTAGCCGGCGGTCAGCAGGCGGTTACACGCGGTTTCATAGCTTGAGCGGCTGGTCTCGGTTTCGGTGGTGTTGGTCGAGAACGCCGAGGTGTTCATGACTTCACACAGCACCATTACCTGATCGCCGTCAGCCGTGTACGCAAGGTTGGTGCCGTTGACGACGAACTGGCCGGTGGTCGCAGGGTGGTTGAACTGGCCGATCCAGCCATTGCTGCGCATCTGCGTGTACAGCGCGCCATAGTTACTCCGCGGGCTTAGTAGATCACCAAGCAGCTGCCCGGAACTATTCGACTCCCAAGCCAGCAGCGAGTTGGAATTGAAGATGTTGAGATGGCCGCCGTTGTTGATAACGCCCCATTCCATGCCGTAGACGCCGAGGAACGTCGGGTGTGCGCTGTTGTAGTTACGCGCGGCGGTTAGGCCAGACTGATATAGATTGCGCACCGTCGTCGGATTGGCCGAGGCGTTGGTGCCGGTCGAGCCATCAAACAAATGATTGTGCTCGGAGGCAACCAAGATATCTACGACATGGCTCTGCGCATAGGTGAAGGCATCGGTCGGCCCGAAAGCGCCAGCCTGCGGATTCTGCGAGCCGGTACAGGTGCTGAGCGCGCCGCCGCCATCGCTGTGGTTGGTCTGACTGTGCAGGTTGCCGAGATAAACCGTATACGGCAACCCGCCCGCGGCAGCCGCACGTTGCGTCACGGGTCCGCTCACGTTGGTTGTCTTCAGCGTGGTTGCGCCCATCGGCAAGGCTTGGAAGCGCGGCATCACTGGCCGCGCCGGTTCACCGATCTGAATCGGCCACGTCTGCACCTCTTTATTATCGCTGCGCAGCACGGCGTCAATCCGCTGTTCTGGTGTTCCGAACGCGGTATGGCCGAGCGTGGCGGCGCTGAGGGTCGTCGCGCTTAACCGCATGCTGTAAACGCCGGCCGGCAGGAGGCCATTCGCGGGGTCGTGCTCGAACCAATCCTGATGTGCAACGGCACCAGCGGTGGTCAACGCCGAGGTGCCGTGCCAGACGCGCAATGTGCGATCAGTCGGGCTCAGCAACTCCAAGCGCCAAGCGACGGCCGTGCCGGCATCGGCACCCGGAAAGTTGAACTGCATCGCGATATCGCGCCGACCATTTTGATCGGCCCGATAGGGCGCTGACAATTCCGCGTCGAACTCGAAGTGATCGGCGTAGTTAGCGGCCGTGGCCTGCTGGCTAACTGCCGCTGTTGCGAGCAGGACGCTTAGCGCCCACTGGTTCAGTTTTAATTTCATGATTCCTCAATCTCGATGGAAACGCCACATGGGGTGGCGCAGACAATAAAACCCTAGGCCGACGCCAAAGCGGCAGCCTTGTGGGAAGAAAACGGCGAGTGGGCCTACTGCGATGCCGCGGCGCTAAGGCCGCGGCATCGTTTAGAAAATTGCGCTACCGGTTATTGCGAAAGAATGCTGACGTCATCGACAACAAAGGACGTCTGCAGCGTGCCACCTTCGGTGCCGGTGAAGTACAGCTGCACGCTCTGGCCGCGGTAGGCACTGATATCGAAACTACGCTGAATGAAGCCAGTCGCCTTGTTTAGATTCGAATACGTGGCCAAGGTCGTCAGCACCGCCCCAGAGGTCGAACGCAGTTGCACAGTCAGGCGGTCATAGGCCGTCGTCGTCGTGGTTTCGGCGGTATCGATATGCAACCACAGGCTCAGCGTAACGGTGCCAGCGTTTGCCGGAATTGCCACGGTCTGGCGCAGGGTATCGGTATGCGCGGTGCCGTAGCCATTGAGCCACGCTTTGTAACTACCCGTGCGTGCCGGTTCGCCGGTGCTATTGGTGATCACGCCAGCGGTGGCGGTCCAACCCGTGCTTGCGCTCTCGAAGCCGCCATTTGTGATCAGCTGCGTTGCCGCAACCGCATTATTAACGCTGAAGGTCACCGTGCTGCTGGTGCCGACGTTGCCGGCCGCATCGTAGGCACGCGCAACCAAGCTGTGACTGGCGTTGGTCAGCGTTGTTGAGTCGAACGTTACCGAGTACGGCGCGCTGGTATCGGTCGCGCGTAGCGTGCCGTCAACGGAGAATTCGACGCGGCTGACGCCAACGTTATCGCTCGCCGTAGCAGCAAACGTGATGGTGCCGCTGCTACCGGTTTCGCTGGCGCTGACCGTCGGCGCCGTCGTATCGCCGGTCGCTGTACCTTGATTCACCCAAACCGGGGCTGACCACAGAATCGTGCCGTTATCCTGGGTGATTTTGGCGTAGTAGAAATGCGCGCCGGTGCTTGGCGTGGTCGTCGTCGTCGCCGTCGAAGACAGCTGCGTCACCGTGCCGTTGCTGCCCGGCACGCCTTGGAACAGCTGAATCTGCGAGGCACTGCGGCCGGCTCCCGGCGCGTAGTTCATCGTCAGCGTCAAGCTGCCGGAATTGCTGAAGGTTTCGCCCATCACGTGACCGTTCGCGGTCAGAATCAGCTGTGAGGTTTTGTCGGTGGTCGCGAACACGCGGCGGGCACGCAGCGCCGCTACAAAGCTGGTCAAAGAAATCGCCGTGCCGTTCGGAATCAACACACCGGTGCGGTTGGTGTAGCTCGCACCCCAGTTCGCGCAATGGTTATCTTGGTTAGAACTGAACGCAACGTGATAACCGGCAGTCAGCAATCGGTTACACGCAGCTTCATAGGAACTGCGGCCGGTTTCGGTTTCCGTGGTGTTGGTGGAAAACGCCGAGCTATTAGTGACTTCGCACAACACCATCGCCTGATCGCCGTCCGCCGTATATGCGAGGTTGGTGCCGCCGATCACGAACTGGCCGGTGGTCGCTGGATGGTTGAACTGGCCGATCCAGCCACGGTTTTTCATCAATGTGTACATCGCCGCGTAATCACCGCGTGGCGTCAGCGTGTCGCCGATCAGCTGGCCGGCGCTATTCGTCTCCCACTCCAACAATTCCGGCGAGTTGAACACGTTCATGTGGCCGCCATTGCTGATGACGCCCCACTCCAAGCCGTATACGCCGAGAAAGCCGGGATGTGCCGCGTTAAATGTGCTGGCAGCCGACAAGCCTGATTGATACAGGTTGTGCGCGGTCGTTGGGCTCGCGGAGGCGTTAGTGCCGGTTGAACCATCAAACATATGGTTATGTTCGGAGGTAACGAGGAGATCCAGCCCGCGGCCCAGTGCGTAGGTGTAGGCATCGGTCGGGCCGAACGCGCCCGATTGCGGTGCCTGCTCACCACCGCAGCTGCTAAGCGCACCACCGCCGTCGCTATGATTGGTCTGGCTGTGGAGATTGCCGAGATAAACGGTGTACGGCAGACCGCCGGTCGCGCCGACGGACTGCGTGACCGCGCCGCCACTGAGCGTCGATTTCGCCAGTGTATTGGTCTGCGCACCGCCGTTCGGCAAGCGCTTAAACGCCGGCAGAAATGGCTTTGCCGGCTGGCCAATCTGGATCGGCCAGGTTTGCACTTCGACCTCGCCTTTGGCGAGCACCGCTTCGATTTGCTGATCGCGCGTGCCGACTAAAGTCAGGCCGAGACGGCTGGCGTCCAACACAGCGGCGCGCAAGCGTAGTGAGTAAATGCCGTCAGACAACAAGCCATTCGCACGGTCGCGCTCGAACCAGTTCAGCTGCGCCTGCGATTGGCCATCGATCATCTGCGTTTCGCCGTGCCAGGTGCGTAGCACCTGACCCTGCGGACTCAGCAATTCAACGCGCCAAACGGCCTCAATGTCGCTTTCCGCGCCAGGGAAACGGAATTGCAAGCCGATGTCGCGTCGGCCGGCCGCGTCAGCCTTAAACGGCGCCGCGAGTTCTGCCTCAAATTCAAAATGATCGCGAAGATTCGCCGCTTCCGCACCCGCCGCGATTGCCATCGCGCCGATCCCCAAAACCAACAATCTGCCCACTTTGTTCATCCGTCTTCCTGTTTGTGTTGTTTGCTACAAGCGAGATACTGAATCAGAAGCAACTTACAAACCGATGACGATTAAGTTTCAACGCCTCAAGGCAGTTTTAAATTTCAACGAAAGGAAGTGCACTAACGCCAAAATAGATCGGAAAATAAAATATAAACTATTGATAAACAATATTTAATTTAAACTAAAAAGCTAATCTTGCAGAATTTAAAAGTGGCAAAAAAGCAAAAACATAATCGCCGGCAGCCAGCCGTTCCGGTGCTGAATATTTAACCGGAATGAAGCTATCTTCAGGTTTTTATTTTGATTTTTTATTCACAATTGTCGGTATTAATATTTTTTATTGGCTTTCGGAAATGTCTTCCGATAGGCCGAAAAACAGATTTAACGGTTGGTATCAGCCGCCAAACGGCATTCGATATCGATAAAGAATGTCTGCGAAAAATCGGATTCCGGCCGCCTTGCTGAATTTCGGCGGAACTGCGCGCGCTATTTCAATGCGTGCGCGGTCTTGGTGCCGATCGCAATGCCATCATGATGCACGCCACCCACCCTGCCGGCCGCCCCAGAAACAATGACTAACTCGCCGCTGACTGCCTTAATCTTCGATGTTGACGGCACCCTCGCCGATACTGAGCGCGATGGCCATCGGGTCGCATTTAATCGCGCATTTAGCGAAGCCGGATTGGATTGGCATTGGGATGTCGCGCTATACGGCGAATTGCTGGCCGTTACCGGCGGCAAAGAGCGCATCCACCACTTTTTGGCACAGGCTCATCCGGCGCAACTCGCGCGCACCGATCTCGATGCCTTTATCGCCGGGTTGCATCGCGCCAAGACCGTGCACTACAACATGCTCGGCGCCGAAGGCGGATTGCCACTGCGGCCGGGCGTTGCGCGCCTCTTGCAAGCGGCGCGAACGGCTGGCTTACGCCTGGCAATCGCAACGACGACGACGCCGGAAAATGTCACGACGCTACTTGAAAATTCACTTGGCGCCGGCAGTAGCGCATGGTTTGAATGTATTGGCGCGGGCGACATCGTCCCGGCGAAAAAACCGGCGCCCGATATTTATCACTGGGTGCTCGCGCAAATGCAGTTGCCAGCGGCGCAATGCTTGGCGTTCGAAGATTCCGAAAACGGCCTGCGCGCGGCGCACGGCGCTGCGCTGCGCACTGTCGTCACCGTGAACGACTACACTGCGAGCCAGAATTTCGATGCCGCTGCGGTTGTATTGTCCGATCTCGGCGAGCCCAACGCGCCATTCAGCTGCCTGCGTGGCGATACCGGAGGCGCAGGCTACGCCGATCTCGAAACCCTACAGCGCTGGCACCGCGGGCAATAGCCGCGGCCGGCGCTAGACCGTCAGCTCATGGCGTGGGCACGCAAACATCGTTGCCTTTATCAAAAACGATGCGCCAAACACCGGGCGCTTGCTGTCGCCAGATCGACGTAAACGTGGCGACCAAGCGGCCTTGATCATCCCGAACCGGCCCGGTGCTCAAAGCCAAGGTTCCGGACGCGAGCACTTCAACGGTTTCCGGCTGCCACGAAAACGGTGCCGCAGGCGTTGCAAAAAAACGGTGCCAAGCGGCGGTGACTTCGGCCTTGCCGTGCAACTGTTTCTTGCCGGAAAAGAACACCGCTTCATCGGCGACAAACGCGCTGAACGCGGCGAAGTTACGCTCGGCCATCGCTTGCGCGAACGCCCGCTCAGTTGCTGCGACTTGATCCTGCAACTGCCGCACATCCACAGCCGGCTTCACCGCCGCCGGCATACACGCGGCCAATGCCAGCGCGCACGCTACGAGGCTCAAAAGCCGCCGCAGCGCAGCCGATGCTTGACGCTTAGTCATCGTCCTTGGCGTTGACCGGGAGACGTGGCAACGGCTCCGGCAAATCGGCTAGCAGATAGGCCAAGGATGCGAGCAAAGCCACCTGCCGGCGAATATTTTCCGGGTCGACTTTGTCGAGCGTGTCGGCCGGCGTGTGGTGATAGTTGAAGTAGCTGCGCGTATCCAAAAGCGGCTCGAAGCCCGGCACGCCCGCGCGCTGCAACGGCGAGATGTCCGCGCCGATCGGGTTATCGCGCAGCTCGAAGGCGGTTGCGCCGATCGGCCCGAGCACCTTCTGTAGCGGCGCAACCAGCGGCATCGAATCTTTCGTGATGTGCGCGAGCAGGCCGAGCGGCCGGCCGGCACCACTGTCGCTTTCGATCGCAGCAAATTGATTGCTGAGCGTATTTTTATTGGCTTCGAAATAAGCCTTACCGCCACGGGTACCGTTTTCCTCGTTCATCCACGCCACGGCACGTATCGTCCGGCGCGGCTGCAACCCGAGCGACTTCAGTAGCCGCACCGCTCCCATCGCCGAAGCAACACCCGCGCCGTCATCAATCGCGCCGGTCGCCAGATCCCAGGAATCGAGATGGCCGGAAACAATAACGACTTCATCCGGCTTTTCGCTGCCGACGAGATCGCCGAGCACGTTGTGGCTGTCAGCGTCGGGCAAGGTTTGCGGCGTCAGTGTCAGCTTCATCGTCACCGGACCCTGTGCATTCAGCCGCTCGATCAGCAACGCATCTTCCGCCGTCACCGCCGCTGCCGGAATCTTGCTGCCGTTTTCGTCCCAAACCGTGGCGCCGGTATGCGGGATGCGGAAATCCGCGCCGCCGACCGAGCGCACCAGCGCCGCCGCCGCACCGACTTTGGCCAAGGCTGCCGGGCCACGGAAGCGCGGTTCGCCCGCTTGGCCGTAGGCTTCGCCGGAACGGCCGTTATCGGCTAGCAGCTGATTGAACGGCACGCTGATCAATACGATTTTGCCTTTGGCTTCCGCCGCACGTGCATCCAACTCGGCAAAGCTGTGAACGACCAGCACCGGCAGTGTCAGGCCTTTTGCCGGGGTTGCCGCGGAACCGCCGAGCGCGGTGAGCTGCACTTTTTGTGTGATGCCGGCCGGCCGCCCGGCGTATTCGACCAGTTCACCGCGCTCTTCGCCGCGCACCCAATGCGGGACTTTCACCGGCTGCAGCGTGACTTTCAGGCCGGCGACATTCAGCGCCGCAGCAACCTGTGCGACGGCCGCTTCAGCCTGCGGCGAGCCGGACAGGCGTGGGCCGATTTTGTCGGTGAGATCAGCCAAACGCTGGAACGCCCAATCATCTTTCAGCGCGGCATCGCGAATGCGCGCCAACGTTGCCGAGGTATCAGGTTGGGCGGGCTCAGCCTGAGCCGAGGAAACGCCGACAGCAAACGTAATAGCCGCGACTAACGGCAGCACCAGGGCACGCGAAGCGATCATCGGGGGCTCATTAAATTGGGAAGGGGTGCAGTGTTCCGCAAACCCTGCAGGGCGTAAAGGGGAAGTTAGGAACTGACCGCAAAGCCTATGCCACTGAGGCACACTGAAAATGTGGCGAAATGCAGCCGACGCCAGCGCTGGTCAATGAAATCGTCACACACTGAGTATCGGCCGCCTTCGGCAGGCATACTCTCTACAGCACCCGTCCATTTCCAACAGCTCCGCCATGAACGTCAAGCGCATTTTCTGCATCGGTCGCAATTACGCCGAACACATCACCGAACTCGGCAACGCGCCGGATTCCTCCTGCCTCATCTTCATGAAACCAGCCTCGTGCATCGTGCCGGCCGGGGAGCCGATTCCGCTGCCACGCGGCCGCGGTGATACGCATCATGAGGCCGAACTGGTGGTGATGCTGACTGGCGGCGGCGCCGACATCCCGGTTGAAAACGCCTTGGAATGCGTCGCCGCGGTAACGCTGGGTCTGGACCTAACGCTGCGCGATCTGCAAAGCGAGCTGAAGAAAAAAGGCGCACCGTGGGAACTGGCGAAATCGTTCGACGGCGCGGCGCCACTCGGCGATTGGCAACCCTTTCTGGAGCAAGATCTGCAATCTTTGGACTTCACGCTGCACGTCAACGGCGAACTGCGCCAACACGGCCATACGCGTGAGATGCTGTACAGCGTTGCGCGGCAAATCCACATCCTCAGCCAAACCTGGGCACTGATGCCGGGCGACATCATCTACACCGGCACGCCGAAAGGGGTCGCGGCGCTGAAGCCGGGCGATCATGCGGTGCTCGAAGGCACGCATTTGGGCCGTCACGAATGGTATTGCAGCTGATTGCCACCAGCCGACGCCGCGCCGGCCACGATGCCCGAGGCCGGTGAATTACCTCGCCCATTTGCACTTAAGCGAGGCGGCGAATCTGCCGCTTTCTGGCGCGGTGCTTGGCGACATCGTGCGCGGCCGGCTCGAGCAGCGCTTTCCGTCGCCGCTGGAGCAGTCGATACGGCTGCACCGGCGCATCGACGTACTAACCGATAGCCACCCACTCTCCCGCGTGGCGCGCGAGCGCTTTCCGCCGGAAACGCGGCGCTATGCCGGCATCGTTTTAGACGTGCTTTACGACCACTGCATGGCATTGGACTGGCCGCGCTCCGATACTTTGAGCGACTTTGCCCGGCGCTGCGCCGTGGCGGTCGCCGATCCCGAAGCTTGGCGGCTCGCGGGCGCAACACCGCCGTGCAAGATCCGCTTCGAACGCCTGCTGTGTTCGTATCGCAATGAATCGGGCATCGACCGTACCATCAGCCGCATCGCCAGCCGCCTCAAGCAGCCGCAGTTGCTACACGATGCGGCGCGTAGCTGGCGCACGCATGTGCCGCAGCTGCGCGCCGAGTTTCCTTTGCTTTTAAACGATTTGGAACGTGCCGCGTACGACTTTACGAGCCGCTGACGCCTGCCGCCCCATTAGCCGCATTCGCGCTGCGGTTCAGCAAATCAACAATCGCTTCGACCACCAGCCGCGGCTCGCGCCACAGTACGAAGTGGTCCTCGTTCGGCAAACGTAGAACGCTGGCGTTGCCTTTCGGCAGTACACGCTCGGCGTAGTCGGCCGTCGCTGGATTGACCAAAGTGTCTTTCATGCCCTGCAGCACGGTAACGGGCATCGTCACCCGCGACCAATCCGGTTCCATCGCCTTCAAATTTCGCGCAAGCGGCATGATTTCGGCGTTGGCGTTGTAGAGATCATCATCAGCGAATTGATGTTGTATCCAGGTGCCAGCGAATGCTCGCGCAAGCCAGGTATCCGCGAGCTGATTAAACCAGCGCGGGCGCTCCGTTGCCGGGTCGATCGATGGCGCGATCAACAGCGCCGCACGCACTTGCGCCGAATGTTCCATCGCCATGCGCGCGGCAATGGGGCCGCCAAGCGAGTGCCCGACCAATACCGCGCTGTGGTCTTGGCCGCCGCCTTCGATTTCCAGCAGAGGCGCTAACAGCCGCACCTGATCATCAAGCTGCGGCACCATGTGGCCGCGGCCGGAATTGCCGAAGCCAGGGCGATCGACGGCGATCATCGTCGCCAGTTCGCGTAGCCGCGGATCAGCGAGAAACTCGCTCCATCCCTGCCAATTGCCCGGCGTGCCGTGCAAGAAAATAATGCGGGCGGGGCCGCCTGGCATCAGCAGGTAGTGGATTTTGCGACCGTCGACGACGTAATCATGCGCTTCTGGTCGCGGCCCTTCGGGAAATAAGAGCGGCAACTGATCGTCAACCCGGCTACCGTCGGCAACCGATTGCGTGCATGCAGACAGTGCCAGCACTAAAACCAGTACGAGGCCAAGCCCGGCTTTCACGGTTGTACGCCAGACTCAGCCAGCAATTCGGCAATACGTTGGTCTTTAACCTGCCAGATCTCGGCGATCCAGGCCTGGAAACGCTTGCGGAATTGCGGATCTTGTTCGTAACTGCCGACATACATTTCGTGCGGGATCGTCACCTGCCGTACTTCGACAATCACATTCTGTACTTGGCCCGAGAGCAGCCCCCAAAATCCGCGCGCGCCTTCGGGGTATACAACCGTGACATCGAGCAGCAAATTGATTTTTTCGCCCATCGCCGAAATCGCCAGCGCGAAACCGCCAGCGCGCGGCCGCAGCAGGTGTCGGTACGGCGATTTCTGTTTGGCCTGCTTGGCTTTCGAAAACCGCGTGCCTTCGAGGAAATTCAGGATCGTCACCGGCAGATTGCGATAGCGTTCGCAGGCTTTACGGGTGGTGATCAGATCGTTGCCACGCGCTTCCGGATGGCGCGCCAAATACGCCGCGCTGTAACGCTTCATGAATGGGTAGTCCAAGCCCCACCAGGCAAGACCGAGCAGCGGCACCCAGATCAGTTCCTGTTTCAGAAAGAACTTGAAGAACGGCGCGCGGCGGTCGAATGCCTTCATCACAACGTAAATATCGTTCCAGGTTTGGTGGTTGCAGCACACCAGATATTGGCCGCGTGGATCGAGTTTTTCGACGCCGCGAATCTGCCAGCGCGTTGGCAATAATTGGTCGCCAAACCAGGTATTGACCGAAGCCCAGTTTTGGCCGCAGGCGGCAATAATCCGCGAACAAAAAAGGCGCAAGCCAGCAATCGGCAGCAGCTTTACGACTGCAAAAAAATACAGCGGCGTTACCCAGAATATGGTGTTGAGCAACAGCAGTAACGCCATCACCGTGCCGGTGAACCAGGCGGGCATAAATCGCAACATCGCGTACCTTAATTGTTATTTTTCGGCGAGTTCAGCCGAATAAACGGAGTCACGTAACGCCGTGATTCCATGTCGGATCGTTGCATCCTGCAAAATCAATTCAGCGGCCCGCTCGGCAATCATCGTCGTCGGCGCATTGGTATTCCCGCCGATTAACGTTGGCATGACCGACGCATCCACCACACGCAAGCTCGTTACCCCACGCACGCGCAATCGCGGATCAACCACGGCCATCGTATCGCGGCCCATGCGGCAGGTACCCACAGGATGGTAAATGGTTTCGGCGCGGCGGCGAACATAATCGCGAATTTCATCGTCGCTCTGTACCGCCGGGCCCGGCTCCAACTCAGCGAGCCGATGCGGCGCTAACGCTGGCTGATTCAACACTCGGCGCGCTTCGCGCACGCCGGCCGCCAACACCGCGAGGTCGCGCTCGGTCGCTAAATAATTTGCATCGATCGCCGGTGGGCTAAACGGATCTGCGCTGTTTAGCGTCACGCGGCCGCGGCTTTCCGGCCGCAGAAAGCATGTCAGCAACGTAAACCCACGGTATTTGAACAGCGGTCGCAATGTTTGGCCGTGGTTGGAATTCACGAACGGCACCATATGCCATTGCAGGTCCGGAATCGGCTGCTCGGCATCGCTGCAAATAAATCCACCGGCCTGGGCGAAGTTGCTGGTTAGTTCGCCGCGACGCCGAAAAATATACTTCAGCGCGCTAAATGCCATTCTCAACAGCGCACGCGGCTGAAAATTCACCGAATGATGGGTTTTTTCCCGATACGTGACGTGAATATCGAGATGATCCTGCAGATTCTCGCCGACGCCGGGCAACTCCTGCACTTGGGCAATGCCGTGGCGGCTCAGTTCCTTGTGCGGGCCAACGCCAGATAGCAGCAGAAGATGCGGCGAGCTCACCGCGCCAGCACTAAGAATGACTTCGTGACGCGCACGAACATCAGTGTAGCGGCCGTTGTGCATGTATCGAACGCCGACGGCACGCTTGCCGTCGAAGACCACGCGGGTGGCGTGTGCATGGGTGATGATGGTGAGATTGGGGCGGCTACGCACCGGATCGAGATACGCCCGGGCGTTGCTACACCGCTGCCCGCCTTTTTGCATCGTGTGATACAGGCCGACGCCTTCTTGTTCCGCCCCATTAAAATCTTCGCGGTAGGGATAGCCTGCTTGTTGCCCGGCCTCGATAAACGCATACATCAGCGGATTGACGTAACGCGGCTCCGCAACATTGAGCGGGCCATCGACGCCGTGATACTGGCTGCCGTCCTGGACTTTATCGATGGCCTCGAAATTTTCCATCCGGCGGAAATACGGCAGCACATCTTTATACGACCAGCCCTCGTTACCAAGACTGGCCCAGTGATCGTAATCCTGCGCATGGCCACGGACGTAGCACATCGCGTTGATCGACGAACTGCCGCCGAGCGTGCGCCCGCGCGGCCAGTGCATCGGCCGGTTCGCGCAGTTTTTCTGCGGCGTAGTCCAGAAGTTCCAGTTCAGCACCTTGCTCCGTATCACAGGCACGATGCCAGCCGGCACGTGAATAAACGGATTGGTGTCTGCGGGCCCTGCCTCAAGTAAGCAGACTTGCCATTTGCCGCTCGCGGAAAGGCGATTGGCCAAAACGCAGCCTGCGGAGCCGCCGCCGACAATCACGAAATCAAACATCTTCATACCGCGCCTTCAAGCCTCATTTCGATGCGCGAGTCTATTCCGCATCGCGGCTCGGCGTCACGCCGCGTGCCACGTGGCAGCCGTCTGCGGCAGCTTACGCACGTCGCAGCGGGCTTTTCTGACATGGCGGCTGACTGCCTTTGCGGCGCCTGACATCGCGTAGACCTACGCTCAGGGCACCGTTTTTGTGCCGCGGAAATACTGATAACTTCAGAATACATGCCCATAAGCAAGCGTAAGGAATTTACCCACCTACTTGCGCGTGTTTAGGTGTGTTTTTCGAGAAGCTTCGCAACTAGAATTTATAGGGACTTGCCGAAATGAAACGAGGTCACGACAAACCCTTCCCGAAAATAGAATTTATGCGCCTGATGCCGGGGCGTACCCGAATCTAATGTCAGTTGCGTGCAGTCAAGCTCCCGGCCTCGGTTTTCGCACCAATTGATCAGCGCCCGACCGACCCCGTTGGAACGGTACTGCACGTCGGTGACGAGATCATCGATATAGATTTCAGATCTTGAAAATGTCTTTTCCAAAATTCGCCATACAGCGAGTCCGAGTACGGTTTCGTTTTCCGCAGCAATGATCATCCGCCCGCCGCCAGCAAAGACGCGATTCATCTGTTCGCTGTAGTCCGCCATCAGCTGCGGTCGAAGCTGACGATGCACGCTTTCAGCACGAAGTAACCATTCGCCGAATTCAACGAATCCAGTATCGTCGGTGATTTCCATGATCTGCATGTTGGATCTCCCCTCTTTCGTTAGAGTTTTGTGCGCTACTGTCGACATTCCAATCGGACTTCCATGTTTTCATCATGCTCAACCGCCGTCCTGATCATCTAACGGCGGCGCGTGCGCCACAAGCGAATTGTCCACTGAGCGAGGCCAGCGCTGCATGTCATTTACCCGAATCCGACACCGTTGGCCAGATTGGGCCCCCGCGCTACGTTGTGCGTTGCGTGACGGGTATCGGCACCAAGACTTTCTAAAAGACTTGCGCGCTGGCGTATCAGTCGGCGTCACTGCGTTGCCCGTGGTGCTGGTACTGGCGATCGCGACGGGTGTTGCACCACAGCATGGCTTGTATGCGGCGGCGATTGCTGGCCTGATCGCACCGCTCGCGGGCGGGTCGCGCTACACCATCACCGGCCCTACCGCGGCGTTCGCGGTGATTCTGCATCCCATCGCCGCGGCACACGGCCTCGCCGGCTTACTGATCGCGACGATGATGGCCGGCGTAATGTTGGTCGCCCTCGGCTACAGCGGAATGGGGCGGCTGATCGCCTATGTACCGTATCCGGTAATGGCGGGTTTCAATGCCGGAATTGCGCTTGTCATCGCCGGCCTGCAATTACAAGATTTTCTCGGTATCCGAGTCTCGGCGCTCCCGGAACATTTCCTTGCTCGTATGCAGGCATTAGCGAACGCCTTACCGTCCCTACACGCGCAAGAATTGGCCGTCGGGGTAGCGACCCTCGCTCTGGTCAGCTTATGGCCCAAACTTAAAACGCCAGTTCCAGCATTTCTCGTCGGCACGATTTTCACCGGCTTTTTAGCATTTATGCTCCGGCATTTTTGGCCGCAGTGGCCCGTTACCACGCTCGCAGACCGCTACGGCGATTTATTCGACGGCGGTTTACATGCTGGCATCGCGCTGCCGCGAATTGAATGGCCTTGGCACCGTTTCGGCGCAAATGGCCTTAGCCCGCCGGTGTCAGTCACGCTGCTGCGCGACCTACTCGGCCCGGCTTGCGCAATCGCCCTGCTCGGGGCCCTGCAGTCGTTGCGCTGCGCAGCGGCGGCGGATCGCAATACCGGTAGCATGCATAACGCCGACGCCGAATTGGTTGGGCAAGGACTCGGAAATCTGATCGCGCCGCTGTTCGCTGGGATTCCCGCTGCTGGCGCGCAGGCCGGCACCGTCGCCAATATTCGCGCGGGTGCCCGCACGCCACTGGCGGCAGCGATTCATGCCTTAGTTGTGCTGCTGGCGGCGTTGCTGCTGGCGCCGCTGCTGGCGTGGTTGCCGATGTCCGGTCTCGCCGCTTTGCTATTGGTGCTCGCCTGGAACATCAGCGGTCGTGAAAAATTCCTGCGTATTTTCCGAATCGCCCCGCGGTCCGACGTGCTTCTTCTGCTGCTCAGCTTGGTCATAACCGTTTTCATCAGCGCCACGATCGCAATCGCGATTGGGGTCGTGCTCGCAGCGTTGCTGTTTATGCACCGAATGGCGCAGGTCTCCCACGTTACCCAGGTGGGGGCTGGCCAACTTCGGGCGCCACTCGGCCTGCCCGCCTACGCGCGTTACTACACGATCAACGGCCCGCTGTTCTTTGCCGCTGCCGCGCAAGCGACCGAAGCGCTAAAAATCGATGATGACCGCGTCCGCGCAGTCATTCTCGATCTCGTCGCGGTGCCGTCTATCGATGTCACCGGCCTCGTCGCTCTGGAGGGCGTGATCGATAAATTGAATCAGGCCGGCATTTTTGTCGCGATTTGCAGCGCGCAAAGCCCAGTTCTACGGGTTTTACGTGATGCCGGCTATCTAAAACAGGAAGGACGGCTCTGGTACTACGCCAGTGTACCGGCCGCGATACGGCGGTTACACGAGCCGGGCTTGAAATCCGCCGTTCCGCCTGCAACTTTGTAAGCTAGACTACAGTCCTAATCCTAGTTCCCCCCGAACGGAGTTTGCATCCATGAATTCACCGAACGACTACCGCGTTACGACGCTCGGCAGCGCCCGCACGACAGGTAGCGGCGTATCCGAGTTGCTGGCAACGCATACGGTTCTGCGCAATACCTACATTCTGCTCGCGGCGACGCTGCTGTTTTCGGCGGCAATGGCTGCGGTTTCAATCGTGTTCAATATCGGCCGACTGCCGTCGTTGCTGGTGCTGGGTGGTTCGCTAGGCCTGCTGTTCTGGGTGCAGGCGGCACGCAATAGCGCATGGGGGCTGCTCGCCGTATTCGCCTTTACCGGCTTTATGGGTTTGATGACCGGCCCGATCGTTCAGGCATACGTGCGGTTTATCCCAAACGGCGCCAACGTGGTGATGATGGCGCTCGGCGGCACTGGCGCGATCTTTGTTGCGTTGTCGGCCTATGCGCTGATTAGCAAGCGTGATTTCTCCAAGCTCGGCAGTGTCATGATTATCGGCGCGGTGGTGTTGATGGTCGCATCGATTGCCAATATTTTCTTGCATATCAGCGGCTTGTCATTGGCAATTTCAGCCGCAGCGATGGTCGTATTCTCCGGCCTGATGCTGTACGACACTGGCCGTATTCTGGATGGCGGCGAAACCAACTACATCAGCGCAACCGTCGCTCTTTATTTGGACATTTATAACGTCTTCATTAGCCTGTTGAATTTGCTTGGCAATTCGAACCGCAACTAATCCGGCGCCGTTGTAGATTCTAAGACCCCGCTCACGCGGGGTTTTTGTTGGGAGTGATCGCGCAATGAATCTGGGGGTCGTCGCTCAAACGGGCGGGCTGCTTATCCTTTCCAACCTATTTATGACCTACGCGTGGTACGGTCATCTCAAGACGCTGCACAGCAAACCGCTGCTGATTGCAATTGCCGCAAGCTGGGGCATCGCGCTGTTTGAATACGTGCTGATGGTGCCCGCCAACCGTATTGGCTTTGGCACGATGAACTTGGCGCAGCTAAAAATCCTGCAAGAGGTTATTACGCTCAGCGTGTTTGTGCCGTTTGCGTATTTCTATATGGGCCAGCCGATGAAGCTCGATTTTTTATGGGCAGCACTCTGTATCTGCGGCGCCGTATATTTCATCTTCCGCTAATTCGGCTGCGGTATTGTGAGCGCCCTAAGGATCCGCAGCGCGGCGCTCGCCGATGCTAGGGCAATTGCAGCAATTTATGCGCCGTATGTAAGCGATACGGTTATTTCATTCGAGCTCCAGCCGCCGTCGGCCGCTGAAATGGCGCAGCGCCTGGAAAAATGCTTAGCGGGCCACGCGTGGCTGGTCGCCGAGGATGCCCACCGCATCGTCGGCTATGCCTACGCCAGCGAACATCGGCCGCGGCCCGCATATCGGTGGAGTGTTGATGTCGCGATCTATCTCGCGCCCGACGTTCAGCGCCAAGGCATCGGGCGGCGGCTTTATCTGGCGCTATTTGAGCAACTGCGAGCACTAGGCTATGTCAACGCCTATGCTGGAATTGCGCTACCGAACCCAGCCAGCGTTGGCTTGCATGAAGCAGTCGGCTTTTCGCCGCTCGGGGTTTATCGCCATGTTGGCTATAAATTCAACGCTTGGCACGATGTCGGCCGCTGGCAGCTAACACTGCAAACGCCACCGGTTGCGCCAAGGCAGCCCGGCGTCGTCGAATAGGCCAATACACTTTGCTCTCAGTCGCGCAGTGATCGGCGAGGACCGCCGTCGCCAGACATCGGCGGCTATCCGCAGAACTCAGCGACCTTTCGCTGCCCGTACCGAGCGGCTCCGCGTCGTCGCTGCCGTTTTACGCTCCGCGTTTCGTTCCGACGCCCGCTTGCTGCCTCGCTTTGCCGCGCCTTTTACAGGTAAATGCTTGGCGCTGCTGCGTTTGCGTCTCGCCTTTAGCGCATCGAGGCGAAATAATAAGTTCGGGTCTGGACAACGCGCCAGCCACACTTCTCGCTCCGAAGCTTTACAGACGCCTGGATAGTCACCTTCACGCCCTTCGAGATCGCGGATCAGTTGGAAATGCAGATGTGGCGGCCAACCGACATTCTCGTGCGGTTCGCCGATCCAGCCAATTTGCTCCCCGGCTTCCACGCGTCGCCCTGGTTTTGACCCGAGTAGTGACGGCCGCGCTAAATGGCCATAAAGCGTGTAGCAGCGATGCCCAGCAATCTCGTGCATCATAATGATGGTTGGGCCGTAGTCGCCAAAGGCTTTGTTATCGCGCGTGCTGTGAATCACGCCGGGCAACACGGCTCGTACTGGGGTACCAGATGGCAACCAGAAGTCGATACCCAAATGCACCGTGCGCGGCTCCTCACTGGCGCTGCCGAACAAATCGCTGATTCGGTACAGGCGCCGGTCTTCACCGTAGCCACCGACCGCATAGTCGGCACCAGCGGCACTCAGCTTGCTCCGTATCCAGCCATCGAACGCCGTGGCGTCTGCCGGATCCGTGCTTTCCAGCACATCGCCATCTGCAGCGAGATTCAATTGCAGACAACGCTTTTCATCCAACGCAAACGGAAACGGGCTCGCCGTCGGGAATTCCGCTAAAGCCTTGCTAAGCGCATCACGGGCCATCTTTCATCCTTAACCGCGCGGGTCGAAGCTCGGGAACAGCTGACGAAGCTGTTGGTAGCCTTGCTTCTGCGCATCGGTATCTGGTGTTGGCGTAACGATCTGTATCGTTACGAATTGATCGCCTGCCGTCGTCCCCGGTAGGCCCCTGCCTTTAAGTCGGAGTTTCCGGCCTCCAACCGTTCCACTCGGAAGATTTAACTCAACAGTGCCACCCAATGTTGGCACCGGCACCGGGCCGCCTAATGCCGCTTCCCACGGTGCAACAGACAACACGGCGTGAACATCACGACCTTCAATACGAAACACTGGGTGCGCTGCAAAGCTTATTTCCAGCAGTACATCCCCGCCCCGCGGCGCTTGGCCCGCGAGCCGTATCGTTTGCCCTGACGTGACGCCTTTTGGAATCCGCACGTTTAGCGAGCGATTACCCAAAGTAATCGTGCGCGTTGCGCCTTGGAACGAATCTTCGAGATTGATTGCCAGCTTCGCCTGTTGATCGCGATTGACGCCTTGGCCGCCAAGGTCGTCAAAACCTGCACCGCCGAGGCCGCCACCAAATAGGCTAGAGAAGAAATCTGAAAAACCGCCCGCCTCACCGCCGCCGCCGGCGTAGCCTCCCGGCCGACCTGCGCCATGCGCCCAGCCCGGAGGGGGTGTAAAGCGCTGACCGTTTTGCCAATTCGGGCCGAGTTGATCGTAAGAAGCGCGCTTCTTGGGATCACTGAGAACCTCGTTGGCCTCGTTGATCTGCTTGAACTTGTCCTCCGCGCCCTTGGCTTTATTCTTGTCTGGGTGAAATTCACGGGCGAGCTTTCGATAGGCGCGCTTAATATCCGCGGCCGTAGCCTCGCGCGAAACGCCGAGAATTTTGTAGTAATCCTTATATTCCATTGGGCCGTTCTAAACTAAAGGCGGGGCGCAAATGCGCCCCGCCAATTTACTGCACCTCGTGAGCTTGGTGGGGTAATTTAGTGACTAACAGCGATACGGCGTGCTTGCACGGCTGCCTTTTTGGGAATAACAACCTCCAAAACACCTTGATTTCCGTGCGCTGTAATCCCTTCAGCATCAACACTGTCGGGCAAGCTAAATTGCCGCAGAAAGCGCCCGCTTGCGCGTTCAATGCGCTGGCGTTCAGCGCCTTCTGCCGCTGCTGGCTGACCGCGTTCACCGCGTAGCGTCAACACCCCTTTTTCCAATGTCACTTCTATGCTGGCCGGATCAACGCCGGGAACATCGGCACGAAGCACCAGCCGGTCTGCGAATTCTTCGACATCGACCGCTGGCACCCAGTTAGCCGCAACGGCGTCGTTTTTTCCATCAGCGTCAGTAGCCTGCGCCGCAAAACGATTAACTTGATTAAATAATTCCCGGTGCAATGCCCAGGGTTGGTAACGAATTAAGGTGGTCATGAAAGCCTCTCGAAATCGGGTGTTGAAGATTATGCGATGGGACATCTCATCCGGATGTTCGATATCTAGGGACGACCCAACGGCGTTCAAGACCCCTTTTAAATCTCTTCGCTGCATTGCAACCTAAACGGATGGCCGCCTTGCAGCGGCCATCGTTTCGATCAACCTAGTCGTCAATCAGACTTTGCTCAGAACGGATTGATCTTTTTGTCGCGCGTGTAGCTCAGGTAACCGACGTTGGCGCCAGCACGCAGCCCCACGCCGGTACGGATCGGCGCCAGCGTAATGTCATTTGCACGCTGGTAGTTCAAACCAACGCCTGCAACCACATACAAACTGCCGTCAACGCCAGGGAAACGCTGATAGAGATCTTTTGTCCAATGTAGGTTGTAAACCAGCGTAAACACTTTCGAAGCGTTGCCACCGAAATCAAAGCCTACCGAAGGGCCCTGCCAATAGACCTTGGTTGATCCGCCGTTCTTGTATTTCAGCGTCCCTTCGCCGTAGCGCAGGCCGACAATAAACGCCCCGGATCCTTCGCTGCCGATGATGTAGGCAACCGGTTTGCCGTTTTCGGAAAATACTTTTTCGATGGCTTTCGCAAGCCCAGCGGAAGTGCCGCCAAAAAATTTCTGGGCCGCTTCCAGCGTTTCTTCTTGGGTATAGGCATCTTGGGGGACGTCGCCCTGCGGCGCCGATGCGTCATCTGGCGTCGCTTCCTGTGGTTGTGCTGAAGGCGTCTCTGGCGCACTTTGTTGCGCTAGTGTTGCCGCTACAGGCGCGCCGCTAAAAATAGCGAAGACCAGTGCGAGGGTGGGAAATTTAGAGATATTCATCAGGATATTCCTTGGTTTTGTTAGGGGCTGCTGGGTATTGACCGCTATGCCGGCCTTACGTTCGCAATGACCAGCCGATGCGACGACGAACCTCGCTCAAAGCCCGCATCGTCGGGCGCTCACCCGAAGGAGGCAGGCGCTTCGCCATTCGAGCGCTTCGGCATTTTGAATCAGCGATCACGAACGGGTCACGTCGGCCCATCGCGGCTTAATCGTCCTATTTGCGCAAGAAAAACCCTGCGGAACCGTAGCCGCGCGCATGTTACGCTTCTTAACTTCTGGCTTCGGATAACGAGCCCCCCAAAACAGTCCAAGCACCGTGCAAAACCTAAGCCCCGAAGAATTTAAAACAAAACTCGCCGTCGGCAACGTCTACCTATTAGACGTGCGCACGCCTGAGGAGTTACAGATCGCCAGTCTCGCCGGTGCCAACAATATCCCGCTGCACGAATTGCCAGCGCGGTTGGGCGAATTAAACCCTGATGCCTCGATCGCCGTCTTATGTCATCACGGCGTGCGCAGCGAGATGGCCGGGCGTTTACTCGAACGCAACGGTTTTACCGATGTCGCGCATCTAATCGGGGGGATTGACGCGTGGTCACAGCTTATTGACCCGGAAGTTCCTCGGTACTGATCCACACCATTTTCAAGTTCAGGAAGCTCATGCGCCGTTCCGCTCTCTCTATCGTCCTCGCGAGCAGCTTCGTTCTCCCGCGCGTTTGTAGCGCTAACGATCTGCTGGATCTTTACCACCAAGCCCTGGAACAAGACACGACCTTACGTGCCGCAAAGTTCCAACGCGACGCCGCCGTCGAAGTCCGGCCGCAAGCCTTGTCTGCGTTTCTGCCGCAGCTAAGCGCAGACGCCGGCATCACGCGTACGCGTAACGAAATCACGACGACTTCTACCCGGATCATTACCGACCCGACCAATCCAGCGGCGTCGGTTACGACCAGCAACACGTTTGCCTACTACAACACCAACAATAACTATCAAGTCACACTGACTCAGACGATTTGGAGCTTCGAAACCTTCCGACGTCTTAAAGAAGCCAGCGTTCAGGTTGCACAGGCCGAAGCGAGCTACCGTAGCGCGCAGCAGGCGTTAATCCTGCGTGTGGCACAAGCCTACTTCAACGTTCTCGGCGCGGTTGATACCGTGCGCACCAACAAAGCGGAGCGCAGTGCCAACGAACGACAGCTACAGCAAGCGCAAAAGCGCTTTGATGTCGGCCTTGCCGCGATCACCGATGTACAAGAAGCGCAAGCCAGCTACGACACCAGCAATGCAACGCTAATCGCTTCCGAGCGCACACTGTCGAATGCCAAGCGGGCGTTGGCTGAAATCACCGGCCACTATCAAGAATCCGAGCAAACGCTGCGCGACGAAATCCCGCTGGCAAGCCCGAATCCCGTTGCACCCGACGCTTGGCTACAAGCCGCGCGCAAGGAAAATTACGACATTCAGGTTGCCCAGCTGCAGGCCGAAGCGTCTGAACGCAATGTCGGCGTATTACGTGCCCGTCATCTGCCAACTTTAGACCTGCAAGGGTCTTATGGCTCGAGTAATAACACCAGTAACTTCAATAGCGACTCCAGCAGCGGCAGCGTCGGTGTGCGCCTAACGATTCCGATCTATACCGGCGGCAATACCTCGTCTTTGGTCCGCCAAGCGGTTGCTACCTACGAGCAGAATCGAGCAAGTGCTGACGGCACACTGCGGTCAGTGGAACGCCAAACCCGCGATGCCTTCGAAGGCGTGATGTCGGGCATTGCCAGCGTCAAGGCCAATCAGCAATCCGTTAAATCGAACCAGACCGCGCTGGAATCGAGTCAACTCGGCCTACAGGTTGGAACCCGGACCGAAGTCGACGTACTGAATACGCTCCGCAATTTATTCGTTGCTCAGCGGACCTTTTATCAGTCGCGCTACGACTATCTGGTCAGCGTATTGACGCTGAAGCAGCAAGCCGGCCGCCTCACGGAGGCCGATCTCAGTGAGATCGATGCCCTGCTCGTCCCGGCGCCTGCCCAATAAGCCGTAATGCCAAGACGATGCCCCGAGGTGGCCATCGTCTTGGCTGAAAGAGGCTTGGAATGAACTGACGTAATAAAAAAAGCCCCGAATTACTTCGGGGCTTTCTTTTTTGTTTTGTTGGTGGGTCGTGATGGATTCGAACCATCGACCAACGGATTAAAAGTCCGATGCTCTACCGACTGAGCTAACGACCCATGCTGCGAGGTCGGCAATTATAGCGTGCCGTTCGCGATTTTTACAGTCTTCTAGCCGATATATCGCGTGGGATCGATAACGCCGGCATTTTCGAAACCTTGCTGACGCAAACGGCAGGAATCACATCGGCCACAGGCGCGGCCGTCGACGTCTGCCTGATAACACGATACGGTTTCGGCATAGTCGACTCCAAGCTGCAAGCCGCGACCGATTATCTCCGCCTTGCTCAATGTCAATAACGGCGTGTGAATCTGCATCACCCCGCCCTCTACGCCGACGCGCGTCGCCAGTTGCGCTAACCGTTCAAAGGCGGCAACGAATTCGGGGCGGCAGTCGGGATAACCGCTGTAATCAACCGCGTTTACGCCGATGAAGATATCCGCAGCGCCCAACACTTCCGCCAACCCTAGTGCTAGCGACAGGAACAGCGTATTCCGCGCCGGCACGTATGTGATTGGAATGCCCGCCGCCAAGGATTCCGGGACTGCCAAGCTGTGGTCCGTTAGTGCCGAACCACCAATCTGCCCCAAATCAACGTGAATTACCCGATGACTACTGACATGATATTTCTGCGCAATGCGTTCCGCCGCAGCAAGTTCCGCACTATGGCGCTGGCCGTAGGCAACCCCTAGCGTGTGGCAGCGGTAGCCTTGCTCCTGCGCAATGGCGAGCACCGTCGCTGAGTCGAGGCCGCCGGATAATAGAACAACGGCGTTTTTTGGCTGATTCACGTTAAAATTTTACCCGTACATGGCGCCACTGAGCTTACGCCGCGATCTGGTGACTAAAACGCCTCATCAGACATTAGCGGCCCGCTTCGCCGCCCCATAGAAGTTTATGTAGTTGCACTTGAAAGCGCACTGGGAGGCGGTCTGCCACGATCCAATCGGCTAACGTACGCGCAGGCAATTCGGCTTGGCTCGGTGAAAACAACACCGTACAGCGCGACGCAAGCGCGTACTGGCCAACAATCGTTTTCGCCCATTCGTAATCGTTACGGTCACAAAGGACGAATTTCACCTGATCTTGCGCATTAAGCAGTGCCAGATTCTCCCAGCGATTGCGCGCCACTTCCGCGGAAGCCGGGGTTTTAATATCCAGCACTTTGACAACGCGGGCATCGACCGCTGCAACGTCCAGCGCCCCACTGGTCTCAAGCGATACGACATAACCCGCGTCGCAAAGGCTGCCCAGCAAGGTTAAACAGGCTTTTTGTGCCAGCGGCTCACCACCCGTAACACAAACATGACGGACGCCATGACTGCGCACTTCGGTAAGAATTTCCGCTTTGCTACGCCAAGCGCCACCGGTAAAGGCATACGTCGTATCGCAGTATTGGCAGCGTAATGGGCATCCCGTTAAGCGAACAAATACTGTTGGCCAGCCAACAAACGTCGACTCGCCCTGTAACGAAAGAAAAATTTCGGTGATCTTGAGCCGTACAGCGCCAGCGCCGCGTGTGTCCGCCTCTTCCGAAAGCGGGCTCAGTACCGACGAAGACGACATCGAACGCTCATAGACGCATTTGAATGGCGTGCAACACGCCTCACCGCAACTGCGCCAGACGGCTCCGCGACTGGGTTGCTGCGGTAGAATTTGGATATTCCTTGATCACGCGCTGATACGCGGCGCGCGCTTGTTCTGTCTTTTTCTGCTCTTGCAGAATGGTGCCGGTCTTTAGGAGGGCATCAGGAACTTTTGGACTTGCGGTAAATTTCTCAAGCAACGCGCGATAGCTTTGTAGCGCGTTCGCATAGTCCTTTTTGATGTTGTAACACTCACCCATCCAGTACCAAGCGTTATCCGAGTAATTACCCTGCGGATATTTCTCAAGCATGCCGCCAAAGCCACGAATAGCCTCGTCGTACTTGCCGGCCTTCAATAAATCAAAGCTTCTGAGATAAGCAGCTTCTTCGTCTGCCGCAGCCGACGCCGGAACAACTGGCTGTACCGGCGTCGACGGAATTGCACCAACCGTCGTATTTGGATCGGCCACCGGCGCATTCGCTTGAGCTGCGGCGGCTTGCTGCTGTGCCGCCGCTGTTTCAAGCAATTTCAACCGATTTTCAACAGCCAAGAATTGGTCCTGGCTTTTACGCTGACTCACTTCTAAATCGTGCTGCAATTGCTCTACCGATCCGCGCAGTACACCCAACTCTTCGGCCAGCCGCTGATCACGGCTCGTTTCCGATCCGCTGAAACGACGTGACAATTCGGCGAGTTTGGTCTCAACCGCTTGTAAACGCTGTTCCTCCGGACTTAGAGCACGATCACCGTTGATCGGCGCACCGTAGCTGCTGGCACATCCTGACATCGCGAGCACCGCAGACAGCAGTGCTAGCGGGCGGACTAAACGTAGGTTGAGCATGAGCTGCGCGGATCCGTAAGCTTACTGTGCGACGATCTCGACGCGGCGATTCTGCGACCACGACGCTTCGTCGTGACCCAGCGCAACCGGGTGTTCTTCGCCGTAGCTAACCAAGCTCAGCTGGCCAGCCGAGACGCCAGCAGCCTGCAGCGCGCTGGAAACCGTCTGGGCGCGGCGTTCGCCGAGGCCAATGTTGTATTCACGCGTGCCACGCTCGTCGGCATTGCCCTGCAGCTGGACTTTAACCGTCGGGTTCGCGGTCAAGTACTTCGACCACGCTGCAATCACGGCTTCGCTCGCCGGCTTCAGCTCGCTCGAATCGAATTCGAAGTAGATCACGCTCTGGCTCGTGCTCGGCGTGCCGGTGTTGGTCGCCGCAGTCGTGGTCGGCGTCGTTGCCGGCGTGCCGGTCGAGGTCGTTGCCGTCGGGGTCGGGGCTACCGGCTCAGCCGGCGCTGCCGCGGTCTTCTCAGGTGTACCTGAGCAACCAGCAGCGGCGAGGGTTAACGCGACAGTCGCGCAGGCAAACCATTTATTTTTCAACATTTTGAAAACTCCTTAACGGCTACGGTGACAAAGACCCACGGGGGCGGGCAAAAGTTGTTGATTTAGGTGCAACAGAATCAAAGCAAAAATAACGACTACCGCTGATAAGGTGCCCAGGCCGGCTCGCGAACATCCCCGGTCTGGCGCAGTTGCTGGCGATTGTTCCCGTCGACAGAAACCGTCGCAAGTTCCGCACCCTGTACGCCTTGATGGGTATAAATCACCAGGGCACCGTTCGGGGCAAAGCTTGGGCTTTCATCCAACGGACCGTCGCTGATCAATCGCATTGCAGCAGACTGCAAATCTATAAGCCCAATACGATAGCTCGAACCATCGTAATTGACTAGAGCCAGCGTTTTCCCATCTGGCGAAAATCGCGGTTGTTCATTACGTCTACCCTCGAAAGTAAGGCGCTTTGCCTCGCCACCGTCGATGCTCATCATGTAGATCTGTGCGGAGCCACTACGGTCGGAGAGAAACGCCACCGTGCGGCCATCCGGTGAAACCGCGGGAGCGGTGTCGATGGCGTAGCTATCCGTCAAACGCTTTTTACTTTTCGTTGCAAGATCAATCAAATAAAGATCGAGATTGGTTTCAAACGACAACGCCACGACCAGCTTTGTGCCATCGGGCGTCCAGGCCGGCGCGCTATTGATACCCTTTTCCGATGCGACGATTTCACGCTGCCCTGTTGTAGGCGTCTGCACGACAACCTGCGAACGACCGTTCTGAAATGTAACGTAGGCAATTTTTTTTCCATCTGGCGACCACGCTGGAGAGAAAATCGCCTCGCTGTTGCGCGCGATTTCGCGTGGATTTTCGCCGTCGGCGTCGGCCCAGATCAGACGATAAATTCGCTGTTTAGCCGTCCCTGTCGCCGAGATATAGGCAATGCGGGTGTCGAATATGCCCTTTATGCCGGTGAGCTTTTCAAAAACTTGATCGGCGATCTGATGCGCCATTGAGCGCCAGTCACTGGCACGAGCGCCAGTCGTATGAACATTCAAAATATTGTTGCCAGCGTAAACGTCGAACAACTTGGCATCGGCGGCCGCTGAACCGCTCGCAGCCGCTGCAACCTTGCCGATCACCAAATGATCCTGACCTAAGGTACGCCAGGTGCGGTAGTCGACCTGGTTCTCTTCGGTCGGCAAGCCAAACTTCATGTCTTCGCGCCGCAGCGTTCGAAACACACCACTGCGATCAAGATCAGCAGCAATAACTTGTGCGAAGTCTGGCGTTGAACCCGCAGGCTGCGCGAACGGGACGACGGCGATCGGCCGCTTTGCAACCGAACCTTGGCTAACGGTGATATCTAAATCAGCTGCGGCTGGCAATGCCACAGCGATCAACAATACAGCCAATTTTGTGATTTTCATTTGCAACTCGAATTGGGATTGTCAGGCCAAAAACACAAGTTCACATTGGAATCAAATGCCGCCCGATTCCTTGGCAACGGCAGTGGACTCGCCTTGAGCACTGCACGCACGGCGGAATTATCAAACTGAATGTTGCCGCTAGATTTAGCAATCGTTGCCGAAAGAACCTCACCGGTGAGCGAAAGATTGATTCTGACTGAGCAATGCAAACCTGGACCACCTTCAACACGGTTCCAAGCACGCGTGATCGCAGCAACCAACTGCCCCGCCCATTCGTTTTGATCCCGACTGGTGTTCTGCTGTTCTTCCGCGCCCAACGCGGCAGCCAACTCAGCTTCGCGCTGCCGTTGTTGCTCGGCTTCGATCTGCGCTTGCAACTCCTTTTTCCGCCGCTCCTCATTTAGCCGCTTCTGCTCTTCAGCGAGCGCAGCCTTTTTTACCGTCTCGGCGCGCTTTGCATCTTCGGCGGCGGCTTGCTTTTTCAGCTCATCGGCCTTGCGCTGCGCTTCTTCGGCTGCAACCTGCTTTTTGGCTTCCGCGGCTTTGCGCTCGAGCTCCTTGGTCTCAGCCTGCTGCTTCAACTCCGCTGCTTTGTGCTCGGCTTCTTTGGCCTCAGCTTGCTGCTTTTGCAAAACTTCATGTTGCTTGCGTTCGGTTTCAGCTTTTGCCGCTTCCTGCTTTTTTTGCGTTTCTACCTGCTGCCGCGCTTGCTCGGCAACCTCGGCTTGCTGTTTTTGTACTGCTGCGGTGTCCGGCTGCGGCGGTGGTGGTGTTGGCTCTACAGCAGCGGCCTCAACCGGCTTTTCAACCGGCGCGGGTGCAGTCTTGGCAAGCTTGCGTAGCGTGCTCAGATCAACCAGCGAGCCCTGAATAACCGATGGCGGTTCGACTTTACGGCTGCACTGCACGCCGCTCACCAAGAACCCAAGCAGTGCGAGATGTAGGACTATCGCACCGAGGAAATGTCGAAACTGTGGATTCATCCTTTGTTGGGCTTGGCCGACGCGGCGGCGTCCGGCGCCTCCGTAACAAAGCCGATCTTACCGGCACCGGCTTCCTGCAATAACGACATACCGCGAATCACGCTGCCGTAGTTCACGCCGGCATCGGCGCGCACCAAGATTGTCGTCTCCGGCTTGTTATGGAGAATCGCGCTAATTCGTTCAACCACTTGCTGCTCGCTCAGCGGGCTCTTACTGTCGCTGCCGACATCGACGAAATAGCGCCCTTTAATATCTACATACAAACTCACGGGCTCGTCTTCGCTGGGAATCGGTGTCGACGAAACTTGCGGCAGCTGCACATCAATGCCCTGCGTCAACAATGGCGCCGTCACCATGAAAATGACCAGCAAAACGAGCATGACGTCGATATACGGCACGACGTTCATCTCCGCCGCGAGCCGGCGTTTGTTCTTTTTTACGATGAAGCTGGCCATTAAACGCCTCGGGTCGCGCCGCCACGAAGGCCGCGATCAATGATCCCGGTCATCTCTTCAGCGAAGGTTGCAAAGCGGTTTTCAATGCGATCAACCCGTGCGACAAAAAAGTTGTACGCGATAACCGCGGGGATCGCGGCAAACAAACCAATTGCAGTTGCAATCAACGCCTCGGCGATCCCGGGCGCAACGGAAGCCAGCGTCGCTTGCTTTACGTTGCCGATCGCAACGAACGCGTTGATGATGCCGCCAACCGTACCGAACAAGCCCACATAAGGACTGATCGAGCCAATTGTGGCTAACAGTGGCAAGCCGCCCTCAAGTTTTTCCATCTCGCGCGACATCGCGACACGCATTTGCCGCTGCACAGCAGCCAAAGCGTCGTCTGGGTTTGCCTTTGTGCCTTGTTGGCGCGTGTACTCTTCGAAGCCGACGCGGAAGATTTGCGCCAAACCATCGTCCGGCTCATGGCCGCGGCGCTGGGCCTCATAGAGATCGGATAACGAGCCACCCGACCAAAACCGATTTTCAAATGCAACGGCATTTTTCTGGGTCCGTGCGAGCAAGCCGCGCTTGGCCAAAATAACGGCCCACGACGCTAACGATGCCAACATCAACGCCGCCATCACTAACTGCGCCAGAAGGCTGGCTTGTAGCACCAGTTGGGCAAATGAAATCGTACCGTTCATTCAGGATTGATCCTTATTTTTCAAATCGTAATTGCTGCATGTTCGACGACAATGCGCTCGAATCCAGATGGAAGCGGCTTGGGCTTAAACCCCTGCATATCAACGCACGCAACGCGAACCAGCGCTGTTGCGAGCACCCGTTCTGGCTGCGCCCGCAGGCGCAGCGTTTGGGAAAAACGCAGACTGGCGCGGCGCAGTTCGGTAACGGCAACGGTTGCTTCCAGCTCGTCATCTAAACGCGCGGGGGAGCGAAAAGCGATATCGATGCTGGTCACGGTAAAGGCAACGCCCATCTCATTACGCAATTGCTCTTGAGAACAACCGAGGGTGCGCAACCACTCGGTGCGCGCACGCTCGAAAAATCGCAGGTAGTTGGCGTGATAAACCACGCCACTGACGTCGGTATCCTCGTAGTAAATGCGCAACGGCCAGACAAAAGGCCCGGATTTCATTACGAAGGGTGTCCTATTCTAACGGATGTATAACGCAGAAAAGACCCGCGACGACGTAAAGGGTTCACTATTTACGTGGATTCAGTAAATAGATCTGGCTCGGACCGCTGTGACGGCGGGGTCAGGCCGTAGTGCTGATAGGCCAGTTTGCCGGCGATGCGGCCGCGCGGGGTACGCAACAAGTAACCCTGTTGAATCAGATACGGCTCAATCACGTCTTCGATGGTATCGCGCGCCTCGCCGATCGCCGCCGCAAGATTATCAAGCCCCGCGGGGCCGCCATCAAAACGCTCGATTAACGTCAGCAGTAGCTTGCGATCCATTAGATCAAAGCCATTCCCGTCAACATCCAACATCAGCAGCGCCGCGTTGGCGATCTCAACCGTAATCGTGCCTTTTTGCGGGCCAGTGCCGCGAACCTCGGCATAGTCGCGCACGCGCCGCAGTAACCGATTCGCGATGCGGGGAGTGCCGCGCGAGCGGCGAGCGATTTCAAAAGCGCCCTGCGGCTCCACCGGCACTTTCAAAATCGCTGCCGAGCGTTGCACGATGGAGGTTAAATCGGCGACCGAATAAAACTCTAAGCGTTGCGTAATGCCAAAACGATCGCGCAACGGCCCGGTCAGCGCGCCAGCACGGGTAGTTGCCCCGATCAGCGTAAATGGCGGGAGATCAAGCCGTATCGAGCGCGCAGCGGGACCATCGCCGATCATGATGTCGAGCTGATAGTCCTCCATCGCCGGGTATAACACTTCCTCAACAACGGGCGAGAGGCGGTGAATCTCGTCGACGAACAAAATGTCCTTCGGCTCGAGATTGGTCAACAATGCTGCTAAATCGCCTGCCTTTTCCAACACCGGGCCCGATGTCTGGCGCAAATTCACGCCGAGTTCACTGGCCAGGATGTGTGCGAGCGTAGTCTTGCCGAGCCCCGGCGGCCCGAATATGAGTACGTGATCTAGGGCCTCACCACGACCGCGCGCCGCTTCAATGGCGATCGTCATTTGCTCGCGTACCGCCGGCTGCCCGATGTAGTCCGCCAACCGCTGCGGCCGGATCGCGCGGTCGATCCGCTCTTCATCGGAACTTGCACCGGCGGAGATGAGGCGCTCGGCACCTTCTTGCGTGCGTTCAGGCATTCGTGACATGCGCCATTGTAGAGGACATGCCCCCGACTGCGACGGACAACGGCATATTTTCGCGCGTTGGGCGGTCAAGCTTATCGGGCGGTTACGTCCTCGTGGAATTACAGCAATTACCGATGTAGCCTACCCTCGCTTTCTGCATGATGTAGTTTCATGCCTCCCAACCATTGACAGGATAAAACCATGAACAAAGTCAAAATTTTGATTGCCTACCACAGCGGCTACGGACACACCAAAAAACAAGCCGAAAGCGTTGCTGCTGGCGTTACCTCAGTCGCCGGTGTCGGCGTCCAGATGGTCAATGTCGCTGATCTCAATGACCACGTTTGGCAAGCCTTGGAAGAAGCGGACGCCATCATTTTTGGCTCACCGACCTACATGGGCGGCGTCTCAGCAGATTTCAAGAAATTTGCTGACACCAGTTCCAAGCCTTGGTACGAGCAAAAATGGAAAAATAAGATTGCCGGCGGCTTCACCAATTCGGCGACCATGAATGGCGATAAAGGCTCGACGATTCAATATTTGATGACGTTTGCCATGCAGCACTCGATGATCTGGATCGGCACCGGCTTGATGCCGTCGAACAAGAGCACCGCAACGCGCAATGACGTCAACTACATCGGTGGCTTCTCTGGCGCGCTAGCGCAGTCGCCATCTGATCTCGGCCCGGATGCCGGACCGCTGCCTGGGGATCTCGAAACCGCTCGACTCTATGGCGAACGCTTGGCAACAATTACGAAGCAGTTCAAGGGCATCGCTTAAGGCTCTAACCAGGAATCCCCGTTGCAGGGGCTCCGATCTCAAGGTCGACACAGTTTCGACCGCGGAGCGCCTGCCATCTTAGCGCAGGCACGAATCCTCCCCGCCCCCGGCCAGCCGGCCGAACCGCCTATAAAAACGTGAACGCAGCTGAATTTCATCGCGCTAACGGCCAATAAAAATGCGGCCGAGATAAATCTCGGCCGCATCGTTAAACCCCAAGCCTCTTCTTAGCCTGCGACGTTCGTATCGAACGAACGCCGCAGGTTATTCAATCAACGCGCGCTCACTACCGTCTTCGACTTCTTCGAGTCGCTGGCGGTTTTGCGGGTTGCAGCGCCTAGTGCAATCTGGCTTTCCACGCTGGTCATCGTCGTGATCTCAACCGGAACCTTACCCGGTCCGACCAACTCGTCAACGATCTTCTGCGGGAACGGCCAGTAGTTCAGCTTCGCCGTGATCTTCAACGGACCCTTCACAGTTGCCGGAACTTCAAAGTGGAAGTTGCGGATATCCCAACCGTTCGCCGGCAGGCGGTTGTCTGACAGGATGTGCGTGACATTCCAAACTTCGAGTTCAACCGGATTGCCGTCCTTGTCGCCCAAGTGCACCTTATAGTTCTCGGTGCCCTTTTCTGTCAGACCATCCTTAACCGCACCTAAGCGATATACAACAGCGCCGGTTGCGTCCGTAACCTGGAAGTCAATCCACATTTCGCGGCCTTCCGGGAAGCCCGTCGGCAGTTTGTGACCTGCAGTTTTGTTCAGCACTTTGACCTTGATCGAAACATTCTGCCCGGCAGTCAACTTGGTCGGCATCTCAACAAAGCTGATTTCGGCGGAATTCTTCAGCAGGTCGATCGAGCGCTGCGCGCCTTCTTCCTTGCCGAAATACTTCAACAGCGTCACGTTGCCGCCAGTGAACCAGTGCGAGAAGACGTTTTCACGTTCTGGACCGGTGATCGCCGCTTTGCCCTTATACGGCTTCATGTGACATTCCTGGCACTGCTTGTCGTTGAAGCTGTACTCGCTTTCCTGCCATTCGTCGTAGGTACGTTCAATCGGCGTCGTCGAGAACGGATGCGTCACGTTATGGCACGTGCCGCAGAAGTCCGAACGGGTATGCAATTCCGAGTAAACCGTTTCGTGATAGGGCGACACGGCATCTTTGTACGGACCAAACTTGGTGCGCTTACCGTTCAGCTTCGGCGTCAACACATAGGCGCCGTTATCAATACCGGTACGGCTCGAGATGTTGTGGCAGCTTTCGCAATCCACGCCCGGGAGCGGATTTTCGGCCGCAGTCTGTTCGATCGGATCACGGTTGGCCTTCGAGTTGATGTGGCCCGATGTCAAACCGATCGGCGTGTGGCAGCCGGTGCAGAAGTTATCAACTGCACCATTCGTCGCTTCGCTCGCCTTTTTAAGCACAGCGCGATAAATCGGATCTTCCCAGGACTGGGCCATGACCGATTCCGACCACTGACTGTAAATTTCCTGGTGACAAGCGCTGCAGATTTCGGGCTTGTCGAAATCCGCAATATTCAACGGCTTGTTATCCGTGGTATTCGCGCGGTGCGGGAAGAATGGCATCGCCCCCGGCGTGTTCTTGATCCAGGTGCGCTGCGGTTCCAGCCACTTTGTTCCAGTTTCGTAAGGAGCAGCGACCGCAACCGCGGATAACCCTAATAAAAGCCCACTCACAATGAACCTAAACGGCATTTTCATGACCACCCCTCACAAAAGTTAATAAATTACGGGCAAGTGAGCAGAGCTATAGAACACCGTGCCCCATGCTAATCGTGCTAATCCCTAGGCAACCACCTTTCTTTCCCTGGTTATCCTCAACTTGGCATTTATCGCTTCACTGGAAATGCGAATTGGCTCTCTTACTAAGCGATCAACCCTATTTCCCCACCAAAGCAAAAAATCTGCCATCGATATCGACATAGTGGAAAAAGCTTCTTAAACCGCAATATTCCGTGGTTTAAATCACCCATCAGAGCCGTACCTTGCCGATTTTTCAGGCAGGCACGTCCCAGCAGGTACCGCACTACCGATATTGCCTTAAGGTCGCCCAAGCTCCCGATTAAAGCGGCATGAACCGTTCTATGATCGCGAGAGACCATGACCAGATCATTGCGATCACGTGAAAAATTATAGATTTTGTTCATGATCAGCCTTGGATTCCCTTTATGGCTTCCGATAGATTCGCTAAATTTTTAACGAAGAGCAAGTGATAAATTCGTAAATTTTCAAAAGCGGCTTGATATTAAAAAAAATAATGCGGAGGCCGGCTTTGTTATGCGTATTTAACATGGGGATTCCATCGCTAAAATTTTCTTAATGCCACAGAGATAAAATTACTTAGCATCAGAGTACAAGAACAAACAAGCTAATGACTGTGAGCTATTGCACAGTTTTATTGCATATAGGAAATATTTTTTAGCAAACTGTTTAAAGAACTGTGCGCTGCGTCTCAAAAGAGAGCGCGACAGAAATTTGGCGCCGAAAAAATAATCCAAAATGTCAGTTATCTCGTCGTAAGCTGCCTCTGAAGTCGGATTACCGGCATGGCGAACGCGCTCAGGGGGTTCCCCCGTTATGTACGCCTATATCGGCAGCCATTGGGCATTGGGATAAAAGTGGTGAGCGTCGGTCGATCGCGCCAGACTTACGGTTGCTGGGGTCACGGCTGGATAGCCGTGCTGTGCCGATGGGTAGGATTCACGACGCCGTTTCCGCTAGCCGCCGTAGCGCGCTTAGCCGTAAGGCCTTAACGCGCGCTATCGGCCGTCTTAGCCCGCACTATTTGGGGGGTGAGCCAAAAGGAGAGCTGAGGTTGAATGCACCCGTGCTCGGCCCAGGTCAGCGGATTGCCCGCTTCAAAGCCTCGCGAATGATTTGATCGGTACTCATGCCGTCTTTCGTGACGGCGTCAGTGAGCTTCTGCGCTTCGATCGGCTTATAGCCCAGGGATTCCAGCGCTGCCCGTGCTTCAGCGAGCGGGCTAGCAGCAATGATGTCGCCGGACTCCAACCGCCCTAACGCCGACGAGCCGGTATCTGCGCCGGCTTTATCCCGCATTTCAATGACAATACGTTCTGCTGTTTTCTTACCGATCCCAGGCAACTTAACCAGGCGACCGGTTTCGCCGATTCGCACCGTTGCCCAGAAGTCGTCGACATCGATACCCGAGAGGATTGCAAGTGCGAGTTTCGGGCCAATGCCGCTGATCTTGATGATTTCCCGAAATAGATTCTTCTCAGCTTGGGTTGCAAAGCCATACAGCAACTGCGCATCCTCGCGGACGACGAAATGCGTCAGCAAAACCACTGCTGCTCCGAGTGCCGGCATCCGAAACAAGGTCGACATTGGCACTTCAACTTCGTAACCGACACCGTGCACATCAACAATTAGCTGCGGCGGTTGTTTGGCGATCAAAATACCGCTTAAACGTGCGATCACGCTGATTTACCAAGCTTTTCTACGGCCCGTCCCCAGGCCCCACGCAGCGCTTCGCCGGTGCGTGCCACAGTAGTTCGGACATGGGCGTGACATAAGGCAATGGCCAGCGCGTCAGCGGCATCGGCGGCTACGGTTTCACGCAGATTTAGCAAGACCTTCACCATGTGCTGAACTTGCAGTTTTTCAGCACGGCCGTTGCCGACGATGGCTGACTTAATCTGCGCTGGCGCGTATTCGGCAACGCTTAAACCGGTATTGGCCAGCGCGCAAATCGCCGCGCCGCGCGCTTGGCCTAGGATCAACGCGCTTGAGATATTGCGATTGACGAAGACTTCTTCAATCGCCGTCTCGTCCGGCTGATAGGTTTGCACCACCGTCGCCAACTCGGAAAAAATACGCGACAGCCGCGCCGGCAGCTCGCCGCGTTCGCAGCGGATGCAGTCGTGGGCGATGTAACGAACCCGCGCGCCGCTGGACTCAATAACACCCCAGCCGGTAACCCGGGAGCCGGGATCAACCCCGAGTATGCGTGTGGTCGTCAACGGCGCACTAACCGGCCGGAAGATCGGCGTTATGGTGAACGTCTTGGACGTCGTCCAGCTCTTCCAGCCAATGCACGAGCTTGGCGATCTGAGCCGCCGCTTCGGCGTCAACCGCAACCCGGTTTGCTGGCCGCATCACGACGTCGGCATCAATCGGCGCATAGCCCGCAGATTCCAGCGCGCTTTTCACGCCTAAGAAGTTTTCCGGCGTCGTTAGCACGTCGGTATAGCCGTCGGCACTCTGCACATCATCGGCGCCCGCTTCAAGCGCGGCCTCCATGATTTTTTCTTCCAGCGCTGCATCGCTACGAATATCAAAAATCAACTCCCCGGTTTCGGTGAACTGAAACGCGACCGAGCCGCTGGTGCCGAGGTTGCCGCCGTTCTTACTAAATGCATGGCGGATGTCGGCAACGGTCCGCGTCGGGTTATCGGTCATGCAGTCGACCATCACCGCAACACCGCCGGGCGCATAGCCCTCATAACGTATTTCCGCAACCTGCTCGCCAGCACCCTCGCCCGTTCCGCGCTTCAGCGCACGTTCGATGGTGTCCTTGGTCATATTTGCAGTCAACGCTTTGTCGATAGCAAGGCGCAGCCGCGGGTTGGTGTTCGGATCGCCACCACCGGCGCGGGCTGCAACGGTGATCTCACGAATAAATTTTGTAAAACGCTTGGCTTTTTGAGCGTCCGCAGCGTTTTTGCGGCCTTCAATACTCGGGCCTCTCCCCATACCTTCTCTCCTCGTTCGATAGCGCGCCGCCTTCGGCGCGCTATTTCCAAACGTTATTTCTTCTTATTAGCGGAGTGAATCGCGTGGCCGTCAACTGCCAGCGCAGCTTCGTGGAATGTTTCCGAAAGCGTAGGGTGGCCGTGCATCGTCAACTGGATGTCTTCGGTCGTCGCGGCAAACTCCAGCGCCAACACGGCTTCGGCACACAATTCCGAGACATACGGACCGATCATATGAACGCCGAGGACGCGGTCGGTCTTGACATCCGAGATGAATTTAACCATGCCGGCCATCGCTTCCATCGCGCGCGCGCGGCCGTTTGCGACGAACGGACTAGAGCCGACTTTGACTTCGTAGCCCGCAGCCTTGGCCTGCTCTTCCGACATGCCGACCCATGCGATTTCCGGGCTGGTGTAAATCACCGACGGAATGGCGTGATAGTTCACTTCCGACTTTTGCCCAGCGAACTGTTCGGCCAATACCACGCCTTCTTCGATCGCCTTATGCGCGAGCATCGCACCACCGGTGACGTCGCCAACGGCATAGATACCCGGCGCGCTGGTCTTGTAATGGGCATCAATTTTGACGAAGCCGCGCTCGTCCAGCGCCACGCCCGCAACATCAGCGCCGAGGTTGGCCGTGTACGGCCGGCGGCCAACGGCGACGATTAGCTTGTCGAAAGATTCAGTTTTCTTGCCGTCTGCGCTGTCGTATTCCACTTCAACGCCAGCAGCAGTGGTTTTAACCGCTGTTACTTTGGCACTTAGGCGAATATCCAAACCCTGCTTGGCAAACTGGCGCGCCGCTTCCTTCGAAACGGCGGCGTCAACCATCGGCAGGAACGTTGGCAACGCTTCGAGAATGACCGTCTTGGCACCGAGACGCGACCAAACGCTACCCAATTCAACGCCGATCACACCGGCGCCGATGATGCCCAAGCGTTTCGGCACTTCGGAAAATTCAAGCGCGCCCCAGCTATCGACGATGCGGTCGCCGTCAAACGGCGCAATCTTTGTCAGATTAACCGGCTCCGAGCCGGTGGCGATGACGATGTGCTTGCCGGTGAAGACTTCTTCTTTGCCATCATGCGAGGTGTAAGCAACTTTGCCATCGCCCAGCAGCTTGCCGAAGCCAAACAGACCGGTAACTTTATTAGCCGCAAACAGCAGCTTGACGCCGCCGGAGTTGGCCTTGCTCACCGCCGCGCGCCGTTCCTGCATTTTCTTCAAATCCAGCGCGACTTCGCCAACACCGATTCCATGCACCGCGAATTCGTGTTGGGCTTTGTGAAAGAGTTCGGACGACTCGAGCAGCGCTTTGGACGGGATGCAGCCAGCGTTCAAGCAGGTGCCGCCAAAGCTCGGGGTGTTGTCCCGGTTAAGCCAGCCATCAATGCACAGCGCTTTCATGCCCAGCTGGGCGGCGCGGATGGCGAGAGGATAACCGGCGGGACCGCCGCCGATCACGATGACGTCATAAGACCCGTTGCTCATTAAAATTTCTCGGAATTCGTTTCGGTTGAAGTATTCAAGGTAATCATGAATTACCGCGGTAGTTTAATTAAATCGCACCGATTCGTGTTGCAGTGCACCCATGATTACGATCAACGCCGAAGCAATTGAAACCGTCCGTGGCGGTCAGAGTGAACCACAAAAAAACACCCTAATTATATGTATTTAATAATAAAAATAAAAATGTTAGCCATGATACGGATGTAGTTTATGTTGCCAGTACCGTCGAGTCGAAATATGCAAAAAATAGCATCTGCGCACTATTTTTCTAATCTGGCGACCGCTGGTGCCATTGAGCTGAACTTTCAAAGATCGGCACTAGTCCCTTAATTATTGTAAATTCGTTTTCTGGAACAGCCTGTTATCACATACTCAAGGAAGCGACCGCCATGCTCAACCGTATCGCCCGGTTTGTCCTTGTGCTGGTTTTCGCCAGCTACGCCGTTAGTGCAGTTGCCGGAAGCTTGATCAGCGGTGCCGACAAAGGCCCCGCAATTGGCGGCTACGATGCAGTTGCCTATTTCACTGACGGCAAACCAACCAAAGGCAGCGCTGAATTCACCGCCGGCTGGCAAGGTGCGACTTGGCAATTCGCCAGCGCCGAGCATCGGAATCTATTTCTCGAAGCACCGGAGAAATACGCGCCACAGTACGGCGGCTACTGCGCCTATGCCGCTGCGCACGGCAGCATCGCCAAAGGCAGCGGCGAGCGCTGGCGCATCGTTGATGACAAGCTTTACCTGAACAACAACTGGATTGCACAAAAGCTGTGGCAGGGCGATGTGCCGGGCAATATTAAAAACAGCGACGAAAAGTGGCCCTCCGTTAAAAGCAAAATCGAAGCGAAGAATTGAGGTGAATGCCGCGGCAGACATCCGACGCGCGAATACGCCATCGTCGCCGTTATTGCGGGCACCCTTCCTTGCAGGCGCCTGTCTTGCTGCCCGACGCTGGGAGCCACAAATTACCGAGGAACGTTTGGGGCTGAGCGAATCGGCGGCGCAAGGACTGGCCGATGTGCTACCGGTCTTGATCTGCGGGGAAGCTTCTGCCGAGTTGGTGTTCAGGGCGGTTGAATCGGAACTTCCCGATGACTTTGATCCCGATTTGGCGGCCGCCTTAAATAGCATCGCTGACGACGAGCATCGCCACGGGATCTGGCTAGACACTGTACGCGCGCAACTACCGTCGCCGTCTTCGCGCAGCACTGCCCGGCACGCGGCTCGTTTCCTACGACAACTTGCCTGCCAGGATCTCGGCCTGCATCTGACCCGGGTTGCCGCACTCGATGCGGGCGTTTGTATGATCTTGGCGGAAGTCTGCGCGCGGCAAACGCCGATCGCGGCGAGCCCACCATTGCTGAGTTTATTCACGCGAATCCGCCGGGATGAAGGTCGTCACGTCCGCATCAGCCGCCGCGGCGCAGCGGCGCTGGGTGCCGACCCTTCCGCCCAGGCCGATGAGCGCAAGCGTGTCTTGGCTGCTCTGGCGGCGCTGCTCGTCCCGCAAGGTCCCTCACTCGCCGCAATTGGCGTCGACATCAACCGCCTGCAGCGGCGCTTTGAACTTACTGGCGCACGACGCTAAAGGGCGGTTATTTTGACGAAGGCTCGTATCGTTCGCTCGCGTCTGCGCCTGCTCGGCAGCGGCTTGGCGTTTCCTGGCGTTCCAATAAGCACGATCGAGCTACTAACGCGGATCGAACAGAATTTCGACGTGCCCAGCCGGACTGGCGCCGCACTGGCGCGCCGCCTTGGCGTGAATTTACGTCATCACAGCCGCGATTGGCGGCAACGTCTGGAAGCCCCACGGCCGGGTCACCGGAATCCGGAACTTGCGTCGCTCGCGGTGATCGATGCCCTCGCGCAAGCTGACTTATCAGCCCAGCAGTTGCAATACCTCATCGGCCACACCACGACACCGGCGCGGCTTTTGCCGCCGAACATCTCGGAAGTGGCCAATCGCCTCGGGTTAGAAGCGCCCTACGGCGAGCTGCGGCAGGCGTGCACGGGTTTCGCCAATGCACTGCAATGGGCCAGCGGTCTGTTAGCAGCCAAGGACGCTGCCCCGGTTGCCATCGTTGGCAGCGAAGTGGGCTCGGTTTTCTTCGATCCACTGGCGCTAAATAGCGAACCCGGTCAGTGGGTCAATCTGATGCAGATGGGCGACGGCGCTGGCGCTGTTGTGCTCGGGCCTGACGATGGTGCACCCGGGCCCTACTTGGAATCGCTGTATTTCGGCCACATCGGTCTGGATCGGCAGCCCGGATTTATGCTCGAAGAAGGCGGTTCGGATTACCCCGCAGTACGCCAAGGACGTGTCACGTCAACGTTCCACCATGAATATGAATCGGTGAAGGAAGACGGCCTACTGCTGTTCCAGGCCGGATTGGCGGCGGCGCAAGAAGCGGGTGTGGAACTCAAAAAAATTAGCGCAATTCTGCCGCACCAAGCCAACGGTAATATTGGTAACTGGCTGGCACGCGCCCTGCGGCTACCGCCAGCCTTGTTCTGGGGCAACGCCGCACACGTGGGCAATCTCGGCAGCGCGGCAATCTGGGTGGCGCTGCACGAACTGCGGCATAGCGGCCGCCTAAGCCCCGGGGACCGAGTGCTGGTGCTCGGCGCCGAAGCAACACACTACCTTTACGGCGGCTTCGTTTACGTCCACGCTTAAGCGGTAAATCAATCCGCACTCAACCGATGCTCGACCCTTCCGCGATCTTCGCCGAGAAGATTCGCAAAACGTATGACGGCGCGCCGGTACTCGACGGCCTAGACCTCGACATTCCTTATGGCGAGATCTATGGCTTGCTCGGTCCGAACGGCGCCGGAAAAACGACGGCGCTCCGCATCATCTGCGGCTTACTAAAACCCGATGCCGGCCACGGCCGTTGCCTGGGCAATGCGCTCGGCGTGCTGCAAAACGCACTTGGTTATATGCCGCAGCGCGGCGGCTTATACGACGATTTGAGCATCGCCGAAAATCTGCGCTTTTTTGCGCGCGCGCATAGCGTCGATAACGTTACGGTAACGGTGCAGGCGGCGCTCGACGAACACGGACTTTCCGCCCGCGCGCGGCAACGCGTCGGCACGTTGTCCGGCGGCTGGCGGCAGCGTGTCGCGCTGGCAACTGCCCTTTTGCACCGCCCGCGTCTGTTGCTGCTCGACGAGCCGAGCGCCGGGCTCGATCCTTTGGCTCGGGATACGTTGTGGCGCCGCCTACGTCAACTCGCAACAGGCGGCATGACCGTGCTCGTCACCACGCATTACGCCGATGAAGCCGAGCGCTGCGATCGCATCGGCTACCTCGATCTCGGCCGCATGCGGATCGAAGGCCCACCCACGCGCCTTGTTGATCAACTCGGCCTCGCGGTCTTCCACACCGACCGCGCCGCCATCGAAATTCCCCCCAGCGTTGACGCGCTGGCCGCCTATGATGCTGGCGGTTCGCGTATCACGGCGTTATCCACGACCATTGACCAGGCCGAGTTCAAATCCTGGCGCCAGGTCGTCGGCGCCAGCGCCGTGCCGTGCCGGCTGTCTGACGCCTTGAACTGGCTCGCAGTCCGCAACGCATGAAAGTCTTCCTGAATGGCTTCTGGGCCGTCGCGGCAAAAGAAGCGCTGCACATCGTGCGCGATCGCTTAACGCTAGCGCTACTGATCACCGTTCCCATCGTGCAATTGTTGCTCTTCGGCTTCGCCATCGACTTACATCCAAAAAATCTGCCGACGGCGCTGGTTGCGCATGAGAACGATAAGTTTGTAGACCGCGCAGTTGAAGAACTGGAAGCGGTTGGCTACTTCAAGATCGTTAAACGCACGGACGATTTAGCCCTCGCCGAACGCTGGCTTGCGACCAGCCGCGTGCAGTTCATCCTAGAACTGCCCGAAAACCTGGGCTTCCAGGCGGTAACAGGTCAGCAGCCGAGTATTAATTTGATCGTCGATGCCAGCGACCCAGCGGCATCGATTATTGCGACGCAAGCTGCGCAAACCCGCTATGCCGAGGCCGCTGCCAGCCAACCGCTGCGTATTCGCCTGAATATAGAACGCCGCTACAACCCAGACGGCGCCTCGCGGCTGTTCATCGTCCCGGGCCTGCTCGGGGTTGTTTTAACGCTAACGTTGGTGCTGCTCGGCGCCTTTTCTCTCGTACGCGAGCGCGAACGCGGCAGCTTTGAAACGATGATTCTGTTACCGGTACCGCGCGCCGCGATCCTGCTTGGGAAAACAGCGCCTTACTTTCTGCTCGGCTGCGCACTGTTTGTAGTGTTGCTGATCTGCTGCAGTGTCTTGCTCGGGCTGCCCTGGCACGGCATTTCACCAGCACTGGCGACGGCCGTCGTGTTGTTTGTCTCCGCCAATCTGGCACTGGGAACAGCGCTATCACTGCTTGCACGCAATCAGATGCAGGCGATGCAACTTGGGGTTTTCTTCTATCTGCCGTCGATGCTGTTATCGGGCTTCATGTTCCCATTTCATGGCATGCCCGCGTGGGCGCAGGGCATCGGCACACTGCTGCCGCTGACCCATTTTTTGCGCGTGGTCCGTGGGATCTTGCTGAAAAATTTGCCGGATGGCGCAGTTTGGAGGTTGCTCTGGCCGATCGCACTTTTTGCGCTATTGGCTAGCCTGCTCGCGGTGACGCTGTTCCGGCGTGGTACCAAGCAGTAGTTAAAAACACCCATGCCACGCTGAGTAATGCGCGAGCGCAAGAAAATCCGCGCCAGCAGTTCGCAATTGCAATAGAATGCGCGACGCGCGACACGGAGAGATGGCAGAGTGGTCGATTGCAGCGGTCTTGAAAACAGTTGTAGGAGGTGTGGCAGAGTGGTCGATTGCACCGGTCTTGAAAACCGGCAACGGGCAACCGTTCGTGAGTTCGAATCTCACCGCCTCCGCCAATAAAAACAAGCACTTAGCGTAGTTCAGTGGGCACGCAAAGAGCTTGTGAAAAACGATGAAAAGCCCCGCTAGTCGGGGCTTTCTTCTTGGTGGCAAATTTGTACCCCGTAAGCACACCGTAACTGATCGCGGGGTATCGGCAGGTTCATGCAGCCGCCGCCTAGGCCCAGCTCGGCAAGGCCAGTAACATAGCTAGAGCGGCCCAAGTGGCAGGTGATGGACATGAGTGAGCGAGATGCAGATGAGCGAGTTAGTAATGCGAGAGGTGCTGGACCTATTTCCTGAACAAGAGACAGTCAAGATCGCTGCCAAGAGCCAGCGCATCAAGGACAAACTCGCCCCGTTCGATCTGGCGACCTACCTAGACCCCGCTCAGGAACCCTTTTTTCAGTCCGCTCACGGTGCGCTTTTCGATGGCGACTGCCTAGCGGTACTGCCCCACATCAAGGCGGGTTCGATTGACACGGTATTTGCTGACCCGCCTTTCAACCTGGACAAGAAGTACGGTGCCAAGGCCAAGGACAACCTTCCCGAACACAAGTACGTCGAATGGTGCAAGGCGTGGTTAGACGAGTGCATCCGGGTACTGAAGCCCGGTGGCTCCCTGTTCCTCTACAACCTGCCGCGCTGGAATATCGTCCTTGGCGCTTACCTGATGGAGAAGGGGCTAACCTTCAGGCACGACATCACGGTTGCGGTGAATTCCACGATGCCCATCGCTGGGCGGCTGTATCCGAGTCACTATTCCCTGCTGTACTTCAGCAAGGGCAAGCCTAAGACCTTCCGCAAGATACGCACGCCCATTGAGGTTTGCAGGCACTGCGGCGGCGAAATCAAGGACTACGGCGGTCATCGGCACGCCATGAACCCGCTGGGCGTCAATCTCAAGGACGTCTGGACAGACATTCCGCCAGTGCGGCACTGGAAATTCAAGTCAAAGGATCGCCCAGCAAACGCGCTCTCGACCAAGCTGCTCGACCGCGTGGTTGAAATGAGTACCGTGGAGGGCGAAACCGTGCTTGACCCGTTTGGCGGGTCAGGGACTACGTTTGCAGTGTGCGAGAAGAAAGACCGCTTCTGGATCGGCATCGAACTCGACTTCGCCCAGCAGATCAAGGAGCGACTGCTGGACGACGACATTGCCCATCACAACAACACCGATCACGTCGAGGGCTAGCTTTTCTGAATGAGGGTGGCCAGCATGCCTTCTGCTGCGCGGCCGTCCTTGCCTTTCGGAATCTTCGGGCTGTCGGTGCTCTCTCCGTCCTGCTCGATGACCACAAGCTCCAAGACGCCTTCCGCCACGCTGAGGTTTTCCCACAGCGGGATATAGGGCCGGATCTCTTCAATGTTGCCGATACGGTCAGTCAGATACTGCGCCAGCTTCATGTTTGGCACGACCAGCACCCCGGCAATGCACTTCTTCGCCACCAAGCCCAGCGCCATCTTGTTGATGGCCCGATGGGATGAACTGATGTTGCCAGTTTCCCATTCGACGACCACAAGCCCCTGATCGAACTGCTTTGCCGCATCAATATCACCGGGGCGTGTGCCCTTGCGCTTGTCAGCAGTGACGCCGGTCTTGGTCGCTACCTCCCACGGGTACTCCAAAGTCCATCCAGCATCCTTCAGGACTTTCATGGGCTTGGCCTTGATCGGTACGACCCCGTTACCCTCACCGGACTTTTTGCCACTCTGCGGGTGAATCGTGAAAGAGCCTGTGCCTACTGGCCATTCAGCTTGCACAATAGCCGCATGGATCGTTTCACGGATAGCCTTCCATTCCGCCGACTGTGCAAATGCGCCCCGACTGAGCAGGACAACGGTTTCCGCAATTTTCATGAGCGAGCCATAGCCAAAAGCTCGATCATAAATCTTGGCCTTCTTCAAGAGAAGAACCGAGGGCGATTTATTACGCTGTGCTTATGCCTTGTAGGTGTTGCCGAACTAACCACAAGCGCGCCAATCGGTTAGCGGGCAAGCCCGAATAACTGTGTGTTTGGCGTTCCCTGCCCGCTGGCGTGCGCGCCGCTACAGGCCGCGTGCCGTGCTCGCCAGTACCCTAGCGGCGGCAATGTGGTGATCGTCGCCCCTGCCGCCCGCTACGCTCGCGCAGCCGCACAAACGACAACGGGTGCCAGCGGCACCCGTCGAAGGCCAGGTCGCGCGGGGCAGGAGTGACCCCGTTCCTGACTGAGTCCGTTTGATTAACGTCCAACGGTTCCCGATGGGACGGCGCAGCTTCTCCGGGACTGCGCGCCACTGCACCGCTGACGACGAAAAGGGCGGTGCAGGGTTTTTCAGATGCCGTCGTCGTCTTGCCTGCTCCTGCATCCTTGCCGGTTCGGTTGCGGGGTACATAGGCGCAAGCGCTGCACGTCCTCCGACCAAAAGAGCTGACCGCAGCGCATGCACTTCCGCCAGCCGACATAGCGCACCACGCGCGGCGGCGTGTGGTCAGCATCAAGCACGGGTTCGCGCCGCGCTCCGTCGTCCTGCGGCCACATGCGAGGCTCTACGAAGCCTTGGAAATTCGGCTTCATCGCAGCAACCCCCAGCCAGCAGTCCCGGCGCGTGCGGTGCCGTCGTCGATCCACTTCATCACACAGTGCAGAACCACAGGGCCATCAACCGGGCACATGCGACCGTCGGCAATAGCAGCGCCTAGCGCGTCACTGACCCAGCCTCGCATCTCGTCGGTCGCACCTTGCGAGCGCTCCAAGTGTTTGAGGCGGGCGAGCATGCCCTTGGCGCTGCTGATGCTCATGTGGTTACTCCCGTGCCTCGCGCAGCGCCTCGCCCAGCTTGAAAGCGCGGAGCAGGTTCAGCGCATCGCTGGTTTCGCGAGCTGCATGAGCCTCAATGCGTCGCTGTTGAATCTGTTGCAGGTCGTCGGGCGTTACCGTGTGCTTGACGGGCGCGTTCTCGCGCGGGTCGGTGTGCAGGTTCTTCATTGCAGGGTTCCTTTCAATGGGCCGATTGCTTGCAACAGGCGCGCGGCCTGCCAGCGCACGGCGGGGTCGTCGCAGTTCAGAATGGCGGCGTAACAGGTCTCGACGATCAGCTTGAGATCGGCTTGCCCCTGCGGCGTGTCTATCGGGCGTTCGATCTTTGGCCGCGCCCAGCCATGTTGCGGAATGCTGTCGGTGTCGTAGATGCTCATTGGTTCTTTTCCTCCAGCGCGATAAGGCGCGCTTCCAGTTCATCAACGGCGCGGATGCCCGCAACCGACTGGATGCAGTCGATCAGCAGCTTTCCGGTCTCCGGGTCAATCGCGCCTTCCGCTACCGACGCGAGCACTTGGTTTGCCTGCTGGTGCAGCGGCGCATCCGGGGTCAGTTCAAACGTCACCTTTTCAGCGCGGGCACGGAGCGGAGGCGACAGACGTTGCAGCACCATGTTGGCGGCCTGCATATCACCGGCAAGCGCAGCGTCCATGACCACACGGGCCACCGCGCTACCTTCCTTGGCAAGCTCGTCAGCGATGACGTTCTTCTTGTTCCGCGACCCGACCGGCCTGCCCCGAGGATTTCCGCTCACTCCGGGCAAGAACCCGCCACGGTGCGGCGGCTCCTGCGCAGCAGGGGAGTCCTGCCACGTCTTGAGCCATTCAGGCGTTTGGGATTCGGACACTTGATTACCTCCGCTTGATGTTGTTGATTGCAGGGGCCAACAAGGTCACTGGCCAATGTCCTTGAGGACGAAGGCTTGCTCCGCTTCCGTCTTGGCCTTGCGAAGCGCTTGCGCCTTGTGCGGGGGCGCGCCAACAGCCTTTTCAAGCTCCTTGAACACCAGCCCCGCGCGCTCTTCGATCATCTGCTTGGCACCCTTCATCGCCTTGAGACGCTGGGCAACCTCGGGCGCGCTGCGCTCGTTCCAGAAGCGAACATAGGTCTGCTGGAAGTTCGCATCGAGGCCGGACAGGTAGGCGGGTGCGCCCAGCAGTGCGCTGACGGTAGTGTGGTCACCCTCGTCAATGGCCTGCTGGATGAACTTGTGGCGTTGTTCGCTGGGCAGGTTCTTGGCGTAGGCGCGAATCTCAGCGCTGACGCTCTGTGCAGCCTTCGATTCAAGGGGCGTTGCAAGCTGCTGCTCCAGCATCGCAATACCCTTCTCCAGGTTGGAGCGGGTTACGTCGAAACTTTTGGTGATACGAGCGAGGTGCTTTTGCGCGAAGTCGTCCGTGTGAATGATCTGATGCGCCTCATTCCAAGTCGGATTGGTTTTGGCTTTCTCCCGCGCCTCATGGACAGCACGAATGCCTTCATAGGCGGTGCTGAACGCGGTCATGGTGGGCGCGAGATACGGCGCGGTCTGCTCGTCAAAGCCGTCAATGCTTGCGACATTGTCGGGGTGCAACGTGGGCGTGATACGGGCATCAATTTCGGTAGGCATGTGCAAACTCCTTGATAAAAGGCGCGTAACTGGTACGCATTGCTTACATGCTGGGAAATATCAGCGAAGGTCCGCAAGGAATATTTATTTAAAACAACGCTCTACAGTTCAAGAACAAACTGGGAACAAGTAATTGGGCGTTATTCGTTCGGCATCAAAGGCGCTGTCGGGTGCATCCAAAAAGTCGTTGCCGAGTCTCGGAGATGCGTCTTAGCGTTGCCCCATCTACAACCCGCACAGGAGCAACGACGATGGAAGCCAAGACCTACACGAACCGGAACAACGCCCGCCGCGCTGGTGTTGCCGCAGGGGTGCCCGCTGAACTGGTGGAAATCACCGTGCATAAGAACGGTGACGAAGTACGCTTCGGCTGGAAGGCGAAGCAGCCGCCCGCAAACGCTGCGCAGGTTGCGGCCAATACCCCAGCGGCGACAGCTACCGAAAGCGAGCCTGTAGCGCCCGCTGTCGCCGTGCAGGGGGTGACCACAAGCAAGGCGAAGAAGGCAGCCGCCCCGAAGGTGGAACGCATCGAGCAGAACGGCGTGAAGCGTCCAAAGGAAGGAGGCCTGTGCGCTGCTGTCTGGGCATGGCTGGACGCGAACCCGGGCGCAACGATCAAGGACGCGAAGGCGGCGGCACCGGGGAACGGCTGGAACGAGAACAACGTGGCTTGCGAGTTCTACGCTTGGCGCAAGTTCAACGGGATCAGCAGGCAGACCGGCAGTGACGCGCGCTAACACACCAAAGCGGCGCAGCGGGCCGAACACCGGCCTTGCTGTGCTGACCCGACCTTCCTTTGGTTTGGTGTGTTTGCCCTAAGGGGTAACACAGCAACACGGCAAAAAGGCCGGTTGCATGTGTCCCTTCCCCTTGCCGTGTTAGCACAGCAATAACACACCAAAAACACAGCAACACACCAAAACCAGTTCCGACCTATTGCGGGAGTTCCATCGGGCGCAAAAACGACCGGGCGCCTCCCTGCCCACCTGTGGTTATCCTCTCGTCAATTAGCCGGTTGTCAGCCTTCAGCCGCTCCACTGCGGCACGGATGCGCGCCTGCGAAAGCAGCTTCGACTGAATCAACGTGTTCTGGCTGTGCTTCTTGCCTTTCAGGTATTCGTCCTTCACGAACTGGAATACCTTGTCGGCGTCCCTGTCGATTACCAGCCCAGCGCCTTCCGTCGATTCAACAGGGTAGAACCGCTCGAAAAGGTAGTGCTGCCGTTTCAGGTAGATGTTCGGCTGGGGTGGGCACCATGTCATTTTCGGGCGCGCCAGAACGAAGCCGGACTCTTCGCCTTCAAGCGTGTCGCCGGTCTGCTCCGTCCATGCCTCGGGGTCGAGCCGTTGGAGTACATGCACCATGCGCGCACCGTCCGCCAGTGCGCTACCGCCGCGCCCGCTGTACTGGTCGAGCGTCTTGTCTCGGGCGTTGGCCTTACCAGTGTGATGAACATAGAGCACCGCGCAACGCAGCATGTTCCGAATGCGTCGCGCTGCGTCAATCATGGCCTGCTCGGAATCGTTGATGCGGCTCTCGCCAACGCCAAACGACACCATCGGGTCAATGATGATTAGCGACGGATGAACCTCTGACGCATCGACGATGAAGCGGTCAAGGAACTTGCTCGGCACGACTACATCACTTTCGATTGCGGCGAGCTTGATGCCCTTGCCCGACACGTCGGTGATGATTACGCCTTCCTGCACCTTGCGCACGTCAGCAGGGGATAGCTGAAGCTGGGCGCACATGTAGCGGAGGCGCGCGACCAGCGTTTCGCGGCTGTCCTCAGCGGTCAATATGATGACCGTGCCGGGGTTGATTACCTCGTAGCCGAACAGCTCAAGACCCAGCACAAGGTGAATCACTTGGAACAGCAGGAGCGTCGTTTTGCCAGTGCCGCCCGGAGCAACGAAGACGCCCACATCCTCATAGAACCATTTGTCGATCACTGCTGGCTGCGTTGAGCGCGCGTGATCCCATTCGTGCTGCGAGATTGGCCCACTGAGCTTGAACGCTTCGGCCTGCACCTGCTGCGCTTGCTGCTCGATTGCGTTGATGAACGATTGCGTGATCGTCACGAGCGCGCTCTTGTCGCTGTGGGGTTGCGCTGCCTGTTGCAGCACGCGGTCGAACCAATCGGGCTGCGGGGCGGCTGGGGCCGCGATCGGCACCGCGCCAGTGCTACCCCCTTGGCCTGCGTGCTGGCCGTGCTGTAGCGGCGGCGGTGCCGCCTGCAAATTCTCCGAGCCGCCAGAAGCGGCATGTCCTACGCTATGCGTGCTGTGCATGTTGATTCCTTCTCAAAGCCGTCCTGACCCGACGGCTTTTTTCTTGATGGAGTTATGCAGGGCTTATCGGCGGGTGTGCGGGGTCGGCAAGTTGCGCGGCTGCATTGGGTTTTCGTCGCCATGACCGTCAAACAGCTTGTTTGGCGTTCGGCGCGTAGGCGCTGGTACTGCGGAAGGACTGCGCCTCGATAAACTCGTAAATCTTGGTGCGCACGTAGCGGATGGGCGCGGACTTGGTTTGCCCGAGCTTCACAAACTCCGGGCCTTTGCCTTTGGTGCGCCAGATTTCGAGGGTGTTGGGCTTGATCCCCAGCAGGGCGGCTGCTTCTTCGTTGGTCAGCAGATCAGGGTTGAGTGCGGATAAGGTGGACATGGCAAGTCTCCAGACCTGCCTTGCCGCGCGTGCAATAGGAGTGCGTCAGCAAGGCGAATGCTTGCCGTCGAGATTTGTGTGGTCACCTGCCCCAGACGGGTTCGGGGGTGTCCGGTTTCCCGGCTAACGTCACAGCTACTTCTTTGCCTTGGCGCCCTGTGCGGCCCCTTGAGTCGCCGCCCCGCGTTGCACGGAGCGGCTTAGTTGGCGTTACTATAGCAACACTTTACGCTAAGTGTTTGATATTTTTAACTGTTTAGCTTTCTGAACGGTCGTTTAAGGCCACCGCTTGCTGCTCGATCCAGTCGGATATGCGCTGCGTTTCAGGCTTGAGGTATTGCAGGTGCGAAGTCTCAAGGTAGTGGCGCGCTGTCACGCCCTTGGGAACGTGGTTCGTCAGCAATTCGACCTTGTGCAAGTCGATGCCCACTGATGCCACGCCGATGGTCGTGAAGGTGCGGCGCAGGTCGTGCGGCGTGATCTTCGTGCCCGCCACCTCGCTGACTTTCTTCATCGTGTCGCGCGGGTCTTTGATGTGCCCAGCCTTGCCCCAGGACGAGAACACGAACGGGCTACCCTTGACGCGCTGGCGCGTGGTCAGCAACTGCACCGCCTGCGTGGATAGCGGCAGCCATACGGGGTTGCTGTTCTTCGGGTCGGGTATGTGAATCCAGCCCTCCTCAAGATTGACCCGATCCCATGTCAGTTCGCTGCATTCCCCGATACGAAGACCGGTCAGCATGAGCAGCATCACAAGGTCAATGCTTGCCAGCGTGTCACGGTTGTATGCCTGCTCACGGGCTTTGGTGAGGAATGACCACACCGCGCCGACCTTGCTATCCGGCACGCGGCTAGTGCGCGGCTTGAGCGGTGCCCACTTCTTGTAGAGCACATCAACGGGGTTGTCCGTCAGCACGGGCGACCCGTCCGGCTCGCGGTATTCGCGGATGGCGTAGTTGAACAAGGCGCGAAGCACAGCGAAGGCCTGATTCGCTTGCGCTGGTGCTGGGCCGTTGCCCGTCGTGCCCTTGGTCTTGATCTCGTTGAATCGCTTCGTGACCGCCTCGCGGTTGATGTCCTTGAGCGGCTTCTTGAGCCATGACTCGAAGGTTGTGGTTACATGGCGCTCAATCTCGGCCTTGCTGCTGTCCTTCAGCGGTCGGTCTCGCTTGTACCCGTCGGCCACGTCGCGGAGGGTGACGCGCTGGGCGGCTTCCTTCTTGGCGACGGCGCGCGGGTCGATGCCCATGCGCATGCTGCGCAGATGTTCGCGGGCAACATCACGGGCTTGCTCGACAGTGAAGACCCCATGCGGGCCGATGCTGATGCGGGGCGAACTGCCATTGACGCGCCCCTGCACGATATAGGTGATCTTGCCGGTAGGGGTGACCCGGAGGCCGAACCCCTTGAGCGAGTCATCCCAGTGGAACGCCTCCTTGTCAGCAGGCGCTGTGATCTTGTCGATGTAGTTCTTCGTCAGCTTAGGCACGGCGCACCTCGCTGACTTGGGCGGTTGTGGTTACTATCGTCATGTCGGTTCCTTGTCGAATAAGGGACGGGCCACGCGGTCGGGACTGTTGGCGCAGTCGCCGGCCGCATCTTTTCAGGCGCTCATAAGCAGTTCGTAAGCGCTCCGTATAAAGTTACGACAAGTTCCACAAAACAAAAAGCGGCCGCAAGTCATTGACCTATAAAGGTGCGCAAGGCTTACAATAGCAGCTTAAATCAACGTAAAGCGCGGGTACGGGAAACTTGAAAACCGCAGACCTTCACGGGTCCGGGGGTTCGAATCCCTCTCTCTCCGCCAAATCATTGATCAATAGGCGCCCGTAGCTCAGTTGGATAGAGCATCGGCCTTCTAAGCCGAGGGTCACAGGTTCGAATCCTGTCGGGCGCGCCAATCTTCGTCTATTTCAGCGTCTTGTTGGGCCCGCAGCGGTCGTAGCATCGATCCAAGTCCAAGTAGCCGCGCATGCACGTTTTCCCATCGAGACGCAGTGGCCCTGACCGCAAGCTCAACCTTATTGGCAGAAGACGAACCGCCGCCCTGCCAGATTGAAAATCCTGCCGGTAACAGCCCTTTCCTGCTGATCTGTGATCATGCCGGCCAGCGGATTCCGCGTCGGCTTGGCACTTTAGGCGTGACGGAAGCGGACCAACAACGGCATATCGCCTGGGACATCGGCGCCGCTGGGGTCACGTTAAAACTGGCAGCCACATTAAATGCAACGGCCCTATTACAGTGCTACTCGCGCCTCGTAATCGACTGCAACCGGCCGCTGCATAGTGCCGAGTCGATCGTGACGACCAGCGAGCGCACGCCGATCCCTGGCAACGACAATCTCAACGTCGATGAAATTGCGCAACGCCAGCGCGCTATCTTTGCGCCGTACCACGCCGCCATTCATCGCACGCTAGACACGCGCCGCGAGAGCGGCCAGCCGACGCTGCTATTAGCCTTGCATAGCTTCACACCGGTTTATCTCGGTCAGGTTCGCCCCTGGCATATCGGCCTGCTTTACAACCGCGATCCTAGACTTGCACGCGCGCTAGCTGCCGCGCTGCGCGCTGAAGCAGGCCTTATCGTGGGTGATAACGAGCCTTATACCGTGGACGACAACACGGACTACTCGATTCCGGAGTATGGTGAACGCCGTGGTCTGCTACACGTCGAAATCGAAATTCGTCAGGATTTGATCGCCGACGACGCCGGCCAACAGCGCTGGGCGCAGCGATTAGCCGATTTGCTACCTCCGCTTGTAGAGCCGCTGATGCGGAACTAGCACCGCGTTACCTTCCGGAACCCGCCACATGCAGATTCGCCTCGGCTACGAACTCGTCTATCAGTGTCCCCAGCCGACGCCGATGATTTTGCACTTACACATCCATTACACGCGGACCTCGGATCTGGTTCGGCCGGATTATCTTCATACCGATCCGCCGGTGCCGATTAGCATGTATCGGGATGGTTTCGGCAATTGGTGCAGCCGCATCGTCGCACCGCCAGGCCGCATTCGACTCACCGCAGACGCGCTGATTAATGACCGCGGCGATCCAGAACCAATCGTCTACAACGCCCTTCAACATCCAGTTGAAACGCTACCCGAAGAAACTTTGGTGTATTTGCTCGGTAGCCGTTACTGCGAAACCGATCTATTAACCAACACCGCGTGGCAGCTGTTCGGCCATACGCCGCTCGGCTGGGCGCGGGTACAAGCGATTTGCGACTACGTTCATCAAAATATTACGTTTGGCTATCAATACGCCCGCCCGACAAAAACCGCCTGGGAAACCTTCAACGAGCGCCAGGGCGTATGCCGTGACTTCGCCCATCTCGCGATCGCTTTTTGCCGCTGCCTGAACATCCCTGCCCGCTATTGCACCGCCTATTTAGGCGACATCGGAGTTCCCGCCGTTGACGCGCCGATGGATTTCGCTGGCTCGATGGAAGTCTTCCTCGGCGGCAGTTGGCACGCGTTTGACCCACGTAACAATCAGCCGCGCATCGGCCGTGTGCTGATCGCCCGCGGTCGCGATGCCGCCGATGTTGCGATTACAACGACCTATGGCCTGCACACGCTCGAATCATTCCGTGTATGGACCGATGAAGTTGCCTAGGGCCTGTTAACACTTAGGCAAACGCTGCGTTATAGGTCAAAAACCGCCTGACGAGGCGCGAGCCGCCGGCCTTGACGATTATTCCAAGCCCAAGGTTCGCAACGACGACGTGCGTATTCTGGGCCATAAGCCTGCGGGACGGCGGTCGCATGCGTGTTATTGATCCGGCCATTAAGTACTTGAATAAAGACAGTGCAATGCCAAACCGGATGCCGCACTTCCGAGAAAGCGGGAAATGGCCGGATCAATAACAAAGCAATTTGATTTTATTATTAATTCGGCCACTCACGCCGTCTCGAAAAAGTGCGATCTCAAATTGCCGCGTAGCACCTCGTTCAACTATTTTGTGGCCGAATCGATAATAGACCCTAGGCACACCAATTAATCCCAGCCGGCTAATGCGCGCGCGGTTGAATTTCAGTCGTCCAACGTGAACCACGCGTTGAACGCCACGGTAATGCGCTCGCCGTCGCCTTGAAAGGGCGTTACTTGGTGCAGCAACCATGACGGAAATAGCACCAGTTCCCCCGGATCAAGCCGATACTCACGCGTGCCGTAGCTGTACGGTAGTTTCATTTTTGCGGTAGCAGCATCGATAAACATTGCGGAACTAGCGCATGGGTGCGGGAAACTCAACAGGCCGCTATCGCGGCGCGTGGCATCGCTACGGCCGGCATCGACGCAATAAACACCCGACCACGAGGCCATCGGATGATTGTGCAAACCAAAGTAGCCACCCCGACGCGTGATATGAAACCAAGCATCGGAGTGCCCTAACATCCGACGCAATGTCGCCTCGTCGTAGTTATTAAACTGGTAAATCAGCTTATAAAGATTTTCCCAACAAAACTCACGCAGCTTACCGATGCTAGCTTCCGGCCATTTAAATAGGTCGAACCGACTTTCATATAGCTCAGGATTAATCTGCATCGTTGCAGTTCGATTGGCGTAGCGATCACCTGCTTGCTCGCGCTCAAGAAATAACTTGCGCAACGCAGCATTTAAATTTTCATGGTCTGGGTGCCGAGCCAATGCCACCGGAATCGCGAATGGTGTTGTTATTTGTAACGCCATATTGAGGCTGCTTCCTAATTTAGGGGCCGAATTACAAATTAGATTTTCTCTAAGGTGCTGCTTTTTTGCCATCACTATGCTGATTCGGCCGGTGCCGAAAGCGGCTACCACACGGCGAATACAAGTGCTGCCGATCCCGCCGATCAAGCGCACCGCCTATACTGCTTTGAATATGAGATAATTTCTGTATATTCAGTCTCTTGAGATACTAATAAAATTCGAAGCTCACGGCACCAGCTATCCGGCCGCCGTATTGGAGGTGCTGTTTGCTGAGCGCGTTTTTGAAGCGGTGGCTGCTCGGGCCAGATGAGGCCACGCAGCAGCATGCACGAATCAAACGCTATCTCAGGACGTCGAGCAATTATTTTGCCGCGTTAATCCCGATTGCGTTTGCAGCCGCCGTTGGCGTCAGCCCCACTTTTGTTTTGCAGCTGTACGCCGCGCTCATCATCGGCGCCAACCTATTTTTTTATTGCGCGTTCCGAACCGGCCTCAACCTGCGCTTCAAGGATCGCAGTTTGTCGCTGATGCAGACTATAGTTGCAATTGCCATTGTCTTGATTTGTCAGATTTTCGCTGGATCCGCGCGAAGCTTCTGGGTGCTTTCGCTGATGATGATTTTTGTCTTCGGCGGCTTCAAGTTATCGGGCCGTGCGTTGCGCATGCTGACCTTTACCACGCTGCTGGCATATGCCCTGACGATCCCGCTCGCACGCATCGTCGACGGCACTGCATATCGGTTGGAATACGAATTACTGCTTTGGCTAAATTTCGCTTTTTTCCTGCCTGCGCTCAGCTGGACTGCCGGCGAATTTGGCCGGCTTCGGCGTCAATTAGCGAACAGCAACGCGGAACTTCAAGTCTTATTCGCCGAAGTTAGCCATGCGGCAAGCCATGATAGCCTGACCGGCGTCTACAACCGCCGCTTCATACTCGAAGCGCTGCGCGAGCGGCTTGCTGACGCGAAGACGCGTGGTTTGTCATGCTGCGTTTGCTTGTTTGATCTTGATGGCTTCAAGCAAATCAACGACCTATGTGGGCACGACGGCGGTGACGTCGTCATCCAAGCCTTTGCGCGGACAGCCGCCAATGACCTCCCGCCAGACGATGTCTTCGCGCGCTACGGCGGCGAAGAATTTCTGCTACTGATGCCAAACGCAACTCTAAAGGCGGCGCAAGACCAGGCAGAGCACATACGGCAAGCCTTCGAACGGCAACGCCACCAGATCGAGGGGCATGACATCGGGACGACCGTATCAGCAGGCATTGCCGAACTTCGCCCCGATGAGTCAGCAGTTGACCTTGTTCGCCGCGCTGATCAAGCGCTGTATCGCGCAAAGGCGCTTGGCCGCAATCGCATCGAATTCGGCTAGCGGATTAATCCCGATTTGAAGGCCGCTTCAAGGCCGGCCGATCTTCTGGTTCACGCATGCGGGGAATCAAGTCGGCCAAATTGCACGGTCGGGTCGCTGTATCCAATTGCAGACCGATGATTTTGTCCCAGGCCAATTCGCAGGCGCCACGCGAACCCGGGAGACAAAACACCAGCCGGCCGTTCGCGCTGCCGGCAAGCGCACGCGACTGGATCGCCGAGGTACCGACATCCTGGTACGACAACCACCGAAATAATTCGCCAAAGCCGTCGGTGATGCGATCCAACAACGGCAGCACCGCTTCCGGCACAAGATCACGACCAGTGAGTCCGGTGCCGCCAGTGATCAGGACGGCATCCACTAGTGGATCAATCAGCCATTGGCTGAGCTGCGCGCGAATGCCGTAGCGATCGTCGCTGCGAATTTCCCGGGCTGCCAGCCGATGTCCGGCAGCGGTGACGCGCTCGACCAGCAGATTGCCGGATTTATCTTCCGCGAGCGTGCGGGTATCGGAAACAGTCAGCACCGCGATTCCTAATGACATCGGTATTCCTATGGACAGATACGATTCAAATTCAGGCGGCCGCGCGTTGCCGTTGACGATAACGCCACGACAACAAGCTCGGCAGCAGTACCAGTGCGCAGAGCAGCGTCATTGCCAACCCCAACGTTAGCAAAATGCCCATGCTGACCATGCCAGGGTGCTTGGCGAATGCCAGATTGCCGAAGTTGGCCATTGTGATCAACGCGCCGAATAGCACCGCGCGTGCCGTGCCGGTCCGCAACAAGCTGCCATCTGCGGCGTCGCGCCCGCGCTGCACGAGGTAGACGCCGTAATCAACGCCGACGCCCAAAATAAGCGGCAGTGCGATGACATTGGCGAAGTTAAAGGGCACGTCGAACAGCACCGAGGTTGCGACCGTCAGCAAGCCCGCCAAAATGAGCGGCACCAGCACTAACAACGCGTCGATTATGCTGCGCAGCAAAACTAGCAACAGTAAGGTAATGACCACTAAGGAACTCGCAAACGCTTGCTGGAACGCCCGCACCACTGCACGGCCCGCTTCGTTCTGGGTCAGCGGCGCACCGACCGCAGTCGGCGCCAGCGGCAACACTTGATCCAAAAATTGCTGCGTACGCTCAGTGTTGTCGAGCACTTCTTTCGGAGCGATTTCGACCCGGTAACGGCCGTCGGCAGCGCGCCAACGGTGCGCCAATGCCGCCGGAATGTCACTTTCGCTGACCAGCTGCGCCTGCAGCGCGTCTTTCAAACCGGCGAGCTGTGCGGGTAAGGTACCGAGCAAGTTCGCGCGGAGCCCGGCCATCAACGTCGCTTTATCGGCATCGCTAGCCTGTACGAGTACGGCATCGAAGGCATCCAATTGTTCGCTCAGCGCTTTCGCCGCGGCGGGCGCGTCGGCTGCGTGCAGCTGCAAATACGTCGCGAATGCGCTGCGCAGCGCTTGCAGACTTGCGCCGTCCTCCGGGTTCACCGCCGGCTCTGTCGGCGCCGGTGCTGACGCCAATTGCGGCCCTAATGAAAACACCAGATCTTCGATAATTGGCAGCTTTTGATCTTGGTCCACCGGCACAAAGTCCGGCAGGCTCAACACCCGACCAACCAGCGGTAACGCCGAAAGCTGCTTCGATAACGCACGCGCCGCGTCGGCATCCGGCGCCAATGCCGATAGTGTCAACGTCGGAATATTCGGATCTTGTCGCAGTTCCAGGAACGTCGACAAAGCCTCACTTTTTTGATCGCGCAGCTTTAGCGGATCACTGTCGAAGCGTGCATGTGGCACGAGAAACAGCGCGGCGATCGTCAGCACAATCGTCACCGCCCAAATCGGCCGGGCATGGGTATAGGGCCACGCCAGCGCGCGCGACAACGCACCGCCAGTTACCGGCTGCCATGCGAGGCGACGCGGATCCGGCGCGAATAGCTTAATCAGCGCTGGCAGCAAGCTCAGACTCAGAAACAGACTGATAAACATCCCGGCGCCGGAAATGATGCCGAGTTCGCCGATGCCGGTGAATGCGGTTGGGATGAACGCAAAGAACCCCAGCGAGCAGGTTGCTGCGCAGACGGCCATATAGCCGCCGACATCGGCCGCCGATTGTGACAACGCCGACCCCGCCGCCATGCCTTGCCCTAAGCGTTCGCGGTACTGCATGCAAAGGTAAAGCGCGTAGTCGAGCCCAAGACCAACGTACAGCACGCCGAACGCGACCGAAATCAGATTTAAATGACCGATCGCCAACGTCGCAAAAGCCGACGTGGCGATCAAACCGTAAATCAACGTTAGCACCGCCGCTAACACCAAGCGCACGGAACGCAACGCCAGATACAGCAGCACCGCCGCCATCAGCATCGCCAAGCCGAGCGCTAAGCCCGCGCCAGCGAAGGCCGTCTGGATTTCCTCGTGCTCCATCGCAACGGTGCCAGTCAGCCGCACGCGCAGGCCGTGTTCGGCATCAAGATGGAGATCGCGCACCGCTTTCCGCGCCGCTTCAATCGGCGCTTCAGCAGGAAGTAATTGGCTGTAATCGAGCTTGGCGCCGAGTTCAATGAATCGGCGACTACCGCCAAGATTACTGACGTCATCGCCAATCAAGCCCTGCCAGGACAACGGTGCGATCTTGCCTTCGCGTGTCGCAGCAACAGCGTCACCGATGCGGCTAAACGCTGGCGAAAGATCAAAATCCTGCCCGCCGGGCGCGTCCAACGCGCGACCAAGCAAGGTGAATAAGCCGTGCAAGCTCGGATCTTGGCCCAGCGTGCCGAGGAAAGGCTGCGCCTGGGTGAGCGAATCGGCCAGCTTCTGCAACACCGGCGGCTCCAAAAACATCAGGCCATTGCGCCGGAAGTACGGCTCGGTTTCGACCGCAAAAACTTCATCGTAAAGGTCAGTGCGAGGGCGCAGGGCAGCGACCAGTTGTTCTTGCGCAGCAGCAATCGCCTCTGGCGTTTTGCCTTCGATCACGATGACCAGCGTGTCGCCCAGGTTCGGGAACAGGCGCGCCAGTTCGGTCTCGGCTTTACGCCAGGCGAGATCCGCTGAAAGCAGATTGCGGTTATCGGTATCAACGCTCAGATACTTCGCCGTATACGTCGCCAGCCCCACGCCAAACACCACCGCGATCAAAACCACCGGTACCGCGCGGCGCTGCATGAACTCAACCCACGACGCGAGAAGACGACTCATCAAACTTGAACTCCTGTGCTACGCTGAACCAACCTGTAATTTCCCAGTCCTACGGCCACGCGCGATTCGCGCGAGTACCGGCCCCTTATTGTCTCCGATGCTACGCACTCTCGTAATCTGTCTCAGCTTATTTGTCTTTTCCTTTGCCCCGCTCGCCAGCGCTGCCACGGTTCCCGCCGATAGCATCACGGCGTTCCACGCCGTTCTGCTCGACAATATGCGCAACGGCAGCAAGCTGGCCTGCGTCGGTCGGACTCGCCAGGTGACGCCGGCGGTTGACGCCAACTTCGATCTTGCGTTTTTGACCCAACGGGTTTTACGCCGGCAGTGGGCGGCGCTGACGCCGGAACAACGGAAACAATTTAGCGATACGTTCCGTGAATTGGTTATCAGCACCTATGCCGCGCAGTTTTCAAAATTCGGCGGGGAAACGTTCGCAACGCTGGATACGCAAGACCTTCCCGACGGCACGCGCCTCGTCCATAGCAAGCTGACGCCAGGTAGCGGCGCGCCGGTGACGCTCGACTACGTACTGCACGACACGGCTGGCGAATGGCGTGTCATCAATGTCGTCGCCGAAGGCGTCAGTGATCTCGCGCTGCGTTCAACGCAATACGATAAAGCTTACAAGGCGGGCGGTTTTGACGGCCTGCTCGCGCTACTGCAGAACCAAATCAAAGGCAATAAAGACAACTGCTCGTAGGCCATGCCGCCCGCTGACCGCGCTCAGCGGGCTACTGCCTGCTGGCCCCCGTATTTACGCCAGCGCGAACGGTGCAGTTGTGCCGCAATCGACCAGCCGCTGTAAAACGCCGCGCTGATCCCGTTAAACACGAGCAGGCCGGCGAGGATTCGGGTGTAGAGGTGTTCCAGTTGCCAATCCAACTGCCACAGTTGCGCATAGGCCACAACACCCGCGCCGCTCAGCACGATCAGCAATAACCACCGGGCAACGCCTGGCAACGCAGCAGCAACGAGCGCGCCGAACCCGAGTGCGAAGAACGAAACGCTGTGCAACGTCGCGAGCTGACTAATTCGCGCTGGATCCGCCGGAATTTGTGCCAACGCTTGGGCAAAGACATCCGGGGCGGACTCAATCCGCGCGCCAAGACTCAGCAGTATCAGGCCATTGAATACCGCAACCAGCCGAGCAAAACGGTTTATGCATTTCATGATCGACTCCACCACGGCAAAAAAATAAACTAACCGAACGTTTGTTCTGGTATAGTAGGTCATTCGCCATACTATGGCAATCACCTTATTCTATGCGTAGTATCTCTGCAAGCGTTCGCAGCTAATCGAGTAGATAAAAATGTCGAGAACCACACATGCGCGCCAGGACGCGATCGATACCGCCATCCGTTTGTTTCGGGCGCAAGGCTATGCAGGTACCGGCTTAACTCAGTTGCTAACGGAAAGCGGCGCGCCGAAAGGCTCGTTTTATTTCCACTTTCCCGGTGGCAAGGAGCAGCTCGCGCTAGAAGCACTGGCCGTATACGGCGAGCAAGTCGCCAACTGGCTGAAAAAACGTCTGCAGGAGACGCCCAACGATCCGGCAACGTTTGTCCGCGCGGTGTTCATTGGAACAGCGCGGGAGCTGACGCGCAGCGAATTTAACGCAGGCTGTGTTGCCACCAACCTCGGCGGCGAAATGGGCGCAGATTCGATTATGGCTCCGGCTGTAGCCCGCGTCCTGGATAGTTGGATCGAAGTCATCGCCGATGGCGTTGCATCAGCTTTCGATACTCGGGAGCTGGCCCGCGCCTACGCGACCACACTGATGGCAACACTCAGCGGCTCGCGTTCAATGACCCGTGCCTACCGTTCGGCAGCGCCGTTGGACGCCGCAGCGGAGTTTTTCGTTGCTCTTTTGAGCTGCAACTTGCCGGCAAAATCCGCGGCCAGCGGCTAAAGTTGCTGCAAATCACACAACGCCCGGATTTTTTGATGCGTTAATCCGAGCGTTGTGCAGTGTGCAGATGACGCTCGCGTTTATTGCAGGGCGTCGTGCGGTGCTTGATAGGCCGTACCTAATGCATCGGCAACCGCCTTATACGTGACGTTGCCACGATGCACGTTTAGGCCTTCGCAGAGATTCGCATCATCCAACAGCGCCTTGCGATGGCCCTTATCGGCGAGCGCGATGGCATACGGCAACGTGGCGTTAGTCAGCGCAAATGTCGACGTCCGGGCAACACCACCCGGCATATTGGCAACGCAGTAATGCACCACCCCTTCTTCGGTATACGTCGGATTTTGGTGTGTGGTCGCATGCGAGGTTTCAAAGCAGCCGCCTTGGTCGATCGCCACGTCAACAACAACCGACCCCGGCCGCATCTGCTTCAACATTGCACGGGTCACCAACTTCGGCGCCGCCGCCCCCGGGACCAGCACCGCGCCGATCACGAGATCAGCTTGCGTCACGGCCTGCTCCAACGCGTCTACCGTCGAGAACAGTGTTTTCAAGCGACCGTCGAAGGTTGTGTCGAGCCAATTCAAACGCGGCAGCGAACGATCAAGAATCGTCACGTTTGCCCCCATACCTACAGCTATGCGCGCCGCGTTATAGCCGACAACGCCGCCCCCGATCACCACGACATCCGCTGCGGCAACGCCGGGCACGCCGCCCAACAACACGCCGGTACCACCCTGGGCTTTTTCGAGCGCGTGGGCGCCCGCTTGGATCGACATGCGGCCGGCGACTTCACTCATCGGCGCCAACAGTGGCAAGCCACCACGACCGTCAGTGACGGTTTCATAGGCGATTGCGACACAGCCGGAGGCGATTAAGCCCCGCGTCTGTTCTGGATCCGGTGCAAGGTGTAGATAAGTAAACAGGATCTGACCATCGCGCAGCATTTTGCATTCAACCGGCTGCGGTTCTTTGACCTTAATAACCATCTCCGCGCGGGCGAAAACGGTCGCCGCATCGGGAACGATTTCAGCGCCTGCAGCAACGTAAGATGCATCGCTAAGGCCGATACCGCTGCCGGCCTGCGTTTGAATCATGACTTGATGACCGTGCGCCACCAATTCCCGCACCCCGCTCGGCGTCAAACCGACGCGGTATTCATGAACTTTAATTTCTTTAGGAACACCGATAAGCATGAGATTCTCCTGAGATGTGCATAGTCTAGCTCAGGAAGCGGCAGTAACTGGGCGCCATATAGCACGCATCGCCTCGAAAAGGCCGCGTTTTTTTACGCCTCGAAAGTACGATGCTCACTGCGAAAAAGTACGTTTCGCCGTGTGGCGCGCGTTCGCATAGCGAACGGCAGCACATGACTATTCGGCATCAGTTGGGCCGTCTGGCAAGGCCTGGTGCAAGAGGCCTTCTGGCAGTTGTTTGCTGGCTTTTGCGCCCATTTTTTTGAGCAGCTCCACCTTGCTGACGACGTTGCCGCGCCCGGACGACAACTTACCGCGGGCATCGTCATAGCTTTTCGTCGCTTTAGCCAAGGCGGCGCCGATTTGGTTCAGATCTTGGTCAAAACCGACAAACTTGTCATACAACTTGCCGGCCTCTTCCGCGATCGCCAGGGCGTTTCGGCTCTGCCGCTCGGTCTGCCAGAGGTTGTCGACTGTGCGTAACGTCGGCAACAACGTTGATGGGCACACCAAGCCGATATTGTATTTCAGGGCCTCTTCATACAGCGCCGGCTCCGCGCGTACGGCTTCGATATAAGCCGCTTCGTTCGGGATAAACATCAGCACGAAATCCAACGTGCCGACGCCTTCGAGCCGGTGATAGTCTTTATCGCCAAGTTCACGAATGTGCTTACGCACCGAACTGACGTGTGCGGCGAGCGCTGCCGCCCGGGCAGCGTCATCAGCCGCGGCGCTAAGATTGGCGTGTGCGGTGAGCGACACTTTGGCGTCAATCACGATGTCCCTGCCGCCGGGCAAGTGCACGATCACATCCGGATGGCGCCGGCTTCCAGCCTCATCGCGCGTCGCAAACTGGGTTTCGTATTCTCGGCCTTTTTCGAGGCCCGACAATTCGAGAATGCGCTCTAAAATCAGCTCCCCCCAGTTACCCTGCGTTTTGGTCTCGCCGCGTAGCGCCAAGGCCAGACTATTTGCCTCTGCCGACACTTTCTGATTCAAAGCCGAGAGCTGCGTAATCTGCTCCTTCAAGGCCACGCGGTCACGCGTATCCGATTCATACGCCTGCTTGACCTGTTGCTCAAAGCCGAGCAGCTTTTCCCGCAGCGGCTGCAACAGTAATTGCAAATTCTGCTGGTTCTGCTCGGTAAAGCGGCGGGATTTATCTTCAAGAATTTCCTGCGAAAGCTGCTTGAAGCGCAGCGTCATCTCATCGCGCGCTTGCTCCAGCAACTGCAGCTTTTCACCAGCCGACTCGCGCTCTTTCTGCAGCAGCGTGTTGAGGCGTGCGACATCGCCCGCCGCACGCAGTAATTCCTCTTGCGCTTTGGCGGCCTCAGCTCGGGTTGCATGTGTGGCGTCGTCGGCCTGGGTGGCCGCAGCCTCCAGACCACGCAAACGCTCGGCGAGTTGTGCCTGCGCGCGCACGCTTTCAGCACGTTCGGCGCTAAGCCGCGTGCTGAGCCAACCCCAGGCGACTAAGGCGCCGACCGCGGCCGAAACGGCGATCGCAAGCAAAAGAACAGGTAAATTCAAGCGACTTTCTTGCGAGCGTAGGCGAGCAGAAATTCCATTTGATCAGCAAGAATGCGGCGGTTGGATAGAATCAGATATTGAGCAAGATTAGGGATATAAGGCACTGCCAGCAACTTCATGCCCGCCTCTTCCGGCGTCTTATTATCTTTGCGCTGATTGCAGTTGCGACAAGCGGTAACGCAATTCTCCCAAATGCTTTCACCACCACGTGAAGCCGGCAGAATGTGGTCACGCGTTAAATCGCCGGGCGGGAACTGCCGGCCGCAATACAAACAGAGGTTGCGATCACGCTGAAACAAGGTGCGATTGGTCAACAGCGGTGCATTTGCCGCCGCATGCCGTCGTGAGCGATCTGCGACCGCGATAATGGAGCCTATCCGCAATTCAGATGGCAACCCGGTACGGGCATTGACACCGCCGCGGACAACAAACCGTTCGGCGCCAGCTTCCCAGCGCACGCATTCACGGGCATATAAAGTGACCGCCGTCTGCCAACGTATCCAGCCGACCGGCATACCACCTATATCGAGCTTGAGGATCGAGTGCATCATTGCTTAAATGTATACGAGTTTGGCCGACGCTGTACAAATTTTGATCATCGAAACCGCGTATCGTCGCCCTCGTGCATTGTTTAATCGCCGTCGAACGGACGGCAATGCACGCGATGCAACGCTGGTAACGTATTGATTGTAAAACACGTAAGTTTTATCACTGCACGCGTATTAATCACACATAATTCGTGCCATTGCCGACGGTTGCACCGGCTTGGCGCTCACCCCTTAATACTAGGCGCATCCCATGAAAATCCTGCACACGATGCTTCGGGTCGGCGACATCGACCGCTCAATTACCTTCTACAAAGATGTGCTCGGCATGAAGCTGATCTCGCGTCGCGAGTATCCGGACGGGCGATTCACCCTCGCCTTCCTCGGCTTTGAAGACCGCGTCGACGGTGATCAGATTGGCGCCGAACTTGAGCTGACGCACAATTGGGATACCTCCCAATACGAACTCGGCAGCGCATACGGCCATATCGCGGTGCAAGTCGAAGATGCCTATCAAGCCTGCGAACAGGTTAGCCAACGCGGCGGCAAAGTTACGCGGCCCGCTGGACCGATGAAACACGGCACGACGGTGATTGCGTTTGTCGAAGATCCTGACGGTTACAAAATCGAATTCATTCAGCGTAAATCAGGTCACGACGCCGCTTAGGCAAAAGCGCTTGAAACATAGCGGAAATCAGCATTATTCCTAGAATTTTGTTGAATGATTGGGCATAAAAACGGTACGTGTCGATACAGATTTCAAACACCTACCGGCTCAGAATCGAATGATGATCCCCTTTCTGACTAAATTGCTGCGCATCAACGCGAGCGAGACCAAGATGAACACGAGCTGCGATCTTCCCGATGCCAGCCGCACATTTGGCAACATGGATTTCCCTGATGCGCAGAAAGATTTGAGCCCTAGCGAAGACTTAGCCGAAGCCGTTTTCGCCGCGGGTTGCTTTTGGTGCGTTGAAGCGGTGTTCGAGCGCCTGACGGGCGTCCATGACGTCATCTCGGGCTATGCGGGCGGCACTGCCGAAACCGCCAACTACACCGCCGTTGGCACAGGGCGTACCAACCACGCTGAAGTGATCAAGATCGTTTACGACCCCAAGCTCATCAGCTACGGCCAGCTGCTGAAAGTGCTGTTTTCAGTCGCACACGACCCGACGCAGCTGGATCGTCAGGGCAACGACCGAGGCCGGCAATATCGCTCGGCTGTTTTCTACGGCAGCAACGCCGAGCGCGATGTTACGGCTGCCTACATCAAACAACTCGATGCCGCGCGGGTATTCACCAAGCCCATCGTTACGGTCTTAGCACCGCTGGAACAGTTTTATGAGGCGGAGGGTTATCACCAAAACTACGCGACGCGGAATCCTTATCAGCCGTACATCGCGGGTGTCGCGCTGCCGAAAGTTGAGAAGCTTGAACATTATTACAACGAGCATCTGAACAAAGATGCTTGAACGTGCGTTACGAGGAGCAATTATGAGTATTTTTAAACCTGTAGAAGTCAGCACCCAAGCGACAACGTCGCGCACGGGCTACGACCTTACCCCGTTAAGCCCAGAATTTCGCAAAGAGCTTGCGACGCCGCTGAGCATTGAAGAGCGCCGCGTGATGCTGGAGCACGGCACCGAACGCGCGTTTTGCGGTCACTTTCTCGATAACAAAAAGACGGGTGTTTATGCCTGTCGCCTTTGCGGCTTACCGTTGTTCCGCTCTACCGCCAAATTTGATTCGGGTACTGGCTGGCCGAGCTTTTTTGAAGGATTCGATCCTGACCATATCCGGAATATTTCGGACCACAGCTACGGCATGGTCCGCACTGAAATCCGGTGCCGGCGCTGCGATGGCCATCTGGGCCATGTGTTTAACGACGGCCCCCGCCCAAGCGGCCTGCGGTACTGCTTGAATTCGGTAAGCCTATCGTTCTTCAACGAGGGAACCGAGCCCCCACAGCACGTTGACCCAACAGCAAAGCCAGGCATTAAAGCCTGATCACTAAGCTGCCGGAAATACGCCCGGATTGGGCAATGCCAATCCGGGTTTTTTATTAACTGTCGTTCGTTGCCGCGCTATCTCTGCGGCGAAAAGTGACGACCAAAACGTCGCGATACGCGAGCTGGCTTGGGTCTAGCGGCTCTACCGGTGTCACGCCGTGTAATACGCGGGTGTCATCGACCAACGCCGAATCCAACGGCTGCGTTAGCGTAAAGCTGCCGAGCGTTTCACCATTTAAGGCGTGGACCGTGGTTGTACCTTGCGCGATGTTGACCCGCTGCACCAGCAATACGCAGACGTGATCGACGCCGTCCCGATGCTGACCTTCTGGCGTCGGCAAGCCTTGCTCACCAACACGCGCCTCGATACGAAATTGATGCACTTCGACATGCCAATGCCGAACGTCCGGCGACAAGCTGCCAAATAAATGCCGGCAAAACGCAAGCACCGTCCGTAGACTGGCGCCGTTAGCGATCTCTGGAATGATGGGCTCGAACCACCGCTCGATGCCGCCGTTGAGCGGGTTGTAGTGCAGGCTTTGATAATGCGGCTGGTGCGCCTGCAGCGAAATTTCACCACTGGCGTCAACGGTGTACACGGCGTGGCGGCGCCTACGGTAGCGGCCGCCATCCGCCATATAGGTGTCTACCGCTAGGTCGTTCCAACTCGCAACGAATACCGGCCAATCGGACAATTCTCCGGCCGCTGCCAGCGCCGTCTGCATCGCAGGCGCCTGGACGAACACATAACCCTGCTGCGCGATTGCAGCCACCAACTGCGCATCGGCATCAGGGATACTCGAACGAAACGGGTTGCTGATCAGGGCGCTTCTCGGCAGGTCGGCGACTTTCGGAGCGCCAGCTTACTTGAAAGCGGAGAAATCCGGCTTGCGCTTGCTCATGAATGCTGTCATCGCTTCGATCGCCTCGGGCTGTCGTAACATCGGCAGGAAATGCGACGCCTCCAGTTGGATTGCCTCATCGACTTGCGCGCTATCCCAGCGTTTCATCAACATTTTCGTCACGCGCAGCGCGTTGGGCGGCTGCTGAGCCAGCCGACGCGCGCGCTCGAACGCATGCGCATCAACCTCGGCATCTGGCAACACGGCATTGACGATGCCGTATTCGCGCGCTTGCGCCGCCGTGAACGGCTCGCCGAGCAATAGCAGCTCCGCGGCGCGGGCATGACCCATGATTTTCGGCAGCAGCAGGCTCGATGCAAACTCAGCACAAATACCGATATTGACGAATGGCAATTGCAGGCGGGTATTTTCACCGGCGTAGACGAGGTCACAATGCAATAACAGCGTCACGCCGATACCCACGGCAGGGCCATTGATCGCCGCAACTGCGGCTTTCGGAAAGTGCCCAAGCGCATCGATAAAGCGCCCGACTGCGCTGTCGTTGAAGCGAGTCGGCTGCTTTAAAAAATCCTGCAGATCGTTCCCTGCGGTGAACGCATCCCGCGTCCCGGCGAACAGTACGACGCGAATTTCATCGTCAGCCGCCGCCTGCTTCAGGGCCTCCGTCATCGCGGTGTACATGGCCTGGGATAACGCGTTCTTCTTATCAGGACGATTCAGGCGAATCGTCAACACGCGATCTTTGATCTCGGTTATCACATGGGCGTCATTGGGCTCAGACATCTATTTTTCTCCACAAAAGAAATATTCGGTCGATCATGCATGGCAGCGCTGCGCGCGTCATCAAGTAATGCAGCTGACCGTTGGAAACGCCTTATTTACCGTAAAAGCCGCCGCTTAGGCGTCTTTGTAGGTCCGCCCTTAACATGCCAGCAGTGCGCAAATGGGGTAACTTGTAACGCTTTTTTTTCGATGTTTTCGCCGCATCAATTGCGCAACGGCCGCGATTAAAGTTATTGAGACGGTCAATCAACGGCCGGCCTGTGTTACGCTGAAAATACAAACTAAGTTTGCAGGCACAAGCAAGTTTGCACCGACCCGTGAGACGATTCGATGGCTTTGCAGAACAACAAGCGCGAACACAATAAACAGGCGAACCGAGCCGCTTTAATCGAAGCCGCGCGACAATGTTTCCTCGATCTCGGGTACGAAGCTGTCACGGTCCGCGACATCATTCGCGCCAGCGAACTTGCTCCAGGCACGTTTTACAACTATTTCAACGATAAAGAAGCCCTGTTTCGAGAAATTCTGGAAACCGGCATTCGCGAAATCACCGATCACATTCACAACCTTCGACATTCTTCCGCCAATATCGAGGCTTTCATCCACGGCTCGTATCACGCGTTGTTCTCGCGGATCGCCGCTGAACCCTGCTTCTTTGAGTTGATTCTGCGTAATGAGCACTCAGTCCGCAGTATTTTCCGAGAAACGATGCTGCGCATACCGATGCGCACACTTAAAAGCGATCTGCAAGATGCGATGTCGCGCGGGATTTTCCCCGACCTGGATATCGAGCTACTCGCCGCTTCGTTTTATGGCGTTGCCTTTGAAGTCGGCCGCGTCATGATTACGCGGCAGAATATCGATCCCGACACCGCCACCCAGTTTGCGACCAAACTGCTGCACGGCGGGCTGCAAGCGCTGAGCATGGCCAGCATCCAAAACCGGCTGGCCAAGCGTAAAGGTGGCGACGGCGAAATGGCCGCGAATGACAACATCACCAGCCGCAATGAAACAATTACTGCGATCAACGCGATTCAAACCTGAGCCGCCGACGAATACAAAAAGGGCCGGTTTAACCCGGCCCTTTTGTTTATAGCAACGCCAGCGTTATTAGTGCAGGCGCTCGATAACGGTGGCTACACCCTGGCCCATGCCGATGCACATCGTCGCCAAGCCATACCGGCCATCTTTCTGATTCAGGATGTGCGCCAGCGCGCCGGTAATCCGCGCGCCGGAACAGCCTAGCGGATGGCCGAGCGCGATTGCGCCGCCTTTGATATTGACCCGGTCCATGCGGTCGAGAATCTTCAGCTCCGTCATCACCGCCAACGACTGCGCGGCAAACGCCTCGTTCAGCTCGAAGTAGTCAATGTCCTTGATATCGAGCCCGGCGCGCTGCAGCGCCTTCTTGCTCGCCGGCACCGGGCCGCGGCCCATGGTGCTCGGGTCGCAACCGGCGGAAGCCATCGAGACGATCTTCGCCAGCGGCTTCAAGCCGAGCGCCTTGGCCTTATCGGCGGACATCACCAGCACCGCCGAAGCGCCGTCGGAAATTGCCGAGCTGTTGCCAGCGGTAACCGAGCCTTTCGGATTAAACGCCGGACGCAGCTTGCCTAGGTCTTCGAGATTGGCGGATGGTCGCACCACTTCGTCAAAATCCACCCATTGCGGCGCGCCATCGGCATCGTGACCGACGATCGGCACGATTTCGTTTTTGAATTCGCCGTTCTTGTACGCAGCGTAGGCTTTTTGATGCGAGGCGAGCGCGAACTCGTCCTGCTTCTGGCGCGGCAGCTGGAACATCGTCGCCAGCATTTCCGCGGTCAAGCCCATCATCGCGGCAGCTTTTGCGGTGTTCAGGCTCAGCTCCGGATTACCATCAAAGTTGTAGTCCATCGGCACGTGGCCCATGTGCTCAACGCCACCGCAAATATAAACATCGCCCGCGCCGGCTTTGATCGCACCAACCGCGGTGTGAATCGCCGTCATCGACGAACCACAGAGACGGTTCACCGTCTGACCGGAAACTTCGATCGGCAGGCCAGCCAGCAGCGAGATCTGGCGCGCGACGTTAAAACCCTGCTCCAGCGTCTGCTGGACGCAGCCCCAGATCACGTCTTCAATTTCTTTCGGATTCAGCGCGGCATTGCGCAGCATCAGTGCTTTGATCAATTCGGCCGAAAGATTTTCGGCGCGCACGTTACGAAACGCGCCGCCTTTGGAGCGGCCCATTGGGGTCCGCACTGCATCAACGATAACGACGTCAGTCATGTCAATTCTCCAGAAAATTCGTGCCAGCGCTTACTTCGTGTAATAGGTCTGACCGGCGGCGGCCATCGCCTTCATCGTTTCGGTCGGTTCGTAAAGCTTGCCGAGGCTCGCGTACTGCTGGCATTTTTCGACCAGCGTGGCGAGGCCGATGATGTCGGCGTATTTCAGCGCGCCGCCAAGATGCGGCGGGAAGCCGATGCCGAGAATCAGGCCCATGTCGGCTTCGTTTGCGGTATCAACGATCTTCTCTTCCACGCAACGCGCGGTTTCGATCACCAGCGGGATCATCAGGCGATCGATGATTTCTTCATCACTGAAGTCGTGCGTGCCGTTCGGCTGCACCGTCTTAATGAGTTCATATGTATCCGGCGAAACAAGCTTTTTCGGCTTGCCCTTGGGATCGTTTTCGTACTTATAAAAACCGATGCCATTTTTCTGGCCGAGGCGTTTGGCTTCGTACATCACGTCAAGCGCCGTGCGGAAATCCTTACCCATGCGATCCGGGTAGCCGATGGCGAGCACATCACCGACGTGGTGCGAGGTATCGATGCCGACCACGTCCTGCAAATACGCCGGGCCCATCGGCCAGCCAAAAGCTTCGGCGAGTTTGTCGATCTTCTGGAAATCGGCGCCGTCGCGGATCAACGCCGACCAACCGGCGAAATACGGGAACAGCACGCGGTTGACGAGGAAGCCCGGGCAGTCGTTCACCACCACCGGCGTCTTGCCCATCGCTGTGGCATACGCAACCACCGTTGCGACCGCTTCCGGGCTGGTCTTGGCGCCCTTGATCACTTCAACCAACGGCATCTTGTGCACAGGATTGAAGAAGTGCATGCCGAGGAAGTTTTCTGGACGCTTGAGGTCAGCGGCGAGGAAGTCGATCGAAATCGACGACGTATTCGAGGCGATGATGACGTCCGGCCGAACGACCGCTTCGACATCCGCCAACACCGACTTCTTGACCTTCGGATTCTCAACGACAGCTTCGACGACAACATCAACATTCGCGAAATCGCCGTAATTCAGCGTCGGGCGAATATCGGCCAGCGTCTCGCCGGCTTTTTCCGGCGTCAGCTTTTTGCGCGCCACTTGCGCTGACAACAGCTTGTTTGCCTCGCCCATGCCGAGATCCAAAGCCTTATCGGCGATGTCTTTCATGATGATCGGCGTGCCGCGCGAAGCGCTTTGATACGCGATGCCGCCGCCCATGATGCCGGCGCCGAGCACCGCCGCCTGCTTCACCGGCCGCGCGATCTTGCCGTAAGCCTTACCCTTCTTTTTCAATAGCTGATCGTTCAGGAACAGGCCGATTAGGGAATCCGCAGCCTGGGTTTTAGCGATTTTTGCGAATGCCTGGCCTTCAATCACCAAGGCATCGTCGCGCTTCTTGCTGGCCGCTTTCTGGATTGAGCTCACGGCAGCAACTGGCGCCGGGAAGTGCTTGCCGGCCTTGCCGGCGATGAAGCCCTTGGCGGTTTCGAACACCATCATCGATTCAATTTGACCGAGCTTGAGCGCACCGGTTTTCTGCTCGCGTCGTTTTTTCCAGTCGTAGCCGCCCGACTGCGCCAGCGCCAGAATTTTCAGCGCCGCTTCATGCAATTTTTCCGGTGCAACGACGGCGTCGACAGCATGGATCTTCAGCGCGTCATCAGCTTTGCGTTGCTCGCCGCCGGCAATCCATTCGATTGCGTTGTCAGCGCCAACGAGACGCGGGAACCGCACCGTGCCACCAAATCCCGGGAAAATGCCGAGTTTGACTTCCGGAAAGCCGAGCTGGGCTTTCGTGCTCATAACCCGGTAATCGGTGGTCAGCGCCATTTCAAAGCCACCGCCAAGGGCAATGCCGTTGACCGCGGTTACCGTCGGGAACGGCAAGTCTTCAACCGCCGAGAACACTTTATTGGCTTCCAAGGCCCAGGCGGCGATTTCGGCTTCTGACTTCTGGAAGTTTTTCCCGAACTCGGTGATATCGGCGCCGACGATGAAGCTGTCTTTGCCGCTGCTAACCAGCAAACCCTTGATCCCATCGGTCGCCGAAATCGCGGCAACCGCATCGCGCAATTCGTTGAGGGTCTTCAGGTCAAACTTGTTAATCGCGTCATCCTTACGGTCGAACTTCAGCTCGGCGATTCCGCCTTCGAGCTGCACGACCTGAATGGACTGTCCTTGGTACATGGGGTGGTCATCCTCGGTTTAAGTAAAAATTTTCGTTGTGCGTCTGCAGCAATTTAGGGCGTCAGAATCGCACATTCGGTAGAGTATGGAAGCAGATCATATACGCGCTGGGGCCTTGCTCACAACGAAGCAAATGTTGGCGGCGCCGGCAATAAACGCGTACCGTTGCAATAATTCCTTGTAAAACGGGCTTTTGACGCGTGTCGACACCCCGCATAGAATCGTCCCAGCCTACTTTGGTTCACCCAGGAGACGCAAAAAAATGGCCTCTAAATCACGTTTTGATCAACTGAAAAGCCAGATCGAGCGATTACGCAAGGACGCCTTGGGTGTTGTCACCCAGGCCAACAAAATCGTTTACGACGGCGTTCAAAAGCTTGCCGATAAAGAACTCAAAGCGCTGAACGACTATTACAAGTCCGCGCTCGCTTCAATCAAAACTGCGCGCCGCAGCGACGGAATCAAGGGCATGGCGCAAAAGCAGCTCGATTTACTGCAAGACACCGCCAATCAGGTGATCGCCAACGCGCGTGAGTCGTTAAATATCGTCGCCGAAGCACGCGCCGAATTGGCAAAGCTCATGCAGAACCACGACGGTAACGTGACGCGCACCGAAGCCAAGCTGAAAAAAGCCGTCGCCCCGGCAAAGAAGGCTTTGGAAAAAACCAAGGCTGGCGCGAAAGACGCTGGCAATAAAGTGGCAAAAACTGCGAAAACAGCGGTAAAAGCCGTTAAAACCCCGACAAAAAAAGCGGTAAAGGTCGTTGAAGCAGCGGTGAAAGAAGCTGCGCCTGCGAAAAAAGCAAAAGCACCGACCCGTGCCCGCCGCGCTGCCACCGCCGCGGTTGAAGCGATTACCGAAGGCGTGGATCAGGCAAAAGAAATCGTTGCCGAAATCGTCGACAACGTAAAGTAACGTCTCTGCGTTAAACCTTTCATTCAGCCGCACGCTCAGAAGCCTGCCGATCGCGCCATCGGCAGGCTTTTTGCCATCTATTACCATTTGATTCATGAAACTCAGCATCGCGCAAAGCACCGAATTATGGCGTCTGTTGGCCGATCCCAGCCGATTGCGGCTGCTGCTCTTACTTGAAGCGCAGCCGTTATCGGTGGCTGAGTTAACCGAAATCACTGGCCTTGCGCAGAGCCGTGTTTCCACCCACTTAGCACGCCTGACCCGGGCCAGTTTAGTTCGAGCACAGCGCACCGGCGGCGCGGCGCAGTACTCGCTGAGCGCAGAGCGCGGCCGCGCGGCCGAACTCTGGGCGGTGATGCGCGAGCGGCTCGAAGACCCGCTTTCGCAAATCGACCGCGAGCGCGCTGAACAAGTTGTGCGCGCTCGCAGCCACGGCCAAACCTGGGCCGAATCTGTCGCCGGCCGCATGGAATTGCATTACTCCCCCGGCCGCACCTGGGAAGCCACGGCGCGCGCGCTGATCGGCCTGCTCAACCTCGGAGACGTCCTCGATGTCGCTTCCGGCGACGGCGTGCTCGCCGAATTAATCGCCGAGCGCGCGCGTACCGTCACCTGCGCCGACATCAGCGCAAAAGTGTTAGCAGCGGCGCGCAAGCGGCTCGTCGGCATCGGCAACGTCGACTATTTTCAAGCCGATATGCGCGCGCTGCCGTTCGCCGCGCGTTCGTTCGATCACGTCTTTCTCATGCACGCACTGCAATACGCAAAAAAGCCGGACATCGTCATCAACGAAGCCGCGCGCACGCTACGCCCCGGCGGACGACTCATCGTCGCAACGCTAAACGCCCACAGCCACGAAGCCGCGATGCAGGCCTACGATCACGTCAACCTGGGCGTGATGCCGGAGGTATTGGAAAAATGGCTAGCCGCCACCGGCTTAACGGTTGAGTCCTGCCGCATTACCTCACGTGACCCACGGCCGCCGTACTTCGAAGTGGTGACTGCGTTGGCTCGTGCTGGCGATTGACGTAAACAAACCGCGTAGCTGTCAGATTGGAGCGCCGGTTAGAAACGTTACGCTGCCTTAGGCTTTATTCTGTGAAGGAGTTTTGACATCGTGAACGTCAATATTGAACAGAAGCTGGGAAATATCGGGAGACCGCAGCGCGCTGGAAACGCCAACCGATTTACGTATCTCTAGGCAAACTTTAGTGTAAGCAAGGATCTCTCCTTCTGTTTGTAGAGTCGCACCCTTCCTCCAGAAGTCCGCGATCGCCCTTATTACTGCCGGATCTCCATAAACACAGATGCGTGACTTTGCATCTGATAGCCGCGCCAGTTGTTCCAACACGGCATCGCGCTTTCCATGGCGCTGCGCCGTAGCAACTTGGGCAACCGTATTTAGAAAGTCTGAATAAGCAGTGTTTCGCCACTCAGCAATACGCGTGTCTTTTTGATTGCGTCGAAGAAAATGGCTCTGAAGAAACGCGCCAACAATGACGCCGAGCAGAGAACCTACGATGGCAATGTATGTGCCGACATTTGTCATGGACTGACTAGCGCTTTGTGCTGCGCTGGAGTTGCTCGACCTCTGCCAGAATGCCGCTAACAAGCGCCTCGGTTAGCTTTTCGCCTTTCTCTCGTGTCGCCAGGGTTGGATCGCCCCAGATTCCAGTCGCGGAATAGACGCCATCGGCTTGGGGATCACGGGTTAAACCGCCCGTGCCTTTTTCAGGGTGATAGTCCTTCACCGCCTTACTCATATCAACCGAATCCGGCGCGATGTACTGCATAATCGACGTCTCGATTTCATCAGCATGGGTGCCGCCCGGCTGTTGTGCGACCGCTTTTTCGACCGGCGCCATGATTTTCAGGAGATCGGTAAACCGCAGCGTGATCCCTTCGCTGGCCAAGATTTCGGCGGCTGGCTTCAGCGCCCGCAAGGTCGAAACACCAGTATTGATGATGTAGAAACGCCGCGGACCGAAATGCGCAAGGCTGCGGCAAACATCGACGATGAGATCGCGGGTTGTTTCCAATCGCAGCGTTGTCGACCCTGGGTACTCAACAAAGGCGGGATAAAACGCGTAGTTGATTGTTGGCGCTATGACAACATCGGCGGCAGCTAGAACGCGGTTTTTTAGATACTCTGCAATCAGCCAATCGTTCTTCAGGCGTAGATGTGGACCATGTTCTTTGGCCGCGGCGCCGAGTGGGATAACCACAACGCGACTCGGCCCCAGCGCCTGCTCCGCTTCAGGCCAGGTCAGGTCCTCTAACAGCAAGCCTTGCGCAGCGCGGGCCGAAAATGCCGCAGCTGGCAACACGACAAGCAACCACAGGCAGAGCAGCGCTTTCATTGATTTCATCGCTTCCTTGCGCGTCAAAACCCGGCGTGGCGTCATGACCGAGTAAACCGCGCCGCTATTTACAGCGAATTAGCTCAACGTCGCCAATACAGTTGCAAGCTGAGTTTCGATGTATTCGAGATTCGGGATCACCAGCGTTCGACTTGCCACCAGAACACGCGCCAACGCCAGTTCAGGATTATCGCTCGGGCGTGCTTCAGCGCTGCGTATCGACTCGCGCTGGATCGTGACCAGATGCGGATACCCCTCGCAGAGCAAACCATACCGGCCGCCCGAAAGCTGATTACCAATCGCATTGATGACAACAACGCGCGAGCGCCGCCCGCTGCCCTCAACGTCGGCGCCATTCAGACGCTCGAAGCTCGCTACCGGAATCGACTGCCCCTGCCAAGTAAGTTTGCCCGCGTACCAGTCTGGCGCCGCAGCCGATGGCGGCTTTAGGCCTTCGCGGGAAATAACCTCGGCGATGCCTAAGTTAGGCAATAGCAGCGTGTCATTTTGTAGGGTCACAAGCACTGCATAGACTTGCTCGGCGTTAACTGCCGGCCGTGGCATCGTACTCATCGCGCTTGCCCCCGCACGGCGTTAACTTCGGCCAGCAATTGCTCTTCCTGGTACGGCTTAATCAAATAACGATCGACGCCGAGGCTATGCGCGCGCTCGCGGTGTTTCTCGCCGGAACGGGAGGTAATCATGATGATTGGCACGCTCCGCAGTCGGCTGTTATTGCGAATAAATGCCGCGACTTCAAAACCGTCCGCGCGCGGCATTTCAATATCGAGCAGCACCGAAACCGGATTTTCCGTCTGTAGCAGCGCGATGGCATCAAGGCCGTCCTTCGCCGTCACCACACGATAGCCCTGGCGCGTCAGCAAGCGCTCGGCGACACGGCGCATCGTGATCGAGTCGTCGACGACCATAATCGTGTCGCGGATCTCGACGACTTTGGTCTCGATCCGGCTCGTTGCCTCAGCCAGCAAGGCTTTACGCGCCGCTTCAATGATCAGCGCCGGAACGTCCAGAATCATCACGACGCGACCGTCGGCGAGAATGGTGGCGCCAGCGATACCGACGACCGAACTCACCTGCGGACCGACGGCTTTCGAGACAATTTCGCGGTTGCCGATCATGTGATCGACGACCAAAGCCACGCGCCGCTCGGCGTTCTCAGATAAACCTTCGGAGAGACGGATCAAAATCACCGTCACTGTGCGCGATTCGCCGTCGTGCGGACGCGGCATATTGAGATAATCGCCGAGATAGCTGACGTGGTAATCCCGGCCGCCGTAATTAAAGCTCGGACCATCCGGCTGGTAGTAATTCGCCAGTTCGGTACGCTGAATACGGCCCACACCTTCGATGCTGGGCAGCGGAATCGCGTAGGTTTCGTCGCCGATATCCACCAACAGCGCCTGCGATACCGCCAAAGTCAGCGGCAAACGGACCAAGAACCGCGTGCCCTGACCGTAATCCGAGCGCAGTTCCAAAGTGCCGCCGAGTTGCTTGACCTCGCTCGCGACAACATCCATACCGATACCACGACCGGCGTCTTGCGTTAGTGCGCGCGCAGTTGAGAAGCCGGGCTCGAAAATAAACCGTGCCAGCGCATCGTTCGAAAGCTGGGCATCGGCGAGCATCAAACCGCGTTCGACGGCTTTATTGCGAATAGCGGTGAAGTTCAAACCTGCGCCGTCATCGGCCACTTCGACCAGCAACTGCGAGCCTTCACGACGCAGGCGGATCTGGATCGTGCCGCCCGCTGACTTGCCAGCCGCGATACGCGTTGCCGGCTCTTCAACGCCGTGCACAACCGCGTTGCGCAGCAAATGCTCCAGCGGCGCCGTCATGCGTTCGAGTACGTTGCGATCCAGCTCCGATTCAGCGCCGATGAACTGCAGGTCTGCTTGCTTGCCGTTTTCCTGCGCGGTCTGGCGGACAACGCGTAAGAGACGCTGTACTTGACGCGCGAAGGGCACCATCAACGTGCCCATCAAACCCTGCTGAACTTCGGTGGTGATTCGGCTCTGTTGTTGTAGCAGCGTTTCAGCGCCACCGACGGACTCGTCCATCGTCGCCTGCAGCGATAGCAAATCGTTGTTCGACTCGGCCAGCGCGCGCGACAATTCCTGCATACGCGAGTACCGGTCCATTTCCAGCGGATCGAAATCCTGCGCATAACGATCGAGCGTGCCGGCGCCAGTGCCGACCAGGCCGCGCGCCGCAATCTGCGCTTCGGTTTCGATATCCATCTGCCGCAGCTGTTCGCGCACACGGGCGATGGTTTGCGCCATTTCGTGCAGCTGCGTTTTCAGATTGGTGTTCAGCTCTTCGAGGCGCGAGCGGTAAATCGAGATCTCACCGGCCTCGTTCAACATTGTATCGAGCACGTCGACTGGCACCCGCGCCGTTTCGGCGCGCGCGGCAGCGAACCCGCCTGCTTCGTCGTCCGGCTGCCAGAATAGCTGCGGCGACCACTGCACATTGGTGGCAACCGTCGGCATCACCGGCGCTGCGGGCGCTGCTTCGATGGCCGCCTGCGACGCAGCGAGCAGCTGGGCTTCGCCACGGCGAATTTGATCGTGCATCCGCTGCAGCTTTTCCAGCTGCGCACGCAGCGCGGTGAACGTTTCCGGGCCTGGGAACTCGCTGGACGCAGCCGTAACCTGCGTTTCCAACTCGTGCACAACGTCGCCCATGACGTCGATCCCGGCCATGCGCGCGCCGCCTTTCAGCGTATGCAACGCACGCTGCAAGTTGCGCAGGCTTTCGCCGGTATCGCCTTCCTGCCAGCCCTCGAAACAGGATTCGAGCACTTCCAGAAGCTCAGTCGCCTCGGCGGCAAAAATATCGCTCAACTCTTGATCGAAACCGGCGCCAGACGGTATTTCCGCCATAACGCTAGGCTCGACGACCGGCATCACCGGCGGCTCAGCTTCGGCGACGGGTTCCGGCTCGGGCAGCTCAGCTGGCGCGGCCTCAGCCATCATCGGCGGTTCGCCCGGCACTTCCGCGTTCGCCATCTCCGGCTCAGCGAGCACTGATTCGGCAACGACACCCGGCATCTCGATTACATCAAGATCCGACACTGCCCCAGCCGGCGGCGCTGAAACCTCATCGACAACCGCTGGCGTGCTAAGCGCTTCGATTGCTTCTACATCGATATCGGCATCCGAAATCTCAACCGTTTCGATCACATCAATATCGGCGGGCGGTTCCACCGCCATTTCGGGCGCCTCGATTTTGAGCGCTACAATTTCTTCTTCGGCCGCAACCGGAGCGGAATCTTCCACCTCCGCCATTTCCGGCACAGTTTCCAGCGTAACCTCGGTGACCAACTCCGATACGGCGTCGCCAGCCGCCTGCTCCGCCGCTGGCGGAGACATTGCGGCGATAGCCTTCAGTACCGTTTCGGCGGAAACGCCGATGCCGCGTTGCAGACCGTCGAGCTGATCGTGTACGCCGTCGAATCCGGCCTGCAATTGTCGCTGCAATAGCGCCAGCGGCTGCACTTCGGGCCGATCAAGCAGCGTTTCGAGGTAATGCGCAACGTGACCGATATCGTTTGCGCCGGCCGTGCGCGCACTGCCTTTCAAGGTGTGCAAGCTGCGCCGTAATTCGTTCAGCGGCTCGGCAAGATAAGGTTCGCTTGTCCAGGCAGCGAGGTGTGTCTGCAGCGCTTCGAGAATTTCCTCGGCTTCGCCGGAGAAAATTTCGAGCAGTTCTTCGTCGATCTCTGGGAACGGTTCTGCTTGAACGACGACCGCCATCGCTGTCGGCTCAAGCCCAGGCGCGGTAGCGACCGGTGCCATCGCCTCTTCGTCAGCAGATTCGGGCATCGCATCGAGCCGCGTATCGCTGCTGAGTTCGATGACCTCATCGTCCTCAACGTCTGGCGCCATCGTCAGCGTGATCGCTTCAGACACGACCTCCATTTCAACGTCCGGCGTTGCCTCGGCTTCCAGTTCCGGCTGTGCGGCTGTGGCTTCAACGGCCATCGGCTGCGGCAGCGCACGCACGCGGGCAAGCCAAAGCGCCGTGCTCGGCGCTGACGGATCCTCATGCCCCGACTCAGTTGGCAGCGTCAGCGCGCCTTCCCGGTAGAGATCTAGCTGCTGATACAAGCCCTCGACGATGTCTAACAGCTGCACAAAGAACGCTGCATCAGGCTCGGCGGCGCCGGGCTCCGCCCAAGCCACCAAACGCCCAGCGAGTGCCCGCATTAGCGATGCCAACGGCACGCTGTGAACGGTATCAGCGGAGTCCGCTAATTTATCGAAACTTTCACGCAGCGCCGCCGCTTCCGACTGTGCCGGCCGGCCGGACCAGGCCCGGGCGCGCGCTTCGAGGAATTGCAGTGTATCGAGTGTCGCAATCGCAAAAGCGCCATTGACCGGCACCACGGCGGGTTTCGGCGTTTCGTCGTCGTCAGCTTCAATTTCGGCGGGGACGCGATTCAAGCTATCGATACGGCGCTGCCACTCAGCGGCGGCGCCGTCGTCGACCCAAGTATCGGTCGCCAATGCCTCGACCCAACCGCGTAAGGCCTGCACCGCATCCGCAAGTAACGCCAGTGCCGGCGGCGGTAACAATCGGCCATGCGTCCGCAAATTGTTCAGATAATTTTCGATCGCCGACGAAACACGGCTGATCGAAACCGCGTTCACCACCGCGGCGCTGCCTTTCAGCGTATGGAACGCGCGAATGGCTTCCGGCTCAACTTCGAACTCACTATCGCGCAGATCCTGACCTTCCAGCCAACGCTGGACAAAGGCGAGGCGTTCGCGCGCGTCGTCGCAGAATACGGCGCGGACATCCGGTTCCGGCGCTTCGGCACCGGCATTGATCAAGTCAGTAGCGCGCTGCATGAGCGCTGCCGCTTCGCTGTCTTCGCTGCCTTCTCCGCGGAAGTTTTCAATTAAGCCGGGCAGCTGCTCAATCGCGTCGGTCACCAACTCAAACACCGGCGCCCGCAACGGTAATGCGCCTTCGAGGCAACGATTCAGAGCGTTTTCAATCGCCCACGCGAATTCGCCGATACGCAACGCACCAACCATGCGGCCGCTGCCTTTCAGCGTGTGGAATGCGCGCCGGACTGTCGCCAGGATTTCGCGGTTGCTCGGATCGCGGCGGAATTGCGGCAACTGGCGGCGTAGATCATCCAGCACTTCGCCGGCTTCTTCGATGAAGATATCCCGCATCTCGGGATCAATGCCGTCGGCCACAGGTGCCGATGCTGGCGCCGGCACAACCGGCGCGGGCGCCGTCTCTTGCGCCGCCGCAATAACGGGCGGAACCTCCTCTTCCGGATCCGCCAGCGGCGCCATCAACATGGCTTCCAGCTCGGCAATTTCTTCTTCCGCCGTCATCGGCGGCTTGTCCGCCGCGACGACTGGGGTTTCGACAACCGGGGCGATGAATTCAAGACGACCGACGTAGAACACTAAGTCGTCAACAATCTTGGCCGGGCTTGGCAGGCCATCGCGCAGCGCTTCGAGGTAAAGCTCGACACAGGCAATAGCGTCAGCAAACCGCTCCTGACCGAAACGAGAATCCTGCGCGCGCTCCAACGCGCCGCTGGCGATGTAACGTTCGAGCTGCGCGACCAAACCGGCAGCGCGAATTTGATCGAGGATAATTAGCGCGGCACTTAACTCGTGCAGCAGCTTCGGGCCTTCAGCCAAGGCGTCGGCAGTGCCGTCCTTTAGGAAGGCATCGACCCCGGCTTTCATTTGCGCCAAATTGATTAGCGCTTCGCGCAACAGCGCCTTGGCGCTGGCGCGTAGGTCTTGCGCGTGCGGGATCTCGGTTTCGATCTCGTCATACGCGCGCGGCATGTCGCCGCCGTGGCGTCCGAGCGCTCGGAATAAAGCCTCCTCCAGGCTGTGCTCAACGCGCAAAATTGCGGTTGCCACTTCCATCCAGCTGATCGCGTCTGGCGTGCCGGCTTCCAGCACGGCAGCCTGATTGATCAACACCTGCTGCGGCAGCGGCAAACCCAATGCACTAAGCGTTTTTGCCAAATTGCGTAGGCGCGCCGGCGCGGTCGCAAGATCGGTGGTGGCGCGGCCGCTGGTGCGCACAACGAGGTCGATACCGTCTTTAATCGCCGCAAAATCTTGCCGAATTTCGGCGTAGACGCGGTCAAGTATGCTGCTACCCGGCCCGCGCAAGCGGCGCCGCAGCTCATCGATTTTGGCTGTGCTCGGTAAGTGCCGCGCAATATCAAAACGGGATAGCAGCGCCTGCGCGCGCGAACTCGGTTGCGGTGCCCGCGACAACTGGAATAACAGGCTGTACGCGGTATCCCCGGTGCGTGCTGCGGCCTCTGCTTCACCCGCTTCTGCGAGTAATTTCAGCTGTGTGCCGGCGCGCCCGAACAGGCGCTTGAGCTCCAGCGAATCGCCAGCGCCGTAGCCGCGCAAGCTTTCGGCCAGCGCCGCATAAGCCGACCAAATTGTGTTCAGCTCAGTGTTGTCGACGGTATCAGCAATCGCATAGGCGATGCGCTCCATCCGTGCTAGCGCGTCGGCAGTGCTGGCGCCGCGAAACCATTGCAGAAACGCGTTCTGAAATGCCGGCAATTCCTGCTTCGCGAGCAGCTGCGCGCTCGCGCTATCGCGGCTTCCTCGCGCTTCGCGCGTAACCGGCGCCAAGCCTTCGGCCCGTGCTTGCGCAGCAAATAGCTCCGCTTCGGTCTGCAGCGGCTCGCCGCGTGCGGCGCGCAATTCGTTCAGCGCCGGCTGCAAGACCAGCACTCGATCCTGCTCACCTCGGCCAAGCAAATCGAGATAGTCCGACAACTGCAGCGTGGCGCCAGACAGTGCCGAATAGGCCGCGTCATGCTCGCCGACCCGGCCATCTTGCAGCGCGTGGAGTAGCTGCACCATTTCTTCGGCAAAACGCGCTGCGCCGAAGCACTGGATCATGCTCAGCGTGCCACGTACAACCTGCAACTCATCACCCGCGCTTTGTAGCGGCTGGGCGTCTTCCGGCGCCTCGAGATGCTGTTCCAGCGCCGCGCGCGCGCGCGCCAGACTCAGCTCCAACTCGCTGCGAACCCAATGTAGGCCATTTACCAGCTGCGGCCGCGGGATTTCAATTTCCGTATTCAAGCTCGTATTCATTCTCACGCTCCGGCGTGAGCGAAAACATCAGCGCGCGCCAATTTGCGCAGCGAAAGCACCAACCAATCACGATTTTCGCGATGAAAGCCGCCGAGCAAATACGGCGCGAGCTGCGCTGCGTTGGTCGTCAATTCATGGCGCTGGTCGGCCGGTGCAAATTGTCGGTAGCCCGCCACTTCGTCGACCAGAAAACCCGTGGGTACACCTTCGATATTGAGCACGAGCACGCGGCGATTGCGGCTATCAACCACACGCGGCAACCCAACCAGCTGTGCCAAATCGGTCACCGGCAGCAAGTTGCCACGCACGTTGGCAACACCGCAAAGCCAGGGCTTGGCGCCCGGCACGCGCGTTAAGCGCGGCACAACGGTAACTTCGCGTACGTCTTCGCGCGGCGTCACCAGCCAGTAGTTATGCAAGCGAAAGCCAAGGCCAACCCAGGCATTGGTTTCGGTTGAAGTGAGATCCAGCCGTGAGGCGCGCAACCGGCGCTCAAGCGCCTGCAGCAACTCAAACGGTTGACCGCGTAGTGCGGTCCAGTCCATCGGGGTATCGATAATATTCACGCGCTAGAGCGCCAGACTAGCTAACTTTTTTTGCCAGATGTGCCTTCACCGCCCCGATCAACTCATCTTTGGTGAACGGTTTGGTTAGGTATTCGTCGCTGCCGACAATGCGACCGCGCGCGCGATCAAATAAGCCGTCTTTTGAGGACAACATGATCACCGGCGTTTTGGCGAAGTGAATATTGCTCTTAATCAGCGCACAGGCCTGATAACCATCAAGGCGCGGCATCATGATGTCGATAAAAATGAGGTCCGGCTCGTGGTCAGCCACTTTGGCCAACGCTTCGAAGCCGTCGGCTGCCGTAACTACGGTATAGCCTTCCTTAACCAATAGGGTTTCCGCAGTCCGTCGTATGGTCTGACTGTCGTCAATAACCATGACTTTTATGTTGGCGCCCGTATCCACCGTATTTGTTGCCACCCTTGTCCCCCAAAACTGCCGATGTAAAGCCGACTTAGCCCGTACAACACTGGCCCCTGGAGACGAACTTATCGTCTCAACAGGCAGGGTTACGGCGTACTTTTGACTTAATGTTTTAGCACAATAAGGCGCCGAGGCCTAATTCCACCGATAACCGCACCACTCGACCGGATGAGTTGCTGATCGGTTACGCTAATGCCCCCGCGCTTCCGCGCCCTTGTCGGCACTTCCTATGCCCGTCGCCCCCGACTTTGCTGTTCCCAACCTCACAACCGCTCAAACTGGGCCGTTCTTGAAGTTTGAGTCGCTGCTGCTCGAGCGTGCGCCAGACATCGAACGCTGGTTCCGCAACCAATGGTCGCTAACTGCGCCGCCGTTCTATTGTTCGGTCGATCTGCGCAATGCCGGATTCAAGCTCGCGCCGGTGGATACTAATCTCTTTCCAGGAGGTTTCAATAACCTCAATCCGGCGTTCGAAGCCCTGTGTGTGCAAGCGATTCAGTCCGCGCTCGACCGCGTAATGGGTAACGCCTGCGAAGTATTGCTTGTTCCGGAAAACCATACCCGAAATCGCTTTTACCTGGAAAACGTCGCGACGATTCAAGGTTTGATTCAGAAAGCCGGCTACGCAGTCCGTCTGGGCTCGCTACGCAGCGATCTGAATGCGCCAGAATTGATCAAACTCGACTCCGGCCGCGAATTGCTGCTGGAGCCGATCCAGCGAGACGGCGATGAAGTGTTTGTCGGCGATTTCAAACCTTGCGTCGTGTTACTCAACAACGATCTCTCGGCCGGCCGCCCTGCGGTACTGGAAAACCTGACACAGCCGGTATTGCCGCCGCTCGGCGTGGGCTGGAGCACGCGCCTAAAAACGCAGCACTTCGGACACTACCGGGCAGTTGCTGCAGAGTTCGGCAAATTATTGGGAATCGATCCCTGGTGGGTTGATCCGTTATTCCGCAACTGCGGCCAAATTAATTTCAAAACCCGCGAAGGCGAAGACTGCCTGGCCAGCAACGTCGAGCTGTTGCTGGAAGACATTACCGAGAAATACCGCGAATACGGTGTTAAGGAAGAACCGTTCGTCATCGTTAAGGCAGACGCCGGCACCTACGGCATGGGCGTGATGACGGTAAAAAGCGCGGCAGAAATTCGCAATCTCAACCGTGACGCGCGCAAGAAAATGGCCTCGGCGAAGGAAGGAAACGAGGTCACCGGCGCAATCATCCAAGAAGGCGTTTACACCTTTGAGCGCTGGGGCGAGGAGCAGGCCACGGCTGAGCCGGTGATTTACATGATCGACAAGCACGTGGTCGGCGGGTTTTATCGTGTGCACAGCGGCCGCTCGAACCAGGAAAATCTCAACGCGCCGGGTGCAAGCTTCCAGCAAATTGCGTTTGCCGAGCCCTGCAATACGCCGGACTGCACGCGCGATGCCGACGCCAGCCCGAATCGTTTCTACGCGTATGGCGTGGTTGCGCGGCTGGCGCTACTCGCCGCAGCGCGTGAAACCGCGCTCGCGACAACCGGTGACAAGCTGCTCGCAACGGCTTAAATCGGCCAGCTAAGCGTGCGCGGCAAGGCGGGCCCAGACGCAGCAATGCCAGCACTCGCCGCTGGCGATGGCGGTTTGCGTTTATCGGCCGAGGCCGGAATCAGCGCGCGCCGCAATCGACGGCAAATTGGTTGCGCCTAGGAACCACTTCAAGGATTAATTACGCAGAATGAGAACGCTCGGCGTCATCATGGACCCGATTGGGTCGATCAAACCCTACAAGGACACCACGCTGGCGCTGATGCTGGCGGCGCAAAAGCGCGGCTGGGCGCTACGCTATTTCGAGCAGTCCGACTTGTGGCTGCGCGATGGCATTGCCTACGGCCGCAGTCGCCCGGTTCAGGTCTTCGATGATAAGCAACGCTGGTTCGAATTCGGGCCGGCGGAAACGGTAAAACTCGGCGATCTCACCGCGATTCTGATGCGCAAAGATCCGCCGTTTGATCTCGAATTCGTGGCCTCGACTTACATCCTCGAACGCGCCGAATTGCAGGGTGCGTTGGTCGTCAACCGGCCGTCTTCGTTGCGCGACTGCAACGAAAAAGCCTTCACCGCATGGTTCCCGGAGTTAGCGCCGCCGACGTTGTTCGCACGCGACTCAGAAACGCTACGCGCGTTTCACGCTGAACACCGCGATGTGATCTACAAGCCGCTTGACGGTATGGGCGGCACCGGCATCTTCCGCGTCGGGCCGGATAGCATGAACCTCGGCGCGGTAATCGAGCAGCTCAGCGATAACGGCCGCCGCGTAATCGTCGCGCAACGCTATTTGCCGGCGATCAGCGATGGCGATAAGCGGGTTTTGGTCGTCGACGGCGAAGTCGTGCCGTATTGCCTTGCCCGCATTCCATCGGCTGGCGAAACGCGTGGCAATCTCGCCGCTGGCGGTCGTGGCGAAGCGCGGCCGTTAACGGCTGCCGATCGGCGCATCGCAGCAGCCGTTGGGCCGGAATTAAAGCGTCGCGGCTTACTGTTTGTCGGGCTCGACGTCATCGGCGAACACCTCACCGAAATCAATATCACCAGTCCAACTTGCGCCCGAGAAATCGACGCCGCCTATGGCACCGACATCGGTGGCTTGCTGATTGACGCGATCGAACGGCGGCTGAGTTGAAGCAATTATAGGGTGCCGAGCCTGCCGAAGAACGAATGCGAGTGTATTCAGACTGCTTGTCAGTGCCCCAGCCTGCCCGGATACTAGTTGCATGGCCGATGACAGTTATTTAAACAATCAGTTTCTGGTCGCCATGCCGGGTCTCGAAGACGAGAACTTCCGGCACTCGGTTACGCTGCTCTGCGAGCACTCCGAAAAAGGCGCGCTAGGGCTGGTGGTAAATCGCCCGACAGATTTGCACTTGTCGGAAATGTTGGATCAGATGGGCCTCGTCCACGATGCCATCGCCGATGACCCAATCGTATTCTGGGGCGGTCCGGTACAACCGGAGCGCGGCTTTGTCGTGCATCGTGCGCCGGGCGGCTGGGACTCCACGCTGCAGGTGGATGGCGATCTCTACATCACCACGTCGCGCGATGTGCTCGGCGCCATCGGCCGCGGCGAAGGGCCGAATCAATATCTCGTCCTACTCGGCTACGCCGGCTGGAGCGAAGGCCAACTCGAAGACGAGATCTTGAGCAACGCCTGGCTCAATACGCCGGTGGACAGTCGCGTCTTATTTGGCACTCCTCCCTCGGACCGCTGGACCGCCGCGGCGCGGCTGCTCGGCGTCGATATCACCCACCTCGCCAGTCAGGCCGGCCACGCATGACATCTCCCAGAGAAGCGCTCGCACCGGGGGCCGTATATCTCGGCTTTGACTACGGCGCGAAGCGGATTGGCGTCGCTGTCGGCGACGAAATTACCCGTTTGGCGCGGCCGCTGCCAGCCATCAACAACGGCCGTCAGCCGGATTGGGCTGCGCTCGCGCAAGCGCTGAAGGATTGGCGGCCGAGCGCCGTCGTCGTTGGTTTGCCGATCGATCTCGACGGCAACGATCAAGCGATCACCACCCAGGCCCGTAGCTTCGCAGACCAACTGCGGCGCCGTTACGGGGTGCCAGTGCATTTATGCGACGAGCGCATGTCATCGCGCGCCGCCGACGACGAAATCCGCAGCGCTCGCGCCGATGGCCGCAAAACGCGGCGCGTACAAAAAGGCGAGCGGGATGGCGTTGCCGCCCGGCTGATTCTCGAACAATGGCTGGGCGAGCAACCGCGCGCGGCGGCAAAAAGCATGGCGCCGGAAGCCGCGACGGCCGCCGTTTCTACCTCCTCGCCGCCCTCGTCCGATACTGGCGTATGAATTCATCGTTACAACTCAGCGCCGACGGGCGCTTACGGCATCTGCTGACCGTCGAAGGCCTGAGCCGCGGCCTGATCACACAAATCTTGGACGAGGCAACGCTCTATACCGGCGGCGGCCGAAAACTGCCGCTGCTGCATGGAAAAACCGTCGTCAACCTGTTTTTTGAGCCGTCAACCCGCACCCGCACGACGTTCGAACTCGCGGCCAAGCGGCTATCGGCAGACGTGCTCAATATTCAAGTTGCCGCCAGCAGCACGACCAAGGGCGAAACCTTGCTCGACACGCTGAAAACGCTGGAAGCGATGCAGGTGGATATGTTCGTGATCCGCCACGAGGCCAGCGGCGCAGCGCATTTCTTCGCTCAGCACGCCGCACCCGGCGTCGCCATCTTGAATGCCGGTGACGGCCGCCATGCGCACCCAACGCAGGCGCTGCTCGATATGTACACCATCCGCCAGCACAAGCCCGATTTCACCGCCCTTACCGTCGCCATCGTCGGCGATGTTATGCATTCACGGGTCGCGCGCTCTGACATTCACGCACTGCGCATCCTGGGCGCCAAGGAAATTCGCGTCGTCGCCCCGCGCACCCTAATTCCGTCGCACATCGAGGCCATGGGCGTCACGGTGTTCAACGAACTCGACGCCGGCTTGCAAGGCGCGGACGTGATCATCCTGTTGCGCTTGCAGAAAGAGCGGATGGTCGGCGCGTTTCTGCCGTCCACCGGCGAGTTCCATCGTGATTTTGGGCTCACCCGGGCGCGGCTGGCGAAATTATCACCGGATGTTTTGGTCATGCACCCCGGCCCGATCAACCGCGGCGTCGAGATAGAAGGCGAGGTAGCTTATGGCGAGCGCTCGGTGATTCTCGAACAAGTTGAACACGGCATCGCCGTGCGTATGGCGGTTATGGGACTGATTCTCGGCAGCGAGGAACTGCAGCATGAAAATCGTCGCCAGCGTGCGCCGATGAACCACGCTCCCCGGTGAATCCCATGACCACCAGCGTTCTGATCAAAAACGTCCGTCTGCTCGACCCAGCGGCTAGCAGCGACGAAACCGGCTACCTCGGCATCCGCGCCGGCCGCATCGACTACCGCGGCAGCGAGGCTGCGCCGGACTCGGCTTACGGCGAGATCATCGATGGCGACGGCCTATGGTTGATGCCCGGCATCGTTGATCTCTGCGCCCGACTACGCGAGCCAGGCGCAACGCACAAAGGCACGATGCGCTCAGAAACGAACGCTGCGTTAGCCGCCGGCATCACCGCGCTCTGCTTGCCACCGGATACCAATCCGGTGATCGACAACGCCGCCATCGTCAACCGCGTTAACCGCATCGCGAAAGCGGCAGCGGGCGCCTACGTGCATATGCTCGGCGCGTTGACGAAAGGCTTAGCCGGGGAAGCCTTGGCCGAAATCAGCGCGCTGAAAGCGGCAGGTTGCGCCGGCGTCAGCAATGCCCTCGCGCCGGTGGCAAACCCGTTGATCGCGCGCCGTGCGCTGGAATATGCGGCGAGCCTCGGCATGACAGTGCACGTCGTCTCGCTCGACGCAGCGCTCGCCAACGGCGGCTGTGCCCATGAAGGCGCGGTGGCAACGCGGCTCGGTCTGCCATCGATCCCGATTGCGGCCGAGGCGATGGCGATGCGGCAATGGATTTCGCTGGTCGAAGACACCGGCGCCCGCGTCCATTTCGGCCGCTTAACCAGCGCGCGCAGCGTTGAATTGCTGACGTCTGCGCTCAATCGTGGCCTGCCGGTGACCGCTGATGTTGCCGCGCATCAGTTATTCCTGACCGATGCGGACCTCGAAGGCTTCAACGCAATGGCGCACGTCATCCCGCCCCTGCGCACCAGCACCGATCGTGATGCGCTGCGCGCCGCGGTGCGCCAGGGGATGATTGAATCAATCTGCTCCGATCACCAACCGCACGAAGCAGACGCCAAAATTAATCCTTTTGCCTTAACTGAGCCTGGTATTTCCGGGCTAGAAACCTTGCTGCCGCTGAGCTTGCGCCTGATCGAGGAAGGCCTCTTAACACCGTTACAAATGGCGGCACGGCTGAGCCTAGGCCCAGCACGCGCGCTAGGGCTTGATCACGGCAGCTTGGCGCTCGGACAAAACGCCGATCTGGTCTTAATCGATCCGCAAACGAATTGGGTGCTAAGCTCGAAAGAAATGTTAAGTGTCGGGCACAATACGCCTTTTATAGGGGACACTTTTCACGGACGCGCAGTAAGAGTTTGGCGGACTTGAAAAGTTATCTGTCAGGCTGGCAGTGTTGGTTTATAGTTGGCCGACAACAAAAAACGTTTTGCTGCACTTAGTTAACAATCCGTTGAACGAAACTTAGGGGGTTAGGGCATGGCGCGCGTGATGGTGGTCGACGACTCGCCGACCGATAAGGAGTACCTCAAGCAGATCCTGACTCGCGCCGGACATTCGGTGCTGGAGGCAGCGTCTGGCCAAGATGCGATCGAAATGGCGCGCCTGCAGAAGCCGGACTGCGTAGTAATGGACGTTGTAATGCCAGGGATGAATGGCTTTCAGGCGACACGGATGCTCAGCCGCGATCCAGTAACCACTGCGATTCCGGTGATTGTCGTCAGCAGCAAGAATCAGGAAACCGATCGGGTCTGGGCCTTACGGCAGGGCGCGCGGGAGTACATCGTCAAGCCGGTCAAAGAGGCGGAATTGATCGGCAAGCTGCAGAGCGTGCTCGGCGGCTAACGCCGGCACATCTGACCCTTCGGCAGTTATCCAGAGGCAAGTATGGCCGATCAAAATATCGGAGTTGCAAAAAAGCTGGGCAGTCTTCGGTACAGCTGGCTCTTGGGCCTCGCTCTCGTTGCGATGCTGGTTCTCGGCGTCGGCTTCTATGTGCTCCATACGCGTGCCGGAAACCAGGACACCGCGGCCGCCGCGGCCCTGAGCCGGGATGCGGAACTGATTGTCCGCACCGCGGACGGCATCACCCGTGGCGCCAGCCCCAACTTCGCAACCCTGCACGCCAGCGCCGGGCAAATCGAACGGGCGGTCAAAGAGCTGAGCAACGATCATCCGGACGCGGATGTCGTAAAAGCTTGGATCGAGATGAAGCCGTCGGTCGACGCCATGCTCTCCGGCCAGCAGGGCTATCGCAGCGCGATCGAAAACGCGCAAATCATCGTCAGTACGATTCGCGGTCCGGGCACGCCGCCAGACAACAACGGCCTGTTCCACGCCTACGAAACGCTGGCCGACAAGGTCATGCAGCGGAATAGCAGCACAGGCGCGGGCGCCGGTGCTGGGCAGGCGCTACTGGTGTCTGCGCAGTTGGTGTTACTCGAACGCGCCGCCTCACTGGCCGACCGCGTTCTGGCCAACGGTCTCGTCGCAAAAGCCACGGCGGCGCAGTTAGCGCCGGTCATGAAAGGTTTATTGCGAAATAACGAGGTTGTGACCGGCGACTCGACGCTGATCACGCAAGCGCAGCCATATAAAGAGCAGTTTGCAAAAATCACCGATGCCGCCGAGCAGCTGCAAAAAGACGCGGCGGCCGTTGAGCAGGTACAGCTCGCTGCAGCCCAGATGCCGGCAACCTCGCCTGCGCTACTCAGCGCCGCAAGCGCACTGGTATTGCAAACGGGCGCAGTCCCCGGCACTAGTAGTTCGCTGCTGCCGATTCCGATCTACATCAGCGGCGCCATTGCTGTGCTGGCATTGCTCGCTTTTGGGTTCGTCAACATTGGCGGCGGTCGCCAAGATCGGCTTGCACAGGAAAAGGAAACCCGCCAGCAGCAGGCGATTTTGAATCTGCTCGATGAAATCACCAACCTCGCCAACGGCGACTTAACCGTCGACGTTACCGTGACCGAAGATTTCACCGGCGCCATCGCTGACTCGATCAACTACACCGTGCAAACCTTGCGCGGCCTCGTCGGCACGATCAACCAAACCTCCGAAGAGATCGTCGGTTCGGCCGGTAATACGCAGGAAACTGCGAGCCGTATGAGCTTGGCCTCGGATCGTCAGGCGCGTGAAATCGCGTCAGCTGCCTCGCTTATCACAGCCACCAGTACCTCGCTGCAAAGCGTTGCCGGCCGCGCCGAGAAGATCGCTGAAGAAGCGCAAGGCTCGGTGCAGATCGCCCATAACGGCGCCAGTACCGTGGGCCGTACGATTCAAAACATGGCGTTGCTGCGCGAGCAGATTCAAGACACTGCGAAACGCATTAAGCGCCTCGGCGAATCGTCACAAGAAATCGGCAACATCATCGAATTCATTAACGATATCGCCGAACAAACCAACACCCTCGCCCTCAATGCGTCGATCCAGGCGGCAATGGCTGGCGATGCAGGCCGTGGCTTCGCAGTTGTTGCGGACGAAGTTCAGCGGCTCGCCGAACGTGCTGGTTCGGCCACACGGCAGATCGAAACGCTGGTTAAAACCATTCAGGCCGATACCAACGAAGCCATTATCTCAATGGAGCGCTCGACCGCTAACGTGGTTTCCGGCGCCAAATCAGCGGAAGAAGCCGGCCAGTCGCTAACGCACATCGAAGCATCGTCACAGGAATTGGCGAAGTCGATTCAGGAAATCGCCGTTGCAGCCCGCGGGCAGTCGGCCGAAACCACGAAGATCGCCGGCACGATGCAGAGTATCCGCGAAGTGGCCGTGCAAACCTCGATGTCAGCAGACCGAACCTCGCAGGCGGTCGGCGAGCTCAACGCACTGTCCGACAAGCTGCGCGAATCAGTCGCCGGCTTCAAGCTGCCCGCTTAAATTCGGCGTCGTGGCTGTGCGGGCCGGTAGCGTCCGCCGCACAGCCGCTGAATCAACATCCCGCCCATTCTCGATAGCGGTTGATGTCGCAATGCCGCAAAAATACCTCACGGTTCCCGAAATTACCGTCACCATCTTGTAAAATGGTTCGGCTGTATCCGGTTCTGTGTCGTTTCTGACCATACTTTGTCGGGGCGCGCCGGACCCTCCCCCAACTCCAGAAACGGTATAAATCCTATGGATGATCTAACCAGTTCGGCAGTCAGCTACTCGGCTGATCTAAAAAAATTACTCGGTTTGAACTCCGTCAATTACAAATACCAACTTTCGAAAGAAGAACTATTCTTTGAAGCGATCGCCAATGATCGCGGTCGCGTCCGCCACGACGGCCCCTCGGATGAACATAAAGCGTTCCCAACCGTGCTCGGCGTCAAAGGCCCGCTTGTTTATTACACCGATCCGGACTGTACTGGTCGCCGCACTAAAGACACCTACGCGGTAGCATGGCCGGAAGTTGAAAACGAAATCTGGTTCAAAGGCGATCTCAGTAAATACGCGCCAGACCAGTACGAAGCACTGCTGAAACGCGTTGTCGCCTACGTTAACGAAAAGCACAGCACGCTGTACGTCAAAGACGTGTTCATGGGATCAGACCCCGAATTTGCGGTGCCTTATCGTTTCGTCGGCGAATACGCTACGCATGCGATGTTCGCTGACAATATGTTCCCGAAAAACCTCGTCGGTGTGAAAGATATCGAAGCCCGACGCTGGACGATGTTGAACGTGCCGAGCTTCGTCTGCGTGCCGGAACGCGATGGCTCGCGCGCGGAAGCCGTTGTCGTCATCGACACCCGCAACAAAATTTGCCTCGTCGCTGGCCGCGCCGACTACTGCGGCGTGGTGAAGAAAACCATCTTCACTGTCGGCAATTTCCTGCTGCCGCTCGATGGCCGTTTGTCGATGCACTGCTCGGCCAATGTCGGCGCCAAAGGCGACGGCGCCATCCTGTTCGGGCTCTCCGGCACCGGCAAAACCACGCTGTCGGCCGATGCCAGCCGGCGCCTGATCGGCGACGATGAAACCATCTGGTCCGATAACGGCCTGTGCAACCTCGAAGGCGGCTGCTACGCCAAGCTGATTAATCTCGATAAAAGTGCCGAGCCGGTCATCGCCGAAGCGCTAAGCAAAGCCGGAACGATTATTGAAAACGTGCCGCCGCTGCCGGGCAAAACGATGGCCGAATGCCACCCCGACGAACTCGATTTGAACGACGGCTCAATCGCCGAAAATACGCGGTTCTCCTACCCGCTTGATGTCGTCCCGAACACGATGCCGAACGGCCGCGGCCCGCATCCGGAAACCATCGTACTGCTGACCGCCGATGCGTTTGGCGTGCTGCCGCCGGTATCGATCTTGGAACCGAAAGACGTCATGTATCACTTCGTCTCCGGCTTCACCGCCCGCGTTGCCGGCACCGAAGTTGGCATCACCGAACCGCAACCAACCTTCTCAGCCTGCTTCGGCGGCCCGTTCATGGCGCACAAGCCAAACGTCTACGCCAAACTGCTGGCCGAGAAGATGGAGAAACACAAAGCCCGCTGCATCTTACTGAACACGGGCTGGAGCGGCGGTCCTTACGGCGTTGGCAAGCGCATGAAGTTGGCAATCACCCGCGCGCTGCTCAATGCGGCGTTGAATGGCGAGCTCGATGGTGTCGAGACCGAAGTCCAGCCGATTCTGAATCTGAAAATGCCAACGTCCTGCCCTGGCGTCGACAGCGCAATACTGAACCCGCGCAACACCTGGACCGACAAAGACGCCTACGACGCACAAGCAACGAAGCTGCGCGATATGTTCCGCAAAAACTTCGAGTCCAAGGGCTTCGCCGCTTTTGGTATCGAAGCGCGCATCTAAGCGGAAATTGAGCGTCCACAATTCGCCCAACGCATTCACTACGTTGGGCGAATCGGGTAAAGCTGATGCGTAATATCGAGCAGCGTCAGATCATGCTGACGCGGCTCGATAAGCCGGTCAATCGGCCTCTGATGGTCGGCGCAAGGCCAACCTCGCTGTCCTGCGTTTTTAGGTATTCCGCCCTAGGCGCAGTGCGTTAGCAGAGTCTGCTCGCCATTGCGTCGAGCAGAGCCACAAACAATCCCAATACGAATCGAGCGGCGGTCTACTCTCAGAGCCGCTTGACCAGCGCCGCCTCGACCGCGCCACGATCAGCATCCACCTGTATCAATTCCGGCAGGCCGGCATTGAGGATGATGTCCGGGTCTTTCAGGCCGTTGCCGGTTAAGGTGCAGACAACGGTCGAACCGGCTGGAATTTTTCCGGATTTGAGATCGCGCAGCGCGCCGGTCAGTGAAGTCGCTGAGGCGGGTTCGCAGAACACGCCTTCTCGTTCGGCGAGCAGGCGTTGCGTGGCGAGGATTTCAGCATCGCTGCATTCGTCGAACCAGCCGTTCGATTCTTTTTGCACTGTCCACGCCGCGTTCCAGCTCTGCGGATCGCCGATGCGGATGGCGGTGGCGACGGTTTCCGGATTCTTTACCGCAGCACCGCGCATAAACGGCGCGCTGCCAGCGGCTTGATAGCCGACCATGCGCGGGCGCTTGGTGTTGCCGCCCGCTTGGCCGTAAGCGCAGTTGCCGCCGCACAATGCGCAAGCCGGGGTGCCGGTGCCAGCACATTCGGAATAGCCAATCCAATGCGCGGTGATGTTGCCGGCATTCCCGACCGGCAGGCAATGGAAATCCGGCGCTTGGCCGAGCGCTTCGACGATCTCAAACGCGGCTGTTTTCTGGCCCTGCAAGCGGTACGGGTTCACTGAGTTGACGAGCACAACCGGCGCAGTTTCCGATACTTCCTTGACCAGCCGCATGCCGTCGTCGAAGTTGCCGCGCACCTGCACGATCACGGCGCCGTGGACCACCGCCTGGGCCAGCTTGCCCATCGCGATCTTACCTTCCGGAATCAGCACGAAGGCTTTGATGCCAGCGCGCGCGGCATAAGCGGCAGCAGCGGCCGAGGTGTTGCCGGTGGAGGCGCAGAGAATCGCCCGCGCGCCACGATGCACGGCTTCGGTCACGGCCATCGTCATGCCGCGGTCTTTGAACGAGCCGGTCGGGTTGGCGCCTTCAAACTTCACGTACAGCTCGGCTTCGATGCCTTCGTGACGGCAGAGGTTATCGAGTTTGATCAGCGGCGTGCGGCCTTCGCCGAGGCTAATCGCGCGCGCTTCCGGCGGCAGCGGCAGACGGTGACGATAGGCTTCGATGATTCCGGTATAACGGCTTGCGACAGTGCTCACGGCGGTCTCGGGCTGGTGGGGCTTAGGCGAAATGTTCAACGCGCAACCGGCTGACATCCGGGCGCACGAACGGCAGCTCGCGCAGCTTGGCGAGCGCCAGATCACAGCGATGCTCGGGGATTTCCGAGCTGATGATGGCGAGCGTGGCATCTTCGTCGTCGCGCGGCTCTTTTTGCAAGATCGCTTCAACGCTGATGTCCAGCTCGGCGAGGATCGACGTAATGGCGCGCAATACACCGGGCTCGTCCGCAACCTGCAAGCGCAGGTAATACGCGCTCTCGATGTCGGCAAACGCCAGTGTTGGCAACGCGCGCAGCGTATCGGCGCCGAAGCCGAGTGCCGGCACAAAATGGCGGGCATCGGCACCGACGAGACGGGCAACATCGATCAAATCGGCAATTACTGCCGAAGCGGTGGGCTCACCGCCAGCGCCGCGGCCGACGTACACAGTCTGGCCAACAGCGTTGCCGTGTACGCGGATGGCGTTCAAGGCGCCGTCAGTCTTCGCCAGCAAATGGTCTTCCGGTACCAGCGTCGGGTGCACGCGCAGTTCAACGCCGCGGGCGCTGCGTTTGGCGATACCGAGCGATTTGATGCGATAACCCAGCTCGCGTGCCAGTTGGATGTCCTGGGCTTGGACTTTCGATAGCCCCTCCGTCGCCACCGCCGCAAACTGCAGCGGCATACCGAAGGCAATGCTGGCGAGAATGGCTAGCTTGTGCGCGGCGTCGATGCCTTCGACATCGAACGTCGGATCCGCTTCGGCGTAACCGAGTTTTTGCGCGTCGGCCAAGGCCGCGGCAAAGCTCTGCCCTTTCGCGGTCATTTGCGTCAGGATGTAGTTGCAAGTGCCGTTGATGATGCCGGCAAGGCTGTCGATATGGTTGGCGGTCAGGCCTTCGCGCAGCACTTTGATGATCGGAATGCCGCCGGCAACGGCGGCCTCGAACGCCAGCAACACGCCTTGCGCCCGTGCCGCGGCGAGAATTTCATTGCCACGCTCGGCGATCAGCGCCTTATTGGCGGTGACCACCGGCTTGCCGCGCGCGATCGCCGCTGCAATCAATTCCTGCGCCGGGCTAATGCCGCCGATCAATTCGACGATGACATCGACATCGGCATTCACCACCGCGAACGGGTCCGCGTGCAGGCGAATGCCGCTGAGATCGCAATCCCGGGCGCGGCTGGCGTCCCGCACCGAGGCGTCGGTCACCACGATTCGGCGGCCGGCGCGCTGGGCGATTTCCTCAGCGTTGGTCGCCAATACCCGAACCACACCCTGGCCGACGGTGCCCAGACCGATCAGCCCTACTTTCAATACTTCATTCATGGCTACATCCCACCGCCGCAGCGGCTTTATTTTTTCGACGCGTTCAGGAATTTCTTGATCGAGCGCAGCGCTTGGCGCGTGCGATGCTCGTTTTCGATCAACGAGAACCGCACGTATTCATCGCCGTATTCGCCGAAACCGACGCCGGGCGAAACCGCGACCTGGGCCTGATTCAGCAACTGCTTCGAGAATTCCAACGACCCCAGCGCGCGGTGGCTGTATGGAATCCGCGTCCAGACGAACATCGTCGCTTTCGGCTTCTCCACCGCCCAGCCCAGCTTGTTCAAGCCTTCACACAGAACATCACGACGCTTGCGGTACATCTCGCAAATTTCGGCCACGCAGTCTTGCGGGCCTTCGAGCGCAGCGATTGATGCAATTTGGATCGGCGTGAACATGCCGTAGTCGAGGTAGCTCTTAATGCGCCCTAGCGCCGCCACCAGCGTCGGGTTGCCGCACATGAAGCCGACCCGCCAACCCGGCATGTTGTAGCTCTTCGACAGCGTGAAAAACTCCACCGCGATGTCTTTTGCGCCCGGCACTTCAAGCACGCTCGGCGCCTTATAGCCATCGAACACGATGTCGGCATAGGCCAAGTCGTGAACCAGCCAGATCTGATGCTCTTTGCAAATGGCCACTACTTTTTCGAAGAACGGCAGATCGACGCAATCGGTGGTCGGGTTCGCCGGGAAATTCAGAATCAACATCTTCGGCGCCGGCATCGTCTCGCGGATCGACTTCTGCAGCTCCTCGAAGAACGACTCGTAATTCGGCGGCTCCGGCACAAACTTCACGTGGCGCACGTCAGCACCGGCCAGCACCACGCCGTACGGATGAATCGGATACGCCGGATTCGGCACCAACACGGTATCGCCCGGTGCTAACGTGGCGAACGCCAGATGCGCCAAGCCTTCTTTCGAGCCGATCGTCGCGATGACTTCAGTTTCCGGGTCAACATCGACGTTGTAACGGCGCTTATACCAAGCCGCCATCGCCCGGCGCAGGCGCGGAATGCCCTTGCTGACCGAGTAACGGTGCGTGTGCGTGCCTTCTTCGTCGTGCAGCTCGGGGATTACATAATCGGAATCGGTGCCGCGAACAGAGGCTTCAACCAGCTTATCGACGATGTGCTTCGGCGTCGGCTGATCCGGGTTGCCCATACCGAAATCGATAATGTCTTCGCCACGAGCTCGGGCCGCTTTCTTCATATCGCCAACGATATTGAAGACATACGGCGGGAGACGCTGGATACGCGGGAAGACGCTGTTCACGGAAAAATCCTATGGTTGCGGATGGATTCTGAGCCCCGAATCGTCATCTCAATACGAAGCCGAACACTCAGAGGTCGTCAATTACATCATGTGGGGGTCGGCACGCCAAGTTGCGCGCATCACCCATTCTTCGTAGGCGGCCACCCTGGCAGCTGAATCCGGAAGTGGCGTTTAGCCGTATAGAGGGCATACTCGTTACATTCCGAACCAGGAGCTGTCGATGCAAAACCTTACGCAGAAGCCGTTATCGCGCCGCGTTGTGCTGGCGCTGGCACTCGCCGCCAGCCTCGCCGTACCGGCCTACGCCGCGCTAAAAGCCGGCGCCAAAGCGCCGGATTTCACCGCGCCAGCCACGCTCGGCGGCAAAGAGTTTCAGTTCACGTTGTCTGAAGCGCTAAAAAAAGGCCCGGTTGTGCTGTACTTCTATCCGGCGGCGTTTACATCCGGCTGCACCGTTGAAGCGCACTTATTCGCCGAAGCCACCGAGAAATTCGCGGCGCTAGGCGCAACGGTGATCGGTGTATCGAAAGACGATATCGCCACGCTGAACAAGTTTTCAGTCAGCGAATGCCGCAGCAAATTCGCCGTCGCCGCCGACCCAGACCTAAAAATCGCCCAATCCTACGAAGCCAAACTCCCACTGCTGAACTACGCCGACCGTACCTCGTTCGTCATCACTCCGGACGGCGAAGTGAACTACGCCTACTCCGCCCTGAGCCCAGACAAACATGTCGCCAACACCCTTGCGGCGATTAAAGCTTGGAATGAGAAGCAAGGGAAATAGCGCCACGCCGGTATAGCCCTGCACGACGCCGTGGCTGGTTTTCATTACGGCCGATTCGGGATCCGTCAGATTGGCTTGCAGTTCTTCGCCTTTGCGATTCAGGCGCGGTTTGAAGTCGGCCAGTGCGGTGCGAATCTTCTGGCTATTCCGCGAAAGTGTTTCGATTTGCTGTTGCTCGCGCTGCGTGAGCAAATCGATGTTTTGGCCGGCATGGCGCCGAATCGCCGGATAACGCCATGAACACGATGTTTTCATGGCAGGCGCGTTCGATACTGCGCGACGAGGTTAACCCACGCGCATAGCCCAGCAGAACCACTTTCAGCAGCACACCGGGGTGATAGGCCGAGGCGCCGGTTTCGTCGTTGCGATAGCGGGCATCGAACACGCTCAGGTCAATCTCGTGATCAACCAGCCAATTCAGTGCGTACTCGAAGGTCCCTGGAAGAATCTGCTCTGAGAACCGAACCGGTAGTCGCTTTGAGAGATGCGGATCAACCGGTTTGTAGCGCGCCATTGGCGTCTCCTGTCTTCTCCATTTAGCAGCGTGATTCGTGCCAGTTTGGGGGTTTTTCTACAGCCTCAACGTTTGACTTAAGCGGACCGCCGTAGGCGGGTCCGCTTGACTGATGGAATGGACCCCACCCGCTGTTTTGAGCGGTCTCTGAGTGCCAAGCTGAATGTTCTGATCATCAGCAACCAACCGGTGGAGTCCGAAATGAACATTACGACGGTGGCGGTAGATTTGGCAAAGGATGTTTTCGAAGTGGCCGAAGCGGATGGGACGGGCCGG
>JALNYU010000035.1 GCA_023229645.1 Nevskia sp. | reverse complement strand
TGCGAGCGGGCGAAAAGTTGGCCGACCGTGTCCATGCTCAACTGGCCAACATCGCCTCTCGTCCAGACTTGGTTCGCTCGTTCTTCATGCATCCAAGTGTCGCCTATATTACTGACTTATGAGTAAGTACTTGAATAAAGACAGTGCAATGCCAAACCGGAAGCCGCACTTCCGAGAAAGCGAGAAATGGCCGGATCAATAACAAAGCAATTTAATTTTATTATTAATTCGGCCACTCACGCCGTCTCGAAAAAGTGCGATCTCAAATTGCCGCGTAGCACCTCGTTCAACTATTTTGTGGCCGAATCAATAATGTAATGTTTTGCGCATTACGCAATTCCATTGCGGACTAACGTATCGATGACCCTATGACTGCTCTATGTAGCGCTCAGAGCACTTGTCTTTTTGACGCCCACCGCCATGCGATTGATGACGGCGCCAATGCGCCGTCGGCACTGCATGAGCCGCACGCGGCTCATGCAAGCCGAAGGCCCAGCGTGGGTCGGTGGCGATATTTTCTGACGGGTTCGCGGCCAAACTTAAGCCGGTAACCGTATAAGCCCTACAATTGCTGTATCGCCACCCGTGGAATCGTCTGCGTGCCAACCATCATCGCGGTGCAAAACCTGACTAAAACGTATGCCTCCGGGCATACGGCGCTGAAAAACATCAATCTCGACATCCGTCGCGGCGAGATCTTCGCACTGCTCGGCCCCAACGGCGCCGGGAAAACGACGCTGATCGGCGTGATCTGCGGCTTGGTCCGCGCCAGCGCCGGCACGGTGTTGGCAGACGGTCACGACATCGCCGTCGATTACCGCACCGCCCGTGCCAAAATCGGCCTAGTGCCGCAGGAGCTGGCGACCGACGCCTTTGAGACCGTCTGGGCCACCGTCAGCTTCAGCCGCGGCCTGTTCGGCAAGGCGCCGAATCCGGCGCTGCTCGAAACCTTGCTGCGCCAGCTTTCGTTGTGGGACAAGCGCGACGCCAAAATCATCACGCTCTCCGGCGGCATGAAGCGACGGGTGATGATCGCCAAGGCCTTGTCGCACGAGCCGCAGATCCTGTTTCTCGACGAGCCGACGGCCGGCGTTGATGTCGAATTGCGGCGTGACATGTGGGCGATGGTGCGCGGCCTGCGCGACCGCGGCGTCACCATCATCCTAACTACGCACTACATCGAAGAAGCCGAAGAGATGGCCGACCGCATCGGCGTCATCCGCAAAGGTGAACTGATTCTGGTCGAAGACAAGACCGTTTTGATGGCGAAGCTTGGCAAGAAGCAGCTCACGCTGCAGCTGAAAACACCGCTGGCGCAGATCCCGACCGAACTTGCGACCGAACCGCTGGATCTCTCTGCCGACGGCAACGCGCTGACCTACACCTTCGACGCCCAAAGCGACGACACCGGCATCGCCGCGCTGCTGCGCCGGCTCGACGCCCACGGTATCGACTTCAAACAACTCCGCTCCAGCGAAAGCTCGCTAGAAGATATTTTCGTCGGCTTGGTCCACGCCCAATCATGAGCACTACGATGAATTTTTACGCCGTTCGCGCGATCTACCGCTTTGAAATGGCGCGCACGTTTCGCACGCTGATGCAGAGCATCGCCTCGCCGGTACTCTCCACTTCGCTGTACTTCGTCGTCTTCGGCGCCGCCATCGGCTCGCGCATGGGCGCGATCAACGGCATCAGCTACGGCGCGTTCATCATTCCCGGTTTGGTGATGCTGGCACTGCTGAATGAGAGTATCTCTAATGCCTCGTTCGGCATCTACATGCCGAAGTTCACCGGCACGATTTACGAACTATTATCGGCGCCGGTTTCGTACGGCGAAGTGATCCTCGGCTACGTTGGCGCCGCTGCCAGCAAGTCGATCCTGCTCGGCACGCTGATTCTAATCACCGCCCGGTTGTTCGTGCCGTACAGCATCGCCCATCCGCTGGCGATGCTCGGCTTCTTGATGCTGACCGCCGTCACGTTCAGCCTGTTTGGTTTCATCATCGGCATCTGGGCCGATGGTTTCGAGAAACTGCAAATCGTGCCGCTGATGATCATGACGCCGCTAACCTTCCTCGGCGGCAGCTTCTATTCCATCGATATGTTGCCGCCGATCTGGCAAAAAATCGCGCTGTTCAATCCCGTGGTTTATCTCATCAGCGGCTTCCGCTGGAGCTTCTACGGCCAAGCCGATGTCAGCCTCGGCCTGAGCCTGGGCATGACCGCGGTCTTTTTATTGATCTGCCTGAGCATTATCCGCTGGATTTTCAAAACCGGGTATCGGTTGCGGAGTTGAGTGCCCAACTCGGCACTCAAAAATGCCGACACTTCGCGGTAGCGCCCCTCAGCCTGAGCATCTGCTGGCGTACTGACAACTACACAGCTCGGGGAGAAGCGAAAGCCCAGATGATCGCGGGCAGAGAATGCTGCACAGGCTGAGCCTAGCGCCTTCCCCAAGACCACGGGGTGATGCGCGCGAGTTCAGGCGCCAATTTGCGTTCGGTCACTTCGGTATCGTAGGCCGCCTGCGCTCGCAGCCAATATCCGTTCGACAAGCCGAGGTACCGGCACAGGCGTAGATCGGTATCGGCGGTGATGGCGCGCTTGCCGGCAACGATGTCACCGATGCGCTGCGCCGGCACGCCAATCTCTTTCGCGACACGGTATTGGCTGAGGCCCATCGGCTTCAGAAATTCCTCGGCGAGTAATTCTCCGGGCGTAACTGGATCGAGTTGGGTCATCGCTACGGCTCTCTAATGGTAGTCCACAATCTCCACATCTTCCGCGCCGCCATCCGTCCACCGGAAGCAAAGGCGCCACTGACCGTTGATGCGAATGCTGTATTGGCCCGCGCGGTCAGCGTGCAGCGCTTCTAAATGATTGCCGGGCGGAACACGTAAATCTTCCAACCGGGCCGCGATCTGTAATTGCCGAAGTTTGCGCCGGGCGACAGCCTCAATATTGACATAACGGCGCACACGCTTGCCGTTTGCCAACGCTTCGGTATCGGCATTCCGGAACGTCCTGATCATCGTGCATAGTAATGCCGCGCGTTATTAACGTAAAGACGCGCCATTTCGTCGGCAGTGCCTAGCCGTGCCCTGCGGTTCAAGCCATCAACTGCAAACTCGCCAGCCGCGAATAGAGGCCACCACTCTTCAGCAGTTCGGCGGGCGTGCCGACTTCGACAATCTTGCCGGCTTCGAAGACGACGATGCGATCCGCGCGCTGCACCGTTGCCAGGCGGTGGGCGATGATCAATGTCGTGCGGTTTTCCATTGCCGCTTCGAGGCCGCGTTGGACGAAGGCTTCGCTTTCGGCGTCGAGGGCGCTGGTGGCTTCGTCAAGCAAGAGCAGCGGCGGGTTTTTCAGAATCGCGCGGGCGATGGCGATGCGCTGGCGCTGGCCGCCGGAGAGGCGCACGCCGCGTTCGCCGAGGAAGGTTTTATAGCCATCCGGCAAGCGTTCGATGAATTCGTCGGCGCGGGCGGTGCGGGCGGCGAGCATCACTTCTTCATCGCTGGCCTTGGTGTTGCCGTAGCGGATGTTGGCGTAGGCATCGGCGGAGAAAATCACTGCATCTTGCGGCACGATGCCGATGTGGGCGCGGAGCTGTGCCGGATCGAGTTCGCGGATGTCTTGGCCGTTGAAGCGGATCGTGCCGGATTCGACATCGTAGAAACGCAGCAGCAACTGGAATAGCGTGGTTTTGCCGGCGCCGCTGGGGCCGACCAGGGCAACGGTTTCGCCTTCGCGGATGTCGAGGTTGATGTCGTCGAGCGCGGCGGCCTGCGGGCGCGACGGATAATGGAAGCGCACATGATCAAACGCGACGCTCGCCTGCTGCGTTTCCGGCAGCGTTGCCGGCGCGGCGGGCGCGCGAATGGTCGGCACCGCGTACAGCAGTTCGACCAAGCGCTCGGTGGCGCCCGCGGCGCGCATGACATCGCCCCAAACTTCAGCAATCACACCGACGCCGCCGGCGGTGAACACGGCGTACAACACGAACGAGGCGAGCTGGCCGGCAGTCATCGAGCCCGCGACCACGGCCTGTGCGCCGAGCCAGAGCACGAAAACGATGGCGCCGAACACGCCGGCGATCATCGCCGCCGTCATCATCGCGCGGACGCGAGTCCGGCGGATCGCCGAGGCGAAGCTGCTTTCGACGGTGGCGTCGTAACGAGCGTATTCGAACTGCTCTTGCGTAAACGCCTGCACCGTCGGAATTGCGTTCAAGATCTCGCCAGCGACGGCCGAGGTATCGGCGATGCGGTCCTGCGATTCGCGCGATAAACGCTTCACCAAGCGGCCGATCGCGATCAACGGCAACACCACGACCAACAGCAGGGCGGCGGTGATCGCAAACAGTTTCACGCTGGTGATGGCGAGCATGATCATGCCGCCCGCGAACTGGAACGTGCTGCGCAGGCCCATCGACATCGAGGAGCCGACGACGGTTTGCACGAGCGTGGTGTCGCCGGTCAGGCGCGATAGCACTTCGCCGGTTTTGGTGGTTTCAAAATATTCCGGCGACTGCGTCAGAATCCGGTGATAGATGCCGCTGCGTAGATCGGCCGTAACGCGCTCGCCGATCCAACTCACAAAGTAAAAACGGCCAGCAGTGGAAATCGCCCAAAACACGGCGATGCCGAACAGCGCCAAGAAATGGCCATGAATGCCGGCGTTGGCGACGAAGCCGTGGTCGATCAGATCGCGAAACGCCAGCGGGACGACGAGCATCGCGCCGGAACTCAGGCTCAGCAGTAAAAATGCCAATGCAACGCGGCCGCGATACGGCCTCAGGAAGGGCCATAAGCCAGCCAGCGCCGAGAGTTTGCGCCGTGCCGGTGCGGCTGTAGGCGCAGCTGCGCTGGGTTCGTTTGCGGCGTTTTCAGTAGCTGTGGCGTTCATACAAACTCGATAAGAAACCGCGTGCGGTTTGGCGATAACAGCGTCGTGCTGGGCGCGTAAATAAAAATCGAAAAAGGCCTGCACCGCGGATGCTGGCCGTAACTGCCGATGGGCTTCGCCTGTGCGCCGTAGGCAATGGCGCCGAAAACCCGCCGCAACGCTGTAGCGATAGATCTTGCTAAAGCTGGTGCCGCCGGTCGCCCTTACAAGACCGTCTGCAACAAAAGCCTCGGCGCTGTGACCATGAATAAGCCCGGCGCAGCCGTTAGCAGCCGCCAAGCCCTTGTGCTAACAAGAAATTTCCCAACTTTGGGCGCGGGATTTGCATTGTCGTAAGGACGACACCTAAACGGGAGAACGTGATGCAGTCGCCTGACTTTGCTCGTCTCGATCCACCGACGTTCGCACAAAAAGATCTGCTTTTTTTGTTCGAGCACTTCCCGGTACCCGGCGTCGACGCCGAAGAAGCGGCGCGGCGCGTGATCGAACAACCCAGCACGTTGGAATCAGTGCTGGAAAGCCGCTACGTCTTCGACGCGATGCTCGATAGTAGCAACGCCTGGCTCGATATTTCGCCGAAACTCTTATTTAACGTGCTGCTGCGCCATTCGCTGAGCGCACGGCGCGAGCCCGGCGAACGCCGGACGATTCACTATCTGGCGAATATTTTGGCGTTGTTTGTCAGCACCGAGCGCCTGCACCGTGTGCAAAGCGGCGAGGAATTAGATTTTGAATATCTGGTCGATCTGGCTCAGAACGCCGCCGAAGCCGGGCATCAACGGCGCTTTCTGGTGCTTTCGCACATCGGCAATTACGCGCTGTTCTTAGCCGGAATTTGCGCGCCGTGGATCGAACACCGGCACCGTTACCGCAATCGGCCGTTGAAATTGGATTACTACTGCAACATGAGCCGGTGCCATTTTGCGTCGGCAGCGAAGCACGACTTGGCTGATGTCTATGGCCTGCGCCCGGTATTCACGCAACTGGCGCTGCGTTTTGATTATTACCGCGATGGCCTGGAACGCATGGCGCAAGCGCATTTACACTGAACCCGACGAACTGGCCGGATTGCTCAGCGGCGGCTGATTGAAGGCAGCCCCCGCTGAGCGACTTTTCGACGCCGGGCCGCTCAGCCCTGTGGCGGGCGTTTGCCTTTGCCGTGAGCGGGCGCTTCGTACGGCGTTTTCTCGGCGGCACCGGGGCGCGTCAGGCGCAGTTGGCGGCCGACGACCCAAACTTTCTGCAAATCGCGGAACACTTCTTTCGGCATGCCGGTGGGCAGGTCGACAAAACTGTGGTCTTCACGAATGTCGATTCGCCCGATGTAGCTGGAATCTACACCGGCTTCGTTGGTGATCGCGCCGACGATATTGCCCGGCTTAACGTTGTGCACGTGCCCCACTTCGACACGGAACGTTTCCATCGGCACCGCTTCTTCGCGCTTTTTCGGGCGCGGCGCGTCGTCACCTTCCGGGCGCGGGCGCGGCCGTTCGCGAGCTTCCGGGCGCGGGCGCTCAAATGCCGCGTCGTCCGACTGCCAGCGCTCGCTGCGCTGCGGCCGCGGCGGGCGCGACGATGACGGCGGCGCGCTATTACCGCTTTCGACCGTGTAACCGCGGGCTCGGGCAGGCGCTGCTGGCGCGTCTTCGATCAACAACTGTGCGTCGCCCTGCGCCAATTTCGCCAGCGCGGCGGCAATTTCGATCGCCGGCACGTTGTGCTCGCGTTCGTAGTCTTCGATGATCGAGCGGAACAGCTCCAAGCCGCCGCCGGCCAAGGCATCGACGATCTTCTGTTTGAAGCGCGCGATACGGTGATTGTTGACGGCGTCGACCGTCGGTAATTCCATCGGCGTGATCGGCTGCCGGGTGGCGCGCTCAATCACTTTCAGCATGTGCCGTTCGCGCGGCGCGATGAACAGAATCGCCTCGCCGCTGCGGCCCGCGCGGCCAGTGCGGCCGATGCGGTGGACGTAGGATTCGCTATCGGTCGGGATGTCGAAATTAACGACGTGGCTGATGCGTTCGACATCAAGCCCGCGGGCGGCGATGTCGGTCGCGACGACGATATCGAGCCGGCCGTCTTTCAGCTTGGCCACGGTGTGTTCACGGGCGCGCTGCTCCATGTCGCCGTTCAACGCAGCGGCGGCGTAACCGCGAGCTTCGAGCTTCTCAGCCAGTTCCTGCGTCGCAGCTTTGGTGCGGGCAAAAATGATCATGCCGTCGAAGGTTTCGGCTTCGAGGATGCGGGTCAGCGCGTCGAGCTTATGCACGCCCGACACCAGCCAATACCGCTGGCGGATGTTGGTCGCGGTGCTGGTTTTGCTCTTGATCGTAACTTCGGCCGGCGTGCGCAGATAGGTTTGCGCGATGCGCCGAATCTGTGACGGCATCGTCGCCGAAAACAGTGCGACTTGGCGGCCCGGCGGCGTTTCTTTCAGCACGAATTCAACGTCGTCGATGAAGCCCATACGCAGCATTTCGTCGGCTTCGTCGAGCACCAAACACTTCAGATTGCTCAAATCCAAGGTGTTGCGCTTCATGTGGTCGAGCACGCGACCCGGCGTGCCGACGATGATGTGCACGCCGCGCTTCAGCGCCGACAGCTGCGGCGTATAGCTCTGGCCGCCGTAAATCGGCAGCACATGGAAGCCGGGCATATGCGCGGCGTATTTCTGGAACGCTTCGGCGACCTGGATCGCCAGTTCGCGTGTCGGCGCCAGTACCAACGCCTGCGGCTGGCGGTTGGCGATGTCGATACGGGAAAGAATCGGCAGCGCGAACGCGGCGGTTTTGCCGGTGCCGGTCTGCGCTTGGCCTAAAACATCGCGGCCTTCGAGTAAGTGCGGGATCGTCGCGGCCTGAATTGGCGAGGGCGACTCGTAACCGACGGCCTCAAGCCCGGCCAAAACTGGCTCGGATAAGGCAAGATCACGGAACGTAATAGAAACAGGATTTTCAGCAGAGGACATATAAGCAACCCGAAGAAGACGTGTGGCTCTGAACGCCCACGCACCGCGGCACTGCAGAGAGCGCTTCATTTTACGCGCTTGCAGCAAAATTTTATGGATTTTGCTGGCAATTAGCCCGCAAGAACCATGCTGGGCAAGGCTTTGGTCAATTTTAAGCCATCGCCGCCATCTTCGTAAAAACCCGGTAGCTGCGCGCTTTCGGCGTAATCGAGCTTGTCGTAGAGGCGGCGCGCAGCGACATTATCGACCCGAACTTCGAGACTGATGACGATCAATTGCAGCGCCGCAGCCTCTGTTTCCGCTGCGCGAATTAGCCGCTCGGCAAGGCCGAAACCGCGCGCCGCAGGCGCCACCACCAGCGAATAAATGCGCGCCACGCGGCTGCCCCGGCGCGACAGCCAAATCAAATTACCGACGACGACCCCGGCCTGCTCGGCGACCCAAACATGGGCGCTCGGCACCGTTAAGAAGCGCCGCACTGAGCGCGCGGACATCCGATCACCCGGAAACAGCGTTTCCAGCTGCAGAATCGCACCGGCATCGTCAGGCCGCGCCGGCCGTATGCGCAGATCGGGATCGCGGTCGATGGCGGGCTGGGATGCGGGCACCGGCGGACTATACGTTTGACTTGAGCGGACCGCCGTAGGCTGGTCCGCTTGAAGGGTTAGGCGCCGCCGCGACCACTACTTGACGAGTGTTGCGGCGCGGGCCCACAGCGCATCAGCGTCATCGACTCGGAAATGAACATCTTCAGTCCCACCGCCAGCGCCGTGTGAGATCTCCCACCGAGTAACTGACGGTGAATTTCCAAACGCTGCGCCGCCATCTGCGAGCCACTCGCCATGCTCGCCTTGAACTCCGTAGTTGTGCGCGCTGCAAGGGTGATCATCGAAATCTTTCACTGCGTCTGCGGGCAGCACCGATATCAGGAGCGTGTGTTGATCGTTGCACTCGGAATGCTCGCAGTCAAACGCCACCTTGAAGTCGGGTCGCCAGTTCCCGACGGATGTCGGATTTGGCCACCACTTCCATTTTGCAAGGTCGAAGAAAGCTGCCCACTGTGCTTCAAGCTGTGTTCTGAACTCTAGGCCGTTGTATATGGCGGACATATGGAACCTCGTGGACTGCGCGCCTGACGTAGGAGCGATCATTTCCGATGGTACCGCTTAAGGGAATAATTGCGGCGTCTAACAAATTAAGTGAGGCGCCATGATGCCAGCCGGTCGGCCGGCGCGTGAACGCAAAGCGTGGCAAACACGGCACAATCAGCGCTGCTCGATTGGAAATCTGTCATGCCGCTCCGTGCCCGCCGTGCCGCGCTGTTAACCGCAGTCACCCTGCTCCTGAGTTCAGCGCTACCCGCGCGCGCCGAAAACGCCGCGCTGCCGGACCTGCACTGGCGTCAGCTCGGGCCGTTCCGCGCCGGCTGGAGCACGATGGCGGCTGGCGTGCCGGACCAACCGGATACGTTTTTCTTCGGCGCAGCCGGCGGCGGCGTTTGGAAAACCCAGAACGCCGGCCGCACCTGGGCGCCGCTGTTCGATGGCGCTGGGCCGTCGTCGTCGGTCGGCGCCATCGCCGTTGCCGGCCACGACGGCAACGTGATCTACGTCGGCACCGGCCAGCCGGAACCGCGCTACGACATCGCGGCTGGCGACGGCGTATATCGCTCCGCTGACGGCGGCAAAACCTGGACCCACGTCGGCTTGGAACAAACGCGGCACATCGGCGCAATCCTGGTCGACCGGCAAAACAGTGACACCCTGCTGGTCGGCGCCGTCGGCCACTTGTTCGGCCCGAACGCCGAACGCGGCGTTTTCCGCAGCGAAGACGGCGGCCAGCATTGGGCGCAGACCTTGGCGATCAGCCCCGACACCGGCGTCGTCGACCTCGCGGCTGATCCGACACAACCGAACATCGTGTTTGCCGCCGCATGGCAGTGGCGCAACTATCCGTGGCTCAGCTATTTCACGCCGATTGAAGGCCCCGGCAGCGGCATTTACAAATCTCTGGACGGCGGCAAGACCTGGGCGCGGCTCAACGGCGAAGGCTTCCCCGACGGCGCGCTCGGGCGCATCGGCCTTGCCGTGACCCACACCGCGCAAGGCATACGCGTATTCGCCAGCGTGGCGTCGTCGCGGCCGGGCGGCGTGCGCGGCCTGTATCGGTCCGACGACGGTGGCGGGCATTGGCTGCGCGTGAACGATTCCGACGCCAACACCAGTTGGTACAACAGCCGGATCACAATCGCCCCGGATGACGCTGATACCGTCTATACCTTCGGCCAGTCGATCCACCGCTCGCGCGATGCCGGCAAGACCTTTGACATCATCAAAGGCGCGCCGGGCGGCGACGACTATCACCAGATGTGGATTAATCCGAAACACCCGGAGCGGATGGTTGTCACCAGCGATCAGGGCACCGTCGTTAGCGTCGACAGCGGCCGCAGCTGGAGCGATTGGTACAACCAGCCGACCGGCCAGTTCTATCACCTCGCTGCGGATAATCGCTTCCCATACTGGATTTACGCGGGCCAGCAAGATAGCGGCACCGTCGGCATCGCCAGCCGCAGCGATTACGGCTCGATCACGTTCCGCGATTGGCACCCGGTTGGCGGCGACGAGCGCGACGACGATCTACCCGACCCGAACGACCCGAATATCGTCTACTCCAGCGGTCTCGGCGGCCGCATTTCGCGCTGGGATGCGCGCAATGGTCAATCCCGCAATATCACGCCGTGGCCGGTGAGCAGCTACGGCCAGCGCCAGACGACAGTGAAGTACCGCTACACCTGGATCACGCCGCTCGCGATCACACCGAAAGCCTTATATGTCGGCGCCCAGACGCTGTTCAAAAGCACCGACCGCGGCGAGCATTGGCGCGCAATCAGCCCGGACCTGACGCGCGATAAAACCCTGGCCGCGCCGCTGCCGGCCCGCTGCGGCGGCAACGTCACGGTGACCGACGCTGGCGACTGCGGCTACGGCGTGATTTTCAATATTGCGCCGTCGCCACGCGCGGAAAATCTGATCTGGATCGGCACCGACAACGGCCGCGTGCAACTCACGCGCGACGGCGGCCAGCATTGGGCCAACGTCACGCCGCCGGGCCTGCCAGCTTGGGCGCGGGTCAATACGGTCGATCCTTCAGCGCTGGCCGAGGGCACAGCCTACGTCGCGGTCGATAATCATCGCCAAGACGATTTCGCGCCGTACGCGTGGCGCACGCACGACTACGGCAAAACCTGGGCGGCAATCAGCGCGGGTTTACCGGCCGGGCATTTCGTCGCGGTGGTCCGCGCCGACCCGGTGCGCGCGGGCCTGCTCTATGCGGGCACCGATGCCGGGGTTTATGTTTCGCTCGACGACGGCGACCATTGGCAGCCACTGCAGCTAAACCTGCCGCAAGCCTGGGTGCGCGATCTGCTGGTCAAAGGCAATGATTTGATCGCGGCGACGCAGGGCCGCGCGATTTGGCTGCTCGACGATCTCAGCCCGCTGCGCCAGCAAAAGCCGGGCGACGGCACCCGCCTCTACGCGCCGGCAACGGCGTATCGCCTGCACCCGAACAACAATAAAGACACACCGCTGCCGCTGGAAACCGCGGTTGGCGAAAACCCGCCGCCGGGTGCTGTGATCGACTACCGCCTTGAGGCCGGCAGCCAAGGCCCTGTCGCGCTCGAAATTCGCGACGCGCGCGGTGCACTGGTGCGCCGCTATGCCAGCGATGATGTCGCGCCATCGCGCGGCGCCGAGCAATATTTCGCAGATGTTTGGCTGCAACCGGCGCGGCCGCTGCCGGCGTCGCCGGGCGCGCATCGCGTGATTTGGGATCTGCGCTATCCGCGGCCGAAAGCACAGGGTTATGAATTCAGCATCGCCGCCGTGCCCGGCCGCGATACCGCGACCACACCCGCGGGCGCATTTGTGCCGCCGGGCCGTTACGAAATCGTTCTAAAAGCCGGTGGCCGCGACTACCGCACCGCGCTGATCTTGAAGCCAGACCCGCGCGTAACCGCAAGCGCCGCTGACTACGCTCACGCCGCGGCGTTCTCGCAAAAAGTTTCGAGCGCCATCGAGCAGGCTTATATCGGCAATGGCGAAGTGGAATCCGTCCGCGCGCAAATTCTGGCCTTACAGCCAACGTTAACGCCTGCGCTAAAAGCAGCGACCGCAGCTTTGTTAGCGGCAACTGAGCCGCTGGTGGAAAAGGAAGCGGGTATCGACGCCGATTTCGCAACCGTTGGCGCCGCGTTCGCCGGCTTGGAGAGCGATATGGAATCTGCCGATGCGCCGCCGACGCAGGGCCAGCAGCAGGTCTTCGACGACTACAGTCGCCGCCTCAGCCAAGGCTTAAGCCGTTGGCAACAAATTAAAACTAAGGCACTGCCGAAGCTCAATATCAGCTTAGAAGCCGCAGTTCTGCCGATCCTAAAAGTACCGGCCCCGGAAGACTTCGCGCCGCACGAAGAGGGCGGCGGCGTTGACCTGCCGTAGCGACTGAGGCTTTCTATCTCTGCTCGCATGGCCAGTGCGGGCAGAATTTGTAGTGGCATTTACCGATGCACGGCAGTGCGGCCCGTGCCATAGTCGGCATGCGCGACACGGGATGTCATTCGGCGCACGCGCATTTCAATATCGTTTTGTATTTTTATCAAAAGGAGTTGAACATGGCTGCCCAGTTTTCCCCGTTGCTCGCAAACGCCAAAAATAAGAGTTTGCTGAAGCGCGCAGCGCATTTCCTGAGTTACGTTGCTGCACCGCGCAAATGCGGGGCAGCCCGGAATCGAGTACCGGGGTTTCGATGCTCGCTTCAGTCTAGCGGCCGGCACACATACTGGGCTGCCGTCAATATTCCCGCCTGACGTTGCCGGCCCTGCATCACGTCGCAATCGACGTCAATGCTGCGGAATCTACTCTTTACGGATTTAGCGGATGCGTCCGATGTGACGCAGCTTGACCGCTCAATTGCGCGCGGTCGCATGGGCGCCATTGTTATAGCGTTCGCGCATCTACGTCGCCCCTATTCGATATCCACTGCGCCACACTAAAAGCGGCGCGCTGCGCGACACACTAAACATTTCGAGATCGTAAAACAGCCTTACTAGAATAATCAGCCTAGGAGAGCACTATGAATAGCCCCACCCGCCACAGCGACCCAGTACGGCCATTAAGCGCCAAGGAAAGACATCTCGTCGATCATATTGATCGCACTTGGAGCCGCGCTTACGCATTGTCAGAGTTAAAGAGCCATTTGCAGATTGCAATCGAGATTGAGCTTGCGACGATTCCAATCTATCTCTATACCTATTATTCAATCGACCGGACGCTGGGCCTGACTTCCACCGCTGCATCTTTTCCCAATACGCCGCTGTCACGCTTTGCCGATCAAGCCGGTGCGGTCATCATGAGTGTGGCAGTTGAGGAAATGCTGCATATGTGCTGTCGTCCAATATTTTGTATTCATTGGGCCAACAGCCGCAGCTCTATCTGAACTCGCCGTCGCCGTTCCCCAGTAATTTACCAGGGCACCGCAAGCTGGGGCCCAATCACAAGCCGATGTCGCTGCCACTGGCTAAATTCTCACTCGAACAACTCTGGAAATTTCTCGAAATTGAATATCCAGCGGAAGTTGATGCCCCGCCCGAAGACGGGAATTGGAAAACCATCGGGCAAATCTATTCCTATATCCGCTGCATCATCAGCTCTTGCCATATCACCGACGAAGACTTCCGCCGGGGCGAGCACCTGCGCCAGATCCATCCCACCAATTATTCGCCCAACAATATCGACACCGCCTTCCCTGAGGCCGCCTTCAACAAGGTTTGCCCGGTGCCGACCCGGCCCCCAAATCTGCGGCGACGGTGGCAAAGTTCACCAGCCATGACGATAGCCACGCTGGGCGCTCGGCGCTGATCACGATCGACTCGCGCGAGCGGGCGCTGCAGGCGATCCAAACCATCGACGCCCAAGGCGAAGGCTTTGGCCCGAGCAAATTCGACGATCCTTCGAAGCAGGAACTGTCGCACTACTACAAATTCCTGACTCTGCAATCTCAGTTGCAAGGCTACGATCCCAACCACGAGAAACTGGCGCGCCAACCAACGCCGCCAGCGCCGGCCTCTCAGCAATACAGCGGTGATGCCCTGCGCAATGTCGTGTTCGATTTCCCGGAAAACCCCGTCGCGGCCGCTTACCCAGCCGGACGGCGGGAAGTGGCGGAATTGGTCAGCGGTCTGTATCAATACATGCTGATCATGACCGAGAGCATTTTCCTACAGGAGCCTGCGCAGCAGAAACGCTACTTCAACCAAGCGCTGCACCGTTCGATGATCTGGATTCTGGACAAGATCATTCAAGCGATGCGGCAAGTGAACCTTGATGAGAGCAACGCCCGGCCAGCCAGCCCGCGGCTCGCGCCGACGTTCGAGAACATCAACCTCGGCCCGCGGCATCTGGCATTTTCGACGCTGGTGACGATGTACAACAACCTGAACGCGCAATATGGCAACGCGGCGTGGTACACGGCGGACCTACAGTATTACGTCAACCTGATTCCGACGCTGCCCGATGTCAGCACGCTGTGGGCGCCTGAATCGCCCGGCTGTGATGTTCACAAATATAAAGCGCAACAGATTCCGAAGTTCCCGGCCAACCCGCCCGAAGCGAAGCAGCTCGCTGCTGGCGAAGTACGGCACGCCTGCATGGGTCTGAATCAGTGCCAAGGCCAGGGGCGCACGCGCGATAACGCCTGCGCCGGCCAAGGCTATTGCTCAACGGCGCTCGCCTACAACTACGCCAACCCGGACCAACCAACGGTCTCTGATCACACCTGCCATGTGCTCAACAACTGTAGCGGCCAAGGTGGCTGTGGGCTCTACGGCACTGGCGAAGAGCAGTTAACGCCGGGCGCGAACGCGTGCGCAACACTGGGCTCCTGCGCGACGCCGATCAACGCCGAGCGCTTCAGCACCGATGGCCCGAACCAAGGCAAAAGTGTTTGGCTACGGGCACGCGAAGTATTCGCCGAGAAAACTTGGCCGACGCTCATTGCACAGAATCCGTCGTTGCCCGCACAGCCACCACAGGTGCCGCATCACGATCTATTCAAATACGGCCCGACCATCGAATGGATACAGGAGTACAGCGGCCAGGGCATGACGGCTTGCGGCGCCAGCGGCCTGAGCGGCGCCGGTAGCTGTTCCTGATGCGCGATGAAGACAGCGGGCGCGCGTTCGAGTACCAACTCGGGCTCGGCGTTGGCCTGCGCAATCGTCATTTTGACGACATTCTGCGCACCTGGCCGGCGGTCGACTGGTTCGAGGCGATCTCGGAGAACTTCATGGACTCCGGCGGTCGGCCGCGCGCGGTATTGCGGCAGATCGCCGAGCGCCACCCCGTTGTGCTGCACGGTGTTTCGATGTCGATCGGCAGCACCGATCCGCTTGATCTCGGCTATTTGTCGCGCTTGCGCCGGTTGGCCGATGAAGTCTCGGCGCGCTGGGTCAGCGACCACCTGTGCTGGACCGGCATGCTCGGGATTAATAGCCACGACTTGCTGCCAATGCCGCTGACCGAAACGGCATTGGCACACGTCACCGCCCGGGTGCGCCAGGTTCAAGACCAACTCGAACGGCCACTGGTGCTGGAAAACCCCAGCACCTATCTGCGCTTCCGCGACTCCAGTATCAGCGAGCCCGATTTTCTACGCGCGCTGTGCGACAACACCGGCTGCCAGCTCTTGCTCGATGTCAACAATGTCTATGTCAGCTGCTTCAACGCCGGCACCGATCCGCTGCACTATCTGGCCGCGTTCCCATTCGAGCGCGTCGTGCAATTGCATCTCGCCGGCCATCAACACTGCGGCACCCACATCATCGACACCCATGATCAGCCGGTGGCCGACGCGGTATGGGCGCTCTTTCACCACGCGTGGCAACGCAGCCACGGCGCGGCGACGCTGCTGGAATGGGACGGCGATGTGCCCGCGTTCGAGCGCGTGCACGCAGAGGTCCTGCGTGCTCGCGGCTTCATGAACGATGAAGCTTTCGTCGCGCCGCCCCAGCCGCCGGGGCACGCACCAACACGGGAAGCGCTATCGACGCCGGTCGACTTCCTGGTGCCCGCAGTCATGCGCCGCAGCAGCCTGAGCCGAGTATGAGCGCGCAGGCTGCTGGGCCTGTTAACACTGATGCGGTTGCTGCGACGGCGATGGTGAACCGCCAGCGCAACGAGGAAGGAAGCAGCCAAGGGGCTTCCCTAGTGTCAACAGACCTTAGTCCGCTTTACTCGCTGCAGCGCTGGCTGCTTGAAGCCCTCGTCGCGCCCGGCAAATTCGACCGCAGCGCGATCGCCGACACTGTATTGGCCGGCCCAATGCTCGATGCCGCCGGCTGCCTCGCAATCTATCAGCGCAGCTACATTCTGCGCTTAAGGAAATGCTTGGCGGAGCAGTTCCCGGCGACCCGCTACGCGCTCGGCGATGCGCTGTTTGACGACTTCGCCGACACCTATCTCCGCGCTTATCCCTCCGACAGCTACACGCTGTACGAACTCGGCCGCCGCTTCACTGCCTGGTTAGAGGAAACGCGGTTTGATCGCGACCGGCCAACGCAAGACCGCGAAGATTGGATTGATTTCATGGTCGATTTAGCCGGCTACGAACGCGAGCTGTTCCGCCTCTTCGATGCGCCGGGTCACGAGGGGCAACCCTGGCCCGATACCACTGCCGACGACAGCAGCTTGATCCTCCAGCCCTGCCTAAGCCTAGCCCAATACCACTACCCGGTAGCGTGGTATTACCACGAAGTCGTCGCCGAGCGGTCCCCGCGCTTCCCGCCACAAGCACCGCTGTACGCTGTGCTGCTGCGCCGAGACTACAGAACCACAACCTACCCGGTCAGCGCGCTGCACTATCGCTTTCTCACCTCGATACAGCATGGCAGTGATATCAACGCCGCGCTGTTAGAAATCGCCGAATGGACCCAACGCCCGATTGCCGCTGTGAGGCAATCCTGGGCGACCGAGGTACGCGGCCCGTGGCTGGAAGCGGGGTTTTTCGTGATGCGGCCGAGCTTGCCGTAGCGAGGCCGCGCAAAAGTCTCGCGCCTTAATTCTTTAATTCTTTTTAGCGGCGCTCAGCTCTTTGACAATCTGCCTTAGCCGTTCGGTATAAGTAGCGGTGGCTTGCTCGGCAATGCGTTGATACCGCGCGCCGAATTCTTTACCGAGTTCACCCACCGCTTGGCGGCTGACGAGTACATCTTTCTTGCCGAGCGGAGACGTGTAAAACGCGACCAGTTGGTCGAGCTCGTCGTCGGTGAAATTCGAGCCGTAGTATTTTGCCAGTACATCAACAATGTCTTGCGCGCCCCAAGTTGGCTGCATCGCATCAATGAACTCGCTTGCTGCTGCCGTGACCTTTAGCTCGAACTCTGGCGGCACGGGCAACCCGCTAAAGATCTGCTTGATCGTATTGTCGGCAATCTGGCGACTCCGCACCTTCCCGGATGCGATTTGCTGGCTAAATGTATCGAGCAAACCCTGCGCTTCCATCAGCGCACGGATTTTTTCGTTGTTGTTATCCGATGCAAATACGGCCGACGACGCCAATATCGCAATCGCCGAAATGATGGTGCCCGCTAACCGCATGCTGCTTCTCCGTGTCGTCCCAGACTGGGCGCGTCGAATCATAGCGGATGCCGCCGTGCGCTCGATGAGCCAGGCTGAAAATCGCCGTTAGGCAAAGAAGTCAGCGTCGAAATGCGGCGCCACCTCGCAATTGCACGGCTTTTGCTGACGATAACCACAACGGTGCTGTGCAGCAGCGCTAATCGCCAATTTTCGACAAGCATGCAGGTGTTGCCGCATTATTCGGCGCATCAGGCTTTATGACGCGCCACGGCGCACAAATCCGCCAAAAAATATCGACCAATGACCACAACCACAGCTACCGCTGCGCCACAGGCGCAGGCCGTACGGATGCCGGCCGGCATCCCGTTCATCATCGCCAACGAGTTTGCCGAGCGTTTCTGTTTCTACGGCATCAACGCGATCCTCGTCACGTACATGATTCAGTTCCTGCACTTCGGCGACGCCAAGGCGCTGGGCTGGGGCGCGATGTTCAAGTCAGCCGCGTACTTCTTTCCCCTGCTCGGCGCGATGGTTTCGGACATTTTTCTGGCCAAGTTCCGCACCATCATTTGGTTCTCGCTGGTCTACATCGCCGGTTGTACGATGCTGGCGCTGGGCGGCACCGCGACGACGCTGGTCATCGGCATGTTCTTGGTCGCGTTCGGCACCGGCGGCATCAAGCCCTGCGTATCGACCAACGTCGGCGATCAATTCACGTCCGCGAATCAGCATTTGATCGAACGCGCGTTTAGCTATTTTTACTTCTCGATCAACGCCGGCTCGTCGATTTCGATCTGGTTCTGCCCGCAGCTGTTAGCAGACCCAAACTACGGCCCAACATGGGCCTTCGGCATGCCGGCGGCGATGATGTCGCTTGCAACGCTGGTGTTCTTCCTCGGCCGCAAGCGTTTTGCCGTGGTACCGGCAGCGATAGATAAACCCGGCCTACAGCCGCTCGCGTTCATCGGCGTGTTTTTGGTCATGCTCGGCATTTCCGCCGCGATCTTCACCCAGACCAACTACCTGTTCGCGCTGTTCACGATGTTGGCGCAGCTCGCCCTCGCGGTCTTCCTGGCGCTGAACACCGGCTTGCGCAAAACGCTGCCGTCGGAACTTGTGGCGTGGTTGGAACGCAGCTTCACCGGCGAAAATCTGAAAACCGTCGGCCGCCTGAGCGTGTTGTATCTGTTCATCGCCATCTTCTGGGCGCTGTGGGATCAGAGCAACGGCAATAGCTGGACCGTGCAAGCGCAAAGCGGCTTGATGGATAAGCACTTGTTCGGCTTCCTATCCGGCATTCCGGCGTTCGCCAGCCTCGCCAGCTATGAAATGCTGCCGGCGCAGCTGCAAGTCGTGAACGGCTTGTACATCCTGATCATGATTCCGATCTTCACGTTCGGCATTTACCCGCTGCTCGGCAAGTTCTTCACGGTAACGCCGCTGCGCAAAATCGGCATCGGCTTCTTCATTACCGCCAGCTCGTTTTTGATCGTCGCGTGGATCGAAAACCGCATCCAGAACGGCCACTCGGTGAGCCTGTGGTGGCAGGTTACCGCCTACGGCGTGCTAACCGCTTCCGAAGTATTGGTTTCGATTACCGGCCTGGAGTACAGCTACAAACAAGCGCCGCCGGTGATGAAGAGCACGATCATGAGCTTGTTTCTGCTCTCGACCAGCGTCGGCAACGGCCTGACCGCAACCGTGAACGATTTGATGGTGCGGCCGCTGCAAGCCAGCGCGGTCGAAACCGGCGCCGAAACCTGGGTAACGTTGAGCACTGTCGACGGCTTTGTCCCCGGCCAGAAGATCGACCTCGGCGGCGCCAACGGCATCGAAACCACGCTCGCCAGTGGCACCTCGGAACCGTTCGCCGGCACTTACTTGATCGCCGAAATCGATGTTGCCGGCAAGCGCGTGCGCTTGGTCGATAAAGTGGAGCGCCAGCCGATCATCAGCAGCGGCACGTTCGACGCCGGCAAAGCCCAGGTTTCGACCTACGCCTTAGTCGGCCCGGTGTACTTCCTGTTCTTCGCTGGGCTGATGGGCGGCATCGCCGTGTTGTATATCCTGTTCGCGGTCCGCCTCAAGGAAAAAACCTATGTCCGCGACGCTGACGCCGCCTGAACCGACGATAACCAAGATCGCCTTAACGGCGATCGAGCGGCCGCGTCGGCGCGGGTTAGAGCGCAATAAGCTGGTGAAGCGCCTGCGCCGACAAGTCGGCCAGGCGATCCAGGATTACGCGATGATTCGCAACGGCGACCGCGTTATGGTCTGCCTGTCGGGCGGCAAAGACAGCTACACGATGCTCGATATTCTGCTGCTGCTGCGCGAAGCGGCACCGGTGGATTTCGAGCTCGTCGCGGTCAATCTCGACCAAAAGCAGCCGGGCTTCCCGGAACACGTGCTACCCGGCTACCTGCAGGCGCGCGGGGTGCCGTTCCACATCGTCGAACAAGACACCTATTCGGTCGTCAAACGCGTGGTGCCGGAAGGCCGAACGCTGTGCGGCCTCTGTTCGCGGCTGCGGCGCGGCGCGCTGTACTCGTTCGCCGAAGCGCAGGGCTACAACAAAATTGCGCTCGGCCACCACCGCGACGATATCGTCGCCACGTTCTTCCTGAACCTCTTCTTCAACGCCAAGTTGAAAGCGATGCCGCCGAAGCTGAAAAGCGACAACGGCAAGCACATCGTGATTCGGCCGCTAGCCTATGTTCGCGAAGCCGACATCGTCGAATACGCGGAGATGGAGCAGTTCCCGATCATTCCGTGCACACTCTGCGGCAGTCAGGAACAACTACAGCGCAAACAAGTGCGGAAGCTAATGGACGAATGGGAGCGCAACCACCCCGGCCGCATCGAACACATCTTCAGCGCGTTGCAGCATGTGGCACCGTCGCAGCTCGCGGATGCCCAGCTATTCGACTTCGCCGGGCTGGACGGCGGCGCGCCGATCAGCAACTGGCTGCTGCCGGACCAGAATCAAGCCGCTGAATAGAGGTTTTAATAGGCTTAGCGGCAATTGAAATCCGGCTGCAGTGCAGCCGGATGTACCAAGGCATTTGCAGCGACGCCCAACACGGGGGACGCCCGCGCTAGGCGATCTCGCCTACGGCCACAGCCACGCGAATGCCAAACCGCTGACCACGCCGTAAATAAACGCGTCGAGCAAATCTTTCGCGACACTCCGCCACGGCTGCCCTTTCCAAATACCGTTGGAAACACTGCCGCAAGCGTAGGCAAAAAACGTGATCAACGCCGTTGCATGGAATACCTGATGCGCATTCGCCCCAGCGGGCAACGACGCCGCCCCTAGGTGCGCCGCAGCCGCGGCGACCACCAGATTCAAACCAAACCAACGCGCCAAGCTCCCGCCCATCTTCGGTGCTCCGCTAGGCCGCAGCAGCAACAAGCCCACTGGCCCTTCGTCGAATTTCTGCAGCATCTCAGGCGTTTGCAGATCCTTCATGTCGTTGCAATGCGGCAAGACATATTGCCCCGGCTGCGCGCCCGCCTTGCGTATCGCGGCGCGTATTTCGTCCTCGTTCTCAAGCCTCCCATAGTCCGCGCTATGCCACTTAAAAACCATGTGCACGAGACTACTGGCAACAAATACGCCGACTGCAGCAACTAACAATGGCAACCCAATTTGAATAAATGTCATGGCATCCCCCTGTAGATGATCTGCTCCGCACCGAACCGCTTGGCTGCGTCCGTGCGCCACTACTTGGACCACCCCTAAACGCTAAGGCACACTCAAAATCAGAAAGACCCGGATCAACAATCATCACCAAACGCCTTATGGACATCAATTTCCGGCAGCGTAATTTTGAGTGCTCGGCTAATATTCAGCCATTTTTACTGACTCAAATCCCAAAAAGGGGCAGACTGAAATTGTTCATTAGCGAAAATAGAGATCGCACTCTAACTATCCATAATTTTAGTCTCACCTTCTACTGCAAAATAGAAAATAGGAGTCGTGAATCAGGATCAGATTGATATACAGCTTTTCACTTCCCCTTTTCCTGAAGTTCTTTTCTGGGTCGCCCAGCTTTGCCGGGACGCACCCGCCGACCCAGGACTGCTTCAATTTCGTCCTTAAACCGCTCGCCACCGTAAACCCGACATTGATTCAAAGCATCGCGAATTTCGGCTAGCGTTTCCGAACCGAGGGGTGCCCGTAACAAACGCCGATAAGCGCTCTGCCGCCCGCTGACACTATTGGCCAGATCGAGATAGCACGGGTGGTCCCGGATCACGGTATCGTCCAGCCCCTGCGCATGCCACGCGTAGCTCGACCAGCGATATTCGTCGGGATGCTTCACCATCCCGGCGCGGACCGGGTTCATTTCGATGTAACGATAGCAAGTCAGCAGATACCGCTCGGAATCAATCAGGCTGGCCTTGTAGCGCCCTTCCCATAGCGTGCCTGTCCGTCGGTATTGCGTGTTGACGTATTGCACATAGCGGCGTCCAACTGACTGCAAGACCTTGCCGATCCCGCCAGACTGATGCGGCGTCATCAGCACGTGCACATGGTTGGTCATCAGCACATAGGCATGAACATCGCATTCGTGCCTGTCTGCTGCGTCCTTGAGGCATTCTCGGTAGACCGCGTAGTCCTCCTCGGCGAAGAATGTCGCTTGCCGGTTGTTGCCGCGCTGGATGACGTGTTGCGGCAGATCAATCGCTTCGTAACGCAAGGGGCGGGACATCGGCAGACTCCTGAATGCACGATGCTAGCGTAGTCCAGCTGCCTGCTAAATGCCAGTCCGACCCTGAGGTTTCCCCTCATTTTCATCTCCACTGGGATGCTGGTGGGTCATTCCATTGTGGCGGTTGCTCTGACAGCAATCGCAGGGCTTCGGTGAGTTCACGGTGAGCCAATTTGATAGCCTCGT
>JALNYU010000034.1 GCA_023229645.1 Nevskia sp. | reverse complement strand
CCGCTCAAGCGCCATCATCCGCATTTCTTCCAACGCCGATCGCGATACCCTTCTTCCGTCTCTCTTCATGTCGGGTTGGACAAACACTTCGCCCTTATTGTTCCCTAATATACTGACTTATTAGTAAATGTCTCTGGCGCGTCAGACGCGCCGATCAGTTCACTGTGTTTGACGCTCCAGTCTTCAAGCGACTTCAAATTATTTTGATAAAGGAGCTGAGGGGCGTTGAGCTTCGCATTGAGGGCCGCTTGGTCAGATTGCAGCTTTACCTTCTCCACAACGTCTTTGGCTGCAACGGCCTTCAGCGCTTCTTGATCGACTGGAATCGAAGTCGCAATTTGGTCAATCGGCTGACTGTTCAGTGAGAGATTTGCTATGTCACCAACCTTCAGACCTAAAACCTCCAGTTCTTTTGCAGCTTCCTCTTGGAATTGCTTGTAGGTTCGTTCCAGAAGGCGCATCCGTTCGCGGAGGTTTTGAGTCGCCTTGAGCTTTCTAGCCAGCAGCGATTCCGAAGCCGCGTTGGCATTAGCTCGCTGTTCGAGGTCTTTCAGCTTCGTAGCTATCGTGTCCAGCGCTGCCGCAGCGTCCTGCTGCTCCGGGCTAAGCTCTTCCGCAGGCTTCGGCACAGCCTCCGGTTTGATCTTGACGAGTTCGTCGATCTGCTTCTTTTTCTGCGTAAGAAGCTCTTGGAGTGCCCGCTTCATCTCAGGCTGAAGTTGGTCCTCGATACCTGCAATCTCTTCATTCAGTTTCTTGAGGTCCTTCCTAAACTCACTAAGCTGGTCCCTGAAGCTGCTCTCTTGCTGCTCAATAAGCTGGTCAAAGTCGAGTGCTCCCAGACGAATGGACTCTCCTGCGTGGGAGAAGATGACGGCTCTCAGTTCGCGCTCAAAGGCGTTCGAGCGGCCCGATACATGCTCGTTACATAGCTCCTCGAAATGTCCTTGCGGTATGTATCGAACTAGTTCGACCTTGTCTGAGCTTGGATCGTCATTCAAGTTGCGCTGCTCACTGCTTGAATCACACCAGCTTAGAGTGCCTATAAAATGTCTCGCCGGTTCGCCTGACTTCCCTCGGAAGCGGTCTTTCTTCAAGAATGAAAAGTGCGCTTTTTGGCGTGAGTTTCCAAGTAGCGCAATCACATCTGCCAGTGCGCTCTTGCCGCTTCCCTTATTTCCAATAATTGCCACCAGATCAGGGTTTAGAGGCAGCTTGCAGCCATCAAGCCATGTCCCGGTTGCAGGAACTCCAGCATTCTTCTTCACCTCAATTTCGTCAATGAAGAATGTTTTGTTCTCGGCAATCTCTGACAGTTTCTGAGGACGCTCTCCGATGAAGGAGCGCTTGGCCGGCTCCATGATGGCTTGAAGCAACCCACGAAAGGTCGGGTCAGCCTTAATCCAAGTTACCTTTCCGGACGGGTAGTCGCCATAGCCCCGCTTGTCATTGTCACCCTTGGTTCCCTTGAAGCGGTGCGCATCACTGCCTGATACGACAAGCCGCGGAACATTCCCAAGCCCGGCTTGGAAGTGCTTAATCCATTTGGCGTTGCCCGGTGTCGTCTCGTTGACGAATGCTCCACGGAGATCAGTGTTTCGGGACTCAAATATGGGCGATGTCTTAAAAAGGCCGAGAAAATATGCATAGTGATCCCGCCATTTGACCTCCGCGAGGCCATCGCTCGTGTCGAAGGGCATAAAGCCGACCGCTTGGCCGCTGGGTACCTTTTCAATTGCGAGTTTGTAGCTTTCACAATTGATCTCGGCAATTGTTGACCCAGCCAACAATGCTTGACTATCGTCCGAGTCGATGTCGGCCTTTTTGAAGCCATGATGCTTAAGCTTGTCTTCGCCAACCTTTCGCGCGAGTTCGATGAGGGACGCATCCGATAGCGGACGGGCCACTATCTCAACCTGCAAGGCCGATTTGAAGTCCAGAAGATTTTGGTCGGCCACGTCATCAGAAAATAGTACGTGCGCGTTTAGTCGGACCGTTGGCGCCGCAAGTCGAAGCTCAATGCCGGGGAAAACCGTCTTCATAAGCTTCGGAGCGCCGGCCTCACTTAGGCGCCGTTTGAGTGCGAACCAACCGTCGAATGTCCAGTAATCCATCAGAGCGAAAACCGCAGGCTCCGCTTCATTTAAAGCGTTGATCATCTCATCCACTAGCGCAGCGTTAGCTTTCGAGGTGGGGTCAGGGTCGAATTTTTGTCCCGTCCAATGGAAAGAAGCGGGCGTGTGAATGTGTAGGTCCCATTTCCGCCACTCTGAACCGCGTTCCGTACGCTCACTTGTCATGCTTATATCCCCAATCCTGCATGTGATGCTCGTCAAAGCGAAAGCTGTTTCACACTCGGCGCATCGAGCGCAAGAAGTTCAAGACCTTCGATCTCTTGCAGCGACTTTCCGGCGATTCCCTGCAAGTCACCGTACATCCCAACGGTGGCCTCCATCACGCGCTCGATCTGCTGTTCGCGTTTGGCCCACTGCTTCATGATCGCCTTCCGTTCCTTGTCGAGGTCTTCGTTCATGCTGGAGAACGCCTCGACGATGGCTTCAACCCGATGGCGAAAGCGCGGGCCTGTCAGGTACTGGTAGACCATCTCGGTTTTCGTCTGCTGCCCCTCGGAAACCTGACGGGCCGTGCTGACCTGAAGCAGCGTATGGCGGAGCACGGTTGCGACGGGCAGCGCTGCGCGCGGATGGGCGACCCAGACACCATCGATTACGTCGAAGGTCTCAACGCCTTTCGGCAGCGCCTGGCTGACCAGCACGGAAATGTCAGCCTTCGCCGTTCTCTGATCTTCGCGCAGCTTGGCAAGCCAGCCGTCGCTCCAGTTCTTGGTGAGCTTAAACTCCCATAGGATAGTGCCACCGGGCTGCCCGCTCGGGCCGACCACGCGGTGGAGCGCATCGCCGCCGAATTCGCCCTTGGGGACAGGCTCGATTGAATCAAAGGGAAACTTGGCGCGGAGCAAGCTCTCCAACTCAAGTTCTTGCACTTCGCCCTGCATCTGCTGTGAGCCCTGCTCGGCCTTCTGCTTGAGTTCCTCGATGGTCTTCTGCATCGAAGTGATGGTCTGGTCCTTCTCCATCACTTTGAGCTTGAGGCCCTCTTCGGCTTCCCGCTTCGCTTGCGACCGCACTTCGGTAAGGCCGTCTTGCACGCGTTTCTCGATGGTCAGTTCCAGCTCGCGCTTGGCATCGTCCAGCGCCCGCTGCTTCTTGATGAGTTCGGCCTGTGCCTTCTGGGCCTCGGCCAGCTTTTCGTCGCGGACCTTCAGGACTTCTTGAAGCTCGACCAGTTCGCGGGCTTTGTTCTCCAGCTCGGCGGCGCTGGCCTGCTTGGCCTTCTTTGATTCTTCGGCGATCACCCGCGTCCGTTCGGCCTTGAGTTGCTCCGCAACTTGATCGGCGACCTGCTGCTCGACCGCGCGCTTGGCCTCGGTGACCTGCTTTTCCTTGTCCCGAACGGATTGCTCGCGCTGCGCGATCTCGGCATCCTTCTCAGACAACCGTAGCTCAAACTGCTGCTTGGTCGCCGCAATGAGCGGCGCGGCCAAAGACTCAGTGAGCCGGATTTCGCTTTTGCAATTGGGGCAAGTGATCGTTGGTTCGGTCATGGCATTTGTTCGTCCAGCATCCGCAGTTTTTGGAGCAAAGCCGGTATGTCACCGACGATGATGCTCCACAAAGTATCGTTGTCGATGCCCAGATATCCATGTATCAGCCGGTTGCGCGTGGCAATGATGAGTCGCCAGGGAATCTGTGCGTGTGCCAGACGTATTGCGTCGGGAATGCGGGTTGCTGCTTCGCCGATGAGCTCAAGATTCCGCACGGTGGCGTCATAGTTGAGACTATTGGCAACGAACCGCGCTTGGTCGAATCCTTCAGTGTAGGCAAGAACCTTCTCGGCGAAGCCGATCATGTCGGCGACGTAAAAGCGCCACTCGCGGGGTGCCGGCTCAGACATGTACGACTTCCTTTTCAATAAACGGACGTAACTCCGGGCGCAAGGCCTTGTCCGTTACCAAGTCAACCGGCGCGCCGAACAGGTCTTCCAGAAAAAACTGGACACCAAAGTAGCGTTCTGACGTTGCCGGACCTTCGAAAGAAACCAGAATGTCGATATCGCTGCCCTTGCGCGCCGAGCTGCGAACAGTCGATCCAAACAAGCCGATCTTTTTGACGCCGTAGCGAGCTGCCAGGAGCGCCTTGCTCTCCGATAACAGCTTGAGTGCTTGTTCTCGTTTCATTGCATTCCCCATTTGCAGGCGAGTACGGATTGTGTTTCCACACGCTGTCGCAGTTGTGCTTCCAGCGCTCCGATGAGTTTATCCCGTTGGCCTTGAATTTCGTCCGGCCGCGTAAAAAGCTCACGGCGTGTTTTATCCTGCTCGCCTTCCAGATCGCGATTCGCCTTTTGCACCTCAAGCTTCTCTGCCAAGGTCGTCGGCCAAAGTATCCAGCGTCTCGCTCTCGCCGGAAAAGATCTTCAAGTCGCGCTGCTTGATGGTCGATGGTCGATGGTCGATGGTCGATGGTCGATGGTCGATGGTCGATGGTCGATGGTCGATGGTCGATAACCATTGTAGATCGCCGCTGCACCATGCACTTCACGCCGACCTATTCATTCTGGCTCAGCGCGGTCGAATTATGGTTCGCCAAGATCGAGCACGGCGTGATCGCGCGCGGCATCTTCGCATTCGCGACTGATCTCAAGCGCCGGCTCGTGCGATACATCCGTCACGACAATTCGCTGCGCAAACCAATAAAGTGGAAGTGCTTCGGTCCGGCCAGAGGCATTGCTTTCGACTGAATAGCTACGGACCGCTAGTCAGCCCGATCTGCCGCACCGCGGAATTAATGGGCCCGCTCGGATTTGAACCGAGAACCAAGGGATTATGAGTCCCCTGCTCTAACCGTTGAGCTACAGGCCCGTGCGACGTGCCCCTGCGGCGGGGCAAACACGGGCGGGCCGGTTTTGTTGCCGAGGGGCGTGCAGTATAACGGGTGCGGCTGGCTTGTTGCCGCCTAGGCGGCCACCACTTCGCGTTGCGCAAGGCGTGCGGCGCGGCGCACTTGGCCGGGGCCGTAGCCGTGTACTTTTTTGAACGCGCGGCGGAATGCGGCTTCGGTTTGGTAGCCGAGTTTTTCGGCGATCGTCGCGGCTGAGGATTTGGGATCGGCGAGCAGACGCTGTGCTTCAGCCATGCGCCATTCGGTTAGATATTGGTACGGGCTGACGCTGAGCACTTCGCCGAAATACTGCGCGAACGCGGTGCGCGATTGATGCGCGATCTCCGCCAGCGCGGCGACGGTCCAAGCCCGGCCGGGGTCGGCGTGAATGGCTTCCAGCACGCGCGCCAGGCGCGGGTCGGCCAGCGCGGCGATCAGGCCGCGGCGTTCCGGACTATTGGCGATGTAGTAGCGCAGCGCCATGACGAACAAGGCGTCGGCAAGTTTATCCAGCACCAATTGCCGGCCGAAGTGGTCTTGCCGCGCTTCGTGCGCCAGCAGTTGCGCCAGCAGCCGGAACTGCATGCCGCTGTCTTTTTCGCGGACGACGATCAGCTCCGGCAGCGCATCGAGTATCGGGTTGCGGTTGCCGGTGGCGAATTCAAATTCACCGCAAATGACCGACGTAAATAGATTGCGGGTGCCGGTGATCGGGGTGTCTGGCACGCTGCACAGCTGGTGTTCGGTGCCGTGCGGAAACAGCACGAGATCGCCGGGGCCGAGCGGGATGTACGGCTCGCCACCGGAAATACCCACCCAGCACTCGCCTTCGTCGATCAGATGGAACATGCCGTGGTCAATCGCCCCTTCGGGCTCATTCCAGCTGCCGCAGTAATGCGGATTGTCGCTGATGAACGCACGCAGCTGGTGCGCGCCGAGCACGGCGGCAAAAGCGGATTCTCCGGAACGGTCGAGCATAGGGCAACGTAGACGGACTGAGCTTTCGGCAATTATAGAATCGGCGCACAGAATGCCGCCGGTCCGCGCACCATACCTGGGAACGCCGGCCGCCGTGAAAGGACGAATTGGCATGAGCAGCCCCACTTTCAAAGATCACTTTTCCGGCCACGCCGCCGATTACCGCACCAGCCGGCCCCTGTATCCCGGCGCTTTGTACGCTTGGTTGGCGCATCAAGCCCCGGCGCGGGCGCTGGCTTGGGACGCCGGCTGCGGCAACGGTCAGGCCAGCGTGGCGCTCGCAGCGCATTTCGCGCAGGTGGTCGGCACCGATGCCAGCGCGGCGCAGATCGCCAACGCCGCGGCCCGGGAAAATGTTCGGTATCGGGTCGAACCGGCCGAAACCACTGCCTTCGCCGATGCCTCGGTGGACCTCATTACCGTGGCGCAAGCGCTGCATTGGTTTGATCTGCCGCGCTTCGGCGCCGAGGCGCTGCGGGTGGCGAAGCCGGGCGCGGTGTTGGCGGCATGGACTTACGCGCTGTGCGCAATCACCCCGGCGGTGGATGCGGTCGTCATGCAGCTTTATCAGGATGTCGTCGGCCCATATTGGCCGCCGGAGCGGCGCCATACCGAAAACGGCTACGCCGAGCTGGCGTTGCCATTTGTGCCGCTCCCCGCCCCGGCGTTTGCGATGACGGCAACCTGGACGCTGCCGCAGTTTTTGGCCTACCTGCAAACCTGGTCGGCAACGCAGCGCTACCGCGCCGCTGAAGGCCGTGATCCGATTGCCTCGATCGAACCCGCGCTGACGCGGGCTTGGCAGGCCCCCGACCAGCCGCCCGAGCAGCCGCGGCTTATCCGCTGGCCGCTAACGTTACGTGCCGGCCGTCTGCACGGGGCTGACGGCTGGCGGCCCGGCGGGCCATAATAGTCGGCCGCGCGGCGGGCCCACCTTTCTAGCCTCCTGGCGATGCCATCAGCCCCTAACGATCCCACCGACGAGCGCCTAGCCGACTGGTTCAAGTCCGGCATCGAAGCTGCGGACGTCACCGCGCTCAGCCCGCTGACGCAATCGCGCCCGGCGATTCAGGCCTTGATCGCCCTGTTCACCGGCACCGAAGCGGCGGTGCTGATCCGCCTGCTGGTGTTGCGCGAAGTGGCCGCGCGCGGCGGCGATCCTTATTTCAGCGCCGCCGAGTTGCGCAACCAGTTTCCGTATCTCGACGAAGCCAAGCTCGAAAACCTGATCGGCCGCCTGCGCGTGCACGGCCTGCTGGCCTGGGATGCGGATACCTCCCGCTATGGCCTAAGCCCGCTCGGGCGGATGACAATCGCGGCGCTGTCGACGCTGCTGAAGTTCGGCGAGGAAGGCGCGGAGCTGGGCTTCCTCGCGGCGCAGATCGCCGGCGGCGACGCTATCGGCTCGGTCGGGCAGTCGGAACTGCAGCATCTGTTGTCACGCCTGCTGGAATTGAAAGACGAATTCGAGCGGGCGATTTTGTCCGGCTCGGAAACGCGCATCCGCAGCGCTGAAACCAAGCTGGCCTCGGTGTGGAATTGGGTCGATAAAGGCAGCGACGTGCTGCGCCGGATCACCGAATCCACCGATCTGGACGGCGCCAGCCACCGCATCGCGCAGCGCATCGGCCAAGTGCAGAGCGAGCTGCTGCGGATGAGCGGCGCGTTTCAGCGCGCACTGAACCAGCTCGAAAGCCAGAAAGTGCATTTGGGCGCAACCGGTTTGTCGTCCACCGATGTCAGCGCTTGGCTGCGCAGCCAAACCCAGGCGCAACTCGCGAAGCTGGCCGGCGACGGCGCCACCGCGCCGATTCCGGACTTCGCGTTCGCGCTCGGCGACATCGCGCTCGACATCGCCGAGTTCGAACTGGTCGACAAACTGCGGCCGGAAAAACTCGACGCGCCGCTGCCACCGGCCAGCGAAGCGCCGCTATCCGCCGGGGTAGACATGGAGCCGCCCGATTACGCCGAGCTTGAAAACTGGCGCGATGCATTGCGCGTAGCACCCGCCGGCTGGCCGCTGGCGGACGCCGTGCCGCTGCGCGACTACGAATTATCGAGCTACCGGCTTTCGCTGCTGGCGCTGCTCGGCGACCGCGAATCGGCGACGTTGGCCGGCCCGGTCGCGGACTTAGCGCGGCTCGACTTGCGCCTGCGCTGGAGCGGCGAAATCGCCCCTGTGCAGCGTGCCGGCGTGGCCGACATGAGCGCCGGCTATTTGGATCAAAAATCACGTCCTGACGAAACAAACGGATGACCACCTTGTTATCGATGAACCGGCGCGGCACCGTCGCCCGCAGCCGACGGAGGCTGGGCGATGGAGCGTGACTTACAAGTATTGGTCGCGCGGCTGGCGGCCCAACGCGTGCTGCCGCGGCGAGACCCGCTGGTAAAAAAAGCGCTGACCGACGAGCTGTTTTTTAACGCGCTGTCGGAGCGCCTGAGCGCCTGCGGTTTGGAATTGGTCGAGCACCCGTACGCCGACCACGTGGCGCTGCGCATCCGCCGCGAACTGGAGCAGCCGGTGTTCGGCGGTGAAGACGCGTGGCTATCGAATAATCTCGACTTGAAGCGCGATCAAATCGCGCTGCTGGTAGTGCTCTGGGCACTGCTGATTCTGCCGAAGCGGCAGCGCCAGATCGAACGCCAAACCGCGGCCGAATTGCGCAATCAAGCCGAGATGTTCGCAACCGAAAAACCGCTGCCAACGGCGGCGCAGCTCGGCATCAGCGTCGCGGAAGCCACGCTCGTCGCCGACTTCGGCGCTCAGCTCGGCGGCAAGACGCGCATCAGCATCGCGCTCGGCGTGTTGTCCCGCGTCGGCTTCATCGAGCGCCGCGACACCCGCATTTTCGAAGGCCCGCTGCTCGACCTCGTACTCGACTACAACCGCATGGCGCAGCGCGTGCTTGATGGCACGCTCGCCGACTTATTCGGCCCGCGCAGCAGCGCGCCGGCCGAAGCCGAAATTCCTTCCCCGAACCTTGCCGAGCCCGACTCGGCAGCAGAGCCCGACGCCGATGTTCAGCTTCCATAAACTCGAAATCGTTCACTGGGATTGGTGGGAGCGTTTCACGCTGCCGCTCGATGCCGGCATCGTCACCGTCGTCGGCCCGAATGGCTCCGGCAAAACCACGCTGCTCGACGCGCTGCGCACCCTGCTCGCCATTCCGTGCTCGCAAGGCCGCGACTACAAGCGCTACGTGCGCCGTGCCGATCGCCCCTACGCGTGGCTGCGCGCAACCGTCTCTAATCCGCGCCGCAGCCAGGGTTACAGCGCCGGCCAGCTGGCGTTCTGGCCGATCACCGATCCGGTCATCACCCTGTTCTGCCGGATACGAAAAAAAGGCGGCGATTGGCAGCGCGACTACGGCATCGGCGCCGGCGACATCAGCGTCGAGCAAGCTGAAAGCGGCGACGCGGTAACCTGGTTCGGCGTCCGCCAATACGAAGCCCAGCTCGAAAACGCCGGCCTGACGCGAGCGATCAAACGTGTGCTGGCGCTCGACCAAGGCCATACCGACAAACTCTGCGAATACTCCGGCCGGCAATTGCTGGAATTGGTATTCGATGTCTTCGGCGATCAAGACGTACTCGATAACTACCGCAAAGCCCGTGAAGACCAGATCGCCTGCAAACGCGAATTGGACGAGCTGAACACGCAGCTGGCGCGCCTGCACACGCAGCTGCAAGCGGCCGAAGCCGATGTCAATTCGTATCAGGATTATCAAAGCCTAATCGGCGAGCTGGCGGATTTATCCGGGCAATGGCTGCCACGCTTGGAACTGGCGGGCCTCGCCGATAGCCTGCATGGCGGCCACAGCCAACTGCTCGGCAAGCGCCGCGAGTTTCGCGAAATCAAACAACTACTCGCCAAGCGCGAACAGGCGCGGGCGCAGCTGGTTGAACAGCTGGCCGCCGCCGAACGCGAAGAAGCCGAAGCGCAGCAGGCGCTGAACGCGGCGCAAGAAGCCGAGAAGCGGGTGGATCGGCCGTTGGCGCGCGCTGGCTTGCTGCTCGAACAGCGGCAGAAGCTGGCCGAGCGCGCCGCGCAGCAGGCTGAAGGCGTGGACATCGACCAAGCCACGCGCGAAACCGAGCGCTTGCGGCGGCGGATCTTTGAAGCCGAAAACCAGCAGCAAGCGCTGGACGATGAACGCACCGAACTGCGCGCGCGCATCGCCGCGCTCGACGCCGGGCGCCGGCCAATGCCCGCCGAAGTGCAGCATTTTCGGGCTGCGCTCGACCAAGCCGGGCTGCGCCATACGCCGCTGGCCGACATCGTCGAGATCACCGATGAACGCTGGCAGGCCGCGGTCGAGGCGGTTCTGGCCGGCGTGCGGCAGTTGATATTGCTCGAAGACCCGGCCGACCGCGCCGCCGCGTGGCGGCTCGGCGAGCAGCTGAAGTTTCGTCACTATCTGGTGCCAGACCGCGCGCCGCCGCCGCGGCCGACGCCGGGTTCGCTGCTCGAATGCCTGCGTTTCAGCGCCGATCCGCCGGCCTGGTTGGCGAAGCTGCTGGACGGCATCCGCCGGGTGGATACCGTCGCCGACGGCGCCAAGCTGCCCGAACACCAAGCCTGGATCACGCCGAGCGGCTACCAACGCGAGCGCCGCGGCGCTCGTGACATCAGCGTCGCCGATGCCTTTTTCGGCCGCAATGCCGCCGCCCAAGCGCGGACGCGGCTGGCCGAAGTCGAAACCGCCCGCGCCACGCTCGCGGAAACCCTATCCGGCCACGTTGAGCGGCTGGCCGCGGTGCAAGCGCGCATGGCTGGCGTCGATGCCGCCCGGGAACTCACCGCGCGCGCGCCGGAGTTCGAGCGCGCAGAAGCTGAGTACGCGCGGCTGAACGAAGAGGCGCAGACGCTGAAAAGCCAGCGCGCCGAAGCCGCGGTGCGTTATCACACCGCGATTGAAGCGGCGAAGCCGCTGACCGGCCAGCACGCGCTAACGGAAGATCAAATCGGCCGCGACCAAAAACACGCGCAAAGTCTCGCTGCAGAGCTACACAGCACGCGCCGGGCTTATGTCGATAACGTGCTGGCGTGGCGCCGACTACGGCGCGACAAACCGCTGGTCTGGCGTAGCGCCGCCGGCCTCGCTGAGGCGCGCGCGCAGTACGAATCCGCCACCACAGTGGAGCGTGAAATCGACCGCCTAACGCGCAAAAAGAATGACGGCCGCTACATCACCGACGGCAACTGCGTGCAGGTGCGCGACAAGCTCAACGCCGAACACCGCCAACTCGCCGGGCGTATCGATAACCAAGGCGTGCATCTGGAGCGCGCGCAACACAGTACCGACCTCGCCCGCGGCCAGTATGTGAACGTATTGCGCGCAACGCTGCGCCGCTACGCGCAGAACCTGAAAAGCCTCGGCGCGCTGGCCGGCATCGAAGTAGAGGCGCAGCACCCGCATCTGACCAACGATGATCTTTCGCTGGCGCAGGCGAACCTGGAAGTGCAATTCAACTTCGATCAAAAAGGCCTGATCGGCCTCAACGACGGCGAAGCCTCCGGCGGCCAGCAAGTCATGAAGTCGATGATTCTACTCATCGGCTTAATGATGGAAGACGATAAGAGTGGTGGCTTCGTGTTTATCGACGAGCCGTTCGCACATTTGGATATCTTTAATATCGATAAAGTCGGCGCGTTTCTGCAGGCGACAAAAGCGCAGTACATCGTCACCACGCCGAACACGCACAACGTCAATGTATTCAAACCGTCCGAGCTGACGTTAGTCACGCAGAAGCGCCGCCCCGGCGGCACGTTTGCACCTCCGGTGGCGTTCCTGCGCCGGGCAACAGACCCCGCCTGAGCCGCGCGTGCGCGATCTGGAATGGTCCGCAGCCGATGCCGCCGGCGTACGCACGCGGCAGTTGGATGTCGGCGCCCAAGTCACGCTACGCGGGCGGCGCTTGCGCCAACGCGAGGCCATCGACCAGCACGCGCAACGCCTCTGGCCGCAAGACTGGCAACAGCTGATACGCGATTGGCTGGAGGGCAGTGCCACGCCGAAGTGGGCCACACTGTTGAAAAAAGGCGGGCCGCAGCGCAGCGTGTTGGCACCGGATGTACTCGAAGCGCTGCTGCGGGCCGGCTGGATCGAACTCGAAGAAACCCGCGAGCACGGCCGCTGGGTGCCGCTGCGGCTCACCTTTCGGGACTTCGAAACGCTGCGCGAAAACCTAGGCTTGCCGAACCGCACGCTGCTTGCCCAACAGCACGCCGAACTATTGGCGCAGCCCTTAGCCGACGCCGCGCTCGTCGCCGCGGCACAGCACTTGGCAGAGATGCCGCCGCAACTCGCGATTCGTCGCCACCGCTGGTTGCGCGCACTCGAAACGTGGTGCGCGGATCAACGCAACGGCACCCGCAGAGACTTTGCGCTGTTCGCAGCCGACGATACCAAAGGCCTGCCGGACGCTGATTGGAATTGGCTGCTCGATGTACTCGACCTCAGCGCTTTCAACATCGAAGCCCACACGCCGCTGCTGCTGATTCGCGCCCCGCTGCATCTACAACCCAGCGGCTTGAACCTCGCCGCAGCGGTGGATTTTCTCGGACTAACACCCAACATCGTCGCAGCCGGCAGCAGCGCGGACGGCAAAATGGGCTGCTGGCGCCTGGTCGAAAACCGCACCAGCTTTGAGCGCGCCGCACGCCAGTTCGGCGCTAACGACGGCGTCGTGTGGCTGCCCGGCTATCCGCCAACTTGGTGGCGAGAAACGCTGCAGCACCTCATCCGCCTGCATCCCGCACCGCTCCTGATCGCCTGCGATCCCGACCCCGCCGGCATCGAAATCGCCACGCTCGCGGCACAGCTATGGTCCGACGCAAACCTACGCTGGCAACCCTGGCACATGGGCGCCGATACGCTGGACCGCCTGCCGACACGCAAACCCCTGACCGAAGACGACTATACCCGCCTCGCACGCCTGCTCAGCAACCCGCTGCATCCCGTGCTGCGCGAACTCGCCGAAGCAATGCAACAGCACGGCTATAAAGGCGAACAAGAAGGGCTGCGATTAGATTAGTTGGGGTTAGCTGGCGCTTGATTGAAGTATCGGATGTTTGAGAGCTGCCTTATGTAGTGCTTCCAACGGCTTCGGTTATTGATCCGCCGCCATTACACTCGCCCGTAGTGCTCACCGTCGGCCAGTGCGGAACCCGGGGTCGGAGCGAATAAACACCCGGACGGCGGCGCCTATCTGCGAATTCCGCCATGCCTCGCCACCCACCGCGCCTTACATGTCGCTTCGCGACAGGTGGATCAGCATCCACCCTACGTGACGCCCTCCGGTTGCGTTATTCCGCCGTACGCGCGGTTGTCTGGGATTTAAGAAAATCACGGCATCAGTAGCTGGTCGTTGAGTGGCGGTGAATTTATTTACTCCTATTTACTCCGCCCTCTCAGCTCGCCGTTTATTCTACTCCGACCCCGGTTTTCTGTTCTACTCCGACCCCGGTTTTCTGCGTCAAGCCTTCTGCGTACGGGAAGCGCATCGCGTTCGATGGCCCCAACCGCACCGTCATCGATGGGCCTTTCGCCGAAACTCGGGAACTGGTTGCCGGTTTCTGGCTGTGGGAGGTCAAGGACATGGAAGAAGCCGTCGCCTGGGCGCGGCGCTGCCCCAGTCCGATGCCGGGACCGAGCAAGATCGAAATCCGCCCGTTTTACGAGGCGGCTGATCTGCGCTGAGAATCTGACATTACGGCGCGGTGCGTCGTACCCTTGGCCTTGGGAGCAAGTTGCGCTCAAGCAACAACTCGACACAACGACGAGCCGTAATTCGACAGCGCGGCAACCGGAGCGTTGGGGGTGAATGCGTAGCAGGACATTGCGAAGGAGGCGAGGCTAGCCGCAATCTCTCCGACGCTCGCTCGAACGGCGCAAAGCCGGCGTCGAACCTCTGCCCATCGCTGGCGCTGCTCAAAAGCTGGCGCACGCGCCGTTTTGGTTTGTGCGCAAGTGAAAAAGCGTCGTCGTCGAAGCGTTGAGCTTCGTGCACGAACCTATTGAGTGCGTGCGCCAAGAATATTCGGCCAGCTGCGATGAAGCGCGCTTCGACGCCGCACCTTTTAGGTGCGCTGGCAAAGCAATGCCGGCCGCTGGCGCGGTTTAGTGCTTCGCGTACGAGGATCAACGCTTGGCGAGCGCAGTACCAAGCGCCGAATGACTTTGGGCGTAGCGGGGCGACCCGACGGCCGAGGTGCGCAGCGTCGCTGCAATCTCCCTACGGACCTCCCAAAGGTTGGCGTGGTCCTCTTCTTCTGCGAGATTATTAATTCAGCGACAAAATCGCTAAACGCAGCATTGCGCGGCAATTTGAGGCAGCACTTTTCGAGCGTGCGCCATTCAGTTTGGCGCCAGACTTTTATTCAAGTATCGGATGGCCGGATCAATAAATCGTGATCGGCCCCACCCGCTGTTGACGGAGTTCATTCGTGGTTGCAATCAAGAAAGGCTCATGCCTCTGCGGCGCGGTTAGCTTTACCGTAACCGGCGCACTAAAGGCCCCCGACGCTTGCCATTGCGTGCAGTGCAGGAAGCATTCCGGCCATTACTTCGCCTCAACTGACGTGCCGAAAGAAGCCCTGGAAATCACGGGGCAGGATAAGTTGACGTGGTACCACTCTTCGCCAAAAGTACGGCGCGGGTTCTGCTCGCTGTGCGGGTCTTCGTTATTCTTCGATCCCCCGGCAAAAGCGTGGATCGGCATTGCAATGGGCGCGTTTGATACGCCCACGGCTACCCAGCTGGAAATGCACATCTTTGTTGCGGAGAAGGGCGACTACTATGAAATCGCCGATGGTTTGCCACAGAACCCGCATTGAGCTTAGGGAATAAAAGCCGAGACTCAGCAGGGCATCGTCCTCGCGTAAAACAAGCTAGCCCTAAACGAGCGCTATTCGCTTTATCCTGACGCAACCCCTTTGCCACGATGACGCCGTGATGTCGCACCGCTGCCGTTTACTCGCTGCTTCGCTGCTCGGTCTGCTCGCGGCTTGTGCTGCGGTGCCGCGGGCGGTGACGAATACTGACGATGCCAACCTCCGCACCAGCACGCTGACGCAGATCACGCCGGAGAACGTCGCGCAATTGCAGCCGGCTTGGCAATTTGAGACTGGCGCTGGGCGCGGCCAAGAAGGCGCGCCGTTGGTTGTCGGCGCCACGCTCTACCTGCATACGCCGCTGCCGAATACGGTGTTTGCAATCGATCTGGCCGATCATCACGTGCGCTGGCGCTATACACCGCAGCAGGCGGCCGGTATTGCTTCGTTGATGTGCTGCGATGTGGTTAGCCGTGGCTTGGCGTATGGCGCGGTGGCCGGGCGCGGCCGTGTGCTGCTGCAACAGGCGGACACCACGCTGGTGGCGCTCGATGCCGAAACCGGCGCGGTGGTTTGGCGGACACAAACGGGCGATCCGAAAACCGGCGCAACGGCAACCAACGCGCCGCGCGTGTTCGAGCACTACGTGATCACCGGCGTTGCCGGCGGCGAGTACGGCGTGCGCGGTTATATCGCCGCATACGACCTCGCCGATGGCCACGAAGTATGGCGCGGCTACAGCGTTGGCCCGGATCAAGATCTGCGCATCGACCCACTGCGGACGATGACTTGGCAAGACGGGCGGCTGATTCCAGTCGGCGAAAATTCTTCGCTGAAAACGTGGCAGGGCGATCAATGGCAGCTCGGCGGCGGCACCACTTGGGGCTGGTATTCCTACGATCCCGCATTGCGCTTGCTGTTCTACGGCAGCGGCAATCCGGGCACGTGGAATCCGCTGCAACGCCCTGGCGATAACAAGTGGACGAACGCGCTATGGGCACGGGATCTCGACACCGGCCGCGTCGTCTGGGTTTATCAAATGACGCCGCACGACGAATGGGATTACGACGGCGTGAACGAGTTGTTGTTGTTCGACCAAGCAAAGGGCGCCCAGCCGCCGCGCAAGCTGCTGGCGCACTTTGACCGCAACGGCTACGCCTACACGCTGGACCGCGCCAGCGGCGCGCTGCTCAGCGCGGAGAAGTTCGACCCGAGCGTGAACTGGGCCAGCGGCATCGACTTACACAGCGGCCGGCCGCAGCTGAATCCAGCGTATTCGCCAGCGCATAACGGCGAAGACACGACGACTGCCGGCGTCTGCCCGCCCGCAATCGGCAGCAAGAATCAGGCGCCGGCGGCGTACAGCGCCGGGCTCGGTTTGTTCTTCGTGCCGGGCAATCATCTGTGCATGGATATCGAGCCGTTTCAGGTTGATTACCGTGCCGGGGAGCCGTATGTCGGCGCTTCGATTCGGATGCACCCGGTGCCCGGCGACGAGGCCGCGCTCGGCCGCGTCACCGCCTGGGACGCCGCACTCGGCCGCGCCCGGTGGATTCATCGCGAACCGCTGCCGGTTTGGAGCGGCACGCTCGCCACCGCCAGCGGCCTGGTCTTTTTCGGCACGCTGGACGCGCGCCTGAAAGCCTTGGACGCAAAAACTGGCGCCGAGCTGTGGCAATCGCCGCCGCTGCCGTCCGGCGTTGTCGGCAACGTCAGCAGTTGGGCTTACGGCGGCCGGCAGTACATCGGCGTGCTGACCGGTATCGGCGGCCTCGCAAATGATCCAGACGGCATCGGCGGCCTGCATCCAAGCACCGCGCCAGCTGCACCGTCACGCGGCGCGTTTGTGGTTTTTGTGCTGCCGGTTCCGGGCAAGCCTGATTAGGGTCAGGGAACACGCGGTGATCGCATACGGCTAACAGGCGCTGGCGCTTATTCGCGTTCGAAATCGGCGATTTCGGTGAGTGCGGCTTCGGCGCGGCGCAGGCTGTGGCCGACGCTACTCTCGTCAATGCGCTGTGCCAGTTGCGTGTGGCGCAGCACGCGCAACCACCCGTAGACAGCGCTGAACAGCAGCAGACAAACCGCCGCGCTCGCGCTGAGAATCGCCACTAACCGCGGCGCCTGCGCAATGAGATCAAGCCCCCACAGCGCGTGGCTGGCCACGACGATCAACGGCACCCAGGCGAGGCAGCCGACGGCGCCGAAAATCCTGCCATTGATGATCCGGCGCCGGCGCAGCAGCCCGAGCCGGCGCTGAATTTCGACCACCGGCGCGGCGTAGTCGATCATCCGCAACAGATGCAGTTCCCGGCCGCCGAGCACAATAAACAAGAGCCCATAGGCCTGCAGCAACACGCCTGGAATCAGCAAATGCGGGGTGCCGAGCTGACCCAGCCAATACACCACCGCCGCCAGCGCCAGCGCCACGCCGGCCAGCACTTGCAGCGCCTGCCCCCATACCAGCGGCCGCAGCAGCGCGCGTGCTTTCGGCAGCCGGCTTTCGCGCAATAAGGCGAGATTGAGTTGGTTCTGCCGTTCTAGCCGGCGGTCCAATACCTGCCAAGCCTGCTTCAATTCGTCGAGTTCCATTACTAGGCTCCTTGAGATGACGCGGTTTGGGCGCGGGCGCGCAGCTGTTGCTTGATGCGGCCGATGCGGGTTCAACATTGGTTTCGGTGATGCCAAGAATCGCGGCGATTTCGGCGTAGCTGTGGTCGTCCAGATACAGCAACATCAGCGCCCGGTGCAGCGCATCAAGGCCGCCGATAAACGCGTAGAGCTGGCGCAGGCGGTCGTCGTCTTCGGGCTCGGGCGCGGCCAGGGTTTCGGCCCAGTCAGCGTCTAGCGGCGCGAAACGCGCGGCGTGGCCGGTGGCGCTGCGCAAATGCGAAATGCCAATGTTCAGCGCAATTCGATACATCCAAGTTGAAAACCGCCGTTGCGGATCAAAGCGCGGGTACGCACGCCAAAGCTGGGCGCTGATCTCCTGCGCTAGATCGCGCCGATCCTCCGGGTTTTGCGTGTACAACGCCGCCACTTTGAACAGAATCCTGCGGTGGCCATGCAGTAGCGCCGCGAAAGATAGTCGGAGATGGTCTGCAGATTTACGCATGCTTGAAAGTAGGGAACCGAATGTCGTTTACACCATGATTCGTAGATGATCGGAAAAAATCACAGCGATGCGGAACAAGGCGGTATCCTAAAGCCCCCTTTTTGGCCCACGCGCACCGCCGTGCGGCCCTTATCGAGCCCCAGAGTAGCGATGACCATCACCACGGCCTCCGGCCTGCAATACGAAGATACCGTTGTCGGCGAAGGCGCCGAAGCCACTGCCGGCCAGCGCGTTAGCGTGCATTACACCGGCTGGCTTTATGCCGAGGGTAACGCCGGCCGCAAATTCGACTCCAGCAAAGACCGTGGCCAGCCGTTCGGCTTCGGGCTCGGTGCCGGGCAGGTGATTCGCGGTTGGGACGAAGGCGTGCAGGGCATGAAAGTCGGCGGCACGCGGCGCCTGATCATTCCGGCCGAACTTGGCTACGGCGCCCGCGGCGCGGGCGGCGTGATTCCGCCGAACGCAACGCTGCTGTTTGAAGTGGAATTACTGGCGGTTTAGTTGCCCCGTTTGAATTCCTACTGCGGCTGCTGACGCATGAACTTTTGGATGATCGCCGCCTTGGTCGGCCTTTACGCGGGCGGCGTCCGCGGTTTGATCTGGGGCCTGGTAATCGGCCTGCTGCTCAGCCGCGTGCTGCCCGCACTCTTGCTGCGCTTCGCCGCCGGCAAGGTCCGGCAGGTTCAGGCGCAGTTTCTGGATTCGACGTTCGCCGTCATGGGCGCGGTCTGCAAAGCCGACGGCTATATCACCGAACACGAGATCCGCGCCGCCGAAACGCTATTCGACCGCCTGCACCTACACGGCGAAGCACGCGAAGCGGCTAAGCGCGCGTTTAACCGCGGCAAAGAACCAGATTTCGATCTCGACGCCGAAGTCCGTCGCTTCGCGCAGGCCGCTGGCGGCCAGCCAGCACTGCTGCAAATGTTCATGCAGGTGCAGATTTCGGCAATCGCCGCCGACGGCGAAATGCACCCGGCGGAGCGCGACATTCTGGTGCGCATCACCCGCGGCCTGGGGATGTCGGAAGATGAAATCGCCCGCCTCGAAGCGCTGCTGCGCGGCGGCGGCGAAAGCAGTAGCAGTGGACGCAGTGGCCGCCGCCCGAGCGCCAGCGCCATCGACGACGCCTACCGCGTACTCGGCGTTCCCGCCAGCGCCAGCGACGCTGAAGTGAAGCGGGCTTATCGCGTGCTGATGAGCCAAAACCATCCGGACAAACTGGCCGCCAAAGGCCTGCCGGAAAGCATGCGCGAAATGGCCGAAGAGAAAACCCGCGAAATCACCGCGGCCTACGAACGGATTCAGCAGGTGCGGCAAGCGGCGTAAGCCGATAACAAGCGCTGGATAACAACCGTGGAGGCACGATGGTGATCGCCGAAAATACGCCGTTCCCCGCCAAGATTCCGCTCCGATTGCTGTACGGCGCTTCGTTACTGATTGTGGTGACATTGCCGCTGCTGCAAGTCCGCTACGGGCTTACGCTGCTGCGGCAGATGGCGCAGAACCCCAACGTCGTAAATCCAATAACCGCGCTGAAAATCTTCGTAGTGGCGATTGTGCTTGCCATCGTCGTCGGCAGGCGGCTACTCGGCCTGTTGCGCGGCACCGTAACGCTGCCGAGCTATCCCGACAGCCGCTACGCGAATGCGGTCCGCATTACAGGAATTATCTTTATGGTGCTGGGCGCGCTGCTAACTGCGGCACTGCTCGGCGCGGTCAGCAGCGGCAACGGCGGCGCAGCATTCCCGTTGCTGGCGACGCAGCTGCAATACGGCACGCCGATCGGCCTCGCGCTATTCGAGCTTTCGCGGCTGATTGGCTTTGAACGCAGCGTAAGCATTGGGATTCGCCGGCCATGCGATGATGACATTGCACCCGGCGTCGGGTAACTATCGCCATCCGCGAGCGCACGTCGCGAGGAATTCATCATGATCGTCGTCACTAGCGAACACGTTGCCGGCTACCGTATCGCCGAAACCAAGGGCCAAGTCTTTGGGCTGGTGGTCCGCAGCCGTGGCATCGGCGGCAACATCATGGCTGGCTTGCGCTCGCTGGTCGGCGGGGAAATCACCGAATACACGCAGTTGCTGGAAGAAGCACGGCGCCACGCGCTTGATCGCTTGGTGAAGAACGCCAATGCGATGGGTGCGAACGGCGTTGTGATGATGCGCTTCGACTCCTCCGAAATCGGCCAGACGATGAGTGAGATCGTCGCCTACGGCACCGCCGTCGTACTCGTGCTGGAGGCCTAAGCGATGCTGCGCCGTGTTCTATTCTCGGCCGGTTTGGTCTCGCTAGCGGCCAGCGCTTACTTTGCGCTCAGCGGCCAATACCCCGAAGCGCTGTGGCTGCTGCTGAACGGTGTAATGCTCAGCGCCGGCACGTTTTTCGAACGTTGGCGTTACGGCAAAACCAGCCACACGCCGCCGATTAACTGGCAGCGTACCGGCGAGCGCTTTCTCGACCCGCACAGCGGCCAGCTGACCGATGTTTATTACAACCCGGCGACCGGCGAGCGCCGTTACGTCAGCCGGCGCTAAGACCTATTAACACGGATGCAATCGCTGCGTTACGGGCTCTAGACCAGCGCCCGCACCGCCGGCCCCAGGTATTTTTCCAACGAGCCGGTGTTAACCACCACCACGCGCTCGCCGGCTTTGATGCCGCCACTGGCGACCAGCTTCGGCAGTGCCGCAAGACAGGCCGCGGCTTCGGTGCCGAGCCACCACGGTTGTTCGCGCCATGACGCGCTGAGCGCGGCTGCGGTCTCGGCTTCGCTAACGCTGACCGCGCAACCGCCGCTGGCGCGGATGATCGCCAATACTTTGAAATGGCCGACGCCGCCGGGCACGTTCAAGCCGGTTGCGAGCGTTTGGCCGGCCGTTACCGGCGCGCTATCAACCGCACCGCTGGCGTAGGCTTCGACGATCGGCGCCGTGACTTCGGCCTGTACGCAGACCATGCGCGGCCGGCGCGCGTCAATCACGCCGAGCGCTTCCAGCTCGTTCCAAGCTTTCCACATGCCGAGCACGCCGGTACCGCCGCCGGTTGGGTAGACCACGACATCCGGCAGCACCCAGCGCGTTTCGCCGGGCAGCGGCTCGGCGAGTTCCAAGCCCAGAGTTTTCTTGCCGTCGATCCGCCAGCCCGGCTCTTGGAACGTAGCGCAGTTGAAATACCCTTGCGGCAGATATTTTTCCCGCATCAGCGCGCCGGCTTCGCGAATCGTGCCCTGCACGAGATCAAGATGAACTTGCTGCGGGTGCATTTTCGCCAGCGCCGCGACGCGGCCGAGAATCGGCATCGGCGTGTCGTCCGGCATGATCACGGCGATTTCAAAACCGGCGGCCAATGCATACGCGGCCAGCGAATCGCCCGCATTGCCCTGCGTCGGCACCGCCAGTTTTTTCAAGCCGAGCCGGTGCGCCATGCTCGCGGCGACGGCCATGCCACGGTCTTTGAAGCTTTGCGTCGGGTTGGCGCCGTAATCGCCGCCCGCCGCCTTGCCTTCGTCTTTGAGCTGCAAGCGGAAGCCGGCTTTCTGCGCCAGCGCGTGCGTCGGCCATTCGCGCAGCGGCGTGTGGCCTTCGCCGAGCGTGACGATGTGTGCGGCGTCCACCGGGTCGGCCGGGTCTAGCGCCATCAACGCGCCAAACCGCCATAGATCACGCCGCTGCGGCTGATACCAAGCAAAATTCGGCCGCTCGGCGCGCAAACGTTCGAGATCGAACACCATCTCCACCGGCCGGCCGTCAGCCGGGTCGAGATTCATCGGCACATCAACCGGGTATTCGATGCCGGAGGCAATACCGCGCAAGCAGCGGACGTAGCTCATCCCTGCACCCCATTGGCTAAGGGGCACGCGGCGTGTGAGTAGGCGTAGGCACAGGTCATGATCAAAGGTGAAAACGGTAAGCCGAATCGGCGGTCCGTTATCATCGCATTCTCTCGCGGCTGATCACCGCTAGCATTGCGGATAATCGGTCGTTGTCCTCGATTCTGATCAGCCTGCAGCCGATCACGGTCAGCGCGCTTTGCATCAATAGCTGGCGTTCAACGCAGCGCCCCGCTGATGGCGGTGTGCCAGTAGCGGACGTTCGCTACTGGTAAACACGTCGGTATTCACCGTGATGTCTGCGTTCAGAGTGAGCCCCGGTCAATCTTAAAAGCCGTGCACATCATCTCTGTACTACAAAGAGAACGACTGCCGAGCCTGTTCAATCGCATCCATCGTCATATCCTCAGCTGGATCAAAGGCACTTTCCAATGTGCTTTGATGCCGTGGCTGACCATGCAGTCCATGAAGACATGCAATCTCTTGAATGAATGGGTCATGACTCCGCATCAATCGAGCATCCGATCCCGTCACAGCGAAACGCAGGAATTCATCCTCATCTAGTGGACTGTAACAATTGATTCGATAGTATTATCACCCCTATGGAGGGTGAGATGAAACTGACGAAGAGCGAAGTAGCGGAGCTGCAGCGGCAGGTGAGCGCGCGGGGTGGGCGCGTTGATAGC
>JALNYU010000010.1 GCA_023229645.1 Nevskia sp. | reverse complement strand
CGCTCAAGCGCCATCATCCGCATTTCTTCCAACGCCGATCGCGATACCCTTCTTCCGTCTCTCTTCATGTCGGGTTGGACAAACACTTCGCCCTTATTGTTCCCTAATATACTGACTTATTAGTAAGCCCGCAAAAAACAGACGGCGACGTTGATTATTGATTCGGCCACAAAATAGTTGAACGAGGTGCTACGCGGCAATTTGAGATCGCACTTTTTCGAGACGGCGTGAGTGGCCGAATCAATAATAAAATCAAATTGCTTTGTTATTGATCCGGCCATTTCTCGCTTTCTCGGAAGTGCGGCATCCGGTTTGGCATTGCACTGTCTTTGTTCAAATATTTAATGGCCGGATCAATAACGCCGCCATGCAAGCAAACGTCGGCAGCACATGCTGTTTGAATCGGCGTAGCGTATGCCGCATCCACGAATGAGAACGACAATGGACGGACGTCATCCTTTTGCCGACGCCGGAGCGAACGGCGACAACAACCCGATTGAAACCCGCGAATGGCTAGATTCATTTGACGCGGTGCTGCGCAGCGCCGATTCGGCGCGGGCGTTGTACCTGCTGCAACAGCTGGAAGCGCATGCAAAAAATCTCGGCCTGCTAACGGCAGCGGCGCCGTACTCGGCCTACCGCAACACGATTCCGATTGAGCGCCAGGGGCCGTATCCGGGCGATCTCGCCATCGAAGAGCGGCTGACCACGATCATGCGCTGGAACGCGCTGGTGATGGTGGTGCGCGCTAACCAAGCCTATGGCGAACTCGGCGGCCATATTGCGAGCTATGCCTCGGCGGCGGAAATTTTCGAAGTCGGCTTCAATCATTTCTTTGAGGCCGCGCGCGATGGCCACGGCGGCGATCTGGTTTATTTCCAGCCGCATTCAGCGCCCGGCATTTATGCTCGTGCCTTTCTCGAAGGCCGCTTGAGCGAGCAGCATCTAGCTAACTTCCGCCAGGAAATCACAGGTGGCGGCCTGTGCTCGTACCCGCACCCGTGGTTGATGCCGGACTTCTGGCAATTCCCGACCGGCTCGATGGGCATCGGCCCGATCAACGCGATTTATCAGGCGCGGTTTCTCCGCTACTTGGCCGACCGCAGCCTGAGCAACACCGGCAATCGCCGCGTTTGGGGCGTGTTTGGCGATGGCGAGATGGACGAGCCGGAATCGATCGCCGGCTTAACGCTGGCCGCGCGCGAGAAACTCGACAACCTCACGTTCATCGTCAACTGCAATCTGCAGCGGCTCGATGGGCCGGTGCGCGGTAACGGTCAGATCATCCAAGAGCTGGAGTCTTTGTTTGCCGGCGCCGGTTGGAATGTGATCAAAGTGCTGTGGGGCTCGGATTGGGACGCCCTATTTGCCCGCGACACGCAGCACACGCTGCTACGCCGGCTGGCGGCAACGGTGGACGGCGAATACCAGAACCTCGGCGCCAAAGACGGCGCTTACAACGTCGAACATTTCTTCAAGAAAGACCCCGAGATTCAGGCGCTAGTCGCGCATATGAGCGATGCTGAGATCGACGCGTTAAAACGCGGCGGGCACGACTTCCGCAAACTCGCTGCGGCGTTTGCGGCGGCGCGCGACCACCGCGGCCAGCCGACGGTAATTTTGGCCAAGACCAAAAAGGGCTACGGCATGGGCGGCGCGGGCGAATCGCGCATGACTTCGCACCAAGCCAAGAAGCTGGATCTGAACGCGCTGAAAACGTTCCGCGATCGCTTTCATCTGCCGCTTTCCGATGATGATGTCGAAAAGCTGCGCTTCTACAAACCGGACGACAACAGCCCAGAACTGCAATACCTGCGGCAGCGCCGGGCCGCGCTCGGCGGGCCGCTGCCAGCGCGGCGCCGGGTGGCGGAACCGTTACCGGTGCCGGCGCGCGAAAGCTATGCGCTGTTCGCCCTCGCCGCCGACGGCAAGGAGATGTCAACGACAATGGCCGCGGTACGCATGCTCGGCGGCTTGCTGCGCGACAAAACGCTGGGGCCGCGGATTGTGCCGATTGTCGCCGACGAGGCACGCACGTTTGGCATGGCGAACTTGTTCCGCCAGATCGGCATCTATGCGCCTTCCGGGCAACTCTACGAACCGGAAGACGCCAGCTCGATGCTGTCTTACCGCGAAGCGCGCGATGGCCAGCTGCTTGAAGAAGGCATTACCGAGGCCGGCGCGTTGTCGTCTTGGATCGCCGCTGGCACCGCTTACAGCGTGCACGGCGTGGCGATGCTGCCGTTCTACATCTACTACTCGATGTTCGGCTTCCAGCGCGTTGGGGATTTAATCTGGGCCGCTGCCGACCAACGCACGCGCGGCTTTTTGTTTGGCGCCACCGCCGGCCGGACTACCCTCGGCGGCGAAGGCCTGCAGCACCAAGACGGCAGCAGCTTGCTCGTTGCCTCAACGGTGCCAAACTGCCGCGCCTACGACCCCGCGTTCGCCTGTGAATTGGCGGTGATTCTCGACTACGGCATGCGCCGCATGCTGGCGCAGCAGATCGACGAGTTCTACTACATCACGATGATGAACGAGAACTACGCACAACCATCGTTACCGGCAACAAACGACATCGCTGCCGACATCATCGCCGGGCTATATCGCTACGACGAGCGGCGCCCGGATAACGCGCAAGCCAGCGCTTCCCTGCTCGGCTCCGGCGCCATTCTGCGGGAAGTGATTGCCGCAGCCGATTTGCTGGCGACGGACTGGAACATTGCAAGCACGATCTACAGCGTAACCAGCTTCGGCGAGCTGGCGCGCGATGCCGCCGAGGTGCAGCGCTGGAATCGCCTGCATCCGTTAGCGGCGCCGCGCGTGAGCCACGTTCAACAACAGCTGCAGGGTGCGAACGTCGTTATTGCCGCAACCGATTACGTGCGGGCGTATCCGCAGTTAATCGCGCCGTATGTGGACCGCCGTTATGTCGTGCTCGGCACTGATGGTTTTGGCCGCAGCGACACGCGGCCAGCGCTACGCCGGTTTTTTGAGGTGGATCGCCACGCCATCGTGCTCGCCACATTGGATGCGCTGGCGCGGGAAAACCAAATCTCGGCCGATGTTGTCGCCGCTGCGATTCAGCGCTATGGCGCCGATACCGAAACGCCGCCGCCGTGGACGCGCTAATTGGGCGTGCTGATTGCAGGCCTAAGCCAGCCAGATCAGCGCGATCATGCGGCCGGTAACGCCATCGCGCCGATAGGAATAAAAGCGGGCGGGATCGGCATGGGTGCTGATGCCGCCGCCGTAAACGCGGCTGACGCCGGCGGCGGCGAGACGGCTGCGGGCGAGCGCGAATAAATCCGCGTAATACTTGTCGGCGGCCTTACCGACGCGGAAACAGCTGGCGGCAGCGGGATCGCTAGCAACAAACGCCCGCCGCACGTCTTCGCCGACTTCAAACGCTTCTGGCCCAATCGCCGGCCCCAGCCAAGCCAATAGGCGCTGCGGGGCGACCGGCAGCGCCGCAATCATGTTTTCGAGCACGCCAGCGGCCAGCCCGCGCCAGCCGGCGTGCGCGGCAGCGACGACGGTGGCGTCGTCATCGCAGAACAGCACCGGCAAGCAGTCCGCCGCCTGCACGGCGCAGACGACGCCAGGCACCTGCGTGTAGCAGGCGTCGGCGTCTTGCTCGGGTGGCGTACTCGGCACCTGCACTGCCCGACTGCCGTGCACCTGATGGATCCACTCCGGCGGCTGCGGCAAGGCCAACGCGCTGAATAAGCGCCGACGATTTTCATCGACGGCCGCCGATTCATCGCCGCCGCTGCGGCCGATGTTGAGGCCGGCATAAGCACCGACGCTGACGCCGCCTTCGCGCGTCGAGCACGCCGCCCGCACGCGCGCAGGCGCCGGCCAGTCCGGGATGATCGGCGCAAGCGGTGCAGAAACGCTCATTTCGCGCTAGCCATGTTGTTGCAACAGCGTCAGCAGCTGCTGCATATCGGCCGGCGGCTCGGCGGTGAATTGCAGCGGCCGGCCGTCGTCGGGGTGTTCCAGGTTCAGCTCGCGGGCGTGCAACGCCTGGCGCGGAAACGCGTTTAGCGCGGTCCGCAACGCGTCGTCCATATTCCGGCCGCGGGTGATGCGGCCGCCGTAGACGGCGTCGCCGACAATTGGGTGCCGCGCCTGACTCATATGGACGCGGATCTGATGCGTGCGCCCGGTTTCGAGCCGTACGCGCAAATGGGTGTGGGTCGTGAAACGCTGCTGCACGCGATAGTGCGTCACGGCGCGCCGGCCATCTTCAAGCACCGCCATCTTCAGGCGATTGCGCGGATCGCGACCAATCGGCAGATCAATCGTATTGCCGGCGGTTACCGCGCCGTTGACGATGGCATCGTATTCACGCTTGATTTCGCGCGCTGCCATCGCCGCAACCAGGGCGGTATAAGCGCTGAGATTCAGACCGACGATCAATAGGCCCGAGGTATCTTTATCGAGCCGATGTACCAGCCCGGCGCGCGGGAGCAGCTCGGTTTGCGGGAATCGGTGCAGCAGCGCGTTCTGCAACGTGCCGTCGGCTTGGCCAGCGCCCGGATGCACCGTGAGGCCAGCCGGTTTGTTAAGTATGGCGAGGTCATCATCGGCGTAAACCACGTCAAGCGGAATCGGCTCGGCGCCCGCGTTGGTCTGGTGCGGCGCTTCTTCTACCTGCAGGCTTAATTGATCACCCACAACAACGGCTTGCCGAGGTTTATCGATGGTCGCGCCGTTAAGGCTCAGCGCACCCGCCTCAATCCAGGCGCGCAGACGCGCACGGGAATACGCCGGAAACAGCTGGGCGGCGGCGGCGTCGAGCCGGACCCCTTGCAGATGCTCGGGGACGACCGCGTTTTCAGCGTAGGTCATACTCATTCAGGCTTGCTCGGTTGACCATCGGCTATACTCGATACTGGATTCAAAGCCCGACTCCGCGTAATGACGACACGTTTTATCTCCGATTCCGCTTTTGCGCGCCGCGCACGCCTAAGCTGTTTTGCCGCTGCGGCGCTAATTATCGCTGGCTGCGCCTCGCATGCCGACAAAGCGGATCGTCCGGATAATCCGTTCAATCCAGGCAGCGACGGCCCAGGTGCGGTCCGCGCCCCGGTTTCCGACGACCAACTGCATAAAGAAGCGTTGCGCGCCTATACCACCGCGCACGGCCTGCTGGCGACCGGCGACTATGAAACCGCCGAGCAACGCCTATCGGCACTGGTTACGCGTTACCCGTTCACTGATTTCGCGACACAGGCGGAACTGGAAAAAATCTACGCGCAGTATCGCAGCTTCAAGTCCGATGAGGCGATTACGGCTGCCGATCGTTTCTTGCGTGAGCATCCGCGTCACCCGCATGCTGACTACGTGCAATACGTTAAGGGCCTGATCGACTCCAATCGAGACAATAGCTTTATCGACTTCCTGCCGGTTGATAAGGATAAACGGGATTCATTGAATGCGCGCCGCTCGTACGATGACTTCGCGTTACTGCTACAAAAATACCCGACTAGCGTTTATGCGAACGACGCTCGTAAGCGCATGTTGTATTTACGCAATCGTATTGCTGCGCATGAACTAACGGTGGTTAAGTTCTACATCAAGCGCGGGGCCTGGGTCGCGGCATCGAAACGGGCGGAGAACATCATCTTTGAATACCCCGGCGCGCCTGCAACTGCCGATGCCCTGTTGCTGCTGCAGCAGTGCTACGCCAATCTGGGGCTGAAGACACAGGCCGACGAAGTGCGCGATCTGGTCGCAGGCAACGCCGCGAGCATCAAGGCCGCCAACGCGCCGGCCATCAAAACTGAATCGCGCTATGTTGTCGCCGGTAACGGCGCAGCCGGGGGAACGGTAACGACGCAAAATGCTGAGCCGCCGAAAGGCTTTTTCGGCAAAGTCGGATCGTTTGTCGATAGCTTGGGCAAAACCTACACGGTTAATGCGACCACAGGAACGCCTGATCCATCAGCGCCGCCATCGCTGGGCACCGGGCCTTACTCAGGGCCTGATACCGTGATCAATGTGACGTTGCCCAAGGCCACTGAAACGCCCGCCGCTGGTGCCGCGCCGGCCGCTGCCGCAACGCAGCCAGACGCTGCGGCGGAGCCGAAGAAAAAGGGCGGATTCTTTGATTTCCTGAATAAGACTTACACGGTCGGCGGCAAGAAGGATGCGGCACCTGCAGCGGCCCCAGCGGCAGCAGCCCCTGCAGCGGCTGTGACCGCACAACCAGTAACAGCAGCGCCTGCCACCACAAAGCCAGACAATGGTCCAGTGCAGAGTACCGAAGGCGCAAAAAGCAAGGACGGCAAGGGCGGCGCCCTCGATTTCCTGAATAAAACCTACACGATTGGCGGGAAAAAGCCGGTAGCAGCGGCCGCGCCTGCCGCTGCTGCAGCCACACCGGATGCAGCCGCCAACGCCGCTGCGGCAACGACCGAACCCAAGAAGAAAGGCTTTTTCGAGAGCCTAGGCGATGTTTTTAGCTCCGGCAAAACGTTTACGATCCACACGAAGGACGGCGGAACGGTAACCACGCGCAGCGCCGAAGAGGCGGCAGAAGCAGAAGCGGCGGCGAAGAAGTCCGGTACCGGCCTCAACGTTTCATTGGATTACGACGATCCAGCCGACGCCGAAAAAAAAGCAACGCCTGACGCCGCAGCTAAGCCCGCGCCCGATGGCCAGCCGGCGAAGTAAGCGAATTCATCCCGTTACGCAGCAACCTAAAACGCCGGGCAACGCCTAGCTTTTAGGTTGCAGTTGGATAAAACCCGTTCACGTAACGCGGTTTAGCGGCAGCGCGAACGCGTATTTAGAAATCGCCGTAGACCGCCGTAATCGGATAACGCCGTTCGCGACCAAACGCACAAGGCGTTACTTTCGGTCCTGGGGGCGCCTGCCGGCGCTTGTATTCGGCACGGCGAACGAGCCCAGCCACTCGGCGCACCGTGGCGTCATCGAACCCCATCGCAACAATTTCCGGAATCGATAGACTCCGCTCGATATACGCCTCCAAAATCGGATCCAGTACCTCGTACGGCGGCAATGAATCGGAATCTTTCTGATCCGGCCGTAATTCAGCCGTCGGCGGACGAACGATTACGCGTTCCGGAATCACCGGCGACAACGTATTGCGGTAATTGGAAAGCGCATAAACACGCTGTTTATAGACATCTTTGATCGGTGCGAAACCGCCACACATGTCGCCATATAAAGTCGAGTAACCAACGGCCATCTCGCTCTTATTGCCGGTGGTTAAAACCACATGGCCGAACTTATTCGACAGCGCCATCAACAACACGCCACGGCTGCGCGACTGAATATTCTCCTCAGTGATATCAATCGGCCTGTCGCCAAACTCCGGCGCTAGCGTCGTGGTGAACGCCTGACACGGCTGCTCAATTGGCAACACCGAGTAGCGAATGCCCAGCGCCTCGGCTTGGATCCGGGCGTCGTCGTTCGACATCCCCAAGGTATAGCGCGACGGCAGCGACACCGCCCAAACGCGCTCTGGCCCAAGCGCGTCGGCAGCGATTGCTGCCACCAAGGCAGAATCGATCCCGCCGGACAAACCGAGCAGCGCACCCGGAAACCCGTTGCGGGTAACGTAATCGCGCGTGGCGCGGACCAAACCGGTGTAGATCTCGGCATCCTGCCGCATTTCGGTCCGCACGGCGCCACGCGGCACGCCGGATTCGAATGTGACCGGATAAACCCCTTCTTCGAACATCGGCGCGTGGAAGGTTAGCTGGCCATCGCCGCTGATCGCAGAGGAATCACCGTCGAAAACCAAATCGTCTTGCCCGCCGACGCAGTTGACGTAGACGATCGGCAGGCCGGTTTCGCGTGCCCGTGCCTGCAGCACCGCCAGACGTTCCGCCGGCTTGCCGACGTTGTACGGCGAGGCGTTGATGTTCAGCAGCAGTTCGGCGCCGGCCGCTTTTGCTTGCGCGGCAGGTGCCGGCCCCCAAATGTCTTCACAAATGCAGAGGCCAACTTTAACGTCGCCGACGGTAAACACCGCGGCGCCATCGCGACCCGGCAGAAAATGGCGCATCTCATCGAATACACCGTAATTCGGCAGCAATTGCTTGCGCGCGCGCGCCACCAACGTGCCGTCACGGAAGACAGAAGCCGCGTTGTACATGCCATCACGGGTGTATTCAGGATGGCCGACAACGATGTGAATGCCGGTCGATGCGGCGCGAATCCGCTCTAGCCCGGCTTCGATCACCGACGGCAGCGCCGAACGCAGCAGCAAATCGTCCGGCGGATAGCCGAGCAATGCTAGCTCTGGCGCGGCGAGCAGCTCGGCGCCGAGATCGTTACGGGCACGGCGTGCGGCAGCGATGATTTTCGTCGCGTTGCCAGTGACATCGCCAACCCAGAGATTAAGCTGCGCGGCTGCTAGTTTCAGTGATTTCATAAACGTCCCGTTTCAGCGCGCATAGTCTTGCCGCGAAAGCCAGAATTCTGCCAGCGGCAAATCTTCTGGGTAGATCACTTTTAGGTTGCTTTCGCGGCCGCGCACTAACAGCGGCTTGTAACCCGCTGCTTCCATCAACGCCGCCTCATCATCGACCACGGTGTTATTGCCGAGGCCGCGCTCCAGCGCCGTACGTAATAAATCTAAACGGAACAGCTGCGGGCTCTGCGCGCGCCAGAGGCCGGCTCGGCCCAGCGTCTCAGTCGCCCGCTCCCGGCTCTCGCGCTTGATCAGCTCCCGCACTGGTACCGCCAGCAGGCCGCCGTTATCGTCGCTGGCGTCGTCACGTAAACGTTCGATGTCTTCGGCGATCAGACAAGGCCGCACGCCATCGTGCACAAATGTGTACACCGGCGCTTTTAGCGTTGCGCTCGCAGCGGCAACGGCGTTCAAGCCGGCCAGCACCGATTCGGCGCGAGACGCGCCGCCAGTCGCAGTCAAGATTTTTGGATGGCGCGCAATCGGCAGTTTCGCGAATTCGCTGTCGCCCTTCGCCAACACGAGCACGATGCCGTCGATCCAACCGGTGTTGAGAAACGGCGCCAGACTCCATTCAAGCAATGCCCGGCCACGCAATGCCAAATATTGCTTCGGCCGGCTCATACCCATGCGGGCGCTACCGCCAGCCGACACCAGCACGGCCCAATAGCGTGACGATTTGCTCATCACCGGCACGCTGGATTCACGGCGCGCTAGGCTCTACGACCAGATAAAACGTTTCGCCCTTACGGATCATGCCGAGCGTATTGCGCGCGTGCGCTTCAATCGCCGCGCCACCGGTGCGTAAATCGGCCACTTCCGCTTCGAGCGCAGCATTACGTTGTCGTAGCCGGGTATTTTCCGCGTCCTGCGTCTGTAGCACGCCGTTCTGGCGGCTGGCGTCAAAGACGCCGCCATCGCTGACCCACAGCCGATACTGCAAGCCCGCGAGCATCAGGCTGAGCACTCCGATCACGAAGCGGCGTTTCAATCACACTCCGTGCGAGCTAGGCCGGCTCGACCGGGAATGCGCTCAAGCCTGGGTAGCGCGCGCGCTTGCCGAGCATGCGTTCGATACGCAGCAGCTGGTTGTATTTCGCCATGCGGTCGGAACGGCAGAGCGAGCCGGTTTTGATCTGCGTTGCGGCGGTGCCGACGGCGATATCAGCAATCGTCGCGTCTTCGGTTTCGCCGGAACGATGCGACACCACGGCGCTGTAACCGGCGTCGGTCGCCATGCGGATTGCAGCCAGCGTTTCGCTGAGCGTGCCGATTTGATTCGGCTTGATCAGAATCGAGTTGGCGATGCCTTTCAAAATACCCTCGGCGAGGATCTTGGTGTTGGTGACGAATAGATCATCGCCAACCAGCTGCACTTTGTCGCCCAGTTTTTGGGTGAGCAGGGCCCAGCCTTTCCAGTCACCTTCAGCGCAGCCGTCTTCAACCGAGATAATCGGATATTTATCGCAGAGGCCGGCGAGGTAGTCGGTGAATTCATCGGCTGAGAACTGCTTGCCCTCGCCTTCGAGATGATATTTGCCTTTCTTGAAGAATTCGCTAGACGCGACATCCATGCCGAGGAACACGTCTTTACCGGCTTTGTAACCGGCGCCGTCGATCGCTTCGAGCAGGCACTGCAGCGCCGCTTCGTTCGACGGCAGATTCGGCGCGAAGCCACCTTCATCGCCAACCGCGGTGCTGAGCTTGCGCGCCGTCAGCACTTTCTTGAGCTGATGGAAAATCTCGGCACCACAGCGCAGCGCTTCGGAAAAGCTCGCCGCGCCGGTGGGCAAAATCATGAATTCTTGAACGTCGATGTTGTTGTCGGCATGAGCGCCGCCGTTGATGACGTTCATCATCGGTACCGGCAAGGTATCCGCCTGCAAACCACCGAGGTGACGGAACAGCGGCTGATCGTTTTCGGCGGCGGCGGCGTGCGCGGCGGCCAGAGAAACGCCGAGCAGCGCGTTGGCACCCAGGCGGGATTTGTTTTCAGTGCCATCGAGATCAATCATCACCTGATCCAAGGCCGACTGATCTTGGACGTCGAGGCCGACGACGGCATTCGCCAATTCGGTTTCGACATTCGCAACCGCTTTGCGCACACCCTTGCCGAGATAGCGCTTCTTATCGCCATCCCGCAGTTCGACCGCCTCGCGCGAGCCGGTTGAGGCGCCAGACGGCACCGCGGCGCGGCCACTGAAGCCGGTTTCGAGGATAACTTCTACTTCGACAGTCGGGTTCCCGCGCGAGTCGATGATTTCCAGTGCTTTTATTTCAATAATTTTCGACATAGCGATTCCGATACGGTAAGTAATTTCAGGCGTTTTCAGCGATCAGCTGCTGTTCTAACAGCATGCTCTGCTTAACCACGCGATCAAGTGCAACCAGTGTTTCTAATAAGCCGCCGATATGTTTCAGCGGCAAGGAGTTCGGACCATCACATAAGGCTTCTTCCGGCCGCGGATGCGTTTCCATAAACAGACCGGCGACGCCCGCACCGACCGCCGCGCGCGCCAACACCGGAATGAATTCACGCTGGCCGCCGGAGGCATTGCCCATCCCCCCGGGCAGCTGCACGGTGTGCGTTGCATCGAACACCACCGGTGCGAACTTCCGCATCACGGCCAAGCCACGCATATCGGCAACGAGATTGTTGTAGCCAAATGAAAAGCCGCGCTCGCAAAGCAGAAATGGCTGGCCGCTGCCCGGCCGCGCAGCGTCCGGCGGGAACGGCGAAACCTCTTTCATCTTCTCGACCACGTTGCCCATTTCCCAGGGCGACATGAACTGGCCTTTTTTGACGTTGATCGGCTTCCCGGTCCGCGCCACGCTCTGCATGAAGTTGGTCTGCCGGCATAGAAAGGCGGGCGTTTGAATAACGTCGACCACCGCCGCCACTTCGTCCAGCGGCGTGTCTTCGTGAACGTCAGTCAATACCGGCACGCCAACTTGCCTCTGCACCGCCTCCATGATGCGCATGCCTTCTTCGATGCCGGGGCCGCGATAACTCTTATGCGACGAGCGGTTCGCTTTGTCGTACGAGCCTTTGAAGATGTAGAGAATGCCCAAGCGATCAGCAATCGCTTTGACATGGCCCGCAACATCAATCGCCAATTGCTCCGATTCCAAGGAATCCGGCCCGGCGATCAGAAAAAGCGGGTGCTCGATGCCAATGTCGCGGCCGCAGAGTTTCATGCTGGTTCCTTGCGCAAACTAGGCGGCCTTGGCTTGGTGCGCAAGATGCTGCTCACGTGCCGCCCGGATGAAGCCCTCGAATAATGGGTGGCCGTCACGCGGGGTCGACGTGAATTCCGGGTGGAATTGGCAGCCGATAAACCACGGGTGCTCCGGCAACTCCAAAACTTCGACTAAATCGCCATCTTCCGACATACCGGCGATCGCCATTCCTTTCGACTGTAGCGCATCGCGGTAGTTGTTGTTGAACTCGTAACGGTGGCGGTGACGTTCGCTGATCAGTTCAGCGTTGTACAACTCGCGCGATTTCGAGCCGGCGACCAAGCGGCAGGTCTGCACGCCGAGGCGCATCGTGCCGCCGAGGTTGGAATTGGGATTCCGCTGCTCAACGCGGCCGCTGGCATCGCGCCATTCGGTCACCAAGGCGATAACCGGGTGCGGCGAACCGGGTGCGAATTCCGTGCTGTGCGCATCACTCATACCGCAGACGTTGCGGGCATATTCGATCGCCGCGACTTGCATCCCGAGGCAAATGCCGAGATACGGAATGCGGTTTTCGCGGGCATAGCGCGCCGCGGCAATTTTGCCTTCGATGCCGCGCTCGCCAAAGCCGCCCGGCACCAAAATCGCATCCGCGCCTTGCAGTACGCGGGCGCCTTGGCTTTCTAAAGTCTCAGACTCAACGTAGCGAATCTTGACCCGGGTCTGCGTATGCAAACCCGCGTGATACAGCGCTTCGTTCAGCGATTTGTAGGCATCGGCGAGATCGACATACTTGCCGACCATCGCGATCTGCACTTCGACATCCTGCTCCGAACGCGAGTTAACAACGCGCTCCCAGGCCGAGAGATCGGCCGGCCGGCATTGCAGGCCGAAATGCTCGACGACCAAATCGTCCAGGCCTTGATGATGCAGCCAAGCCGGAATTTTGTAGATGTCGTCGAGGTCAACCGCTGAAATGACGGCGTTATACGGCACGTTCGTGAACAGCGCGATTTTGCGCTTTTCGGAGTCCGGAATTGGACGCTCCGAACGGCACAACAGAATGTCCGCCTGAATACCAATTGAGCGTAGTTCTTTGATCGAATGCTGCGTCGGTTTGGTTTTCAGCTCGCCGGACGACTTCACGTACGGCAGCAGCGTCAAGTGCACGAACAGCGCCTGTTTACGGCCTAGTTCGGCGCCCATCTGGCGTATGGCTTCGAGAAACGGCAGCGATTCAATATCGCCAACCGTGCCGCCAATTTCGACGAGGCAGATATCAGCCCCGCGCGCACCTTCGCGGATGCGGCTTTGGATTTCGTCGGTGATATGCGGAATCACCTGCACGGTACGGCCGAGGTAATCACCGCGGCGCTCTTTTTCGAGCACGTGGCGGTAGATCTGGCCGGTCGTGACGTTGCTCAGGCGGCTGGTTTTGCCGCGCAGAAAGCGCTCGTAATGGCCGAGGTCGAGATCGGTTTCGGCACCATCTTGGGTAACAAACACTTCGCCGTGTTGAAACGGGCTCATCGTGCCAGCGTCGACGTTGATGTACGGGTCGAGCTTGATCATGTTCACGGTTAAACCGCGAGACTCTAGGATCGCGCCGAGACTGGCGGCGGCGATACCTTTACCGAGCGAGGAAACAACGCCGCCGGTAACAAAAATAAAACGAGTAAAACCCTGGGGATTACCAGAGACTTGCGGAACGTCGGGCATTTGGGGTGCAGGCTGCGGGTTTCGTGGATTTTACGGGAAGGCCGGCATGCTCACAATGTGAGCGGTGAATCCAAACCAACGAACTCATGCTGCCAAACCGGCCGCCAGCCTGATTGCGCCAGCAGTTCCCGCCATTCTCGGCTCACCGCGATGCCAGCGATGCAAGCCGGATTACCATCGATTTCTAGCAGCGGAACGCGCGTCCGCAGCCACGGCGGCGTGCCCGCTTCCTGAAATAAATTCCGACAGCTGCGGTGGTGGGGGGCATCGTAAGGCTGGAACGATGCGCCCACGGCAACCGGCCGCACCCGCAACAGCACCGGCGGCGGTCGATCAGCGACTATGCGGCCGCAACCCGCCGACAACGGCAGTGCAACACCTTCGCACCATTCCTGGACTACGACCGGCGCTGGCAGCAGCGGCGCCATGACAAACAGGCGATCGCGGTAGCGGCGTACTTCGGCGCCCGGCCAAGCGAGCAGCGGCATTGCGTCCGCCGCCGCCGCCAGCACGTCGCGGTCAAGCTGATCCAGCAATACGGCAGCCGGCAAATCAAATCCGTGCCGGCGCAGCCACCAATGCAGCAAGTTGTGCCGCCGGGGCACCGTGAGCGCGAGCAAGCCGGCTACCGACAGCGCCGCGCCCTGCGCAAGCCGCGTGTGATCGGTTTCGGCGAGGTCATCCAGCAAGCCGGCCGCTTCATCGGCCAAGTGCGCGGTACGGGCCAAACTGGCATCGGCCTGGGGCCAGCGGCGGCGCAGGTCGGGCAATACCTGCGCACGCAGCCAAGAACGGGCGTAGCGCGGATCGGCGTTATGGGGATCTTCTAGCCAGCGCAGGCCCTGCGCTTCAGCGTAATGCTGCAATTTCACCCGCGGGCAGGCCAGTAACGGTCGCCAGAGGTGGCCGGGGGTGAATGGCGTCAACGCACGCATCGCCGCAAGGCCGTGCACGCCGCTGCCGCGCAGTAAGCGCAACAACACGGTTTCGGCTTGGTCGTCGCGATGATGTGCGGTGACGAGTAGATCGTCATCGTCAAGCTGCGCCCGCAATAGATCGTAGCGCGCCTGCCGCGCCGCGCCTTCCGGACCCGCCGGATCGAGGGGATCGATGTTGGCGTGTACGACAACCAGCGGCACCTTCAAATCGGCGCAAAAATCGGCGCAATGCTGCGCCCAATCATCGGCGACCGCCTGCAAACCGTGATGGACATGCACGGCGCACAGGCCCGGCGTCGCGCGCGCGGCGAGCGCGTGCAGTAGTGTGGTGGAATCGAGGCCGCCGCTGAACGCGACCACGACACGCCGCGCCGAATTCGGCAACGGCGGCAGCGTTAGGTTAGTTGTCAGATTCAGGGAAATCGGCTGCGCTGGCGCGCGCAGCGGGGGCCGCCGTCCGAGATCAGGCGGCGGCCGATGTCGCAGTAATCGACACGCCCGGCTCGTCGTGGCTGCCGTAACTCATCAAGCGCTGGTAACGGTCAGACAACAGGCGGGTCATCGGCACACGACAGAGCCGCTCGACGTGGTTCGTTAGCCGTTCTTTCATCGTCACCATCATCGCCGCAGGGTCGCGATGCGCGCCACCGAGCGGCTCAGCGACAATTTCATCGACTAATTTGAACTCGATCAAATCTTTAGCCGTGATACGCATCGCCTCAGCGGCTTCTTTCGCGCGCTCAGCCTTCTTAAATAGAATGGATGCGCAGCCTTCTGGCGAAATAACAGAATAGATGCCGTACTGCAGAATCATCACATGATCGGCGATGCCGATCGCCAGCGCGCCGCCGGAGCCGCCCTCACCGATCACCGTGGCCACAATCGGCGCGCGCAAATGGGAGAGTTCTAACAAATTGCGGGCGATGGCTTCCGACTGATTGCGTTCCTCGGCGCCGATGCCCGGATAGGCGCCGGGGGTGTCGATGAACGTCACAATCGGCATATTGAATTTTTCAGCGAGCTTCATGACGCGCAGGGCTTTGCGATAGCCTTCCGGCCGCGGCATGCCGAAATTCCGGTAGACGCGCTCTTTCGCATCACGGCCTTTTTGCTCGCCGATGACAACGACGGCTCGCCCATCGAGCCGGGCAACGCCGGAAACAATGGCCGGATCATCAGCGTAATGCCGATCACCGTGCAGTTCTTCCCACTCGGTGAAAATGCCTTTGATGTAGTCCAGCGGATACGGCCGCTGCGGGTGCCGCGCCAACTGCGCGATCTGCCACGGCGTCAAATTCGCGAAAATCGCCTTGGTTTGATCGCCCACCTTCTGCTCTAGGCGCGAGATCTCATCGGTTAGATTGAGTTCGCTGCCGCCGGTCATGAAGCGCAGCTCTTCAATTTTTTTCTGGAGATCGGCAATCGGTTGCTCGAAGTCCAGATAGGTCATGTTATTCGCCATAGTCGTATTCTGCCCTAGATCGCGTCGATGCCGAAACCGGTGCTACCCAACGACGATACTCCACCCGAACCGCATCTGTGCCGAGCGATCGTCTTAACTCAGCCAGCGCTGCTTCTTCCAGCTTCAACCGCCACGCCGGATCAAAATCCAATACCGCGCGGGCAACGCCGTTCCAGTATTCCACGGTTACGCCAGCGCCGGTACTGCTGCGCCAGGGCGCCAACTTTGCCGCGAACGCGGAAACCGTTACCTGCGGCTTGCGCCACGTTAGGGTAATGCGTTCTGCGCGTTCGCGCATCAATGCATCAAGATCGTAAAAACTCTTGGCCTGAAGCCGGTATTCCAACTCGCGCCCTTCGCGTTGCGAGGCGCTAATGCTGCCGGTCGCAAAAATTAGAGTATCCGGCCGCAGCAGATGCTGAAAGCGTTGCCAATCTTGGAAGTCGAGCCAGCAGACGACCCGACCGGTGCGATCGTCGAGCATCAAGATCTTGCCGGGGCGGTCACCCATGATCGTGCGGATTTCGGTCAACCAGCCGGCCAGCATCACTTGTTTGCGGCCTCCGCGCCGGCGTGGTGCCGGGCTTTCGTCGTCTTCACCACCGGGGCTTTCAAAATTCGACGGCGGCGGCACTTCATCGATCAAGGCCTTGATCGTGCCGGAACAAACTTGCTCGATCAGCGGCCGATATGCCTCGACCGGGTGGCCGGACAAATACAGCCCGAGCACTTTTTTCTCGACTGCGAGACGCTCGTTTTCTTCCCAATCCGGCTCGATTTCGGCGGCGACGCTACTCGGGCCGGCCGCATCGCTCGCCGCGCCGAGCCCAAACAAGTCGGCGATGCCGGCGCCGGCCGAAGCGGCAGTTTGTTCCGCCAGTTGCAGCGCTTTCGGCAGTGTTTTCAGCAAACTCGGCCGATTTAGCTTGAAACAATCCAGCGCGCCGGCGCCGATCAGCGCTTCCAGCACGCGGCGGTTCGCCTTGCGGGTATCGACGCGGCGGCAGAAGTCGAACAGATCGAGGAAGCGGCCGTCCGCCCGACGCTCGTTAATGATGCCTTCGAGCGCACCCTCGCCCGCGCCTTTGACCGCGCCGAGACCATACAAAATCTCGCCGCGATTGTTCACGGTAAACCGATACATCGAACTGTTGACGTCCGGCGGCAGCACCGTCAGGCCCATGCGTCGGCACTCGTCGAGCATGATGACGACGGTATCGGTGTGACTCATTTCCGCTGACATCACCGCGGCCATGAATTCCGCTGGGTAATGCGCTTTCAGCCACGCAGTTTGATAGGAAACCAGCGCATAGGCTGCAGCGTGCGATTTATTGAAACCATAGCCGGCGAACTTCTCCATTAAGTCGAAGACTTTCGACGCGGTATCCCCATCAATCCCGCGCGCGGCTGCGCCCTTTTCGAAAATATCGCGCTGCTGCGCCATTTCTTCCGGCTTTTTCTTGCCCATCGCGCGGCGCAGTAAATCCGCCCCGCCGAGCGAGTAGCCGGCCAGTACCTGGGCCATTTGCATGACCTGCTCTTGATAGACGAAGTTGCCGTAAGTCGGCGCCAGCACCCGTTCCATATCGGGGTGCAAGTAAGACACTGGCTCCTGCCCGTGTTTACGCCGGCAGTACTGCGGAATCAAGTCCATCGGCCCGGGCCGATACAGCGAAATCAACGCGATGATGTCTTCGAATCGGTCCGGCTTTAAGCCGACCGAGGCCTGCTGCATGCCCTGCGATTCCATCTGGAATACGGCGGTGGTATCGCCTTCCGCGTAGAGCTTGTAAGCCTTCGGATCGTCGAGCGGCAGCTGCAGAATTTCCAGCTTTTTTTCCGGCCAGCGGGCGTTGATCTGCTGCACGGCGGATTCGATGATCGTCAGCGTGCGTAGGCCGAGAAAGTCGAACTTAACCAGGCCGACCGTCTCCAGATCCTTCATGTCGAACTGGGTGCGAACGCCGGCTCCACCGGGTTCGCAGAACAGCGGCGCGTACTCGGTCAGCGGTTGTGGCGCGATAACCACACCGCCAGCGTGGATGCCGACGCCGCGCGTTAAGTCTTCCAACATCATGCCGAGATCAATGATCTCGCGAATCTCCTCCTCGGCATCGTAGGTTTGCTTCAACTCGGGCACTTCGATCAGCGCGTGCTCCAGCGCGGAGCGGCCGGCTTTTTCGGCGTCGGCTTTGAACGCCGGGGCCCCCGGAATGAGTTTGGCGATGCGGTCGCCCATGCCATAGGGCTGACCGAGCACACGCGTGACGTCGCGCACCACGGCGCGCGCCGCCATGCTGCCGTAGGTGATGATTTGGCTGACGCGGTCGCGGCCGTATTTCTGCGCGACGTAGGCGATCACGCGGTCGCGGCCTTCAATGCAAAAGTCGACGTCGAAGTCCGGCAGCGATACGCGCTCCGGGTTCAAGAAGCGCTCGAACAGCAGGTTGTACGGCAGCGGATCGAGATCGGTGATGCCGATCGAATACGCCACCAACGACCCGGCACCGGAACCACGGCCCGGCCCGACCGGCACGCCATTGTGCTTGCCCCAGTCGATGAAGTCGGCGACGACCAAGAAATAGCCGGCGAACCCCATCTTCTCGATCACGTTCAGCTCGTAATCGAGCCGTGCTTCGTATTCCGCAAGCGGCCGCGCCGGTGGGTGTTGCTGCAGACGTTGTTCAAGCCCGGCGCGCGATTGCTGACGCAGATACTCCGGCATCGTAACGCCATCCGGCACCGGGAAATCAGGCAAATGGTTTTGGCCAAATTTCAGGCTCAGCGTGCAACGCCGTGCAATCTGTAGCGTGTTTTCAATCGCCTCCGGCAGATCGGCAAACAACGCGCACATTTCGTCGGCCGATTTTAAATACTGCTCGGGCGTGTACGCGCGCGGGCGGCGCTCATCGTTCAGCACGCGGCCTTGGTTGATGCAGACGCGCGCTTCGTGGGCGTCGAAATCACTGCGGTCGAGAAAACGCACGTCGTTACTGGCTGCGATCGGCAAGCCTTCCTGCCGCGCAAACGCGACGGCCGCTTGCAGATGCGGCGCGTCGTCCCGCCGGCCGCAGCGCGTGATCTCAAGATAAAAGCGATCCGGAAAATGGCGCTGCCACCACGCGGCGGCGGCTTTAGCGGCATCGATACGCCCGGCGAGCAAAGCCTTGCCGATTTCGCCACTGCGGCCGCTAAGCGCAATCAAGCCCGCATTCGCTTCCGCCAACCATGCCCGCTGCAACTGCGGCCGCCCGCGGCCCTGGCCGCCCATGTAGGCGCGCGACACCAACCGCGTGAGATTGCGGTAGCCGGTAGCGTTTTGCACCAGCAATGTGACGTTTTCGCCGCCTTCGGGATCTTCCAGTTCCTGCAAAAAGACATCGGCGCCGAATATCGCTTTGAGCCCGGCGGCCTCGGCCAATTTATAAAACTTGACCATGCCGTACAGGTTGTCCTGGTCGGTCACGGCCAATGCCGGCAAGCCAAGCGCGGCGGCGCGCGCCGTCAGCGTTTCGACGTTGCCGCCGGGACTTTTCCGAGCCGGCGCCTCAATCCGGATCAGGCTGTCGACCAGCGAGAATTCGGTATGGAGATGGAGATGGACGAAGCTCATCGCACCGCGTTAATCCACAGCCGTGGCGCAGCCGAAGCCGAATCGGGTGTACGGCATGCGTCTGCGCTCAAATCAGGCGTCCGCTGCCGGCGGCTCAGGCAGATCGAACACGATCCGATTGCCGCCGTCGGCGCGGGCGCGCTGCAATGCTTCTTCAGCCCGTGCGACAAGCGCAGAACTGCCGGAGTGGAAATCGTTGAGCGTCACGACACAGGCGCCGCCGATGGCCACGGTGACCCGCCGCAGCGGCGAGCCGGGATGATCGATCGCCGCTTCGTGCACGGCTTTGCGGATGTTCTCCGCCAGAAAATCGCCCTGCTCCAGCGTGGTTTCCGGCAACACGACAACAAATTTCTCATCACCGTGCCGTGCCACCAAATCGCCACCGCGTCGCAGCACCGACATAATCTGGTTCGCAACGCGGCGGACCAGTTCATCGCCCTTGCCGGGGCCGTAAACGCCAGCAAACTCGGTCACGTAGTCGGGTTCAATCAATAGCACGGTTAACGGCTGCACTAGGCGATAGGCGCGGCGCCACTCGCGGTCGAACATTTCATCGAAGGTCCGACGGTTGTAGACCCCGGTTAAGTGATCGTTGAGCGACAACAAGCGCAACAGCAGCAGATTTTCGAGTATCGCGGCGAGGTCGCGCAGCTGCGCAGCTTGTTCAGTGCTCAGCGCTAGGCGGCGGCGGTCCATCAAGCACAACGTGCCGACCGGCAACTTATTCGGCCCCAGAACCGGAATGCCGGCATAAAAACGAATAGGGTCTTCGCCGGCCGCAAACGGGCTGTCTTTGAAGCGCGTATCGCTGCCGATATCGGCGACCGTTGTAATCAATTCATGCTGCAAAATCGTGTGGTTGCAAATCGCCAGCTCGCGCGGGATTTCCACCCGGTGGATGCCGAGCGCCGATTTGAAGAATTGGCGATCTCGTCCAAGCACGGTGAATGCCGCAATTTCGACCCCGGTTGCGGCTTTCAACACGCGGGTTACGCAATCGAAATTGGCATCCATTGCCGAATCGAGTAAGCGTAGTTCCTGAACCGCCAGCAGGCGCTCAGTTTCTTTCGGGTAAGACGGATGATGTTCCATGAACGGGCAACCGTAATGTAGTGCGTCCTCAGTCCAGAGGCCGCTGAATGGGGTTAAAACGGCACAGCTTGACGCGGTAAGCACGCGCTGCACCGCAGCGTTATGCTTTAAAAATTACCAGCAAGCGCAACGCATCGCTGCGGGTTGAATTCTACCGGCTTAGGCTGTGTTTCTGGCAGCGGCCGCGCAGGGGGCGAAGCTTAGCCGATGAATCGGTGCGGGGCCGAGCCGCTGCAGCGCTGCAAGGTGCAGCGGCGTACCGTAGCCCTTGTGTTGCGCCATGCCGTAGCCGGGATATTGCTGGTCTAGCCGTGATAACTCAGCGTCTCGCGCAACTTTTGCGATGATCGACGCCGCCATAATCGCTTCGACGCTGTCGTCGCCACCGATGATCGTCTGCGTCGGGTAATCGAGTTGTGGCCCGCGGTTACCGTCAATCAAACACTGTGTCGGCGCTTGGCGCAGCGCGGCGACGGCGCGCTGCATCGCCAGCAAGGTCGCTTGCAGGATATTCACCGCATCGATCTCGGCAACGGTTGCGATGCCGATTGCGTAATCGAAACCCGTCGCCCGGATCTGCGTTGCCAGGCGCTCGCGCTGCGCCGCGGAGAGGCGTTTGGAATCACGCAGGCCGATCAAACCGTGGTCTGGCGGCAATATCACCGCCGCCGCATACACCGGCCCAGCCAAACAGCCGCGGCCGACTTCGTCGATACCGGCGATCCGCACGTCAGCCCCTGCGTTCATCGGCCGAGCAACTGGGCAATCGCCGCTGCGGCATTTTCTGCCGCGTCACGCTTAAGCTCGGTACGCACCGCGCCAAATTGGGCGAGCTGCCGCTGCCGCGCAGCGGGGTCGGTCAGCAGCGCCAACACAGCCGGCCCTAAATTCTCTGCCGTTACCGCATCCTGCAGAAACTCAGGCACCACCGGTTCTGCCGATAGCAGATTGGGCAGACTCACCTTGCGGATTTTGAGCATACCTACAGTGCCAAGCAGCCAAGCGGTAAAGGCCGATAACCGATACCCGACCACCATCGGCCGATCCAGCAGCAAGCATTCCAAAGTTGCCGTACCTGACGCTAACAGCACCGCGTCGGCAGCCCGCATGGCGGCACGGGATTGCCCTTCGCAGAGCTGCCAGCGTAGCCCCGGCGCGTGTTCGGCCATCGCCTGCGCCATCACCGCGCGCAAGCTCGGCTTGGCGATTGGGGTAACAAAACAGATGTTTTCAACTCGATTCGCCAGCCACGCAGCCGTTGCTGCAAAGGACGCCGCGAGATATTTCAACTCAACGCCGCGGCTTCCCGGAAGCACCGCAACGCAAGGTCCATTCATCGGCAATCCGAGTTGCGCGCGGGCGGCTTCACGGGCAATCGGCGCCGCCAATTCCTCGGCGAGCGGATGGCCAATGTAGCGGGCATCAACGCCGTGACCGGCGTAGAACTGCGGCTCAAACGGGAACAGACACAGGACGAGATCAGCGGCCTGCGCGATTTTCTTCACCCGCCCCTGGCGCCAGGCCCAGATCGTCGGGCTGACCATGTGCACCGTTGGAATGCCGTGCTGGCGAAGCTGGCGCTCAAGGCCAAGATTAAAATCCGGCGCGTCGATGCCGATCACGCAATCCGGGCGCTGCGCGCGCAGTGTTCGGTATAGAAACCGCCGCAGCCGCAGTATCGCCGGTAGCTTCGGCAAAACTTCGCCGATGCCCATCACCGAAAGCTGCTCAATCCCGCCGAGCGCTTCGCAGCCCGCAGCCCGCATACGCGGCCCGGCGAGGCCAACAAACTGCGCGTCAGGAAACCGCTGTCTTAACGCTGCGATCAGCGCCGCGCCGAGCAGATCGCCTGACGCTTCTCCGGCGATCAATGCGAAGCGCATCAGCGCATCAACGAACGCTTGGAGTTTTCGATAAACGCCAGCATCCGGTGGCAATGGGGTGACGTCTGCGCCATCTCCGCGAGGCGGATCTTGATTTCCGGCATCAGTGCGCCAGAAACAAAAATGAGCTTGTAGGCATCGCGGATTACGCTGATTTCGTCATCGCTAAAACCGCGGCGCTTCAGGCCTTCGCTATTGATGCCGCGAGGCCGCGATGGATGTCCTTCCGCCATCAGGAACGGCAGCACGTCACGCAGAATCACGCTGCCGCCGCCGGTAAAGCTATAGGCGCCGACCCGGCAAAACTGATGGATCAAGGTAAAACCACCGAGACCGACATAGTCTTCAATCGTGACGTGGCCTGCCATCGTCACGCCGTTGGCGAGGATGTTTTCGTCGCCGACCAAGCAATCGTGCGCAATGTGCACGTTCGCCATGATCCAGTTGCCGTTGCCGACGCGCGTCACGCCGCCAGTCTCTGCCAGCGATTTTAAGGTCCCGCGTTGGATCGTGACGTACTCGCGAATCGTGTTGTCGTCGCCGATTTCGACGCTGGTTGGATCTTCTGCTTTCGCGCTCTTGTCTTGCGAGAGTTCGCCGAGACTGGAGAATTGGTAGATCCGGTTGCGTACGCCGATGCGCAGCGGGCCACTTAACACCACGTGCGGCCCGACGACGGTGTGCTCACCAATTTCGACGTCGGCGCCGACGATGCTGTACGGCCCGACCGAGACCGTCGCATGCAGCCGCGCCGCTGGGTCGATAATCGCAGTCGGATGAATCAACGGCTGCGCCGCGCTCATGCCTCGGCGTTCTCCGGCGCCGCAGCTGCTGGCCGTGATGCGTCTTTCAGCGCGCACATCAGTTCGGCTTCGCAAGCGAGTTCGGTCTCAACCATCGCCTTGGCTTTGAACCGCCAAACGTTGCGCTTAACCTTGTCGATCTCGACTTCAAACCGTAGCTGATCGCCGGGAATTACGATGCGCTTAAAGCGGGCGTGCTCGATCCCCGCGAAGTAGAAAATCACGCCCGATTCGGGACGAATGCCGGTATCCAGCGCCGTCAGCAGGCCACAGGCTTGCGCCAATGCTTCGATGATCAGCACGCCCGGCATCGTTGGCAGTTCCGGGAAGTGACCGGTGAAGAACTGCTCGTTGTACGTGACATTTTTAATCGCCGTCAGCGACTTGCCTTTTTCATAGGCGACAATCCGGTCGACCAATAAAAACGGATAGCGATGCGCCAGCATGCTCATGATGTCGCGAATATCAAAAATCGTCTTGCTCACCGTTTCCTTCTCCCGTCTGCGGCGTCAGCCGCAAGGTTTCCTCAATCGATTGCAAGCGTTCGTCGACACGATCCAGCCGCCGCACGCGTGCAACCTGTTTTCGCCAATCCCGCGCCGGCATTGCCGGCAGGCCCGATCCGTAAACGCCGGCTACGGCAATTGATTTTGTCACCATCGCCATGCCAAGCAACATAACGTTGTCGGCGATCGTTATATGCCCAGCAATCACGGTTGCGCCGCCGATCATGCATCGGCTGCCGATGCGCGTACTGCCCGCGATACCGACACAGGCCGCAATCGCAGTATGCGCACCAATTCTGCAGTTGTGCGCGATTTGAATTTGATTATCGAGCTTAACGCCGTCTTCGATCACGGTGTCGTCTAATGCACCGCGATCAATGCTAGTTTGTGCGCCGATCTCAACGTCATCACCGACGATCACGCGGCCTAATTGCGGCATTTCAATCCAGCCGCTCGCACTCGGCACCAGGCCAAAACCGCGACCGCCAACAACAGCACCAGGCAGAACCAAGGCGCGCGCGCCGAGTTCGCAGTCCGGGCCGATATACACATTGGCTTCTAAACGGCTTCTGGCACCGATGCGTGCGCCGCGCCGAACGACGCAGTTGGGGCCGATATAGCTGCCCGCGCCGATAACGGCATCAGCCTCGATGACCGCGCCGGGGCCAATGCCGCAGCCTTCGCCGAGCACGGCACTCGCGGCAACCGCGGCTCTGCTATCGATACCCGCCGTGAATTCTTTGCTGCGATCGAACCCCTGCGCAATTTTTGCAAACGCGAGCGCCGGCTCAGCGGCAATCAACGCGTTGCCGTCGTACTGATCGGCTTCGCGTGCCGCCAAAATCACAGCGGCGGCCTGCGTTAAAGAGAGTTGCGATCGCAACCGCGACTCGCCGCAGAAGCTGAGCTTGCCGGCTTGCCCAGGCAGCAAAGCGCAAACGCCCGAGATTACGGTGTGCGGGTCGCCACGCAACGTCAACCCGTGCTGCTCGGCGAGTTCAGCCAGCGTAAAAGTCACGACTGCCGTTTGCATAAACCGTCCATTGCCTCTCAGCTGCGGACATCCCGAGCTGAGAGGCTGTGGTGTTTTTACTTCGCCGCCGGCGCGCTGCTGGTCAAACGCTTCAGCACTTCATCGGTGATGTCGATCGTGCTGGCCGAGTAAATCGGATCCTGGATTACGATGTCATAGCCTTTTTCCTTGGCGACAGTAACGATGGCGTCACGCACCTTGCCAACGACTTCGTTGGTCAGATCACGCTGCCGCGCCGCGGCATCTTCCTGGAACTTGCGGCCGGCCTGATTCAGATCGACCTGACGTACGCTTAAATCCTTTTCCGTTTTGCTACGCGCATCCGGGCTCAGGATGTCGCGGTCACGGTTAAATTTCTTGACGTCTTCGTCAAACTGCTTGCTCTGCGTTTCGAGGTCGGTCTTACGCTTGGTAAACTCGGTCGACATCTTTTGATCCGCCACTTTGTACTGCGGCGATGCACGCACGGCATCGTCAAAGCGGATGACAGCAATCTTGGTATCGGCCATCGCGGCATTCGGCGCCACCACAAACAGCGCGGCCACAGCCAGACTCAAGCTTGCAAAAATACGTTGATACATCATGTCGATCTCTCTCTAATCAAATCAGAAATGCAGCGGAAAAGTGGGATTGGAAACGAGGCTAGAAGCCTGTTCCGAAGTTAATCTGGAAGGCCTGTGTTTCATCACCCAAGCGATCATTCAACGGAATCGCGTAGCTCAACGTCAACAAGCCAAGCACCGGCGTGAAGAAGCTAAACGACACACCGGCAGACTGCCGCAAGGATTGAATACTGAAATCCTGCGGCTTTGCATACACGTTGCCGATGTCGAAGAAGAGGCTGGCACGCGTTGTCTTGTTATCGCTGACCACCGGGAGCGGAATAACGAGATCCGTTTGCGCAGTCGTACGCAATTTACCGCCGAACGGGTTGTTGTTCGGGAAGTCACGCGGCCCCAACGTACCGTCGCGATAACCGCGTACGGTCGTCGCGCCGCCAGCGAAATAGTTCTCATACGGCGGAACGTCTTTCGTCGATCCGTATGAATTGACGTAGCCCAGCGTCGCGCTCGATACCGAGAAGAAGTGGAACGGCAGCTGCAAATACTGCTCTTGCGTGAAATTGACGTTGTAGAACGTTAAATCGCTGCCCGGAACCGCGATATCCAAGTTCAAGCGCGATAGCGAACCACTCGATGCAAAGAACGTGCGGTTACGCGTATCGCGGACGATACCCGTACGCAATTGGAATTCGCTGAATGAGGTTCCATTCCGAATAACAAAGTTTAAGATTTCGTCCGACGAAGCGCCGGGGAAAGTCTTGACTGCAGTTTGTGAAACGCCGCCACCGATACGCAACGACGTGAATTCCGACAACGGAATACCGTAAGTTAAGTCGCCGCCGACAACGTTAGTATCGAACCCGGAGCTGAAACGAATAACGCTCTGCGACTTCCGATAAAACGCGGACACCGTCTGACTAATACCGTCTTGCGTAAAGTAAGGGTTGGTCAGACTCAGGTTGACTGAACGCGTAAAGACGCTGGTATCGGCCGAAAGCTGAACTCTGTTCCCTGTTCCGAGGAAATTGGTGTTGGTTACCGCGGCATTGATCAGGAAGCCCTGAGAGCCGGAGTAACCGACGCCAAACTGAATCGACCCCGGCGCACGCTCCTTCACCTTAAACTCGATATCGACGAGATCGTCTGTTCCGGGCACCGGCTTGGTTTCGACTTCGGCTTCCTCGATATACGGCAGACGGGCAAGACGCACGCGCGAGCGTTCAACCGCGCTCTTCGAAAACGGCGCCGCTTCAAGCTGGCGCATTTCCCGCCGCAGCACTTCGTCGTTAGTGCCCGTATGGCCCGCGAAGTTGATGCGCCGAATATAGGCGCGCTTCCCAGGCTCGATAAAATAATTGATGCTGACTTGCTTGTTCGGCTCGTCGATTTCCGGCACTGGCGTTACTTTGGCAAACGCGTAGCCGATATCCGATAGCGCCGCTTCGATACGGTTACCGGTTTCCGTCGACTCTTTGCGCGAGAAAATCGAACCTGATTTCGTACTCGTTAGCGCATCGAGAAATTTTTCGTTAAGAATGATCTCGCCGGAAAAACGATGATCCTTGACCTTATAAACCGTGCCCTCTTCAACTGCGACGGTGACATAAATGTCTTTCTTGTCGGGCGACAACGCGACCTGCACCGACGGCACGTTGAACTGAAGGTAGCCCCGGTCTTGGTAGTACGAGGTCAGCGTTTCGAGATCGCCGCCCAGCTGCTGCTTCGAATAGCGATCCGACTTCTGGAATGGGATCCAATTGGTCTTTTTCAGCTTCAGCTGCTCAAGCAAAACATCGCGCTTGAACGCCTTGTTACCGATGATATTGATCTCTTTAATCTTGGTAATCGGGCCTTCAGTCACCTTAATGTTGAGGTCAACCCGATTATTCGGTAGCTCGTTAACTTTGGTGTCGATCGCAACGTCGTAATACCCGTTCGCGTAATACTGGCGCTGCAATTCCTGCTCAACGCCATCGAGCAGTGCACGCTTGAAAAGCTCGCCCTCGGTTAAGCCAACATCCTTCAAAGATTTATTGAGATCGTCGCCGCCGATTTTTTCGTTGCCTTCGATTTTAAAACTAGAGATCGCCGGGCGCTCTTTGACCTTGATAATCAAGTTGTCGCCGTCACGCGCCAATTGCACGTCAGCGAATAGGCCTGAGCTGTAAAGGCTGCGTATGGCTTGTCGCGACGTGGTCTCGGTCAGTTGATCCCCGATCGACAGCGGCAAGTAGGTTAGTACCGTGCCCAGTTCAAGGCGCTGCAGTCCTTCCGCCCGGATCTGACCGATCGTGAACGACTCGAACGCCCACGCTGAATTGTGGAACGCAACGCCAGCCATCAGCGTCAGCAGCGCGCCGCATCGTTTCTTTTGTTGCCGATTAAGACCCATTCCGGATTTGCCTGTCTTTCTAACTGAGCTGCCGCACTATGTCGTTGTAAAAAGCCAGACCCATCAGCAACATCAATAGCGTCAGTCCAATCTGCTGGCCCGCAATCTGAAAACGTTCGGACAACGGCGAACCTTTCGCCGCTTCAATCAACCCAAAGAGGATTTGTCCGCCATCAAGAATCGGAATTGGCAATAAATTGAAAATGCCGATGCTGATACTGATCACCGCAATAAATCCGACAAACGCCCCGAGGCCAGCGCTGGCCGATGCGCCTGCAGCCTGTGCGATCTGTATCGGTCCGCTGACGTTCTTCACTGAAACTTCGCCGCGCACCATGTGGTACAGCAGCTTCAGCGTCAGACCGGATATCTGCCAAGTCTGATTCAGCGCCGCCGGCACCGCAGCCCAGGGTGCCAGCCGCTGTTCAGCGCGCAAATCCTGCCATAAATCATCGTTCGCCGCTATTTCTTGGGGCATAACACCCAAGCGGCCGACGTTGAGCCCGCTCTGCGTCTCGCTGCCAATGATCGCGCTCAACTCAATCCGCTGCTCGCCACGCTGAACCTCCGCTTTCAATACGTGGCCGGGCCGCGCGATGACGTAGGCCTGAATCTCCTGAAACGACGCCATCGGCAGGCCGTCCAAAGCCAGGATGCGATCGCCGACCATGAAACCCGCCTGCGCAGCGGCCTTATCTGGCAAAACAGTCCCGAGCACCGGCGGAATCGGGGGCACGTAGGGTTGCAGCCCCAGCGTTGTAAATAACTTCTCTGGATCAGGCGGAATATTCGATAAATCCAGGGTCAGACTGCGCGAAGCGCCATCGCGTCCGACCACGGTCATCGCCAGTTGCGCATGGCCGAGACCCGCTTCGAGCAAACCCGTCCGTAAGTCCGCCCAGGTTGGCACCGGCTCCGTGCCAAGCTGGCTGACCCGATCGCCGGCGTGCAAGCCAGCAACGGCGGCAATAGAGCCGGCAACGGGTTCGGCGATTACAGGCTTAAGGCCGGGAATCCCGGCGATGTACAGCGCCCAATAAAAAACAACGGCCAGCAGGAAATTAAATGCCGGCCCGGCGAAAAACACCGCGATTCGCTTCGAGACCGATTGCCGATTAAATGCTTGCGAAAGTTCCGCTTCGGCCACCGGGCCTTCACGCTCATCAAGCATTTTGACGTAGCCGCCCAGCGGGATCGACGCGATGACGTATTCAACGCCATCCCGCCCCCGACGCCGCCAGAGCGGCTTACCAAAGCCGATCGAGAAGCGCAGAACCTTAATACCGAGGCGCCGTGCAACCCAAAAGTGGCCGAACTCGTGAAACGCGACTAATACGCTAATCGCGACAATGAACGACACCAGCGTCCAGATAATTCCAAGCATGATTTAGATCTCCGCCGTAACCGGCTGCGCGGCTTCGACCACAAAGAGTGACCCGGCGTTCGCCATCGCCTTAGATTCCGAATAAATCCAAGCCGAGCGCCAAGACCGGCGCGGCAGCGAGCAAGCTGTCGATGCGGTCCAGCACCCCGCCGTGGCCGGGTAGCAAAGTACCGCTATCTTTAACCCCGCGCAGCCGCTTGAACAGGCTTTCCGTCAGATCGCCAAGGATCGAGACAACAATGACGACGACGCAGAGCAATACTAGCGGCGTCCAATCAAAGCGGCCGAAGCCGAACACCCAGGGGGCTGTCGCAATAACCGGAATGGCGGCAAGAAAGCCACCGAGCGCGCCTTCAATCGTCTTACCTGGGCTGATGTTCGGCGCCAGCTTGCGGCGCCCAAATGCGCGGCCGACGAAGTAAGCGCCAATGTCGGTCAACCAAACGAGCGCGAACAGAAAGAAAATCCGTGCAATCCCGTGACGGCCACCGTGCAGTGTCGCTAAACCCAGCACAGCGGGCATCAACATGAGCAGCCCCGCCGTGCCCATCTTCATGGTGCTCCAGGGCTTGCGCGCAAAGTTCTCAGGAAACCCCGGCAGAAAATTCAGCGTCTGAAACCACCACAATGCGCCGATGCCGAGGATCCAGTTGCCAACGTGATATTCAACCGTCGCGAACCAAGCCGCGGCCAAAGCTGCGGCGACCAGCGCAACGTAGCCGTAGCGGCGCTGCGGCGCCTGCAAGCCCATCAACGCCGTCCACTCCCAGGCGCCGATCAAAGCCGCCAGCGAAAACGCCGCATAAAGCCCAGGTGTCGATAGGAAGAAAATTGCGCTGAGGACCAGCGGCAACAATATTAGCGCCGTGATGACGCGCTTCAGTAGCACCGTTCAGCCCGCTTCAGGCACGCGACCGAAGCGCCGTTGACGTCCTGCATACCACGCCAATGCACCGTCAAACGCAGTCGCATCGAAATCTGGCCACAACGTCTCGACGAGATACAACTCGGTGTAAGCAAGCTGCCACATCAAGAAATTACTGAGGCGCTTCTCGCCACCGGTGCGGATTAATAAATCCGGATGCGGTAAATCGGCGACCGCAAGGCGCGCTTCGATCGCCTCGGGTGTGATTGCAAGGCCATCGCGGCAGAGGCTCTGCGCCGCCTGCGCAATATCCCATTGACCACCGTAGCCAACTGCAACGACCAGCGTTAGGCCGTCGTTGGCAGCGGTGAGCGCTTCACCATCCGCCATCATCGTGCGCAAGGCCTCAGGGAAATCATGATGATTGCCGATGAAGCGAATGCGGACGCGGTTTTTGTGCAGACTTTTAATTTCCCGCTTCAGCGTCTGCACGAATAGGCGGATCAGCAACTCAACTTCGGTCAGCGGTCGCTGCCAGTTTTCCTGGCTGAACGCGAATAGCGTCAACACTTCAACGCCCCGCTCGTAGCACGCTCGGACGATACGCCGCGCCGAACGCACCCCGGCTTGATGACCAAAGGCCCGCGGCTGCAACCGCTGCTTTGCCCAGCGCCCATTGCCGTCCATGATTACCGCGACGTGGCGGGGAATCCTGGCCGCCAACGAATTGGGTAAATCGCTTGTCATCAGACCGCGAGCAGCTCTTTTTCCTTGGCAGCCATGACCTCTTCCGCCTTGGCGATGAATTGGTCAGTCAGCTTTTGAATGTCGGCCTCGCCTTTCTTCTCTTCATCCGCGGTGATGATTTTTTCCTTGGCCAATTCTTTAATTTCCTGATTTGCCTCGCGTCGCACGCTACGAATCGACACCCGCGCATTTTCCGTATCGGCCTTAACGACCTTCACGAGGTCGCGGCGCCGTTCTTCAGTTAGCGGCGGCATGTTGATTCGAATCGTGGTACCGGCGGTGTTCGGTGTAATGCCTAAATCAGAACCCAGAATCGCCTTCTCAATCGCACCAATGAGATTCTTTTCCCACGGCGCGATCGAAATTGTGCGGGCATCCTCAACGTTCACGCTGGCAACTTGGCTCAGCGGCATTTCGCTACCGTAGTAGTCGACACGAATATGATCCAGGATCGCGGCGCTGGCGCGGCCGGTGCGCAATTTCGTGAACGACTGTCTCAGCGCATCGACGGTTTTCTGCATCCGTGCGCCAGCTTCTTTTTTGATGTCTTCGATCATCTCGTCAATCTCGTCAACAGCAGTTTCAAACCTGAACTTGGGTCCCAAGCGACGTGTCGCCCGTTACGATGCGCAGCAAGGCGCCGGGGCGGTCCATGTCGTAAACGCAGAGCCGGATCTTATTATCCCGACACAACACCAGCGCCGTTTGGTCCATGACGCCGAGTCGGCGATCCAACGCCTCATCGTAAGTCAGTTGCTCATACCGCGTCGCCGTCGGATCTTTTTTCGGGTCGGCGGTATAGACGCCGTCGACCTTGGTCGCCTTCAACATCAAGTCCGCGGAGATCTCGATTGCGCGTAGCGCGGCGGCGGAATCGGTGGTAAAGAACGGATTACCGGTTCCCGCGCCAAAGACAACAACGCGGCCTTTTTCCAGATGGCGAATGGCCCGGCGGCGGATGAAATCCTCGCAGACCTCGTTGATCCGTATCGCCGACTGCACGCGCGCTTCTAGACCAACGCGCTCGACCGCGTCTTGAATCGCCAGCGCGTTGATGACCGTTGCCAACATCCCCATTTGATCGCCGGTGACGCGATCCATACCGGCGCGCGCTAAACCTTCGCCACGGAAGATATTGCCGCCGCCAACAACTAACGCAACCTGCACGCCAAGATCAATAACACCTTTGATTTCATTGGCAAGAAAGCTCATCACATCCGGTGAGATACCGAAATCGGACTCGCCCATGAGGGCTTCGCCGGAAAGCTTTAACAGAATTCTTCGATAAGGCAGCCGCTGTTGATCCAAGGATCCAACTCCGATTCAAACAGCATAAATTGCGCTGAGCCGATCTGATTTAAGCCAAATCAAGGCGATAAGCCTGCCAGCGCGCCATAGTCGATACCTGAGACTTAGAAAGAGACCCCGTTTCCGGGGCCTCTTTATTCGACTATTTTAGCTTAAACCGCCTTAAATCTTGGTGGCGGCAGCGACTTCGGCCGCAAAATCAGCCACTTTCTTCTCAATGCCTTCGCCAACAGCCAACCGCACAAAGCCTGCCACGCTGGCATTCTTCGACTTCAGCAGTTTCTCGACCGTCAATTCTGGATCTTTGACGAACGGCTGGCCAACCAGCGTAATGTCGGCGAGGAATTTGCGGATTTTGCCTTCCGCCATCTTGCCCAGAATTTCGGCCGGCTTGGCTTTAAAGCCGCCACCGAACTTCTTCTTGATGCTGGCGTAGTCTTCGTCCCAGTTCTTCTTTTCTTCGGCGCCGAGGCCGTCATAAACGCCGTTGCCTTTCTCGGCGTCCATTTCTTTCAGCAAGCCGCCGAGACGATCCGATTCAGCCTGCGCTTCGGACTGCTCCTGCTCGATTGCGGCGTCGATCACGCGCTTTTCGGCGTCGATGACTTCGGCCGGCACCTGCGACGGATCAACATAGCGCGGCTGGCTTGCCGCAATATGCATGGCCAGATCACGCGCCAGGTCGGCATCGCCTGCGGTCAGCGCAACGGCAACGCCGATCTTGCTGCCGTGCAGGTAGTAATTGATTGCGCCGTCAGCTTTGGCAATCACTTCAAAACGGCGAACCGTGATGTTTTCGCCGATTTTGGCAACCATTTCGCGGCGCTTGGCTTCAATCGAAACACCGTCAACTTCCAGCGCCAAAAGATCCGCGAGCGTTGCTGGCCGGTGGGCCAGTGCCAATTTCGCCGCGGCGTCGCCGAGCGCCTTGAAATCGTCGCCTTTCGAAACGAAGTCGGTTTCGCTGTTGGTTTCGACCAACGCGATCGCGTCGGCGCCAACGGCGATTGAAATCACGCCTTCAGCAGCGGTACGGCCGCCTTTCTTGTCGGCCTTGGCCATGCCGTCGATGCGCAATTTTTCAGCTGCGGCGTCAACGTCGCCAGCGGTGGCGTCAAGCGCTTTTTTACAGTCGCTCATGCCGGCGCCAGTACGGTCGCGGAGTTCTTTTACCAATGCGGCGGTAACGGGAGTGCTCATGATGATTAAACCTAATTCAGTGTGGATTTTTTACGGTACCGATCGCTGACTGTACGGCGCTCGTGCGTCAGCCCTGCGAACATTCGCCAGCCGACAGCAACAACGCACGGCGGCGTTCCAACGCCGAAAGCCGCAGGCTGCGTCGCAACGCGGGCCTGCGGCTCCGGCATTCGCAGAGAACTAGCCTTCGGCGCGTTCGTTGCGGCCGCCCGGGCGGCGCGGACGGCGCTGGCGGCTCGGATCTTCAACCGGCGGCGGCGCGAAATCGGCAGCGGTCAGGCTGACGTGCACCGAATTGGCACCACGCGCTTCGATGATCGCGTCGGCGATGCACTGCGCGTAAACCTTGATTGCGCGGGTGGCGTCGTCGTTACCCGGAATGACGCAGCTGATGCCGTCCGGGTTGTTATTGGTATCGACAACCGCGATGACCGGGATGCCGAGCTTCTTGGCTTCCGACACGGCGATCTTTTCGTAACCGGTATCGATGATGAACAGCGCATCCGGCAGCGCCGGCATGTCCTTAATGCCGCCGAGTGATTTGCGCAGCTTTTCCAACTCGCGGGTGAACGTCAGCTGTTCCTTCTTCGACAGACGGTTAATCGTGCCGTCTTCAATCTGCTTTTCCATCTCGTGCAGACGCTTGATCGAGGCTTTGATCGTCTTGAAGTTGGTCAGCGTGCCGCCGAGCCAACGCTGGCTGACGTGCGGCATGCCGGCGCGGACCGCTTCATCGGCGATCGCGTCACGCGCGGCGCGCTTGGTGCCAACGAACAAAATGCGGCCGCCATTGGCGGCGAGCTTGCCGGCAAAATTGCAGGCGTCCTTAAGCAACGGCAACGTGTGCTCAAGGTTAATGATGTGAATCTTGTTGCGGTCGCCGAAGATGTACGATTCCATCCGCGGGTTCCAGTAACGGGTGCGGTGGCCGAAGTGAACGCCGGCTTCCAACAGTTGACGCATGGTGATGCTTGACATGGAAAAACTCTCCTTGGGTTTGGGCTGACCGCGTACGTGGAATCTTCCGGCGGAACCGGTGGACACCCAGGGACGAACGCGGATGGTCTAGCGCAGCGAAAATTGCTAGGGGATTCCTTGGCAGGTTCTCGCGGCGTCGTTGCCTTGCGGCGGCGCGCTTTATACCATAAGCACGTTATGCTGACCAACCGATAACCGTTCCCGCACGTGTCTGCGCCGCGCCGTAAGCTAAGTTACGGGCATCCGCATCCACGCCAGGGCCATGCCGGCACGCCCGGCTCCGAACCCCCACGGCCCAAGACCTGATCTATTTCCATGTCGGTTACTTATAAAAATCTCGAAGAACAACAAGGCATGCGTGACGCCGGACGCGCCGCAGCTTCCGTGCTGACGATGATCGCGCCCTATGTAAAGCCGGGCGTAACCACAGAAGAACTCGACCAGCGCTGCCACGAGTACATCGTCAACGACTTGCAAGGCATCCCCGCGCCACTCAATTACGGCGGTGGCGGCGGCCGTATGCCGTTCCCGAAGTCGGTGTGCACCTCGGTTAATCACGTCGTTTGTCATGGGATTCCGAGCAGTAAGCAGCTTAAGCGCGGCGATGTCATCAATATCGACGTCACCGTGATCAAAGACGGCTGGCACGGCGATACCAGCCAGATGTTCTACATCGGCGAGCCGGGCGTGCTGGCGAAACGCCTGACCGACACCACGCGCGAAGCGATGTTCGCCGGCATCCACTGCGTTCGACCCGGCGCGCGCCTCGGCGATATCGGCGCGGCGGTGCAAAAAGTGGCGGAAGCGCGCGGTTATTCAATTGTCCGCGACTACTGTGGCCACGGCATCGGCCGCGTGTTCCATGAAGATCCGCAGGTGTTGCACTACGGCCGGCCCGGCACCGGCATGGAATTAGTGGCGGGCATGACGTTCACAATTGAGCCGATGCTTAACGCCGGCCGCGCTGAGGTGAAACTTCTTCCGGACGGCTGGACGGTGGTGACAAAAGATCACTCGCTGTCCGCGCAATGGGAACACACTGTGCTGGTGACCGACGACGGTTATGAAATCTTAACCTTGCGCGAAGACGAGATTTTGCTCTGATGGGTGCTGAAATCGAGCTGGCCGAAGACGAAAGCATCGGCGTATTTTCCGCGCGCCGCATCCGCAGCCGTCTCCGCGTCAACGCCAGCAAACCAATCACAGCGTTTCGAGACACGCTGAACTGGGGCCGCGAACGCTTATCCGGGCTGTTTCAAGAAGGCACACCAGCGGACTCCCTGGTTCACGCCCGCGCCCACCTTGTCGATGAGGTACTGCGCGAAGCCTGGCTGCTGTTTTTAAAAGATACGGCTGGTTTGTCGTTGGCAGCGGTCGGCGGTTATGGCCGCGGCGAATTGCTGCCGCATTCGGATATCGACCTGCTCGTGCTTTACGACGAGCAAACCCTGGAAACGAATAAGTCGCAGCTGGAAAATTTCTTCGCGTTCCTGTGGGATATCGGCCTTGATGTCGGCAGTAGCGTGCGCACCGTTGCCCAGTGCGCGGAATTGGCGGCGGCCGATGTCACGGTTATCACCAATCTAATGGAATCACGCCTGCTGGTCGGCGATAGCGTGCTTTACGCGGCGCTACAGGAAGCGATGACGCCCGAGCACATGTGGCCGGTTGATGTCTTTTTCCGCGCCAAACGCGCGGAGCAGCAGGCGCGCCACGCGAAATACGACGATAGCGCTTACAAACTCGAGCCTAACGTCAAGGAAAGCCCCGGCGGCCTGCGCGATATCCACACCGTCGCCTGGGTGGCTAAGCGCCATTTTGGCGCGTTGACGCTGACCGAACTACGCGAGCGCGGCTTTCTAACCAAGCCGGAATGCGATGAGCTTTTCGCCGGCCAAGATTTTCTGTGGCGCGTACGCTTTGCACTGCACATGATCACCGGCCGGCACGAAGACCGTTTGCTGTTCGATCATCAAATCAAGGTTGCTGCGCTGTTTGGCTATGTCGATCACGACCATAACCGTGCGGTCGAGCAGTTCATGCAGCTGTATTACCGCACGATCAAAAGCCTCAGCTGCCTCAACGACATGCTTTTGCAGTTGTTTGAGGAAGCGATACTCGGCAAAGGCCAAGGCGCCGAGCCGAAGCCGCTAAACGCGCGCTTCCAGCTGCGCAACGCCTACATCGAAGCGCGCGCCGACGACGTTTTCCAGAAACAGCCATCGGCCCTGATCGAAATCTTCGCGCTGATGCAGCAGCACCCGAAAATCGAAGGGATCACCACGGCGACGCTGCGCCTGATCCGCCGCGACCGTCGCCAGATCGACGACACCGTTCGCGCCGATGTCCGCGCCCGCGGCTTGTTTATCGGCCTATTCCGTGAAGGAATCGGCGTTACCCGTGCGCTACGGCGCATGAACCGCTACGGCGTGCTCGGCCGTTATCTGCCGGTGTTTGGCCAGATCATCGGCCACATGCAGTACGACCTATTTCATACGCTAACGGTCGACGAACATTCGCTGTATTTGGTGCGCAATCTGCGCCGTCTGGCGATGGCCCGTTTCCGCCAAGAACTGCCGTTCTTCAGCGAGATCATGGACCGCATCCCGCGGCCTGATCTGCTGTACATCGCCGGCCTATTTCACGATCTCGGCAAAGGCAGCGGCGGCGATCACTCAGAAGTCGGCGCGGCAGCAGCGGAGAAATTCTGCCTCGACCACGGGCTTTCGCACACCGACTCCGACCTTGTCTGCTGGCTGGTTCGCAATCACTTGATGATGTCGCTAACGGCGCAGCGGCAAGACATCAGCAACCCGGACATCGTCGCCGCGTTTGCCCAACGGGTGGGCGACGTCGACCGCCTTGAGTACCTGCTGCTGCTCACCGTCTCCGACATCCGGGCGACCAATCCCGCACTGTGGAATTCCTGGCGCGAGAGCCTGCTGCGCGAGCTTTATCACAGCGCCAAGCGGGCGTTGGAACGCGGGCTCGATAACCCGGTCAGCAGCGGCGAGCGCGTTGCTGAGCAACGCCGCGCGGCGCGTGCCTTGCTGAAAACGCCGGACGGTGAATCGGCGCTCAGCGCCGAGCAAATCGAGCAGACTTGGGCGCGCTTCGAAGACGATTATTTCCTCCGCCATTCGCCAGCCGAATTAGCGTGGCACTTACCCGCCATCGTCAGTGCCGGCGAGAAAAGCCTGCCGCTGATTTTGGTCGACATGCTCGACGGCCGCGGCACAACCGTCTTCGTCTACATGCGCGACCGCGACCACCTGTTTGGCTTGTCGACCGGCGTGCTCGCCAAGCTCGGCCTGAATATTCTCGACGCCCGCATCAACACCACGCCGGACGGCTACGCGCTCGACTCGTTCATCGTCATGGAAAGCGACGGTTCAGCGATCAACAACAACCATCGTTTCGACGAAATTCGCGATGCACTGCGGAAAGTGCTGGCCGACCCCAATATCTCAGTGGTCGACGTCAACCGCCGCCGGCCGACCCGACTCAAGCATTTCGACACGCCAACAACCGTCTATTTCAGCCAGGACAAAGTCCGTAGCCGGACAATTCTGGAGTTGGTCACCGCCGACAAACCCGGTCTGCTGTCGTTGATCGGCCGTGCGTTCCACAAGCGCGGCATCCTGCTCGACGCCGCCAAAATCGCGACGATTGGCGAACGCGCTGAAGACGTGTTCTACATCACCGACCGCGAACACAAGCCGATCACCGGCGAAAAAACGCTGGACGATCTGCGCGAGTTCTTGACGCGGACGTTGAACAATCCCGAAACCCCAAACAAATAAAACGATACCCATCATGAATAACGCCGAATTGCAGGTGATCATTGAGTGCGCGTGGGACGAACGAGCGACGCTCGATACCACCGACACCCAACTCCGCAGCGCCGTCGAAGCCGTTGTCGAATTGCTTGATTCCGGTGCGGCGCGCGTCGCCGAACCTAGCGCCAATGGCTGGGTCGTCAATGAATGGCTGAAAAAAGCGGTGTTGTTGTACTTTCGTTTGCACGATAACCAGCCGATTTCGCTCGGCCAGCTGAACGGCTACGACAAAGTACCGCTGAAGTTCGACGGCTGGGACGCCGCTCGTTTTAAACAAGCCGGCGCGCGCGTCGTGCCGCCAGCAACCGTCCGCCGCGGCGCCTATATCTCCCCCGGCGCGATCTTGATGCCAAGCTTCGTCAACATCGGCGGCTATGTTGGCGCCGGTACGATGGTCGATACCTGGGCCACGGTCGGCTCCTGCGCACAGATCGGCGCCAACGTGCACCTGTCCGGCGGCGTGGGTATCGGCGGCGTTCTGGAACCGCTGCAGGCGAGCCCGACAATCATCGAGGATGATTGCTTCATCGGCGCACGCTCGGAAGTCGTTGAGGGCGTGATCGTCGAAAAAGGCGCGGTGTTGTCGATGGGCGTCTTCATCGGCCAAAGCACACCGATTTACGATCGTGAAACGGGTTCGATCAGCTACGGCCGAGTGCCCGCCGGTGCTGTCGTCGTTGCCGGCTCGCTGCCGAAAGACGGCGGCCGCTACAACCTCACCTGCGCCGTAATCGTCAAACGGGTGGACGCGCAAACCCGCGCTAAAGTCGGCATCAACGCACTGCTGCGCGACCTGTAACCACTGCCGAAACGCCCCCGGCACGCCCGCGCCTAGCGCTCGTGCCGCGGCGGCGGGATGGCCAACGCAGGCGGCGAACGCTCTGGTTCCGGCTCGCCGATGCGCAAATGCCGCGTCGCGAGGTGCACTTCGCGCAGGAAGAAAATCAGACCGACGGTCAGCGTTACCATCGCCGCGATAAATAGAATCGCGATAAATACACGAACGTTGATTCCGACTAGTGAACCGATAAACAGCACGATCACGACGCTGCTGACCAGAATTGCGCTCGACGTACACAGGCTGATACTCCAGCTGACCAAACGCGCCCGCACCGCCATGCGTTGCAAGCTCGTGCGCAGGGTTTCGATCCGCTCCGGCGGCGTGGTCGCAAACTGCCCTTCCAGCACCCGCGCGCGGTCAACGATGCGCGACAAGCGAATGCCGAGCACGTTCAAAATCGCCGCAATGCCGGACAACAGAAACACTGGCGCGACGGCCAGCTGAATAACGTGGGCGATAGAGGCAATCGGCGGAGCGTCGAGCATCGGAAAAACCTAGTCTGAGGAACGCCATTATCTGCCACGTCAGCATTTCCGATTCAACCGCCGCCAACCCGCCGCAAGTACAGCCGTGTTAACCCGCCCGCGCCCCGGTAAGATCGCGCTTTTCCTGCATTGATCGAAGACTTTATGGCTGATGATGCCCGCGTGCTCGAACTCACCCAGGCGCTGATCGCGCGCCGCTCGCTGACGCCGGACGACGCTGGCTGCTGCGCGTTGATCGGCGAGCGTCTTGCCGTGCTCGGCTTCCAACTCGAATGGCTGAACGCTGGCGGCGTCACCAACCTTTGGGCCACGTTCGGCAGTGGCGCGCCGCTGTTTGTTCTAGCCGGCCATACCGATGTCGTGCCACCCGGTCCGCGCGAACGCTGGGCTAGCGATCCATTCCAGCCGGAGATCCGCGATGGCGTGCTCTACGGCCGCGGTGCCGCCGATATGAAAAGCGGCTTGGCGGCGATGGTCTGCGCCGTGGAGCGCCTCTTAGCTCAGGGCCCGATCAACGGCAGCATCGCATTTCTGATCACCAGCGATGAAGAAGGTGTTGCCCAGCACGGTACCCGGCACGTGGTCGAGATTCTGAAACAACGCGGCGTGCAGCCGGACTACGCCATCGTCGGCGAAGCCACCGGCGCCGAGATCTTCGGCGACCGTATTACCATCGGCCGGCGCGGTTCGCTCGGTTGCGATTTGCGCGTGCACGGCAAGCAAGGGCACGTCGCCTATCCGCAAAAAGCCGACAACCCCATCCACCGCCTTGCGCCAGCACTCGCCGAACTTGCGGCGATCCAAGCCGCCGACGGCTGGGATACCGGCAACGCGCATTTCCCGCCGACCTCGTTCCAGATCTCCAATATTCACGCTGGCACCGGCGCCAACAACGTAATCCCTGGCGAAGCCGATTTAGTCTTCAATTTCCGCTACTGCACCGAGTCCACCGCCGAGGGCCTGAAAGCGCGTGTCCACGAAGTGCTCGACCGCCACAGCCTACGTTATGACGCCACCTGGTGGCATAGCGGCGAACCATTTCTCACCCGCCAAGGTGCGCTGATCGGTGCCGCTCAGGCCGCCATCGCCGACGTCACCGGCCTAACGCCGACGCTGTTCACCGGCGGCGGCACCTCGGATGCGCGCTTTATCGCGCCGATGGGCGCCGAAGTGGTCGAGATCGGCCCGGTCAACGACAGCATTCACAAAATCGACGAACACGTGCGCGTGGAGGACTTAAGCAAACTTTCGCGCGTGTATGAAGGCGTGCTGCAACGCCTGCTGCGCTGAGTTTGAGCCAACTGGAATACGGCACGCCGCAAAGTCGTCTTTATTGGGTCAGTCCGAAACAGCGAATGAAATGTGGCAATTGCCCATGCGTAACAACATCAGTGGCAGCTCGCCAATAACGGCAATTTATTGATTCGGCCACAAAATAGTTGAACGAGGTGCTACGGGGCAATTTGAGATCGCACTTTTTCAAGACGGCGTGAGTGGCCGAATTAATAAAATCAAATTGCTTTGTTATTGATCCGGCCATTTCTCGCTTTCTCGGAAGTGCGGCATCCGCTTTGGCATTGCACCGTCTTTATTCAAGTACTTAATGGCCGGATCAATAATTTTGGTATTGCTTCGGCGGTGGCCGCACTCGGATTGCCGTGGTTAGCCGATGCAATGCCTTCAAAGACAAAACGCGCAAATCAATAATCGGCAATCGTTCGCGTACCGCCTGCATTACCCTAGCGCCCGATTTCAACACGCCACACATCGCTGCCCTAAGGAGCCCATCTATGTCACGGATCCACGCCCTGCGTTACTGCCTCGCCACGATTCTTGGCGGCGTGCTAATGCTCAGCGCCGCCCACGCCGCCGCGCGCCGGCTAAAACCTCAGCGCCAGGCTATTACCGGATGAGGCTCGGTGCTTTCGAAGTCGCCGCGTTGTCCGACGGCACCGCCGATCTGCCGTTCACCCAGTTGCTCAACGCGCCGAAAGCGAATATCGAAAAAGCGCTGACAAAATCATTTTTGAAAGACCCAGTAGAAAGCTCATTTAACGGCTTCTTGATCAACACCGGCAGCAAACTGGTGCTCATCGACACCGGCGCCGGCAAGCTCTTTGGGCCGACACTGGGCCGGCTCGCCGCCAATCTGCAGGCGGCCGGCTACCAACCGGAACAAGTGGATGAAATCTACATCACCCACATGCACCCGGATCACGTCGGCGGCTTGGCCAGCGACGGCAAACGCGTATTCCCGAATGCCATCGTTCGCGTCGATCAACACGACGCCGACTTCTGGCTCAGCGCAGCCAACCTCGAGGCCGCATCGAAAGATGATAAAGGCTTCTTCCAAGGCGCAATGGCCTCGCTGAAACCGTATATCGATGCCGGCCAGTTCAAGCCGTTTGATGGCAACACCGATCTCGTTCCCGGCATCAAAGCCATCGCCGCCCGCGGCCACACACCCGGCCACAGCATCTACTCAGTAGAAAACCAAGGGCAGAAGCTTCTGCTCTGGGGCGATTTGATTCACCTCGGCGCCATGCAGTTCGCCGCGCCGGATATCACGATCAAATTCGATACCGACAACAAATCCGCCGCCGTACAGCGCAAGAAAGCCTTCGCCGAAGCCGCCGCGAACGGCTATTGGGTCGCCGCCGCGCACCTCTCGTTCCCCGGCATCGGCCACGTCCGCCACGAAGGCAAAGCCTACGCCTGGGTGCCGGCGAACTACACCGCGGCGCGCTGAGCGCCTGTCCGGTAAAAAAACCGGATGCGTCAGGCAGTCGCTCGGACATAGATCCACCGAGCGACTGCAAAAAATCCGCGGATCGATTTTGTTGCAGTGCGGATGCGAATGCCGCTGAAGCCGGCATGACTGAAGGGTCATCGCTAAGGTCTAATTTTAGGCCTCTGGCGAACCGGTCTAGCTTGCGTCGGTGTAACGTAGTGCACAGGCAACGCAGGGTCGCAACGCGGTGCCGACAGCGTTGTGCAGGGCGTCATAGTGACGCGGCCAACATACTCATTGACGCAACTTCAGCCCGCATTCACATCACGGACCTCGTCATGGCAACAAAGGCAGAAATCACCGCGTTCATAGCCGCTGAGTTTCCGCAAACCAAATGCGTGGTTCGCGAAGTGGGCGGCCGCGGGGCGACGGTGGCGCACGCCATTGGACCGGATGAACTCCGGCCCGGGGGTACCGTTGCCGGGCCGGTGCTGATGGGCTTGGCGGATGTTGCGCTGTATATCGCGATCCTCGGCGAGATCGGGATCGTGCCGCTAACGGTTACAACGAGCCTGACGATCAATTTTCTGCGTAAGCCACCGGCTGATCGCGCCATCGTTGCTGTTTGCAAACTAATGAAACTTGGCAAGCTACTCGCCGTCGGCGAGGTCTGGTTGTATTCGGAGGGCGGGCCCGATGCGGTTGCCCATGTCGTCGGCACCTATGCCATTCCGCGGCGCCGCGAATAAGCGTTACGCTGCGTCTTCAAACCTTGCTATCTGCCGCTGCGCAGTAACACGCTGCCTGAACTTTCGAGAATCCTGCCGATGGCCTCAACGCAAATTTATGTCGACGAGATCTGCCAGCGCGCGAATTTGGCAGGCCAGCTCACCGCAAAGAAAATGTTTGGCGAATACGCGCTTTATCTCGACGGCAAAATCGTCGGCTTGATCTGCGACAACCAGCTGTACCTAAAGCCGACCGAGGCCGGGCGACGCTTGCTAAGCAGCGTCGTCGAACAAGCGCCCTACCCGGGGGCGAAGCCCCATTTTCGGCTCGGCGATGAGGTACGACACGACACGGCCCAGCTCCAGCACCTGCTCGTCGTGACGGCGGACGCGTTGCCGGCACCGAAGGCGAAGCCCGCCAAGCGTCCGACGAAGAAAGCCTGATCGCTGTAGCAGGCGGGTTTCTTCATCGTGCGCCGTGCTGCGGTATCGCCCGTGCGGACTAGATGACGCCGCTGACATATTTCCGCCCCCGTTTTGCAACATCGCGCTGCCAAGCTCCCGACGCTCGGGCCTCATCGGCCCCTACACGTAGCCAGGGAATTTGCCACCGTGAAATTAGCCACCTTTTTAGTTGCCGCTTGCGCGACGACTGCCGTCGGCGTTGCCGCTGCGAATAGCGATCGCGATTTCAATCCAGGCCGTACGTCGACCACCACGCCGATCAAGCACGTCATTGTCGTCGTCGGTGAAAACGTAAGCTTCGATACGTTGTACGGAACCTACACGCCGCCACGCCGCGGCGAGTCCGTACGCAATTTATTGTCGCAAGGCATCGTCAATGCCGATGGCACGCCGGGGCCGAATTACGGCCGCGCGATTCAATATCAAGCGCAAAATCTGCACGGCGAATACACCGTTAACGCCGTACGGACGGCGCCCTACGAACGGCTACCGCAGCCAACACTGATCGGTTCGTTCAACCCCCTCACTTTGCAGCCGTTCGGCCCGATCCCGGACCCGCGTTTCGCAACGTTGAACACCAACGGGCCGTTCCAGATCACAAAGTCGGCACCGTATAGCGATCCGCAGGCGTTCGGTACCGGCGATCCCGTGCATCGTTTCTTTCAGATGTGGCAGCAAAACGGCGGCACTAACCGTGATCTGCACGGCTATGCCTGGACCGCGATCACTACTGGCCAGGGCGGCGGCACGCCCGGCGTGACGGTTGAAAATCCCGGCCAGGGCGCCGAGTTGATGGGCTTTCTGAATATGGCCACCGGCGACGCGCCGTACTTCCGCGCGTTGGCTGAACGCTATGCCTTGAGCGACAACTACCATCAGGCGATGCAAGGCGGTACCGGCGCCAATTTCTTCATGCTCGCCACCGGCGATGTGGCGGTCTACAACCAAAATGGCCAGCGTGCGGTACCGCCAGCCAATCAGATTGAGAACCCCAATCCCCGCGTCGGCACCGAAAACTTCTACGAGCGTGACGGCTATTCCGGCGGCTCTTACGTGAATTGTGCAGACTCGCGCCAACCGGGTGTTGCCGCCATTCGCGACCTGCTCGATGGCCGCGGTGTACGCGCCAATTGCGAACCGGGCGCGTACTACCTGGTGAATAACTACGAGCCGCCGTACGACACCAATGGCCAGCCGCGTGCGCTCGGCGCCAATAACTTTATTTATCCGCCGCAGCAGGTGCCGACAATCGGCGAAACGCTTTCGGCTCGCAATGTCAGCTGGAAGTGGTACACCGGCGGGCGCGACACAGTGGATATCACCGAAGATCCGTTCTACCCACTGATCCGCGGCCTCGTACAGCAGCAGGTGCCAGCCGGCACGCCGGCTGCCGTTGTCGATGCGCTGGCGTTCCAACAAGCGCAGCCGCTGATTTACAACACACTCGGCGATCCCCATAACGGCTCAGCAAATGTCGTCAACGGCCCGCTGCGCAATAACCTGCGCGGCCTCGCCTCGTTCTATGCCGATGTCGCCGCCGGCAGCCTGCCGTCCGTTTCCTGGGTGGTGCCGAAAAACATCGACAGCGGCCATCCGGGCTATTCGGTATCGGCGCGCTATGAAGCCTTCGTACAAGATTTAGTCGGCCGCGTTCGGGCTAATCCGGAGCTGTGGCGGTCGACTGCAATTGTCGTCACCACCGACGAAGGCGGCGGCTACTTCGACAGCGGTCGCATTCAGATGCTCGATTTCTTCGGCGACGGCCCGCGCATCCCGCTACTCGTGATCTCGCCGTACGCACGCAGTGGGCACGTTGATCACGTTTACAACGATCATGCGTCGATACTGAAATTTATCGAACGCAACTGGCGCTTACCGACCGTCTCGCGCCGCAGCCGCGACCGCTTGAAGAATCCAGTTATGGACGCGCGCAGCTACCTGCCGGTCAACGGCCCCGCGATTGGCGATTTGATGAGTCTATTCACGTTCGGCGACGACGATGGTCGCGACGACCGCCGCCGCGACGACTAAACCACGACGTTCGCACTCGCATAACCCGCTCTCACCCCCGGGCATCGTCCGGGGGGTTTTTTGCGTTCGAATGCTGCCCTACGACGCTTTCCCCACAGCGCCACGCTATCAGAACACTTTCGACTCACTTATACTGGGACCATCCTAAAACACCGATCCACCGGACACGCAGGGGTGCGTGGGCGGCAGACGCTAAGCGCTGATCCTTCGCCGTAAAACCACCGCAATCAGGAAGCATTTTCGTGTCCGTAGATTTTTCGGTCGTCATTCCCACGTTCCGGCGACCGAACCGCTAACGGCTGCACTACAAAGCGTACTTTCACAAGCCGGCGTCACTGTAGAAGTCTTTAATCGTTGACGATAGCCCCGAGGGCTCGGCATTAGGGGCCGTCACCGCTTTAAGCGACGCCCGCGTTATTTATCTTCGGAATCCCCAACCCACCGGCGGCGTCCCCGGCGTCGTTCGCAATCTTGCGTGGCCGTGGGCGCGTGGTCACTACGTCCATTTTCTCGATGATGACGATCTAGTGCCCGAAGGGCATTACGCGGCTGCCAAAGCAGCGTTCGAAGCGCACCCCAACATCGGCGTACTTGTTTGGTCGCGTGGCGCCATTTGGCGAATCTGCGGAGCAGGTCGCGCACGAACAGCGGTATTTTTCCCAAGCAGCGAAGCGCGCCTGGTTCAGCCGCTGGTTCGGCGCGCGTTGGGCCTTTGCCGGCCGCATGTTGTTCGGCGAGACGATGCTGGTCTGCAGCACGGCCTTAGTCCGACGGGAATGTATTGATCCGCTGAACGGCTTTGATCCGGATAGTCGGTTAGTTGAAGATGTGGACTTCTACGGTCGGGCTATCCGCCGTTTTGGCGTTTATTTCATGGATCGAATCGCATTGCACTACCGCGTCGGCGTATCGTTAATTCATCGGCCCGGGGTGCAAGCCACCATCGAACGAAGCTATCGCCTCATGCACGACAACTACCGTGCGCAATGGGGGCGGCTTGATTTCATTCTGCTCAAACTGTTCACGCGCACGCTCTTGCGCTGGCCGTGAATCTCGATATCCAGCTGATCACCACGTTCGCCGAGCTAGAACAGCTGGCGCTGGAATGGGATGCTTTGACGAGCGCAATCGCGCCGCGCATGCCGTTTGCAACGCCGCTGTGGAATCTACTGTGGTGGCAGTATTTTCACGGCCGCGGGCATTTCGTTCGCGACCAACTCAACGCCTATATCTTCCGGGACGCACACGGCGACTTGATTGCCGTTGCGCCGATGATGGTCACGCAGCGGCCGGCATTTGGCCCGCTCCGGACGCGCGAGCTGCAATTCTTTGGCGCCGACCCGAACATGACCGAAATCCGCGGCATCGTCTGCCGGCCAGAGCATGAGGCCGCAGTCTTCGCTCGCCTGCAGCAACATCTGCTGGTGACGTCCCATTCCTGGCATTGGTTCAGTTGGCTCGGCATCCGCAGTCGCGAATCACTACCCGCCCACTCGGCCGCCGCCACAGAATGGGTCGAGCCGATTCCAAACTACTATCTTTCGCTGCCCGACAGCTGGGAGACGTTCCGCGCCGGCCTGTCGCGCAACATCAAGGAATCGCTACGGAAATGTTACAACTCGCTGAAACGAGATCAGCACAGCTTCACATTCCGCATTATCGAATCGCCAGAAGCGGCGCCGGCTGCCCTCGACCGCTTTTTCGCGTTGCACGGCATGCGCGCTGCGGCAGACGTCAACGTTCGTCACAACGATGTCTTTGCATCGACAAACGCACGGACATTTTTAGCCGACTACGCGTTGAACATGGCGCAACGCGGCCAGCTCCGAATATTTCAAATCGAAATCGCCGGGCAAATTATCGCCACACGACTCGGCTTCACGTTTGACCGCTCGCTCTACCTGTACTACTCCGGCTATGACCCCGCCTGGGGCCGCTACAGCATCATGACGACCGTCGTCGCCGAAGCCATTAAATGGGCGATTGAAAATGGCTACGAAACGGTCAATTTATCGACCGGAAATGATGTCTCGAAAACGCGCTGGAACCCCAATAGCATGGGGTTCAGTGGCGCCGTCCTGTGCGCACCAACACCGTCGGCTCGGCTGGCTTTCTTCGCCTACTACCGCGTGATCCGGAACAACCGATTGGTGCAGAAGCTAATGGCGCCGGGCAAGCGCGGCCAGTAGCGTGTCGCCCTTAGCCGAGGAATTCGCAGAGATAGGCCGCGCACCCGCCGACAGGGCGGATGTCAAAAGCGCTATTCGCGGCAATTTCGAACGCAGTTCCGGTCGGGAAATTGAGCCAATCGCCGCCGGCAAGGCGGGCTTGTACGGTACCGCTGGTAATGGTCATGCGTTCGGCCGCAGCAGTATCAAAACGGTATTCGCCGGGCGCAATGACGCCGACTGTTGCGCGCAGGCCGTTCCGTTCAAAACCAAGGCTTTGGACGCTGCCATCGAAATAGCTATTGTGCTTAAGCATTACCAATTTCCTATCAGGCCCGAACTGGGGTCGCGTATGCTAGCCTGACGCAGTTCGAAGGTCACCAAGACTTTGCACTGCCGGGGCAGGATGCCGCGGCAGCTGACACCGATCTATTCATTTGCCAGTGAGAAGCCGATGATTCGCCGTGTCGTTTTTAATCAAAAGGGAGGGGTCGGCAAGACCACGATCGTCTGCAATTTAGCCGCAATCGCAGCGGCTCAAGGCATGCGCACGCTGGTGATCGACCTCGATACGCAGGGCAACGCCACGCAGTACCTGCTCGGCAGCCGTATTGCCGACGCCGACCGTAACGCCGCTGATTTCTTTGAAGCGACGCTGGGTTTTTCAATCCAACTACCGATGTTGGTGACCTACGCAACCAACACGCCGTTCGAGAATCTGGACGTGATCGCGGCGAGCCCGCGGCTGGACGATCTCCAGGTCAAGCTTGAAACCAAGCAGAAAGTTCAGAAACTCAAGCAAGCGCTGGATCGCCTGAAAGGCTATGACGCTGTGTTTATCGACACACCGCCGGCTTTAAATTTCTACAGCCGCTCAGCTTTGATCGCCTCGAATCGGGTACTGATCCCGTTCGATTGCGATGAATTCTCGCGTCGAGCGCTCTACACGCTGATCGAGAACATTCAGGAAATCCGTAACGATCACAACGAAGAATTAGAGATTGAAGGCATCGTCGTCAATCAATTCCAATCGCGCGCGCGACTCCCACAACGCGTGGTCGCCGAACTCTTGGAGGAAGGCCAACCGGTGCTGCCGCAGACCTTATCGAGCTCGGTACGGGTTAAGGAATCACACGAACAACATAAGCCGCTGATTTTTCTGGACCCGCATCACCGTGTAACACAGGAATATCTGGCGCTGTACGAAGCGCTGCGCTAGCGCAGTGCTTCGTACAGCAAACGGCATTTACTCGAATACGTGCGCCGGGGCGCAGAAGCCGAACGCGAGTGCGCCCTCGCCGACGTTAACCGCGCCGGTGATGCTCATGACGCTGGTCAGCAGTTCGATGCCCTGACCTGCGGCGAATTCGGCCATCCGGCCGTACCCCGGCAGCCGATAAAGCTGATCGAGTTCACCGGCGTAGCTGATACAAACCGTCGGCGTCAGCAAGCCGGCGCGCATGCGTTCGATCAGAAATTCGAAGCAGCGCTTGGCGCCTTCGTCGTAGTGCCGAAGCTTGGCGACGGGCTCGGTCACATTGCGGAATCCGCGTATCAGCGGCTTGATATCCAAAGCGCTGCCGAGCGCGTACTGCAGCCAGCCAACACTTTTATCGCCCTTCTTTGCTGCGCGCGCGCGCAAGTGGAATAAATTAGTCGGCAACATATAGCCGTAAAGATTCGGCAATAAGACATCAAGCCGTTCACGGATACGCAGCGGCGACTCGCCCGCGTGAATCATCCGCACCACTTCAGCGGTTACCACGCCCTGAGCGGCGAATAAATTCTGGGTGTCGACGACGCGCAAGGCAAAGGGCGTTGGATGCCCGGCCGCAGCGCGGATTGGCTTGTACTCAGACAAAATCGACAGCGAGGCCTGCGTCGCTTGCTCGAAAATCAGGCTGCGGCCGCTGGCGATCGTCAGACAAAATACAAAGTCGTAATCGATCACCAACCGATCGAGAAACAAGCGTTTAATTTCATCAACACTCAGCGCCGCTGTTTCGCTATCGGCGGAATTGGCAAGATGCTGCTGATAAAACTCGCGGGTTGCGCTCGGATCGCGCACATCGACAAACGCATGCGTGCCGTTACGGATGGTAATTGGAAGAATGACAACGCCGTTGCCTTTGAGATAGGACGACGACAAATCACAGGCCGAGTCTACGACGAGACCGACTCTCATAGTTTTGCTCCTCCCCACGCCACTGAACCACAATCCCGTCTTCAATAATGCGTAAGCATTATTACGCAGGCTCTTGATACTTATTTATTTATAACTATCCGCTGTTCGGGGCTTTTTCTCAAGCCGCTTGGCTTCCTGCCACAAAATTTCCATCTGCACGAGACGCTCAGGATCGCCGAGCGGCGGCAATTGCGCGGCGTGCGCCATCACATGCGCATAGCGCTGATGAAACTTGCGGTTGGTGCTTTCCAAGCCGCGCGCCGGATCGACGCCAAGGTGACGCGCCAGATTAACGACCATGAACAAGATGTCACCCAGCTCTTCTTGTCGATGCGCGTGGCCAACCGCCTCCCGTAGCTCGCCGATTTCTTCAGCCAGCTTGTCCCATAGATCTTCTGGATGACTCCAATCGAAACCCTCAAAGGAGGCGTTTCGCTGCAGCCTTAAAGCTTCGTCAAAGGCATCGTTACTCATGTTTCGATCAGTCTCTGATGCAAATTCCACAAAATACCGGCAGTCACACCCCAGATCACGTACTCGCCGTGGCGTAACTCCAGATATGGCACGCGATGCCCGCCGGTGCTGAGCTGCTTGCGCTCGAAACGGGCATCGTCGAACAAATACGCCAACGGCAGTTCGAACGCCTCCGCAACCTCCTGCGGATTGGTCTGCGGCGTAAACGCTCCGGCGACGACGCCGACGACCGGCGTAATGCGATACCCCGAGAATGTCGGATGGTCGTCGAGATAACCGAGCACTTCAACCGCCTGCGGCGCCAGCCCGACTTCTTCCTGCGCCTCGCGCAACGCCGCTGCGGTAATGTTGAGGTCAGCGTCGTCGCGGCGGCCACCGGGGAAGCTGATCTGGCCACGATGCTGGCGCAGCGTATCCGCGCGTCGGGTAAGCAGGATCGTCGCCGCCGCGTCGTGCATCAGTATCGGAATCAGGACCGCTGCTTGCTTCAGCGCGGCGATATTGTCGGCCGTCATCAGCTCGCGCAACGTCGGCGGCAGATCCAGCGCGGCGACGGGCCGCAATGCTTCGCTGCTGCCGCTCAGTGCAGCACGCAGCCGCACCAGCGGCTCATCACTCAAGCCGACAATCCGCGTGCAAGATCGGCTTGGATATCGGCAATGTCTTCCAAGCCCACCGCAACCCGGATCAAACCTTCGGTAATGCCGGCTAGGCGGCGCGCCTCAGGTGAAATGCGGCCGTGGGTGGTTGTCGCCGGATGCGTAATCGTCGTGCGGGTATCGCCGAGATTGGCGGTGATCGAAATCATCTTGACCGCGTCGATCACCCGCCAAGCCGCCTCCCGCCCGCCCGCGACCTGGAACGAAACGATGCCGCCAAATGCTTTCTGCTGGCGCTTTGCGAGCACGTGCTGCGGATGGTCTTGCAAGCCCGGATAGAACACGCGTTCAATGCCTGGCTGCCCACATAGCCATTCCGCTAACGTTTGCGCACTCGCGCAGTGCGCATACATCCGCAAGCTCAGCGTTTCCAAGCCTTTTAGGAATACCCAGGCGTTGAACGGGCTCATGCTCGGCCCGGCGGTGCGGAGGAACCCAAAGACATCCTTGCCAACCCGCTGCGCATCGCCGACTACCGCACCGCCAACACAGCGGCCTTGGCCGTCGAGATATTTCGTTGCCGAATGCACAACCAGATCTGCGCCCAGCTTCAGCGGCTGTTGCAGCACCGGCGACAAGAAGCAGTTATCGACACAGAGCAGCGCACCGGCGCCGTGGGCGATGTCCGCCAGCGCGCGAATATCGGTGATTTCGGTCAACGGATTATTCGGCGTCTCGACAAACAGCAGCCGCGTGTTCGGGCGCAGCGCGCTGCCCCAGGCCGGCAAATCAGAAGGATCGACATAGGTGATATCGACGCCGAATTTGCCGAGCACATTATTGAATAGATTGATCGTCGAGCCGAATAAGGTTCGCGACGCCAAAATGTGATCGCCGGCTTTCAACAGCGCCATCGCCATCGCCAATATCGCCGACATGCCGCTCGCCGTTGCAACGCAGGAGTCGCCACCTTCCATCGCCGCGAGCCGTTGCTCGAAGGCGCGCACAGTCGGGTTTGTGAATCGCGAATAGACATTGCCAGGCTCTTCGCCGGCAAACACCGCGGCGGCTTGCGCAGCGCTGCTGTACACGAACGAAGATGTTAAGTGCACCGCCGCAGAGTGTTCTCGCTCTTCCGTGCGTGGCTCTGCCGCGCGGATGCCTAGTGTCGCGGGGCCCCAATCGTTGAAATCGTTCATCAGTGTGAAGACCGCAAGGAGAAGCTGGCGCCATGGCCAGCGGCTAAGTTTAGCGAATGCGCAGAATCAGCGGCGGCGGCAGCGCTAAATAGAGGGAAAAACGAAAGAAAATCGGCGCGTAGGCCGACAGCAATCGTGCCTCTGCATTCGTCTCCAAGCGGTGCCCAAACGCGCTTAGAAATGCTGCAGGATCGTCGGCTCAACGCCGATACGCCGACACGAGCGCGCCGCTACGCCTTCCTTTAACGCGGCACGAAATACCGGCCCGAGTGTGTTCAAACTGCGCGCGGCGGCTTCGTCGCGCAGCCGCTGCAAGCGCGGCCGCGGAATGAGTTGCTGCGCCCAAGTTGGCAGCAACGCGGCGCCGGCGCCGAGAAATAAGTGCCGCGAAACACCCGCGAGCGGAATCGGCAAGGCCATGCCGGCCAAGACCTCCAGCACTGCGGCGGAGCGCGCGCCAAACGTCAGCGACGGCTGAACCTCAGCGAAATACGCGTCGACTTCGGCAACCGATTTCGGCACGCCTTCTGCCCCCAGCGCTTCAGCGATGCGGCTGGTTTCGGCGAAGTAACGATCTTGCAGCGTGCGCGGCAGTTCGGCGTTGCGATAACGCTGGTAGCCGCGCAGAAAACTGAGCATTTCCGTTGTATGCACCCAGGTCAGCAAGCGCGGATCGTTAGCATCGTAAGCGCGGCCGTCTTCAGCGAAGCCAGTCACTTGGCCGTGGATGCCACGAACGCGAGCGATCAGCCGCTCGGCGGCGGCGGTCGGCGCGTAGGTGGTGGCGGCGACGAACGTCGTCGTCCGACGCAGACGGCCGAGAATATCGGTGCGAAAACTGGAGTGATCCCAAACCCCGGCCAAAGCCAGCGGATGTAGCGTTTGCAGCATCAACGCGCACACGCCGCCAGCCATCATGCCGGGGAAGTCGCTATGGATGCGCCAAGTGACGCTTTCCGGCCCGAACAAACCGCGATCACCGAGCGGCGCGTCATAGTCGATGCTTGGACCTTCGCCACGCTGCAACACACTCAAGACCCAGCTGCGCAGCCGCGCGCGCGCCGGTGCAGTGAGCGCCGGCAGCAAGATCTTGCGGATGGTGTTCACCGGCGCACCTGCCTACGCGGTCGGCAGATTTTCGATGACAATCGGCGCAATGACGTCAGCCGGCGTAAAGCCAAAAACTTTGCCGTAGAAATACAACTCAGCTTCAAGACAGCGCTTGATCGTCGCCGCAGCACGGAACCCGTGTTGTTCATTGGCGAACGGCAAGTAGGCAACCGGCAAGCCTTTTTTCTTGACGGCGTCGAACATCATCTGCGATTGGTTCGGCGGCACCACTTTGTCTTCCAGGCCCTGGAACAAAATCAAGGCACTGGATAAGCGGTCGGTGGCATTGATCGGCGAACGCGCAGCGTACAAGGCTTTTTCCTCGGGATACGGGCCGATCAAACTATCGAGATAGCGCGATTCAAACTTGTGCGTATCCCGTGCCAGCACTTCGAGATCACCAACGCCGTAATAACTCGCGCCGGCTTTGAAGTAATCGCGGAACGTCAGCGCGCCGAGCGTGGTGTAGCCGCCAGCACTGCCGCCGCGAATCGCAAGGCGCTTTTCGTCCGCCAGCCCCTGCGCGACGAGATAACGGGCGGCGTTAACGCAATCGTCGATATCGACGATGCCCCAGTTGCCGTTCAAACGCCGCCGGTACTCGCGGCCGTAGCCGCTGCTACCGCCGTAATTGACGTCAACCACGCCGAAACCGCGGCTGGTCCAAAACTGCACCATCGGATTAAACGTCGCCGTCGCTTGGCTGGTGGGTCCGCCATGACTCAGTACGAGCAGCGGTGGTTTATCGCTCGCTGGTGCGGTGCAATCGCGATTCCCAGCCGCATAAAAAAAAGCGTGGGCAGTTTTACCGTCGGTCGTTGGGAACGCGATCGCCTGTGCGGACGACAAATACCCAGGATCGACGCTCAAGCCGCTGCCGCGGCGCAATACTTCGGTCTGGCCACCAGCAAGATCAAGCCGCACCAGCGAGCGCGCCTCACTCGGTGAACCGCCGAGAAAGGCGACGAAACCATCGCCAACCTGCAATTCCTTAATCTCGCGGAATGGCGTCGGGATTTCTTGCAAGGTGCCGCGATCAGGATCAAGCCGCGCGAGATAAGCTTCGCCGTTGCGGATGTAACTGCAGACAATGCCGCCATCGGCCGTAAAGCCGTAGCGCGACATCGCGAATTCCCACTGCGGCTCGCCAAATTCAGCGGCCATCGGGTAGAGCGGCTGCGCCGCGCCGTTGCGCCAGCGGTATAAATTCCACCAACCACTGCGATCCGACACAAACACCAAATCGCCAGACGGCGACCACTGCGGCTGGAAAATCGACTCGTCCACGCCGCCAGCAACCAAGACCACATCGACGATCGCGCCGCTGGCGTCGAAGCGACCGAGCCAGAGCGTGGTGCCGTCCCACGGCATATTCGGGTGCTGCCAGGTGAGCCAAGCAATCTGTTGGCCATCCGGACTCAGGCGCGGCGATGCATAAAAATCGGCGCCAGCGGCGAGCATGATTGGGCCATGCTCTGCGCCGAGATCGGGATTGAGATCGATTGCGACCAGCGTCGTCACCGGCTCGCCGCCCGCGCTATGGTCCTCACAGACCGCGATCAGGCGTTGACGCGGGGCGTCAAATACCAAGTCAGCAAAGCGCTGTCCGGCGGCAACGACGACATCCGTAGCATCGCCGTCGGCGTTTAAGCGATAAAGCGCGTGGTCGGCGAAATCGGTGAAATAGACCGTGCCATCGACAACGACAAAACTGCCGCCGCCATATTCGTGTACGCCGCTACGGACACTGCAACGCGCTGGCGTGATGTCATGCGTGGTGCCATCCGCAGTCCGCCGAACCAGCACGCTCCGCCCCCGCTCCTGCGGCCGCCCCTCAATCCAATAAATCGTGCTGCCGTCAATCGCAACTTGGCCGAGCCGCACCGACTCCGCGACAATTGCATCCGGCGTGATCGGTGACCGCCAAGCGCCGAACGGGGCAACGCAGCGCGAGGCGGCGTCCTTCATCGCATTTTCTCCAATGGCGACACGGCTTAGTACAGGAGCCGCGTACGCAAGGTGCCGGGAATGGCGGCGAGGCCGCTCTTGATCAGCTCAGCCTGATCTTCGGCGGTATCGATATCGATGACGACATAACCGATCTTGCCGCTGGTCTGCAGATACTGACCTTCGATATTGATGTTGCCTTTCGATGCCAATTCATTGATTCGCGACAACATACCCGGCCGATTTTCGTGAATATGCAGCAGCCGGTGGCTGTTCGGGTGCTCCGGTAGCGACACTTCCGGAAAATTCACCGCTGAGAGTGTCGAGCCGTTGTCGCTATAACGCACGAGTTTCGCGGCGACTTCAAGGCCGATATTTTCTTGCGCTTCCAGCGTGCTGCCGCCGATATGCGGCGTCAAAATCACGTTGTCCATGCCGATCAACGGCGAAACAAACGGATCGTTATTGCCTTTCGGCTCGGCCGGGAATACGTCCACCGCCGCGCCGCCGAGGTGCTTGCTGCGTAGTGCCGCCGCCAGTGCGTCGATATCGACGACGGTACCGCGCGAGGCGTTGATCAACACCGCGCCTGGCTTCATCTTTTCCAACTCGGCGGCGCCGAACATCAGCTTAGTCGCCGGCGTTTCTGGAACATGCAGCGAGACAATGTCGGAACGGGTCAGCAAGTCGCCGAGACCGGCCGCGGGCATCGCGTTGCCAAGCGCGAGCTTGGTTTCGATATCGTGATAAATCACGCGCATGCCGAGCGACTCGGCAAGCACGCCAACCTGCGTTCCGATATGGCCGTAACCGATCAGGCCTAGCGTCTTGCCGCGCACTTCAAAGCTGCCAACGGCGGATTTCGACCAGCCACCGCGGTGACATTCAGCACTCTTTTCCGGGATGCGGCGCATCATCATGATCGCCTCAGCGATCACGAGTTCGGCAACGCTGCGCGTATTCGAATACGGTGCATTAAATACCGGGATGCCGCGCACCTGGGCGGCATCGAGATCAACCTGATTGGTGCCGATACAGAAACAGCCGACCGCCATCAAGCGCCGCGCGTGTTCAAAAACGTCCGCCGTCAAATAGCTGCGCGAGCGAATGCCGACGATATGCGCGTCAGAAATCGCGTCGATCAATGCCGATTCGGACAGCGATTTATCGTGATATTCGATGTTGGAATAGCCGGCGGCTCGGAAGTGCTCAACTGCGGTCTGTGCGAGGCCTTCGAGCAGCAGCACTTTGATGCCTTGCTTCGGAAAAGAGGTTTTCTTCATGGTCTTTGGCTCCGCCGCGGAAAAAGCGGCGCGCAATGATGCCAGCAATGGCCCCGGGCGCCCAGCGACCGAGCGTTCGGGGCCGCAGCCAGATTTTTAGCCAAAAACAACCACGCTTTGCCGGCTCAAGCAGATCGCCTTGCGCTCGGCGCTCCACAACGTGGCCGTTTGCGATAAATAACCGCCGTGGCCGGCGGTCACCTGCGCATCCATCAACCAAGGCGCGGTGGGCGTGTTGAGGTCGTCACTGAGGAATTCCAGCATCCAGGTCAAGGAACTGGCAGGCGTTGGCTTGTTGAATAGCGACAATGCCGGCGTCGGAATGCTATCTGCCAGCGCGATCACGTGCGACTCCGTGATCGTCGGTTCATTGCGAACTTCAACATAAACCCGCGTCATCGCCTCGGCGCTACCCGAGAACGGGAACCCGCCTTCAGCCCAGCGAAACCGCATGTGCTGAATAAAAGCCGGCGCGATGCCAGGCACATACGGCAATTCTCGCGATTGCTCGGCGCTCTTTTCGATCATCAACAGCGGATGCTCAATCGTCACGATTGAGCTGCGCGCCACACCGAACACGGCAATCACCAAGCAGGCAAGTTGATCACCGTCGTAGAGTCGCGCCTCGACATGGGTTGCCGAACGGCCAGTGCGCAAAATTCGGGCTTCTATTGCAACAAAACCGGCCGGAACCGGCGCTAAAAACGTTGTTTGCACACAACGCAACGGCGGCGCCTCCGGCAATACCTTACGCATTGCGGCAACAGCCAACGCAGTTTGTAAGCCACCGAAGCAACTGCGGCCTTGTAGCCAGTCATCTGGGATAGACGCGCGATAGCCGTTCTCATATGCCGATAAAGAATTAATAATTTCGCTAAATAACATAAGGCCCCACATAAGTGCTTAGGAAGACGGTAATCGGCTGTTCCGTTTCGCGCGAAAAAAGCGCGGGAAAGCCTTATTTGAATTCACTATACGCTGCTGTATTGACGAAAAATTCCCCGGCTTTACAGGCCATTAACCGGGGGTGGCCTAATTAGTTCTAGCAACACAGGAAATATTCGGAGAAAGCGCTCAAAATACGTTTTGATAATGGGCTTTAAGTTATTCATTTCGGATTATTTTGGCCTTGCAGGGAGCAGGAGTCGGGTTCGGGCCGCGAAATCTGGATTTGCTAATTCAAGGATGGAAACGGTCTGATACCGCGTCAGTCGTAGTTGTAGAGGCCACTACAGACACACCTTGGATGGGATTGAATAACGCAAATCGGTGCTATGGCATCTGATTCTTTATGGGCTAGCTGCATCCGGCGCTGGCGACATCTGCCGCTGGTAGCGTTGCTGTGCCTGTGGAGCAGCGCAGTTTTCGCGCTGGACGGCAATAAAGCCTTTCATAACTACGTTCGCGACAACTGGTCGATCGAGCAAGGCCTGCCGCAGATTTCGGTATCGGCGATTGCGCAAGATCCCGCAGGCTACATCTGGGTCGGAACACTTGGTGGGCTAGCGCGCTTTGACGGCGTGCATTTCACGACGTACACGCCATCAAACGACACCGAGCTGCCCGGCGGGCTGATCCAAGCACTGCGTTCGGATAATCAAGGCCGCCTTTGGGTTGCAACGCAAAAAGGCCTTGCCTACTACCAGAACAATCATTTCACCAAGCTAGTCCCGCAGCGGGCCGGGAATGCGGCGCTGGAATTAGACGTACAAGCGGTGCTGCCGTCGAGCAACGGCGAAGTCTATGCTGCGACGACAACCGGGCTTTATCGCGTCGTCGGCAACCAGTTGGTCGCCGATACCGCGACGACCAGCCCGCTGTATACGCTGATCGAATCCGGGAACGAGCGCTGGCTGGGCGGCTGGGGCGGCGTCTATCACGTACAAGACGGCGACAGCCAACTCGAAACACTGCCCGGCCTTGGCTTACACGACACCGTTCTCCATTTGGCGACGACCGGCGACGGCATTGCGCGGCGCATCTGGGCCGGGACTAGCGCCGGTTTGTTCTATCGCACCAGCAGTGGCTGGCATCGCTATGCCGCCGACAGCCCGCTAGCCAATTCGGCGATCGGCATGTTGTTCGAAGACCGCGATCGCAACCTCTGGGTCGGCGATCAAAATGGCTTAAGCCGGGTCCGTGACGGCGTAGTTACGGAACAGATCGACAACGACCGCATGGGCGCCCGTTGGGATTATCTGACGGCGTTTGAAGATCGCGAAGGCAATCTTTGGCTCGGCAGCCGCACCCGCGGCTTGAGCCGCCTGTGGAGCGGCTTAACGACCCGCTTCAGCATTCAGGAAGGCCTGATCACACCGCTTGTTTGGTCGCTTGATCACGATAGCGAAGGCCGTGTTTGGGTCGGCACCGATAACGGCCTGTGCATGCTCGAGAATGGCCGTTTTCATAGCATCGTCCAGGGCACCGCCCTACCCGATCCAAACGTCTATTCGCTGCTCGTCGAGCCCGACCAAGTCTGGCTCGGCACCCTGCACGGTGCCGCGGTTTTGCGCCACGGCAAGCTGGAAATTCCGCCAGCGTTTTCGGCGCTGGAAGGCCTGCGCATCAACGGCATCTATCGCGATCACCTTAAGCGCCTTTGGCTGGCAACCTCGAACGGCTTATACCGCTACGCGGATAACAGCCTGACCCGCTACGGCGAGGCCAGTGGCCTCACCGATCCCAGCGTCCGCTTGATCTATGAAACACCCGGCGGACGGCTGTTGCTCGGCACGCAATATGGCCTCGCGGAATTTTCCGACGGGCGCATCCGCATGCTCGGTGACGGCAATCTACCGGCTGATATCGACGTCACCGCAATTCATGAGCTCCCCGACGGCAGGCTGGTTGTTGGCACCACAACCGAGCAACTGTTTGTCGACGATGCCGGGCATTGGGTCGAGTTCAATCACAACAATGGCCTGCCGCAGAATTCGGCTTTTTTTATAACCCACGACGACAACGGCTATCTGTGGGTCTCGGGCATTCGCGGCGTCTATCGTGCGCTACTCGACGATCTGCATTGGCGGCCCAACGGCTTACAGCCCTCGGTCCGCGCTGAAACGCTCGGCAACGAATTAGGTGCACGCAGTACCGGCCAAAAAGGTGAATGTTGCAATGGCGCCGGCAATAGCAAGGGCTATATCCGCAACGAAACACTGTGGCTGCCCACGCGTGATGGCGTCCTGGCGATTCCAACCGGGCTGATTGCATATAACCCGGTGCCGCCATCGGTCGTCATTGAAAGCGTGGCCAACAACAGCAGAACGTGGAACGCTGCGACGCTGAACCACCAGCAGTTGCCGGCCGCCTCTCGTGATCTCAGCTTCAAATTCACTGCGCTGAGCTTCCAAGATCCGTATGCGGTCGAATTGCAGTACCGGCTTGAAGGCTACGACCATGAATGGCGGCCGTTGAAAAACACGCTGACGCGTTATGTCGACTACACCAACCTGCCGCCCGGCGACTATGTCTTCGAAGTTCGCGGCGCCAACAATGCCGGCGTCTGGAACCCAACGCCAGCCATGCTGCATTTCCATATCGCCCCACGTTTTCATGAAACCGCGTGGTTTTATGTCGTCATCGGCTTGCTCTTCGTAACTCTGGTTTACGGCGGCCACCGCTGGCAATTGCGCGCGCTCACGCGGCGACGTTTAGAACTCGAACGGTTGGTTTCCGAACGCACCGACGCCTTGGCGCTTGCCAATCAGCAACTCGAAACCGCGAGCTACACCGATCCGTTAACCGGCCTGCTGAACCGCCGGTATCTGTTGAATCAGCTGCCGCAGGACCTGGGCTTTTATCGCCGTAACAGTGCCGACTGCTGCGATGAAGGCGATATCTTGCTGTTTGCACTCGTCGATATCGATCACTTCAAGCGCATCAACGACAGCCACGGTCACGGTGGCGGCGATATGGTGCTGCAGCAATTCAGTACGCTGCTGACGGATTTAGTCCGCATTGGCGACTACGTAACCCGCTGGGGTGGCGAGGAATTCTTGATCGTCTCGCGGCCACTGCCGCGGCAGCATGCAACAGCCTATATCTCGCGTATTTGCACAGTGATCGCGGGGCACCCATTCGATGTCGGCACGCCACTGCCCTTGCATCTCACCTGCTCAGTCGGCTTTTCCGAATATCCGCTGCACAACACGCCGCCGGATTTGGACTGGCAAAAGCTAATCGAACTGGCTGATAACGCCCTTTATCACGTCAAAGGTTCGGGCCGGAACGGTTGGGCCACGTTCCACTTTAAGAATAAGGCGCCAACAGCGGCGCTGATGGATAAGCTGCGGAACGACCGTGCGGGCTTGATAGCGCGCGGCGAATTGGAACTGATCACATCATCGACCCCACCAGCAGGCGAACCAAACACGCGCTCGGCGCGCGCCTAGACCGCACTCAGCCTGCATCTAAATGCGCTGGGTTGCGCATCTAATTCGAACAACGGGAGCACGCAAATCATGTTCGAACTACTGCTGACGCTGTTATTGATAGGTCTAGGTGTTTGTTTTTTGGTATTTTTTCTCGGCCTCATGGTGAAGTTGACGCTGCTATTGATCGGCGGTGCGATCGGCGTCATTAGCGGCCTTGTTTTGCTTGCAGTAACGCTGCCATTGCTGCTGCTATTCGGGATTGTCATCCTGCCGCTGATCGGACTATTCAGCTTCCCGGTGCTCATCGTCGCGCTGGTGATTTGGCTGCTCGTGCGCGATAACCGCCGTAACGCGGCGTTCCGTAGCGGAACGCCATCGTCACAATGGTGGTAAGCAGGCCTGCTGCTTAGTTTTCGGCGCGGTTGCGCATCCAATCCGCGGTATCAAAAAAGGCCGCCAGCAGGCGTTGCTGCATCGCTTGCGGCCAGTTCTGCGCCGCCAGCGCCTGCTGCATACAACCTAGCCATTGATCGCGCTCGGTCACGCCAATCGCAAATGGCAGATGCCGGGCACGTAACCGGGGGTGGCCGAAACGCTCCACGAAGTGGTCCGGCCCGCCGGTCCAGCCGCACAAAAACCAAAACAGCTTATCGCGCGAGCCGGTTAATTCCGGCGGATGTAATGCCCGCAACACCGTCCAGGCGGCGTCGGTATCCATATGGTCGTAAAACGAGTCGACCAATTTACGCAGCCCGGCTTCTCCCCCAAGCAATTCGAACAGCGGCACCTCAGCTGGGGTGCCATTTGCGTTACTCAAATCATCGCTCCTAACGACATCAAGAATAATTTCCAGAACGTCGAACGTCCTGGAATGATTCAGTTTTCATTATATTTACAGCAGTTTTAATGCCGAGCAGTAATCTTTCTCAAAATTAATTAAATTCTACGCCATACCCTGCTGATTCGGCGCCGTGGCGGTAGCCTGAACCCGACCCATTGCGTTACAGTATGTCTTATAAAAATAACGATTTGAATGCTGCCGCCGATCAGCATTGGATGGCTCAATAAGTTCGGCGGACATGCATCGTAATACCTGTGTGCTTGAAAGCTATCTCAAGCACACACCTCGCTCCGGAGCCCGTTTTGTACAAATATTTTCTGTTACTGCTGATCGTCTGTGCGGGCCTCTCCCGTGCGGCAGTACCGGGAAATGATGTTTACCGCCGTGCAGTCGAAAATCCTGCGCGTAGTGCGGCCGATCGCGAACGCGATGCACGTGAGCTGCCGGAACAATTTCTTTCATTTGCTGGCTACAAACCGGGCATGCACATCGCCGATATTTTCGCTGGCGGCGGCTATTACAGCGAGCTGATCTCGCGCGTTGTTGGTCCCAGCGGTCGCGTTTTCTTGGTTAATAACCCGTTTTACGACACCGCCACGCAAAATCTGCTGGCTTCCCATTTGCGCAATAACCGCCTCGCTAACGTCGTGCACAGCACGGTTAGCCCAAGCGATTTGAAACTAAAGGCGGGTAGCCTCGATTCCGTGCTCTTGGTCATGTCTTACCACGACCTTTATTTTGCCGACCCGGCGCAAGGCTGGCCTGCGATCGACGCCGGACACTTCATCGACCAAATTTACACCGCACTCAAACCTGGCGGTAGCTTATTGATCATCGATCACGCGGCGAAACCGGGCAGCGGCAACACGGTGGTGCAATCTCTGCACCGGATCGACGAAGCGTTTGCCAAACGTCAATTTACCGCGCACGGCTTGCTGTTTGAAGCCGATTGGGAGGGGCTTCGCAACCCGGCGGACGACCACAGCAAGCGCGTATTCGATCCGTCGATTCGCGGCCATACTGATCGTTTCGTCCACCGTTATCGCAAGCCCAGCGAGTAATCCCCTAGGCAACCGCAGATGCGTGATCACGACGATGATGACTCGGAAGCCGATGACGACGACGGTGGCACGGTCCGCCTCGACAAATGGCTATGGGCGGCGCGCTTTTACAAGACCCGAACGATCGCCAAGACCGAAATCGAAGCCGGCCACGTGCGGTATGGCGGCGAACGGACGAAGCCCAGTAAAGTCGTCATCGTCGGCGCGACACTGACCATTCGCCAGGGCCACGATCAACTCGAAATCGAAGTCCTCGGGCTGTCCGACCGCCGGGGGCCGGCACCGCAGGCGCGGCTGCTTTATCGGGAGACCGACGTCAGCCGTAAACGCCGCGAAAGCGCGGCCGAAGACCGGCGCGCAGCAAACAACCTCGTCAGCGATGAACGCCCAACCAAGCAACAACGGCGCCTGATCCATCGGTTCAAACGCAGCCTGAGCTGAAGCCCTACGCCACGTTCAACAACGTAAGCAGCGCATCGGTTTATAGTTTGTGCTCGCTCGCCGATTCAATACGAGGCTAGGATGAAACGACTCCGCACATTAATCCCCGCACTGCTGCTCGCGCTCGCCGCTACTGCATCGGCAGATCCGCCTGCAGTCGTCGTTCACGACAGCGGCAAAAGCAGTGAAAGCACAATCAATCTGCAAAACAGCCAGGGCGCGAGTTGCGCGGCCCCCGCCGTCGGTAACTGCGGCGCGTGTTCGGTTTCCTGCACCACCGGCAAGGCGGCCAGTTGTAAGCCGGGGCTGGCGGTCAACGCCAAGGCAGGCGCCTCCTGCGTGACGGCACCGGAATGCAAATGCCAGTAATCGTTCTGACGATAGACGCAGGCGGAGCTATCGGCAGCTAAGGTGCTGACGTTAGACTGAACGATGTCCCGCACGCATCGCGTCCATCGATCAAAATGAAATTAGAAACTCTGGCCGTCCACGCCGGCCGCCGCAAAGACAGCAGCACCGGCGCGGTCGCGCAATCGCCGATTTTGTCGACGACGTTCGAGCGTGACGGCGATGGTGGCTATCCGCACGGGAACGTTTACACCCGCGCATTGAATCCAGGCCGCACCGGTCTTGAGAAGCTGCTAACTGCGCTGGAAAACGGTGCGGCAACGGCTGCCTTTGGTTCGGGCTCGGCGGCATCGCTGGCGGTATTCCAAGCGCTGAATCCAGGCGATCACGTGATCGCACCGGACGATGTCTATCACGGCACGCGCACGCAGTTGCGTGAATTGCTGGCGCGTTGGGGCGTTGAGTATTCACTAATCGATCTCACCGATCTCGACGCCGTGCGCGCGGCAGTAACACCCAAAACACGGCTAATCTGGATCGAAACGCCGTCTAACCCGCTGCTGAAAGTCGCGGATATCGAGGCGCTGGCCGCCATCTGCCGCCAAGCCGGCGCGGTTTGCGCGGTTGATTCAACCTTCGCAACGCCGGTGCTACAGCAGCCGCTCGCGCTGGGCGCGGATTTGGTGATGCACTCGACAACCAAATACCTCGGCGGCCATTCCGACATCCTCAGCGGCGCCATCATCACGCGCAGCGAAGACGCCTTCTTCCAGCGCATTCGCGATTATCAAATCATGGGCGGGCCGGTGCCGGCGCCGTTTGATTGCTGGCTTTTGCAGCGTTCGATCGCCACGCTACCGTTGCGCATCAAAGCGCAGTCCGCCAATGCCCAGGCCGTTGCGGAATTCTTGGCCGGGCACCCGCAGGTCAGCGCCGTTCACTACCCCGGCTTAGCTAGCCATCCCGGTCACGCGTTAGCGCGGCGGCAGATGTCGGGCTTCGGCGCAATGTTGTCGTTCCAAGTTCACGGCGGAAATGATGCCGCCGCCCGCACGGCAGCGCGCGTTGCGCTATTTACCCGTGCGACTAGCCTCGGCGGCGTCGAAAGCTTGATCGAGCATCGGGCATCGGTCGAAGGTCCGTTCAGTACGACCCCGAAGAATCTGTTGCGGGTATCGGTTGGGCTTGAGCATCCGGATGATTTGATCGCCGACCTGCAGCAGGCGCTGGCTGCCGACTAACGGGTATCGGTAATGTCTAGCAGGTGCGCCGTTTTGTTCGACAACACCAACGGCGCAGCGGCATCTACCGGCGAATCGGGAACACTTGGTCCAACCGCGCCAGCGATAACACCCGCATCACGCCGTCGCCAACGTGCGTCAAAACAAAATCGAGCTTGGCGTTTTTGGCTTTTTGATAGGCCTCGACCAAGCTCGCGATGCCGGATGAATCGATATACGTGACCTCGCCGAGATCGACAACCAAGGGTTTTTTACGGCTCACCGCATTCAGCAGCGCTTTGCGTGCCTCGGGCGAGCTTTCAAGGTCGATCTCACCGCTGAGATAAATCGTTACAGCCGCCGCTTGCTCATCGACGCTTACGCTCATTCTGCTGGGAATCCGTGGGTTCGTTGCCATTATGGGTTGGACTATTCAATTTCTTGACCAGCACGAGGCGATTGCCCGCTCCGGCTGGCGCTGAGCGAAATTGAACGTCGTCGGTGAGGCCCCGGATGAAGTGCATCCCGAGGCCGCCGGGGCGTAATTGCTCCAAAGGCCGGCCTTTGCACGCTTCAGCGCCGATTTTGGGGGCGTAGTCGATCAATTCGACTTCCAACGCATCGCGTCGTTGCCGAATTGATAACTCAATACGGCCATCTGGGCAATTTTGATAACCATGTCGAATAATATTCTGACAGGCTTCGTCGACCGCCAGCGCTAATTCGCCGGACCATTCGGCGCTGGCGCCGGCTGCCCGCCCCGCCGCGTCAACAAGCCGACGCACGATCTTCAACTGCCCGGCCTGCGCCGGTATGGTCTGCGCCACCAGCCGAGCAGCGCTCCAGCGCCGGTGTCGTTGTCGGCACGGCTGGGCCGCGGCGCGATCCTCAATCACCAGCAGCGTGAGATCGTCACGCAAACCGCTGCGCAAGGTTTCCGCGATGGCGTGCAGACGGTGCGCTGGCGCGGCGGCGGCATTGGCGTCGATCAAGTGTTGCAAGCCTTCAACGCCGTACATCACGCCACCGGCCATGCGGGCCTCGGTCGCGCCGTCGGTGTAAAGATAAAGGCTGCCGCCGGCAATCGAAAAGCGATTTTCGCAATAGCGATTGCGGGCCGCGCGGCGCAGCACACCGAGGGGCGGATCGCTGGCGGGAAACTCGTGATAGCCGCCTTCGGCGTCACGCCAGAGCGACGGCAGATGGCCCGCGTTTGCCAAGCAAACGCTGTGTTGGCGCGGGTCATAAACGCCGACCACCATCGTCACAAACATGCCGAACGCCAGCGTTTCGCAAAGCTCGGCCTCAATTCGCGCCAGCAGCACGCCCGGCTCGTGCACGCGCTTGCCAAAGCTGCGGAATAAGGTCGCCGCTTTGACCATGATCAGCGCCGCGTTCATGCCTTTGCCGGAAACATCGGCCAGCGCGAACATGGTGCGGCCGTCAGGCAGCGGCATGACATCGTAAAAATCACCGGAAACGCCGCGTGCTGGCAGGTTCAAGCCTTGAATCGCCGCGTCTTCAGCCAACTGCGGCAGCAAATTGCGCTGCACCGCGGCGGCCAATTCCAACTCTTGCTTCATGCGCGTCTGTTCGAGCAAGTCCCGTGTCAGGCGGGTATTGCTGATCGCAAATCCCGCCGCAGATGCCAACACGGACAGAACCTCGGCATCGCAGGACGCAAAACGCGCCTCCGGGCGCTGCGGATTAAACAGTTGCACAACGCCATAGCGCTCGCCGCGGTAGCTCAGCGGCGCGCAAATCATTGAGCGGATGTCGTAATCGATACCAATAGCACTTGGCGCGATGTAGTCGAGGTCGCGCGCTGTATCGGCCAATAATTCGGTTTTATTTCGCTTTAGCGCCCGCCCTGCGATGCCGGCGTGCGCAGGAATTTCCAGGCCGAGCACATCCACCGGACCAACGCAGGCGCGGCAGACGAGCGTGGCCTCGGCATCGTCGAAATCGCCTTCCAGCTCGAACAGGCCAGCGGCTTCGGCATTCATTTCCGCTGCAATACGGTGCAGCGCCAAGCTCAGCGATTGCTGCAAGTCATCGCTGCGAGCAAAGGCTTCGATCAGCTCGGCGATCAGTTCCAGATAGCTGGCCGCGCGCCGCCGCTCAGGTCCAACGTACTGCAGTTCCTGTTGCAAACGCGCCATGTTCGATCTACCGCCGTCAGTATCAGCACCAGAGTAACGGACTCCGCGCCGCTGCGGTGAGTTCAGGCTATCTGCGGGCGCTCGGCGCAGGTAGAATCCGCCCCACTTCGCCCAATCCGAGACCGACCGGCATGACCGAGCCCACCGCTGCAACCACTATTCTTCTGCAAACCAACCTGGGCACGATCACGCTCGAACTCGATGCCGAGAAAGCGCCGGAAACCGTCGCTAATTTCGTGCAATACGTTAAAGACGGCCACTATGACGGTCTGGCGTTTCACCGCGTCATCAAAGGCTTCATGATTCAGGGCGGCGGCTACGAAGCGAGCGACTTCAGCAACCAACGCAGCACGCGGGCGCCGATCAAAAACGAGTGCCACAACGGCCTGAAGAACGCCCGCGGCACGATCGCGATGGCGCGCACCAACGATCCGCATTCGGCCACCAGCCAATTCTTCATCAACCACGCCGACAACGCCTTCCTCGACGGCCGCGGCGGCCAGTGGGGCTACGCCGTGTTTGGCCGCGTGACTGAAGGCCTGGATATCGTCGACACCATCGCTGCGCTGCCGACCGGCGCCGCCCGCCCGTTTGGCCAAGACGTGCCGACAACGCCGGTAACCATCGAAAAGGCTAGCGTCGCATGAAGCGCGCCGTCGCCGCGCTGCTGCTCGTTGCGTCGGCCCAGGCGTTTGCTTGGGGGCCGGAGGGGCACCGCATCGTCGGCGAAATTGCCGCTGAGCACCTCACGCCAGCGGCGAAAGCGGCGGTGGATCAGCTACTCGCTGGCGAAGCCGAGCCGACGCTGCCCGGCATCGCGAATTGGGCCGACGAAACCCGGAATCCCGAAACCGGCCCGCTGCACTACATCAATATGCCGAGAGGCGACTGCCACTATCAGCCGCCGCGCGACTGCCCGAACGGCCATTGTGTGGTCGGCGGCATTGAGCACGCGGTTGCGGTGCTGAAACACAGCGGCGCCAGCCTCGAAGCGCGTCGCACGGCATTGAAATATATGGTGCATTTCGTTGGCGATATCCACCAGCCGCTGCACGCCGGCTTGGCCGAAGATCGCGGCGGCAACAGCTTCCTGCTGAACTGGCATGCCGCACACAATAATCTGCACCGCCTGTGGGACTCGACCATGATCACGCAGGTCGAACCCGACTGGCGCCGCTACGCCGCGCGGTTGGCGCCTTACGCGATCAATACCGATCTGGCAACGCTAGACCCGGCCGACTGGGCGCAAGCCTCGTGCGAATTGGCGCAAAGCCCAGGCTTTTACCCGGAAACGCACGACCCCGGCGATGCCTACTTCGAACAGTGGCAGCCGACAGTAGACCACCAACTCAACCTTGCCGGGTTGCGGCTCGCGGCGTGGCTGAACGTGCTACTGCAATAGCCGTACAGCGGCGTCTGCACTAATATTGCCGATCGCCGCCTTTTCAGTCTAGGCCAACCGCCAGGATCGAGCTCATGAACCACCGCCCCGTTTCCAATTCCCGCGCTTCAGTGCGGATGTTTGAAAGCAACCTCCTCGAAGCGCTTTCGAAAGTACCGTTTTACGTGCCGCTGGTCGTGTTCCTGCCGGTGTTCGGCTACGTCACTTGGCGTGCGCTCGTAGCCGGACAACTCGGCGTGCCCGCCTACATCGGCTGCTTTTTACTAGGCCTGACAATCTGGACCGCGACCGAGTATTTCGTCCACCGGAACGTCTTCCACTGGCTACCGCCGGGCAAAATCGGCGCACGCCTGCATTTCATCTTTCACGGCGTACACCACGATTACCCGAATGATGCGCTGCGTTTGGTGCTGCCGCCGTCCGTCAGCATCCCGCTGGCGCTGGCGTTTTACGGCCTGTTTTCACTGATCTTCGCGCCACCCGTGCTGTGGGGCGTCTTCGCCGGCTTTATCGTCGGCTACATCTGCTACGACACGCTGCACTACGCCCTGCACCATTTCGCGTTCCAGCACCCGCTGTTCAAAATCTTGAAGCGCAACCATATGCAGCACCATTTCGTCGGCCCGAATACCGGCTACGGCGTCACCTCGCCGTTATGGGACTGGATTATGGGCACGCGCGGCAAGCCCGCGGGCACAAAGACAGCGTAAATTTCAACTCAATCGAGGCCAGCCCGCCTGCTGCTACGCGTTTTAAAAGGTGTCGAAGCGGCATCGGGCATCGTCACATCTGCCATGTTTACCGTCTGCAGATAACCGCTGCCTCCGTTCAGCCTTCGGCATCATGGCACGCCTGCTTACGGCAACGCCCGCCGATGCCGTCAAAGCCATCCTTTCTTATCTGATTGGAGTCTGAGCCACCAAAGGCGCCATCCTGAGCCGATAGCTGCCACTTGAGATCAAGTGAGAGCTTTCGGCCGCTTTTGAGTGTCTGTCTCCATTCGAAAAATTTTAGTCGGGGCTATAAAATTAAAACGCAATGCCAACCCCAAATTTTTCAGAGGCTTAAAATCAATAAATTGACGATAGGCGGAACGATGGGCTAATTGGCTGTCGGTCTAAATAACGTTATGCAATTCAACCAATCATGAGAAGGCTAATATGTCGGAAAAAATCAAGGCTGTAATTAGGGAGATTAACGACGGCCCTTACTATGAGGCCCAATTGAGCGCAATCCCTAGGAAAGGTGAGTACATTTCAATGTATTCCTATGCCGATCAATCATCAGGTCATAAAACTGAGCACAAATATGAGGTGCTCGATGTTCTCCACCATATTACCGACGTAACTGACAAAGTTCCGAGGTCTAAAGACAGTCTTCATACAATTACTTTGGTGGTCAAAAATTCGGGCAATAGCATCTTCAGCTAATGCATAACCAGGCGTTCAACGCGGACAGGACGGTTAACGTGTCGTTAGGTTTCATATGACGAAGTCTCGCAATCCATTAAAAAAGCAAAGCCTTAGCACATGGCTGATCGCTGGTTTCATGGGCTGTGTTCTTTTAATGCTTAAGACCAGCAACGACCCTCTCGTCCCCTTGCTCACGGGAACAATGGTCGGGATCATCTTCTCGCAATTTCCAACAGGGAACGAAGTCACATTCAATCTTTCTGCAGCCACAGTTTCTGCGATCTTGATGTACTACGTTCTTGTAAAAATTCCAGAGCAGCAGAAGAAGGCGCGCGCAAAGGCGCATCTCCTGAGAACATACGACCGATTCAAGGAGCAGTGCATCGCGACTTTTGTCGGCCTTGCTGACGGCCACTACTCCGGGGAAACTGTCAAGTCCCTGATGAGAGCAGAGAATTTCAAAAAGTACTTCAAAGAGCGCACTGGCCCTGATGTGGACAGATGGGATGACGCCGCGAACCGCATGAACGACTATTCGTTGCGGCAACTCACCGTCGAAATGGAAATTCTATATAACGAATTTCAGCACGTCATGACTGTTACGGACATTCAAGACGACGAGCTTCACTCATTCTTCAAGCATCTCTCTGAGCAACTGTACAAGTGGCGCCTTTGGCAAGAGGACTATGACGGCGTAAAGAGCGCCATGGGTTTCTTTTGGCAAGTTCTAGCCGGCTGGAGCTTTATTGAGGGGTACGCAACAAACGACCGCGTTCGGGAGCGGCTCACCAAGCTGTGAAACCTATTGATCTTTCCATAAATCATGACATCACCACGGCGTAGCCTGAGCCCAGCATGCGGCGATGATCGAAGGGCGACGCTGGGCACTCTTGAGCTTGCTGAGGGTCGTGGTGTGCAGTTCGTCGAGGGTGTTGGGACAGTAGTTGGCCAAGGCATGACGTTTCAGCCATGCCCAAAGGGAAGGGAAATAAGGGTCGGACTGACCCTGAGGTTTCTTTGCGCATTTTTGTGAGAGCACTGGCGGCCATTTCCCGCAGCCTCGTTGGACATCATAAAGACATCAACGGTAGCGGAGGCACCACATGATTGCCCGTTTAGGCGCAGCAGTTTTCTTCTTTCTGAAAGCCACTGCCGCCCTTGCCTCGTTGCCATTTTCTACTGGTGACATTTCTCGCCCCGAGTGCGGCGATGCAATGAACCTTGCAAGCGCAATGTTTCAGTCAACTGCCTCGCGCCTTTATGCCCCGCTCACAATCCCGACAGGTTTTCGAAGCACGTTGGTGCTTGGTGCTTCAAAAATGGATATTTCGGGAGGGGACGCGCTGACAAGTGCTGAAGATTTTGAAAAAAGCCCTCAAGACATCCGCAATATTTATTGGGCCAGAGAAACGAATGGTGTGTTGCTACCGACTGAAAGTTGACCATCTCTGCCGATTGAAAATTGACCAGAGGTGGAAACCGAGGGCAGCAGCCCTCGGGGTTGTTTAATCGTATCGGTAGTCAGAACGGTTCGTCGATTTCCTCCTGGGCCTGCTTGGCCTGTTCACGGGATTTGATTCGGGCTTTGGCGGTACTGCTGCTGTGCCGGAAGCGATAGGACTCGTTGCCCGTCTCGACGATGTGGCAGTGATGCGTGAGCCGGTCGAGCAGCGCGGTGGTGAGCTTGGGGTCGATGAAGACATTGCTCCATTCGGCAAAGACCAGATTCGTCGTGATGATCACACTGGTGTGCTCGTAGAGCTTCGAGAGCAGGTGGAAGAGCAGCGCGCCGCCGGCCTGTGAAAATGGGAGATACCCCAGCTCATCGAGGATCACCAGGTCCAGGTGCATCAGCTGATGGGCCAGGCGCCCGGCCTTTCCTGCGGCCTTCTCCTGCTCCAGCGTATTGGCCAGTTCCACCGTCGAGAAGAAGCGCACGCGCTTGCCGTGGCGTGCGATGGCTTCAATGCCCAGCGCCGTGGCCAGATGCGTCTTGCCGGTACCCGTGCCGCCGATCAGTACAATGTTTTCCGACTTCTCGGTGAAGGCGGTGGTGGCAAAGGTCGTGATCTGCCGGCGCTCGACCTTCGACTGATCGAAGTCGAATCCGGCCCGATCACGATGGATCGGAAAGCGAGCAACGTGCATCTGGTAGCGGATCGAGCGCAGCGCCCGGTCCGTGCTCTCGGCCTGCACCAAGTGGGTCAGCAGCGATTCGTTGGTGTTCAACGCGCCGGTGCTGCCTTGCTCGATCCAGTCGGCGTAGCAGCCTGCCATGCCGTACAGGCGCAGTGACTTTAGGTCGGCGATCAGATCAGCCATGGCCCACCTCCTCACGCAGTGCGTCGTAACGCTGCGGATCGGCGACGGGTGCGGTGGTGACGGTCAGGCTCGTCTCGACGGACTCGGGTGGCGGCCCTTCTCGTAATCGAGCGAGCACATTGAGTACATGCTCGGCACTGGGCCTTCCCGATTCGAGCACTAGCTCGACGGCGACCAGCACCGCTTCCAGCCCGAAGACCGGCACGGCCGACAGCACCTGCGCCATGACCCGATCGCCGCCGTCGCGGCGCAGCAGCGCACGACTGAGCCGTTGAAGTGGCGCCGGCAGATCGGCGAAGGGTGCGCCGTTTCGCAGGGCGCCAGGTTTGCGCTCGATCAGCGGGACGTAGTGCTGCCAGTTATAGACGACATGATCACGGTCACTGGCGCGGACATGCTCGGCCACGATGGCCTGATCAGCGACGATCACGACGCGCTCGGGATACAGCCGCACGCTGACCCGATGCCCGGCGAGTGCGCAAGGCACCGAGTAACGATTGCGCGCGATCGACACCAGGCTGGTGCTCGACACGCGTGCGGGTGATTCGACGTAGCCATCGAAGGGGGTCGGCATCGGCATCAACTGCGGCTGCTCATGCTCCCAGGCTTCCCGGATGCTCATGCCGGGAAACTCGGGGTGCGGTGCATTACGCGCTTCCACACACCGCGTCGCCAGCCAGACATTCAATTCGCCAAAGCTGGCAAAGCGCTGATCGGCAGCGTGCTGCCAGATGCGACGCCGTGTGTCCTGCACGCTCTTCTCGACGCGGCCTTTCTCCCAGCCCGAAGCGACATTGCAGAAGTCGGGATCAAACAGGTAGTGCGCCGTCATCGCTGCGAAGCGGGCATTGACGATGCGCGTCCTGCCGCGACCCGGCACGCGGTCCACCGCCGTTTTCATATTGTCGTAGATGCCGCGACGAGCGACGCCGCCGAGACCCGTCAGGCAGCGTGTGTGGGCATCGAAAAGCATCTCGTGGCCCCGGCTCGGATACGCCACCAGCCAGAAGGCGCGGCTGGCACACAGCTTCATGTGCGCCAGCTGGATCTTGGTACGCCAGATGCCGCCGATGAGCAGGCTTTCCTCGCTCCAGTCGAACTGGAACGCTTCGCCCCAATCGAAACGCAGCGGCACGTAGGCCGATCGGGCGGTAACGGCGCCGGTCTCGGCACGCCACGACCGTACGAACGCCGTGACCTGGCTGTAACCGCCAACGTACCCCTGCTCCTTGAGCTGAGCGAACAAGCGCAACCCGGTGCGTCGCTCTTTCCGGGGCCGATGTGAATCCGTTTCCAGCGCCTGACGAAACCACTCGGTATGCGCATCGAGCTTGCACGGCCCACCGGGCCGCTCGTATTTCATCTCACTGCGGCCTGGCTCACTGAGCCACTTCTTGACCGTGTTTCTCGTCAGGCTGGTCCGGCGTGCAATCTCGCTGATCGATAGGCCGTCCCGCAACCGCATTCTCCGAACTTTCGCGTACATCGCCATGGTATGCACCTCGTCTTCCTGCTGGGTAGGAACCCGCAGGCTAGTAAAGAACACCCTGGTCAATTTTCAGTCGGCAGAACCTCGGTTTGATGGTGACTTTTCAGTCGGCAGCAACAGAATGGTGCGCTGCGAGTCGTTGTAAGAGAGATTTCACGCGGCTGGCGTGGTGATACGTACGACTTGTATCTCGTTGATGCTGCTGTAGCAAAGGACGACTTTCTAAATAGCATCAATTCTGCTACCGGCAACTCCCCCTATCAGCCGGTGGTTTCAAGTGCGTGGCGACCTCCGCTTGTTTTTCAACACCCTCAACAAAAAGCGAAATGGTTCATTGACGTAGGACTGCCCTTCCAAGTATTTTCAGATTGGCGCGTCTTCTCATCAAAGGGAAGAAATGCAATCTGCACAATAAGCTTTAGTCCGCCGGGCAAAGATGCCGCTGCGCGCCTTCCTCGTTCGGTAAAAAGACTTGCTCGCAAACTTGATGAGGCATTGGGACCCGGAAGTGACGAAGGAACGCTACGGCCTACAGCAAGCACGAGGCTCAATGCCGCGCATGTGCTGGCTAATGTGGCCCTCCGCCCTTGGGCGCTTGTCGACGACGACGCATATAACTCTCGTAGCGAGGTTGATACCGGCCTAGAAGACTGGGCTAAGGTAAATAGTTCGCGCAGGCGGCTCTATAGAGAAATACTGCAGGAGTATCCGACGGCTGAACGCTCACTAGCAACGTATTATGTAAATACATATGGATTGCAGCCTCAGAAGGCCCGAGAGGCCGCAGCGTGGGTTCTTGATTTGGTCTTCCGGTCATTTTTTGTCTTCTCAAACGGCCAAAATTATTTTAGCCGCGCCGGGGTGAAAGAAAATCCATGGCCACTGAAGCGCTGAACTGTGTTCGCTACAAATGCTGCCAAAGCCATCATTCCACCGGACCTGTGCGAAAGGCCGCATAGTCCGGTGACTTCGAACGTTGGTGCTATTGCGATCTCATAAGACCAAAGCGGATTACATCGAAGCTATTCGCTGCAGATGACCCAGAGATCGCATCCGATCCGAGCCCTCTCTTAGGACCGTAGCTTTGCGCAATGGGGCTATCCACTACCTCCCAAATTCCGCAAAACTATGGGCCATACGAGGCAACCTGTTTCAACTCGCCGACTTTGAAGACGGATATTCGCTCCATGAATCAGAGCACTGTTATCGTACAGCCATCAGCTCGCGCCAAGAGACAAAAAAAACCGTACCAAGAGCTTGACTATTTCCTTGATGTGGTAAGGGCCAATCCGCGGAAAGCAAAGCAGTTCATCCACAAAAAATCGCCTGCTAAAGCTAGCCCAACAAACCGTTTAAGTGAACGGCCTGTAAAATACACCGGACTCTAAAATAGCGCGGCTGGGCCGCCGCTTGACGTAAGCATTAGGCATAAAGGAGCGGGCATGCATTGTTTTACCTACCATGATGTTGAAGCTGTTGGTATGTGCGAGGCCTGTTGCAAAGGCCTGTGTGCTCAGTGCGCAAGCGATCTGGGTCATCGGTTGGCCTGCAAACGAGAGCACGAGAAAGTAGTTGAATCCACGAATACCCTCGTTTCGAGGAACATTCGAATTAGCTCCATCAACATGCGCGGCTCATTCATCGTGCCCAGCTTCTACGCATTCATGGGCGCTGCATTCCTTCTCGAGGGGTTATTGATCCGGCCATTAAGTACTTGAACAAAGACAGTGCAATGCCAAACCGGATGCCGCACTTCCGAGAAAGCGAGAAATGGCCGGATCAATAACAAAGCAATTTAATTTTATTATTAATTCGGCCACTCACGCTGTCTCGAAAAAGTGCGATCTCAAATTGCCGCGTAGCACCTCGTTCAACTATTTTGTGGCCGAATCAATAATTACGGGCACCAAGGCTTCGCCTTTCGGTATCGCTATGGGTTCGGGCTTTCTTGCGTTTGCTTTCATTACACTCGTCATTAATCGGAAGGCCTGGGCCAAATAGCAATGACTAAACAGCGCTTCCACCCGACGCCTTTGTCGCCACTTCGCGCCGCCGAAGCTATTGATGAAGCTAGGCGCTGGGCCGCATGAAACGCATATCAATAACAGCGATCATAGCGATGGCCATCTGGGTATCGTTCGTTATTATGGGATATCAGGGTATCCAAAGCGTTGCCATGCAGAATGTTCAAGGGTATCCAAATGACGGGCAAATCCGATTCTACATCGTACTTCCCTCAATCGTTGCAACTGCTGTCGCTTTAAGTGCTATCTGTTTCTGGTTCAATCGCCTAAAAGCCTTGGCACGCGCAATCCAAGTGTTTTCATTGGTGGCTCTGTTTCCATACCTCTTCTTCTACACCGGAGGCATGTGAGTGCAAAATTACATGGCATGGTGGCCCACAATTGGTTCAGCCTGCGCTCGCTTCGCTGGCCGGACTATGTCGAAAAAGCCGGTCAAGCCAACCATTGCGATGAAAGCCCGGATCGACAGCCGTGAAGGGCGATTACTGTACAGCCGGCGCCTCGGCATCGTCGAACCGGTCTTCGGCAATCTGCACAATCACCGCCTACGCCGCTTCACGCTCAGAACCCGACGCAAGGTGGATGCACAATGGAAGCTGTTTGCCTTGGTACACAATGTACAAAAGCTGCAAGGCAAGGCGCCATGAAGCACCTAGCAAAGACAGAACCGGTAGGATATCGTCCAACACGGCCCTGCCACTGCCGAGGCCGGCCACACAATGGAATCGTCAGATGATCGCAATCCAATCAAACAACGCGTCGTCAGAGCCGATCAACGCTTTTGCGCGTTTTGGTGAAAGCGCTGGCGGGCATTTTCTACAGACTCATTAGCCGTACTGACATGAAGCATTTCGCCGCACTGTTAGTGCTATTTACCTGTTCTATCTACTCAGGGTCTCTCTTCGCTGAGGCGATACCTGATTCGATATTGGGCCTCTACAAGAAGAAGGTTCCGATTTGCTTCTTTGCAGTAGACGACTCTGGTTCGCAGGTGAACCAATGTGATGGTTTTGCCTATGACACGATAGCAATCCAACGTAAAACCCAGGTTATTGCTTACGTTGGGGTCACGTTGATATTTCAAAACGCCGACCGATGCCACTTTTATGGTGTCGGCCGCTGGAAGGGCCACACGCTTGAAGCAAGCGCTCGATCATGGGACAGCAATATATGTAGATTGCAGATCGCTTTCGACCGCGATGGCGCAAGAATTGTTCAGGCCGGAGAGGGGTGTGGACCAGCCAAGGGTTACTGCGCCTACCATGGGACGCTTAACGGCGCAGGTCCGCTACCAAAGGTGAAGTAGTTATTCCCATGAATATCCCAAGACGTATAACCCTGCGGTCCACCAAACGCTGCGCGATAATTCCGCGCAGCGCCGGTGACCTCCACGTTATGCCGCAAACAATCAACCATTGAGGATAAGCCTATGAAAGCCGATCAATTGACTGAAATGAACGTCCATGTGCATAGAAAAATTGAAAGGTATATAAATGAATCTTGTGGCAATCACTCAGGAGCTTACGTCTAGGCAGGAAATCCAGAGCTCCGATTTTTTGAAAGACTTGTGCGTGTCAACCATCGCCATGTACCCCAACGGGATACCAATGTTGCCCTGGGCTGGCTATTTAGGTGAGGAGCAGGGTGTGTTTATTGGAACCTGTGCATTCAAAGCGCTCCCTGAGTTCGGAGAGGTAGAAATTGCCTATTTCACATTCCCGGAACACGAGGGGCGGGGAGTTGCGACCTTAATGGCGCAAAGTCTGATCGATCTAGCCAAACAATATGGCGTGGTGATGATCAAGGCTCAGACGCTGCCAGAGAAGAATGTATCAACCCATATCCTTGAAAAACTAGGCTTTAAGTTTTCCGGTTCGGTAATCCAACCAACGGATGGTCAGGTGTGGGAGTGGCATAGATCAGGGGCGGCGTGACAAGTCGTTTGAGCGGACGGCCCATACGGGCCGCCGCTCAGCTCAACCGTTAAGCCACAAGGGAAATGGCACGCTTCGGGAACGCTTTGAGCACCTTCTTGTCCATCGTCACCAATTTGGCGCCCAAACGTTCAGCCAACGCGACGAATTCGCAGTCATAGGCCGAACACTCGCTGTCTCGCACCAATTCCATCACTTCGCGCGAATGTACTTCGAACTCGAATCCCTGCAGCAAGGATTCAGCCTCGGCCTGAAGGCTGCAAGCTTGTTCGAAGGTCAGCATGTTGCGACGCACGTAGCCCGCCAAGATGTTGCGGAACTCACTGCGCCACAACGATGGCGCAGTCCACTCAGGCTCTCGCTGCAACAAGGCTTCAGCAGCGGCAGTGAACTTGCCAGACAGGTACAGGTACGCCACGGTATTGCTTTCAACAACAATCACTTGCGCCCTGCTCGCTTGGCCGCGTTGATGTCCTTGGCGGTGAGCTGCATTGGCGGCAAACTAGCCCGCAATTCCCGCGCACGCGCCAGCCGATCACTCGGCGCTACTCGGTTGGGCAGCAACACGGACTCAAGGCACACAATGGCCTCACTGTCCAAGCTACGGCGGTGCAATTCAGCAGCGGCCTTCAGCCGCTCGTACACGGCGTCAGGAATGTTCTTCAGGGTCAGGGAGGTCGGCATGGCAAGCTCTCAACGCAACCCAAACGGTTGCATTTTGGCGCGTTGAGGCACAGCGGGCAACCTGGACTACGCCATTGCAGCAGCCGTCCCAGCCCTATGATTGCACTTCGGAGCACGCCGCCATCAGCCGATTCGGCGTCGCTACGAAACCTTTACCGATGAAACAAAGAGCGCGTTGGGTTTGTAGATTTAGCAAATTCGTATCGGGTGGGCATCGCTACTCACCTCTACTGACTGCGGGTGCGACAAAGCCCCCGAATAGCTTGTACGCTTCCCGAGAGATGCTTCTGCAAAATCTGGGTATCGGTCAGCTCTGCTCTCGCAGCAGGCGCTCAACCAATGCTAAATCCGCCGGCTTATCAACATCGATCGCCGCCCGGCCGAACGGCATTTCGACCACTGCCGCAGTTGTACCTCCGGCCAGTTGACCGAGCCGCTGCAGTGCATCCGCGAGTTTGAGCCAGCCGAAGCGATAACGCAGCGCGTAGCCATAGCCCAGCAGGCCGATCATTTTCAGCGGCTGTTTGCGCAGGGTTTCGATGCGCTGCCACAGCGTTGCCAATTGTGACGCCGCCGGCGTTGCGAAATAGAACAGATTGCAGCCGGAATAAGCGGCGCCGCGAAAGCGCAGAAACGTGCGCTGGGTATCAGGTGTGGCGCTGAGCACTACGTCTGAGCGCGCCAGGGCAACGGCGGCGTCTGCCGCTTTCGGGACGTGGGCGATGAAATAACGCAGCCATTCGGGTTGCAATAGCGCGTGATCGGCGGTTGTCACTAATAACGGCGTACCGAACGCGGCGAGCGCGGCGGCAACGCTGCGCGCGGGGCTACCTGCAGCGGGGAACGCGATAACCGGTGTGTCACCTGCGGCTTCCGCCAAGCCCGGTAACGTTGGGATCAATTCCGGAATTTCGATACAGACGACGATGCGGCCAATCTCTGGCGTGGTGGCGAGTGCGCGGATCACGCGCAGCAGCATCGGCGTACCGCCGACCGGTATCAGCGCCTTGTGGCGGGCGCCGGAGGCTAGTGTCATCGGGTCGTCCGGCCCGCGTGAGCCGGCCAGCACCAGCGCCGTCAGACCGGTCACGGCGCCAGCGTCTTGCCGTAGACGCGGTAGGTTTTGTAGGCGATGGAACCGAGGCTTTGGTTGATTCGATTCATCGGCAGGTTGTCTTCCAAAATCCAAGACAATTCAACGCTGCGATAGCCGATCTTCAGCGCTTCGTTGCGCATCGCGTCGATGATCAAAAACGGCAGTAACGCGCCACCGAAACCGTGAGCAAATTCGCGCTTCACGCCCATCAACGGCACGCGCGCCGTGCGCACGCCGGAGACTTTCAAGCGCCACAGCAGCTTGGCCCAGCCGAACGGCAGCAGCTTGCCGTTTAAGCCGGTCAACGCTTCGTTGATATTCGGCAGGCAAACGCCGAAACCGGCTGGTTCGCCGTTGACATCGACAAACCAGACCAAGCGCTCGTTCAGAATCGGCTTCATCGCCTTTGCCATATGCGCGGTATCGGCCTGCGTTAGCGGCTCAAACTGCCAATTGCCGGACCAAGCGTCGTTGAATATCGCGGTGATCGATTCGATATCGCGTTCGTATTGCTTGAAGTTCAACGGCCGCAGTTTGTAGCCCTTCGGCAGGTCCCGGCGCAGCAGCGTATCGATGGATTTCGGCAGTGGCTTGGTGATGTCGCTCAAATACGCGAACACGTCTTTGGCTTTGCTGTAACCGAGCGCTTCGAGGCGCGGGCCGACGTAGGGTAGATCGTGGCCCATCAGCAGCATCGGCGGGGTATCGAAACCCTTGATCAGTAGGCCGGTTTCTTCGTTGGTCGATAGATTTAACGGGCCGAGAACTTCATGCACGCCGCGCTGGCGCAGCCAGGCTTCAGCGGTTTCAAACAAGGCGCCGAATACCGCAGGATCGTCTTCGGCTGCGATCAAACCAAAGCGGCCGTTGCCGTTCCGCTGTGCCGGATCACGCAGCACTTGGGCGCTAATCCGGCCGACGTCGCGGCCAGCGCGCACCGCCAGCCAGAACTGCACTTCGGTGTGTTGGAACAGCGGGTTTTTCGTCGCCGAAAACGCCTCCTGCCGCTCCATCTCTAACGGCGTAATCCAGTTTGGATCGTTCGCGTGCAGCCGCGTCGGCAAACGGATAAAGCGCAGCATCAGCGCCGGAGAGTCGACCGGCAGGATTTCCGGCGCCAGCCCATTTGAGCGTGTTTCGTTCATTGATCGGCCCCTAAGCGGCCCAAGTTTGAGGAATTCAGAGTCGATCCAGCCGGAATAAAAACCGGCTGCCGAGCGCGAGAAACAGCAGCGGTGCCGCCCAGGCCGCGATTGGCGGCGCGAGCAAGCTGGCTTCACCCAGCGCCGAGAACAAGCCGTTCAGCAGCAAGAACAACAGGCCGCAGACCAGCGCCAATAGCACCGGCGAGCCGCGTTGGCCGCCGCGCGACAACGCCACCGCAACGGGTGTTGCCAGCAGCAGCATGACCAAGATCGATACCGGATCAGCGAACGCGCGCTGGATGCGGGTGCGATAAAACGCCGGGGTTTTGATGCCGGACTGCGCGCCAGACAGCACCTTCGCCGCCAGCCCGCCCGACACGTAGGGCTCGGCCGCCGAAAGCCGCATCAAATCGGCCGGTTTTAGTGGTGTTTGCCAGTCCAACTTCACCTGCGGGTCTTCGATACGGCCGCGGGTAAAATCGGTAACGACGGCGTGCAGCAGCGTCCAGTGGTTGAGCTGATAAATCGCGTTCGTGGCGATGATGCGGCCCCGCAGCTGGCCATCATCGTCACGCTGATAAATATGCACGCCATCGAGACGGCGGCCGTCAGGGAACACGTGTTCAACACCGACAACCGCGCCTTCGGTACGGAACCACAGCAGTTGCGTATCGGGATCGGCGTCGGCCGGCGGCGGCAGCGACGCCCACCACGCGGTCAGCGCCTGCTGACTGCGCGGGACGACAAACTCAGCGAGCGCGGCATAGCTTAAAGCGGTGATGATTACCGTTGGCAAGATCACGACGACCACCCGCCGGAACGGCACGCCCGCCGCACGCAGCGCCACCACTTCGTTCTGCTTCGCCAGCGCCGAAAACGCGAATACCGCGCCGAGCAAGGCCGATAGCGGCAGCGCGGACAGCAGCACCGTTGGCGAACGCATCAACGTATAACGAATAATGCCGCTGAGGCCTTGGCCGCGGCTCATGATGTCGGTTGCGGTATCGAGCAATTCCAATACCTGCAATAAGCCGCCGAGCGCGCACAACACCGCCACCGTGCGCCATGCCAGCAGGCCACGCAGGTAGGCTGCGAGCGGGCCGGTCATCATTGCTTCGCCCCGCCCTGCCCCGGCGCCGGCGTCTTGCGGCGGAACAGGCTGCTGATCTGGCTGGTCACGCCTTCAATCCGGAACACCATCCGCGTTACCGGGTTATCGCCTGGACGAGCCAAGCTCTGGCTAAACAGCCAGACGCAGAACAGCGCAAACAACAACCACGGCGTCCAGACGCCGAGCACCGCCGGTACTTTTCCGGACTGCGCCAAGCTCTGGCCGAGTTGCAAGCTGTGATGGAACAGCAGCAGCATCACCGCAGCGACGATTAAACTTGCCGTTCGTTTGCCGCGCTTCGCCGACATACCCAGCGGCACCGCGAGCAACGGCAGCAGCGGTAGCGACAACGTGCGCGCAATCCGCCCCTGCAGTTCGCCTTGGAGCTTGGCTGGCGGCAGCGGCATCGGTGTTCCGGGCAGACCACCCTGCCAAAGCTCGCCAAAAGTCAGCTCGCGCTCGTTGCCGCCGCGGTCGCGGAATGGCGGCGCGTCCGGCGTGAACGCCGAGTTACTGTTCAAGGTCTCGAAATCGACGGCATCGAAGCGGCCATCGGCTTGATCGCGCAGCTGCTGGCCATGGGTCAATTGCAGCAACAAGCGCTTACCGCCGTTAGTCGGCGTCAGCGTGCCGCTGTTGCCGGTGGTCAATTCTTCGTGCCCTCCGACAACGCGGCGGATAAACACGCGCTGTAATTGCCGGCCAGTGGCGTCAACGGCGTCTGAGGTCATTGTGTAACCGCGGCCGGCGTTGGCAAACGTACCGGCTTGCAAGCGGGCGTCCCAGCCGGCGTTCAGCGCCGAGTACATCACGGCGCGGAATTCGTAGCGGGCGTAGGGCTGCACGTAGCCGAATAAACCAGCGCTGAGCACCGATAATGCCACCGCAACGAAAATAAACGGCAGCGTCAGCCGCGCGATCGAACGGCCGCCCGCGAGGTAGGCGTCGAGCTCGTTATCGTCACCAAGCCGCGCGATGACGATAAACAGCGCGACAAAAAACGCCGCTGGCAAGGCTAATCCGAGATAATGCGGCACCAAGTCCAGCACCAACTGCACCACCGCAGGTAATGCCTGGTTGTTCTGCGCCAAAATATCGAACAGGCGCAGCAACCGCTCCAGCAGCAGCGCCACCAACACGGTTCCGAGCGACATCGACAGCGCCGGCAGTAGCTGGCGCAGCAGATAGCGGTCTAGCGTTTGCGGCCAACGCCACACGTGGGCGACCGGGTTCGGGGATTCGTTGGACTTGGCCATACGGGATGATAAAAAGTGATGCGCAGATTACAGCGAAGCGGGCTCCGGTGCGAACCCCGTGTAAGGGCGACGGTGTTCGCCACAGCGTTGGCGATCGCCAGCCATAGCGCAGCCGCGCAGGACGCGCAGGACGCGCCAGCCTGCGACGCATCACCGAATCAGGTGCGGCTGCAGGTTCGCGTCAGCGGCCTGCACTCCAACCACGGCAACGTCACGATCACGCTATACCCAGGCGATGCCAGCCGTTTTCTCGCAAAAGGCGCCAAGCTCGCGCGGCTGCGCGTGCCGGCCGCGCTGCCGATTACCGAAGCGTGCTCGGTCGTTCCCGCTGTCGGCGATTATGCGATCTCGATTTATCACGACGAAGACGATAATCATAAATTCAACCGCAATTTCTTCGGTCTACCCGCAGAAGGCTATGGTTTTTCCAATAACCCGAAAACGCTGGCCGGCTTACCCAGTTACAGCGATGTCCACTTCAGCGCGCGGCTTGGCGATAATCCGGTTCCGATTACGGTTAAGTACTAGGGCCGCTACTCAATAACAGGCACTAGCCGCAAGGTGCGAAGTAACCAATCTCGGACACGACATCGGGTGCGGTCAGCAGCAAATAAACGCCGCGCTGCGAATAAACCCGGTACTGCGGGTAATGAACCGTAATATTTGCGACGGGACGATCCGGAGCGTTGCAGGCGGCTGGCGCGTCGGCTTGGATCTGCATCGGCGCCGCGAGCATTTCCTGCGCTTCGACCATCGAAATTGCCAGCGCTGGACGCAAACTCACCGCGACCGAGGCCAGCACTTTGCGTTCGGCATCAAAATAAAACCAAGCCGGGCCGCGCGGATCCACGCGGTCCGCATATTCGAGCACCCGATAGCGCGTGCGGCCATCGGCGCCAGCACTCAATCCGACTGTGGGCGCGATGCCGACTTCAGATTGATAGTGCTCGGCCACAGCAGTCAACGTCGCCTCGCCCAAAACGAACGGGCCATAGCGGCCGGTGGCGTTCGGCGCAGGTATCACCGCTGGCGCAGCTGCCACCGCGGCCGCAGTGCTGACGATGGCGCCGCGCGCGCTGGCCAGGCTCGGCGCCGGCGCTGACTTCGCCGCATCGGCGGTGTTTCCCTGTAATTGCACCGACGCTGGCGGCGCCGATTGCTCGGTCGATTTCTCAAACACCGAACGCAATTTCGGCGCGGGCGCCGGGCTGTTTGCGGCGCTGAAGCCGTCGGTCGCCTTTGCCAGCGTTGTTGGCGCGGCGACACTCGGCTCGGGTGCGGGCGCGGCTGCGATCGCTACATTTGCGCGCGTTTCGGCGGCGGCTGCCGTCGCGCTGCGTTTTCGGTCCAGTAAGGCTTCCGGCGCGACGCGGCTTTCGCCTGCACGCGCCGCAAATGGGCTTTCCGGCGGCGGCGGTGCTGGCGCCGCCGGCGCGTCCGCAGCAACTTCCGCCAGCGCTGGCGCGGCCGGCGCCGCCTTTGCCTCCACGCTCGCCGGCTCGGGCGTTGCGGCGAGGTCACCGAGCGCGCGTTCGGGATGCGCGGGAATCGCCGCATCAGCGATGCTCGGCGCGCGTACCGCCGGTTCGTTTACTGCCAATCGCAGCACGCCAACGGCGACGACAACCGACGCCGCCAGCGTCATCGGCAACCGCCAACGCTGCAAGCGCCGGGCTTGCGCGACCGGCGCCGCGGCCCGCGCGAGCACCGGCGCATCCAGCGCTGCAGGGGCGGCTTGCTGCTCGGCATCGGCGCGATAGGCGCGGGACACCGCGCTGCGGCCGGCGAGGAAATCTTCGAGTTCGCGGTCGTCTGGCAATTCAGGTTCAGACATCGGCGAGCGCCTCTCGAAGTTTGACCAGTGCATAGCGCAGCCGGCTTTTAACGGTCTCGCGGCCGACGCCGCTGACTACCGCGATTTCGTCCAGCGTCAGCCCGCCCTCTTCGTGCAGCAGAAATGCTTCGCGTTGCTCAATCGGCAGCGCTGCCAAAGCGCGCCGTATGTTCAGCCGTTGCTCGGCCGCAACCGCTTGTGCGTCCGGCCGCTCGTGTTCGGCGGCCCAAAGCGCGGCAGGTGTGGTGGTTTCGTCGTCGTCATCAACGCTGAGCGAAATGGGCTGGCGCGGCAGGCAACGCAGATGATCGATCAAACGATGGTGCGCCAAGGTGTACAACCAAGTCGTGAACTTGGCGCGCGGCTGGTAGTTGCTCCGGGCGCGGACGAGGCTGGCCCAAACATCTTGGAACAACTCGCCCGCGGTTTCTGCTTGGCCGCAGCCGCGCAGCAGATACCGGTACAGCGGATTCTTATGGCGCCGATACAACTGTTCGAACGCCGCGAGCGTGCCGTGCCGGTACTGCATCATCAAATCCTCGTCGGTCGGAAGGGCCGTTACTGCGGCCGCTTCCGCCGTGAGTAGGGCTTCCAGTCAGTCGTCTCCCAATACCTGCCCGCCGGCGCGTGCTTGCTGCGTTTCCAAGCTGCCGGCCAGCCGCAGCAGCTGCAAGAATTCACCGGCATAACCCTGCGCATCGTCACCTCGTGCACCGCGCGCAAGCTGCTCGGCCTCAGCATAACCAAAGGCGCCGGTATACGTGCCGCCGCGCAGAAGTTGGCCGTACGCGGCAACCGCCGCCGCCAGCCGGAACGCCGGTGTGGTCTGGGTTTCGGCGACGATCTCGTTGCGGTGGATCGGCCGTTCGATCAACAGGCTTTTGGCGTCTTCGCCGTCTTGCGGCTTTTTGTAGCGCACGCGCAGAAAGGCTAGTTCGTCGCTGTTCGCACGCGGGAGTTGCCCATTGCCGTAACGCAAGCGATCGACTTTTTCACCGCCCTCGCCGACCAGCGCGACCTCGTATAACGCAGTGACGCGATGCCCGGCGCCGATTTCACCGGCATCGACGGCATCGTTATTAAAGTCTTCCCGTTTCAGCACGCGGTTTTCGTAGCCGATCAAGCGATATTCGGCGACCACCGCCGGGTTGAATTCGACTTGAATCTTGACGTCTTTGGCGATCGTCGCGAGCGTTGCCGCGCGCTGTGCAACCAACACTTTCTGCGCTTCCTGCAGCGTATCGATATACGCGTAATTGCCGTTGCCGGCATCGGCCAGCTGCTCCATCAAACGATCGTTGTAGTTGCCACTGCCGAAGCCGAGCGTGCTCAGCGCCACGCCACTGCGGCGTTTATCTTCAACCAGATTTTTCAGCTGCTCGAAATCGCTGATGCCGACGTTGAAATCACCATCGGTCGCCAGCATCACGCGGTTATTGCCGCCTTTGATGTAGCCCTTTTCGGCCATCTGATACGCGAGCTGGATGCCGCCCGCACCGTTGGTGGACCCGCCGGCCTGCAGTTGCTCTAACGCGGCGCTGATCGTCGCTACGTCGTCACCCGGCGTTGGCTCTAGAACCACCGCGGTGCGCCCGGCGTAGACCACCAGACTCACGCGGTCATCGTGCCGCAACTGCTTTGCCAGCAATTTCAAGCTCGCCTTCACCAGTGGCAGTTTGGCCGGCTCGTTCATCGAACCGGAGACATCAACCAGAAACACCAGATTCGATGCCGGCAGACCGCGGCCGTCCGCATGCTGCGGCTGCCAGCCCTGAATGCCGACCTGCAGCAGGCGCGTCTTGCTATTCCACGGCGTAGCCGCAATCTCGGTGTGCAGCGCAAACGGCGTGCTGCGGTCGCGCGGCGGGGCGTAGGCGTAGTCGAAGTAATTGATCAACTCCTCCACCCGAACCGCATCCCGCGGCGGCAAGCGGCCCTCGTTCAAAAAGCGCCGCACATTGGCGTAAGCGCCGGTATCAACATCAATACTAAACGTCGATACCGGCTGCTCAGCCGCCCGCTGCACCGGGTTGGCCGCGATAGGGGCGTAGGTTTCGCGCGTTTCGCTCGCAAACGGCGGCGGATACGGCAACGACGCCGGCGCCGCTGTGACGATCTGCTTGCGTTCATCGCCACTGACGCCCTGCAGATTCCCGCGCGCCTTGGCAAGCCTCGATTCAGCGGCCGGCGCCAGCGCCAGTGCGTCGGTAACCGCTGGGGCCGGCGCGGCGGGCTGATCAGCGCGCTCGGGGCCTGCCGCAGGCAACGCTACCGGCTCCGGCGGCGACGTCGAACAGGCCGCTAACAACCCAAGGGTTAACGCAAACGAAAATAAGCTTAAGCGACGCAACATGGCAGGCTCCGGTTGGCAACATTGCCGATATAAACGAAGCACCAGCGCCAACGGGGTTAAGACGGCAACATTATTTTTTTCGGCATCCGGCGGACCGTTTGATCCCTTGCCATACCGGCCACAACGACGCCGCGCAGAGCCTGTTAGCATCAGCCGCAAACACTCTACGAGCGCTCTGCCGGGAACGTGTGACCGAACATTACCGACGCGGACAAGGCAGTCTGGTCAGCGGCACCGGCTGGCTGCTCGGCAATCAAGCGCTGGCGCTGGCGTTACAGACCGCCAGTTTTCTCCTGCTGGCGCAAGCGCTCGGCGTGACAGAATTCGGGCGACTCGCGGCGATTACCGCGCTGATCACCATCGCAACGCCCATTGCAACCTGGGGCTACGAAGGCATCCTGTTCCGACGCGCAGCGCGTGAGCCCGGCGCGCTCCCGCAGGCGCTGGGCCAAGCGGTGGTCGCCGCGTTATTGGTCGGTACGGCGACCGCCATTGGCTTGATGATCCTTAGTTCGGTGCTGCTGCCAGCAACGCTGCCGCCGTTGGTGATCGCGGCCCTGTGCGTCGCCGAGCTCGTGTTCGGGCGCATAAGTTTTCTCTTCGGCGTTGCGTTCAGAGTCACCGAGCGCTACTCGGCGACCCTCGTCTGTACGCTAATAGCGCAAACGCTGCGGCTGTTAGCCGCGCTCGCGTTGTATTACAGCGGCCCCGCAGCTAACGCGGCGACTTGGGCGGCGTTCACGTTGCTCCTATCGTTGGCGTCGGTACTCGTACCGCTCGTGCTGTATTTTCGTGCCGGCAGCGGAATAATTTTATCCATCAAGGGCCTATCCACTGGCATTCCCGAAGGTGGCTACTTCACGCTCAGTGGTCTCTCGCGCACCATCTGCGCGCACGCCGACAAAGCCTTGTTGGCGCGCGAATCGTCCGCATCGATCATGGGGTCCTACGCCGCCGCATCGCGCTTGATCGATGTCGCGATGCAGCCGTTGTTGGCACTCGCGGCCGCGAGTTACGGCCGGTTTTTCCGCAGCGGCAGCACCGGCATCGGCAGCAGCCACGAACTGGCTCTGCGACTGCTGCCGTTTTCGATCGGCTACGGCGCACTCGCAGGCGTATCGCTAGTGCTGCTTGCACCGTATGCAACGCCGCTACTCGGTCCAGGTTTCGAAACTGTCGCCGAGATGGCAATTTGGCTAGCTCCGCTGCCGCTATTGCGCGGCTTGCAATACCAAGCTGGCGGAGCGCTGACCGGCGCCGGCCATCAGCACCGCCGAGCGTTGCTACAACTGGCGTCCGCGGCATTCAGCGTAGTGCTCTGCATCGTTCTCATTCCGCGATTTTCGTGGCGCGGCGCGGCTAGTGCAGCCGTGCTGACCGATCTACTGCTGTCGGCAACGCTGTGGTTCATGCTAATTTCGTTATATCGGCGAGGACGCGCCGACCCAGGCCTAGGGCAGACGAAATTGACTTCCGACGACTGCTGACGCAGCGATATGCCAGACCACACCCCACTCCCAACTTCCGGTCCCGCCGCGATGCCGCGCAGTCTGCTTATCGTGGCACACCCCGGGCATGAATTACGTCTTTATGGTTGGATGACGCAAAATCGCCCCGATGTGATTGTCCTCACCGACGGTGGCGGCAGCGTCGGACAGCCGAGGGTGGCGTCGTCGCGACAGCTAATTGATGCCGTTGGCGCCACCGCCTGTAGTCTGTTCGGTGCCAACTCCGATCAGCAGTTTTACGCTGCGCTGCTGAACGCCGATTACGGTTTTTTTTCCAGTCTGGAAACCGCCATAGCCGATACGCTCCGGGGCGAGACCTACGAAGTCGTCGTCGCCGATCCGTTCGAAGGCTATAACCCGACGCACGACCTCTGCCGGCTACTAGTCAATGTCGCGCTCGAACGCTTGCGCCGCGAACGCCGCACACACATTGCGAACTACGAATACGCGCTGACCGCGCCGCTGCCAACGTCACCGGTGGGCGCCCCCCCAGACGTTGTACTCAAACTGGACGGCAGCGCACTCGCCACGAAAATCGCCGCCGCCCGCGGTTATCCCGAGCTGCAGTGGGAAGTGGACCGCGCCGTGGAACGCGAAGGGATGGGCGCATTCGCGCACGAAGTGCTGCGGCCGCTCGGTGCCACGCAGTTGCAACTCAGCCCGCCGACGCTGCCGCCGCACTACGAAATCTACGGCGAGAAGAAGCGCGCCGACGGGGTATATGCCGAAGTGATCCGTTACGAACAGCACTTCGTGCCGGTTGCGCGCCACTTAGTCACTACGTTGCCGCCAATCGAACCTGAGCCGCGCCCCTCATGACGCTTCAGCCGCCTGGCTTAACCATCCTGATCACCAACAATTCGATGACCGTTCGCAGCGGCACGATCATGTACGTGAAAGATTTGGCGCTGCGCTTCCTGGCACTCGGGCATCGCCCGATCGTTTACAGCCCGCAGCTCGGTGCTGTCGCGGATGAACTGCTGCAGCGTACGGTGCCAGTTGTTGACGACCTCGCTAAAATCGGCGTGGTGCCGGACGTGATACATGGCCATCACCACCCGCAAACGATGATGGCGCTGGCGCATTTCCCGCATACGCCAGCGATCTTCGTCAGTCACGACTGGTCGGCATGGCAGGACGTGCCGCCGCTGTTCCCGCGCATTCTTCGCTATTGCGCAGTCGACCAGACCTGCCTCGACAAGCTGATCGCGATGAATGGCGTCGCCGAAAACCAAACGCGTGTGCTCTATAACGCGGTCGACCTGAATCGGTTCCAGCCACGCGGCGCGCTACCACCGCGACCGCAGCGGGCGGCAATCTTCACCAATTACCGGTACGACATTGGCCCAGTACGCGCCGCCTGCGCGCGATTGGGGATAGCCCTGGACGAGATCGGCGGCGCCTCCGGCGCCCAACTCAGCGCGCCAGAAAATACCCTCGGCCAATACGATTTGGTTTTTGCCAAAGCGCGAGCAGCCTTGGAGGCGATGGCAGTGGGCTGCGCCGTTGTGGTCTGCGATTTCCGCGGGGTTGCCGGCTTGGTGCGCACCGAGAATTTCGACGCGCTACGGCGCCTGAACTTCGGCGCCCGCAGCCTGCAAAAGCCACACGATACAGACTACATCGCCGCCGAAATCGGGCGCTATAACGCCGTCGATGCGGCGCAGATATCGGAATCGGTTCGACAAACTGCGAGCTTGGACGCGCTCGCGACCGATTTCATCGAACTCTATAACGAGGTCATCGAACAACATCGGCAGTGTCCCACCGACGCCGACACCGAAGGCCCCGCCATGGCGCGTTACTTACGCGACTGGGGCTATACACGGCGCTGGCAATGGGAACGTGAGCAGGTTTTCCGGCGCATCCCTAGACCACTGATACGCCTCGCAAAGCGCCTGCTGATTCGGGACTAGGGCCTGTTATTGAGTCGGCATCAAGACATTGAACCGTACGTGTGCCATTGAAGCCTATTGCGTCCTGGCGGACGCGGTGGATGATGCCGACTTAATAACCCAAATACATTGATTTTGTTATTGATCCGGCTGCCGCTACGGGCCCCGACCCGATTCTTGCCGAAGCGATCAGCGTGTCAGCCGATTAATGTCAAACAGCCGGATCAATAACATCGAACAAAATTACCCAACAAGGCTGTCGTCAAACGCTACGGTGGAAGCGCTTGGCGCCTCAACAATAAAACAAATTAATTTTTATTTTTCGGCGCAACGATACCCGCATAAATACGCCTTAACGCGGATAGCCCAACTGGTCCAACAGCCGCCCCGCGACCAAACGAAAGCGCCAGTGCTCGTCGCGGCGGAGTTCGCCACGCCATGCGCCGATGCGACCAGGATCCGGCGCCGCGGCTGCACACTGCTGCTGCAGTTGCCGTTGCGCCTGGCTGAGTAACACGCTGCCAGCGGCATCGACGCGTTGTTGGTGTTCGGCGAGCCGTTCTGCGGCGTGCTTCCAATACAACAGCATCGAGGCGTCAAACGCCAAATCGATGAACGCGCAAATCCGACGCAACGTCGCCTCGGGATTCAGCACCAGTGCCTCATAACGCACTTCGAGATAGTGCCGGCAGCAACTCGCTTCGCGCCTTGCCCGTTCGATATTCCGGCGCCAAAACCAAGCCTGCCGTTCAATCGAATGCCCAGGCGAAAACCAGCGCCGACGTAACGACACCGCGACATCACGGCCATCGCGAATAAGGTGGATGAAACGCGCCTCGGGCAGCACGTCCTGAATGCGCTGCAGATGTCGGCAATACAGTGGTGTCTTGTCACCCCAGCGTGGTTTGCCGAAACGCCCGGCGTACAACTGATAAAACACACGCAAGCCAGTCGATGAATCAAATGGCTCAACAGCCTGCAACTTCGCCCATAACGACTCTGCCGACAGACCAAAATCCGGCCAATTGCCGCTCCAACCAGAACTAAGCGTAAGGCGCGCAGCAAACGCCGCACGCCGCTGTGTCGAAGTGCCGGACAACGCCGCCACTGCCGGAATAAAGCCGGTTTCGGGCGGAATGGCCAGCAGCGGATGCGCATCGAGCATCAGCCGCAGCAAGGTTGTTCCGGAGCGTGGCGAGCCAACCAAAATTGGCATCGGCACAACAGCATCGGAATTCCGTAGTGCCATGTCGTCTCTGTCGCGCCATTCCTTGCACTTACTGCCTATACTAGCTCCGAAACGGAGAGCGCCGTGCGAAAAGGAAAGATTCGCGTCGCAGTCATTGGCGTTGGTATACATGGCCAGCGGCATGCTGAGAAGTATTTTCGATCCGAGGCGGCGGAGTTGGTCGCTGTCGTCGATACCGATACCACTACGACACAGGCTGTCGCCGCCGAATACGGCGTTTGCGGCCTCAACAACTACGCCAATGTACTTGCCGACGTAGACGCCGTCAGCATCGCCGTTCCGGCTGCAGCGCATTATTCGATTGCCCGGGACTGCCTCATCGCCGGACTCGATATTCTAGTCGAGAAACCAATTACACTGGAATTGGCGCAGGCCGATCACTTGATCGCCCTCGCCGCGCAACGCCGGCGGATTCTCCAGGTCGGCCACATCGAACGCTACAACCCCGCGGTGCGCGCGCTGCTGCCGCAGATTCGCGACCCACGCTACCTGAACTTCATGCGGCTAACGCGCTACAACGTCCGCGGCGCTGAGATCGATGTCGGCCTAGACTTGATGATTCACGACATTGACCTCGCCTGCTGGCTCGTCAACCGGCCGATCACCAAAATCGAAGCAACGGCCAGCCCAGTCTTTTCGCGCACCGTCGATATGCTGCAGGCACGACTCCACTTCGACGGCGGCTGCATCGCCGATCTCTTCGCCAGCCGTGTCAGCGCGAAGCCAGAACGCGGCCTGCGGCTGCTGCAAGATAATGGGTGCGCCACGGTAGATCTGCTATCGGCGGCAGTGGCCTTTGTTCACGCGTCATCCAGCGCCACGCCGTCGCCCGATGAATCAATTCCAGCACGGTTTACTGGCGACGCATTGGAAGCCGAGATTGCGCAGTTTCTGTACGCCATACGCACGCGAACTCCGCCGGCCGTGGATGGCACCGCGGGCCGGCGCGCACTTGCTACTGCGCTGGCGATCAAACAAGTTGCGATCACAGCGCCGCCGTCAGCGGTAGCAGCGGGCTTCACCGCCAGGAGCCGCTTCTAGCAATGCGCTTCCATGATTTACGCCACCAACAAGCGCGGATCGAAGCTGATCTCAAACGCCGTCTCGGCGCGGTACTCGAACACGGTCAGTTCATACTCGGGCCCGAAGTCACGACGCTTGAAGCTACGCTCGCCGAATTTGTCGGCGTACGGCACTGCGTCGCCGTCGCCAGCGGCACCGACGCACTGCTCGTGGCCTTGTTGGCGTTGGGGGTAGGCCCAGGTGACGAAGTCATCACCCCATCGTTCAACTTCGTCGCGGCAGCGGAGATGATCCGTTTGCTCGGTGCTCAGCCGGTTTTCGCTGATATTCAGCGCCCCAATTACAACCTTGAACCGGCCGACATCGAATCCCGTATCACTGCGAAAACACGCGCAATTCTGCCAGCCGATCTGTTCGGCCAGTGCCCTGACTACGCGGCGATTCACGCGCTCGCCGAGCGCTGCCACCTACCAGTTATCGAAGACGCGGCGCAAAGTTTTGGCGCGACGCAGGCTGGCCGTCGCGCTGGATCGTTTGGCACGATCGCAACGACATCGTTCTATCCAACGAAACCGCTGGGCTGCTACGGCGACGCTGGCGCCTGCTTTACCGACCACGATGGCCTCGCGGAGCGCATGCGCTCGATTCGCAACCACGGTCAATCCGGACCATACGTTCACACTCGAATCGGCCTTAACAGCCGGATGGACACGCTGCAAGCAGCCGTGTTACTCGCAAAATTCGCTATTTTCGAACCGGAAATCGAACTGCGGCAACATGTTGCCGCACGTTACCACGCTGGGCTTGGCGACATCTTGACAACGCCGTCGGTCGCGGCTGGCAATACGTCGGTCTGGGCGCAATACACCGTCGAAGTTACGCAGCGGGACAGGGTGAGAGCAGCGCTTGCCACAGCCGGCATCCCAACTGCCGTGCATTACCCGACCCCACTCCACAAGCAAGCCGCCTACCAGTCATCAGTCCGGTTACCCAATACCGAGCGAGCGGCGCAGCGGGTACTAAGCCTGCCTTTTAATCCCTATCTATCGACCGATGAACAGGACAACGTCATCGCGCAATTGAGAACACTCCATTTAAAATCTGGAACAGAACTTGAAGCTAGCTTGTAGATGATTCCCAGCGGTGGAATCAATACCTTCTGTCAGCAGCATCGCTGGCAGCTCATTGTCTAGCTGCAATCTGCACATCGAAGCGAATTCTCTTATTCGCCTATTTAGAAAGGAGTATTTTCATGAATAACATTAGAATTCGGACACTAGGGTTTCTATTTCTCATTTTATTTGCCAGTGGCGCGGCGCACGCGCAGGCGACACGAACCTGGATTTCCGGCGTCGGCGACGACGCCAATCCTTGCAGCCGCACCGCCCCCTGCAAGACTTTCGCGGGCGCCATCTCGAAAACAGCCGCGGCAGGCGAAATTTCGGTGCTCGACCCCGGCGGCTTCGGCGCGGTGACCATTACCAAGAGCATCACACTCAGCGGCGACGGCACGTTGGCCAGCATCCTCGTTTCAGGCACACCGGGGGTCACAATCAATGCGCCGGGCAGCACCGTTATTCTGCGTAATCTGTCGATAAACGGCATCAGCGCGGGCACGACCGGCGTCAACTATCTAGCGGCAAACCAAGTGATTGTCGATAACTGCACCATCAGCGGCTTCGCGACCAGCGGGATCGATGCCCACGTTACAGGCAACGGCCTGCTTCTGGTCAGCGAGACCAAAATCAACGGCGGCACAAACGGAGTATTAATCAGCTCCGGCAACGTCAATGCCTCGCTCGACCGGGTTTCAATTCGGGGCACCGCCGAAGCAGTGCACGCGCAGACCGGCACCGTTGACGTTAGTAATTCGATAATTTCGCAGAATTCCGCGTTCGGCATCCACGCAGAAGGATCCGCAGGAATCGACGTCGAAAGCAGTATGCTCACTGGCAACAACGTTGCCGCACAGGCCGATACCGGAGCAATCGTACGCCTACTTAATAATGACGTTTTTAACAACAGCAGCGGCTTTGGCTGCGGAGGCGGCATATTGGCTTCGGCCGGTAACAACCGCAAAGCCAACAACGTCGGCGGCAGCGTGCCGGTGTGCGCCCCAACGGTGTCGATTAACGTCCAGTAGGCTACGACTTGACGACCTGCGAGGCCGAATAAAACCGCAAACCTCGCGACGAATTCACGTGCATCGTTTAGGCATCAACGCAACCTCGTGCCAGTTAACGCTTATGTAGTCACTGCAGCTTCGAGTGCGATTCGCTAACGCCTACTTAGCTGCCAGCGCGTCGGTAACTGCTGGGGCAGGTACGACGGGCTGATCAGCGCGCTCGGGACCCGCCGTCGGCAACGCTACCAGCTCCGGCGGGGACGTCGAACAGGCCGCTAACAACCCAAGGGTTAACGCAAACAAAAATAAGCTTAAGCGACGCAACATGGCAGGCTCCGGTTGGCAACATTGCCGATATAAACGAAGCGCCAGCGCCAACGGGGTTAAAGCGCTGCATTATTTTTTGAATTCGCGCCGCGAGCAGGGTGCGGAATGCAACTGCAGTGGATAGCCTGCTCTCTGCTGCCTATCCTGCGGGCCGCTTGGCTGGGCGCAGATCTGGGCGCTGATGACCGTGAACAAATTTCCACCACTCATCGGCACCGATCAGCCACCGCCTTCCCTGCCACTCGGCGCTGCGCGCGCGAAGTGCCGAACCCCGACAGCGTGCAAGCTTGGTTCGCACGCGCTACTAAAAGGGGCGACGTCAAAGCCGAATTCATCGCCGCCGCGTGAATATTCCTCGCGCACGCACCGAATTAGTTCGTGCACGAAGCGCGGCGCTTCGACGACGAGGCTTTTTCAATTGCACGCCAACCGAAATGGCGCGCGTGCGCCGCTTTGAGTATCGTCAGCGAGGCGCAACGGTGCGACGCCGACTTTGAGACGCTCGGGCCAGGACCGTTGAGCAGCACGAGCGGCTTCCCTGCATATCCAGCCAAGACATCGGAGCGGGATTTCAGGAAACCCAGGCGATGTTTCGTAGGTTTCCGCAGAGCGCATCATTCGGCGGGCGTCGGGACCGGCATGAAGCGGCGAGAAAGTGGGATACGCAGCGAAGCCGCTACCTCTCTGCACAACTCCAACCAAGGATGGATTCCCGAATAACAAGAGACGCAATCTGCGCCCTCGTGTATTTAACTTCCGGATCAGTTCCAATAGGATCATGAGCGTGATAATGATGCGCGATGTAGCGAGAGAACTGATCGCAGAACGCCGCGATAGTAAGCCGCTCAGATTTGGCCCGCATAAATTGCGGTGACTCGACCTTGCTTTGATTCTGTTACAAGCCAATTCGTAAGGTCATAACCGCCCGCGTAGCTAGTCGCGCTCGTGGCGCACAGGCGCGGATCACCGCGCGCTGGCCCCGATACGCCGGATCACCCCAGACCTGCGTTTCATTGCCATGCAGCAACTGCGGCAGGACCTGACTATCGACGATATTCGCCGCCGTCGCCGCAACCGAATAGATCAGCCGGCTTCGGCTGTCAACGCCGACATGCGCCTTCATGCCGAAATACCATTGCTGGCCTTTCCGCGTCTGATGCATCGCCGGATCGTGTTGTTGGTCCTTGTTCTTCGTTGAACTCAGGTCATGGATGATCAGCGTTTCCTCGGTCGCCGGGTCGGATAAGTTAAACCAATGCTGCAGAACCCATCAGCTTGTGGCCGGATCGACCCGTGTAATAGTACGGCTCGATCATCCGACACAGTTCCGCCCAAGGCACGATCTGCTCCATCTCCGACAGAAACTTCCCACGCTTGGTCGTACGCTGATATTTCTCAAAGCCGCCGGCCAGGGTTTGTTGTTTCATCCGTCTCTCCGCATTTCACCTGCTAGCAAGCTCAACGCAAGCTTCGTGCGAAAATCAGAGAATCCTTAGGCATTGAACACTATCCAGATGCCAACTTCTACTGCTTCTGGACCGTGAGCAGCCTCTGCGGTAATTGGGATGACGAGCCTCACCTGATTCTCAAATACCAGGGTAAACATTGCGTCTTCAACCAGAATGGCATCAGATAAACCTTGATTTATTTGAGCCACAAGAAGATCACAGAAGCCCTCCGATTCTCGACTAAAAATACCCCTAACAGGGTCATGCAACTGAGGCGTATTGAATATTGAGACTGTGCGATCTTGAAACTGCAGCTGTATGTAGTCATGAACAAACCATACCTGCGACAGTGGTCCGCAGCCCTGTAATGGCTCGATCATTTAATGCCCATCACACATTTGTAACGCTGCCCGATGCCGGGGCGACGAGCAGGCGATAGCGACCGGCGGTTTCGAATCGGCTGCGGTTGGGGTTGTAGACGCGCGCGGTTACGGCGATCGTCCAGGTGCGTGCATCGCCGATGATTTCTAGCAAATGCCAGCGGGCGCCTTCGTCGTGGCGATTGGGGATTGCGGAGATCGATGGCAGGCCGAGGCCGGCGATTAAGCCATTGGGGCCGGGCAAGGGATCGAAGCGGGCGTCGCGCGAATGGCCGTGCAGCACCATTTCCGCGCCAGCGCGGGCGAGCACGGCGCGGAACGCGGTGCGGTCGCGCAGGGCCTTCCGAACTGTGACCACGCCATCGGTCGGCGGGTGATGCAGCATCACCACCCGGCACAGGCCGCGCGCCTTGGTTTCTTCGAGCAGCGCTTCCAGGCGCAGTAGCTGCGGAATGCCCAAGCGGCCGCTGGCGAACGCGGGCGGCGTGGGTAGCGCGGAGGACAAACCGATCAAGGCCATTGGCCCGCGCACGCGCAGATACGGAAACGGCTCGGCGCCGGGCGCGTCGGCCGTCATCCACGGCTGCCAGTGGCCCAGGCCTTCGCGCCACGGCACGGCGACCAGCGCATCGTGATTGCCTGGAATAACCGATACGTTTTCAGCCTCGCCGAGCGTGGCAAACCAAGCTGCGGCGGCGGAGAATTCGCCGGGGAACGAGAAATTGGTGATGTCGCCGCTGATCGCAATATGGTCGGCGTTATGGCTGCGGATGTCGTCGACGGCGGCGGCCAGCACTTCCGGCCGCTGCAGTTCGCCGCGCCCGCGCGACCAGGACCAACGGCTGAGTGACCGTTTCGATAAACCGCTCGGCGATTCCTGCGTCAGCGCTCGGAAATGCAGATGCGGATCAGATAGATGAGCGAGCCGCAACGTCGTCATGGATAATCGCGTTTTTGCCTGCGGGTATTCCGGCTTTAGATGCGCGACATGATAATCCCTGCCTTCAATCGGCGCCCCATACGATGAGCGAAAACCCGATTCGGATCGGTGTCATCCGCAACCCGCAAAGCCAGCGCAACCGGAAAAATCCACGGGGCTACGCCGCCGCCGCGGTGACCACGCCCGCCAATATTCAGCTTGCGATCGTCGAGCCGGCCTCGCCACAGGATTTGCCGCAAGTGCTGGTGGGCTTCGCACAATCGCGTATCAACCATGTCGTGGTTGACGGCGGCGATGGTACGCTGCGCGATGTTCTGAGCCTGCTGCCCGCCATCTACGGCGCAAAGCTGCCGAAAATCACCGTTTTCGCCGGCGGCAACGCAAATCTGGCGGCCGCGGATATCGGCGTAAAAGGGCACGGCGCGCGCGCGTTGCAGCAGTTACTGACGGCGCTGGCACGCACCGACGGCGGCCGCTATGAACGCCGCCATATGTTGATGGCGCATTGGCCAGATGGCTCGCATGCGCCGGTGATGGGATTTTTTGCCGGCACAGCAGGGTTTTATCGCGGCTGGAAAATGGCGATGGGGCCGGTGTCGCGTCGCGGCCTCCTCCACGGCCCGGCGGTAGCGGTGACGATGCTCGGTGCACTCTGGCAAACTGTTGCTGGGAGCCACGGAAACGTCTGGAAATCAGGCGCGCCAATGGTGATCGGCATTGATGACGGTGCGCCCGGCGAAGGCGCACGTTTTCTCTTTCTCGCAACCAGCCTGCACCGCATGTACGGTTCGTTATGGCCGTTTTTTGACCACGGCGACGCGGTTTTGCGCTGGCTCGACATCGATGCCCATGCACCGCGGCTGGGCCGCGCCCTGCTATCGCTGCTCCGCGGCCGGCCACTACCCTGGCTACGCGCAAGCGGCGCCTATCGCAGCGGCGGCGCGCAACAGCGTATTACGTTGCGGTTGACCGAGCCGTTGGTCGTCGATGGTGAAGCGTACGCCCCCGGTGCCGATGGCCTGATTGAGCTGCGGCCGGGTCCCGAATTTGAGTTTTATCTGCCGTTGAAAATTTAATGAATGCTGCCGAAACCTTGTCCGCGATGGTCGCGGTCGAACTGGCGACCCCACTGCCAGCCGAGGTAACGGCCATGGCCAAGGAGCTGGCGTCGCATGGGGGTCGTTACACGGTTGCGGTTTTGTTTTATGGTTCGGTGCTGCGTAGCGGCAAACTCGACGATTTGCTCGACTTCTACGTCGTTGTCGATAGCCTCCGCGGCTGGCATCAAAGTCGGATTCCAGCGGCTGCGAACCGATTACTGCCACCGAACGTTATCTACTTCGAATACACCTGCAAAAAGCAGCGCTTACGCGCGAAAGTGGCCGTGCTGCGCTTAGACCAATTCCGCGCCCGCGTTGCCGCCGGCAGCCTCGACACCACGATCTGGGCGCGTTATTCGCAGCCTTCAGCGTTGGTTTGGGCACGTGATAGTAGCGCCCGCAGTTCGGTGATCGACGCCGTTTCGCAAGCCATTGTCAGTGCTGCGAGCTGGGCCGCGCATCTCGGCCCAGAAAGCGGCGCGGCCGAAGCGTATTGGCAGGGCTTGTTCCAGCGCACGTACGGCGCCGAGTTACGCGTTGAAAAAGCCAACCGCGCGGAAACGCTGACCGGCTTCGCTCAAAGCCGGTACGCGACGCTGCTGCCGCTGGCGTGGTTGGTCCGCGGCATCGAGAACCTCAGCACCGACCCGGCCCTGTGCCAGCCCAACATCAGCGCCGCCGCCCGTTACCGCGCGCGCGCCGGCTGGGCGGTGCGCCGTGCGCTCGGCAAGCCGCTGAACTTCGCACGCTTGGTGAAAAACGCTTACACCTTCGCCGATGGCGTTGACTACCTATTGTGGAAAATCGAACGGCACAGCGGCGTGAAAGTGGAGCTGAGCCCGTGGCAGCGACGGCACCCGATTCTCGCGGCGCCGGGCGTGCTGTGGCGGCTACGGCGGCAAGGCGTGGTCCGTTGACCGCAACACCGTCGCCTGAATCCCCAAGCGCACCCGGCGCGCTGGCCCGGGTTTACCGCAACGCCGGCAAATTGCTCGGCGGTAAAGTGGCCGCCGGCTTGATCGGCATCGTTTATTTATCGCTGGCGGCGCGCACGCTCGGCGCCAACGATTACGGCATCTTGGTGCTGATCAACTTCTACGCGTTGCTGGTCGGCAATTTCTGCGTGCTGCAGGGCTGGCATACGCTGGTGCGCTATGGCAGCAAGGATTTGATCGACCACGCGCCGGCCGACTTCCAACGCCTGTTCGGTTTCACCGCGCGCGCCGAAATTATCAGCGGCATCGCCTCGATCCTGCTCGCGGCCCTGGCGGCGCGTTGGGTTGGGCCGCAGCTGGGCTGGCCGGATCGCTACTCCGGGCTCGCCGCGCTGTATTCGTTGGCGATCATCTCGAACATGCAGACCACGCCAGCCGGCGTCCTCAATCTGTTTGGGCGTTTCGATTTGCTTTCGCTACAGCAAACCTGCGGCCCGCTGATGCGGCTGGTCGGCGCCGTTGCCGCTTGGGTTTTAGATGGCGGACTCACCGGTTTTTTGATCGCCTGGCTACTTGGTTCAATTGCCGAAGGCCTGCTGCAATGGCTGCTGGCATTCGGCGAACTGCGCCGACGCGGCCTTGCTGACGGCTTATGGCGCGCACCGCACGGCATCCGGCAAAAACATCCCGGCATTTGGCGCTTTCTGCTGATGAACAATCTCGATATTGGCCTGACCGACGCCAGCAACCGCGTCACGCCGCTGGCGGTTGGTGCGCTGCTGAATCCGGCCGCGGTCGGCTTTTATCATCTCGCCCTGCGCATCGGCATGGTGTTGCAGCAGCCGGTGCTCGTGCTTGGCCGCACCGTCTATCCCGAATTGGCCACGCTCGCCGCCAACGACGACCAAGCCGCGATACGCAAACTGGTGCTGCGCACCGGCTTGATCGCCGCTGGCGCCGGGCTCGGCGTTACCGCGGTCTTCGTGTTGTTCGGCAAAGCCTTGCTGCACGCGATCGGCGGCAGCGGCTTCGAAGGCGCCTATGGCTTGCTGCTGTTGATTGCCCTCGCCCGCACGGTGCATCTCTTCGGCTTTCCGTTCGGCTCGGCGCTGATTGCGCTCGGCCGGCCGAATATCACGCTGCGGATCAATCTGATCATCACTTTGGCGCTGCTGCCGGTGCTCTACTTTTTGCTGCGCGGCGCCGACCTCGCCGGCGCCGGCCTGCACGCCATCGCCTACGCCGGGCTGACCGTCGGCGCGCTCGTATTTACCTTGCTGCGCGCGCCGCAGACTCCGCGAATCGCTTAAAACCGTGCATATTCATTATTTAATCAATGGCCTGAACGGCGGCGGTGCGGCATTTCCGATTCCCGATTTGGTCGCGTTAATGCGCGAACAAGGCCATACCGTGCGCGTCATCGCGCTGATGCCGCAGGATCGCAAGTCCTGCGCGCGGCTCGACGCAGCCGGCGTCGGCTGGGAGCTGATCGGCGACGGCCCGCGGGATTTCTTCGCGTCCGCGCGCGCGCTGCTGCGCATCCTGCGCGAAGATCGACCAGATTTGATCTGGACCTCGCTGACGCGCGCCACGCTTTTTGGTCAAATCGCCGGCTGCATCCGCGGTATTCCGGTGGTGAGTTGGCAGCACAACGCCTTTCTGAAACCGTGGAACCGCCGGCTGCTGCGGCTGAGCAAAAAGCTCACCGCGTATTGGGTTGCGGATTCCCAAACCGTGGCTCGCTTTGCCGTGGAAGAACTCGGTGTTGCCGCCGACAAAGTCGATGTCTGGCCGCTGTTTCGGGCGCGGACGGATAAACCGCTCGCCCAGCCCTGTCCACCCGGCAGCCGCTTTCGCATCGGCAGCCTTGGACGGCTGCACCCGAACAAGAATTTCCGCCATCTGGTCGCAGCGGCGGCGCTGGTCCGTGCACTACGCCCGGAACTGGCGGCGCAGATCGAATTCGTCATCGGCGGCACCGGACCGGAACAGCCGGCGCTGGCGGCGCAAATCGCTGCCGCCGGGCTCGATAACGTCAAACTCGCTGGGTTTATCGACCAACCCACCGAATTCCTCGCCGGCCTGCACGCCTACATCCAACCCTCGCACCACGAAGGCCTGTGCATCGCCGCCCACGAAGCGATGCAGGCGGCGCTGCCGATCATCGCGACGCGCGTTGGCGAGCTGCAGCGGAGCGTGGCGCCCGGCGCGACCGGCTACCTCTGCGAGGTTGGCGATGTCGCTGCGATGGCCGCCGCAATCATCGAACTCGCGGACGACCACGCCCGCGCCGCACAGCTTGGCGCCGCGAGTCGCGAACGGGTCTTAAATTATTTCGGTGAAGCAGAATTTCGCCGCGCGGGTATTGCTGCGCTGACGCGTGCTGCGGCGGTTGCTGGGGCTAGGCGGAAGTAAAACTAGCGACGCTTTGTCTCAGCCGCGAGATGTTGCTTTCGGCACCTGCGTCGCCGGATGGAGAATCCGACTGTAGCCGGACATCGCCGGATCAAAAATGAACATCCGCAGGACGCCGATCCACGACGTGTAAGACTTTAGGCTCGTGTAGTACTCGGGCGCGGTGCGCTTCACTTTCGGCAGGTTGTTCCACGGCACATTCGGAAAGTCGTGGTGCTCGTTATGAAAACCCATGTTGAAGCAAACTTTGTTCAACGGGCCGTAGTACGAGTAGGTATCTTGGCCGGCTTTGGTAACGTGATGTTCTTGAATCCAACGCCCGCCGAGCGGGTGCAGGCCGAGCGCAAAGAGCGTCGATAACGCAAGGTAGGCCAGGGCTTTCGGGCCGAACGCGATGACGAGCGCGGTGCACACCAAAATTTGCGTGACGAAGTTCAGCGCGATCCATTTGTCCCAGACCGGCACGTTGCGGGTCGCCTTCAATTTCATCGGCCGCAGCGCTTGCGATACCGGCAGCAGGAAAACCCATAATGCTTTGCGCCAAGCCTTATTGCCGATCAAGCGCGCTTCGTCGTGGCTGACGATGTCCGGATCCATCTCGTATTGGCCGAGATACCGGTGGTGATACAGGTGGTAACGCTGAAATCCCATCGCACTCGGTAGCACCAGTGCAAAATCACAGATGAGCCCGAATAAGCGATTCAAACCACCGTGCTTGAACACAAGGCTGTGCGTGCATTCGTGCATCAGCACATAAAGCGCGTGATTGACGAACGCGCCAAACGCGAACGCTGCCAGCACCAGCAGCCACCAGCTTGCCCCCGCCGCTGCCGACGCCGCACCCCACTGCAGCGCCACGAGGCCGACGATCCAAGCCGCAGACCACGGGTTTTTGACCATTAGGCTGCGGATCTCGGGATATTTCGCGACGATCTCGCGGCGGCGCTCGATGTGAAAATTCGGGCCTTGGGCGTAAGTGAAATCCGGCTTCATACGTGGGTGCTCAGCTGCTAATCCAATTCCGACGGGCGCAATGCCCCGCCACTCTAGGTAACGATGGTGAGGCTTTTCCGGCTACGGCACAAGAAAACACAATCGCGGTGGGACTGCGATTGCTGCGGCGCAATTCCGATGCCCCGCGCTCAAGCCAACGCCGACTGCTGTAAAAACGTGCGGATTGCATCGGCACCGCGCACGGATGATCGCTGCGCACCAAAATCGAAACTATAGGCGAACAATTGCTGCTGGCGCGGCAACCAGTCCGCATGCTGTCGAAATGCGGCATCGAGCGTTGTATCAAGCTGCGCGACGTCGTTGATCACCGGACCTGCTTGCCAATGGCTGTAGTTGACGTCGTTTTGCCATGCACTGTTTTGGGCATTGACGAATACGCAAGGCCGCGGCTGTTGCAGAAATTCGTAGATTTGGCTGCTGGCGTCGCCGAGGTAGAGATCGGCAGCACGGGTATAGGTCATATCGACACTGCGCGCGCTGCCGGTATCGATCAGCAGATGGGGGCAGGCCCGGTACCGTTGTGGGATCTGCCCCGGCCGGTCGATTCGTAAGCGCTCCAGCGAGATCTGAAAGCGCTTGCGGAATAGCATGACGTGCGGCGCAAAAATTAAGTTATAGCGCTTGGAATGATAGAAATAGTCGAGGATGTCCAGGCCGTCTCGATACCAAGACGACAGGCGTGGCGAGAAATGCGGGTTGTAAACAACGGTCTGGCGGTCGTTATCGAACAGCTTCGGCGGTGGTGGTGCATCGCGCAGCAAATCGAATTTGGCATAGCCGACAATCGCGTAGCCATCTTCACGCAATGCGCCGGCAGCCTGCAGGCGGTCACGAATTTTCGGCCCTGACATCAACACGAGATCAAACTGCCCGCTGCTACGGTTAAAGCCGACTTCGCGGTCGCCAGCGCCATGCCGAGTGTGAACAAATTTCAGCTTCCGCAAGCCGAAATGCGAGCGCAGCAGCAGGCTGGTTTTCTCTGGCACTACCAGCACATCGAGTTCGGCAAACTGCGCGCGATTTGCTAGCAAAGTCGCCACGCGCGTGTAGGGCATCAGCGGGTCCAGCGCCAATGCCGGCAGGCGCAGTGCCGTTGGCAGACGCAACAGCTGATATTGGCACTGCGCGCCGGGAAAACGCTGGCTCATCTCGCGCAGATAGTCGAGCTGCGCAGTAGTCGAGGCCAGCAAAATGACATTGAGTTGCGGATTGCGCCGGGAGAGCTCAAACGCGATCGGCGCGCTATGCGCGATCTGATGCAGATGATCGTGATTGAATAGAAAGCCGACGCGAGCATCGCTATTCGTAGATTGAATCAAGGGCACACCATCAACTCCCACTACGCCACCGCGCGCGATAATCGGTGCGCTGAACAAAAAAATAGCCCGGAAGACCGGGCTATTTTTACAGCCGAAACCGGCTCATGCCGACCGCAAAACCGTTTTAGCGGGTTCCGCCAGCGCTGGCGATGAGCGCCACATCAGCGTGCACCGGCGCCGCGGCCTTCGGGGCAACCCGCTGACGCCGAGCGCCTGCCAAGGCCGGCAGCACGCCCAACTGGCGGCCGACGAGTTCGAACAGTTGCAGCGCACGATCGATTTGCTGCGTCGTGTGCACCGCGCTAACGCTGGAGCGAAGCAGCGGTTGTTGCGTCGGCGTTGCCGGCGGCAGCGCCAAGTTCAGGTACAACCCACCTTCGAGCAAGCGATTCCAGAATTCGACCGCTAACGGCGCTTCCGGCAGCGCGACCGAGACGATCGGGCTGGCCTGCGGGCCAACGGCGAAGCCGAGATCGCGCAAGCCGTAGTACAAGCGGCCAGCGTTGTCGGCGAGGCGGGTGCGCAATTCCGGCGATTCCTGCAAACGGCGCAGCGCGGCGAGCGTCGAGGCCATTACCGCAGGCGGCAGCGAGGCGGTAAACATGTACGGCCGGCAAGCAACGCGCAGCACATCAAAATCTTCGAGATCGGAAACGCAGAAACCGCCGACGCTGCCGAGGCTCTTGGAGAACGTACCAACGACGAAATCGACATCGGCCTCAGTCCCGGTGTGTTCGGCCAAGCCGCGGCCGTGATCGCCGAGTACGCCGAGCGAATGTGCTTCGTCGACCATCAACCAAGCGCCCATTTCCCGCTTAACTTGGGCGATTTCGCGCAACGGCGCGGCGTCACCCAGCATCGAGTAAATGCCTTCAACGACCACCAGCTTGCTACCCGGCTCGTTGGCGAGGCGGCGCAGGCGCTTGTGCAGATCGTCTGGGTCGTTGTGGCGGAAGCGCACCACTTCGGCGTGGCCGAGGCGCGCGCCGTCGTAGATGCTGGCGTGGCTATCGGCGTCGAGCAACAGATAGTCGCCCTTGCCGGCCAACGTCGACAGCATGCCGAGATTGGCCTGGTAGCCGGTTGAAAACACCATGCAATGGCGGCGACCGAGGAATTCAGCGAGCGCGTGCTCAAGCTTGCGGTGGCCGTCGTAACTGCCATTGGCAATACGCGAACCGGTAGTGCCGGTGCCTTGCAAATGCAACGCTTCGACGGACTCCTGAATGCAGTCCGCGTCGAACGTCAAACCCAAATAATTGTTGGTGCCGAGCAATATTGTCCGGCGACCGCGGTAAAGCCCTTCAGTCGGCGACAGCATGCCGTCGAAAACCATTTCAAAGGGATTTTGCCCAGCCGCGCGTAACTGCTCGTAGGTTTGCCGCAAAGGGGCAAACTTGGAAAGTATGCTCACAGGTTTCAAGTCCTTCCACGCAATTGATCGACCACACGGGCCAAATCGGCCAAAGTTTCAACTTCCGCTACCCGATCAAGCGGAATGACGACATCGAAGCGATCTTCGAGAGACATGATGAAATCCATCACAGCCAGAGAATCCAGCTGAAGATCACGTACGATGTGGGTAGAGCCGTCGAGAGTAACCGGTTTGCGTAGGGTTTCTCTCAGGCCTTCGATTATTTCGGCCTGCGTATTCTGCAAGGTTTCATTCATCCCTGGGGAGGCTATTAAAAAACCGACTGTGTAAAGTCGGGAATTATGGGGCAACAAGCGAAACAATTGTAAACTACGTTTAATTGATTTGTCATAGCACCTTAACAAGCGGCCTCCGAGCACGCCGGTCTGCCTGCAATCTACACGAATTGTCAGACAGTTAGCCACCCCGCGCGGCGATACCATGCTGCGGTAGCCGCGAAACCTGCGGGCAACGTAATTTTCGGGTTTGCGTCCGAAACAATCAATAATTCTGGCTCAGAAACGCGCCAGTCTCGGTGCAGCAATTCGCGTACTTTCCCAGCGTTAACCATGCCAGGTTGACTCAATAAACGTGCCAATGCGCCGCCACAAAGACCGACAGCGCGGGTCAGCGCCGGCGGCACGGCGATAAAACGCGGCTGTGGATTTGTTACCGCCAGCGCCGCAGTTTGGAAGATTTCCTGCCAGGTGTAGCCATCAGGCCGATGGTCGGCGATGGCATGGACGAGGCCGCTCGGTGGCTCGGCAAGCTGGGCCGCAAGCACGCGCGCCGCGTCTTCTACGTGAATCATTGCGACGCGGGCATCCATCCGACCAAGGATGGGGATGCGCTTACGACGTGCAAGCTTGAAAATCACCAATGTTTCGCGATCGCCGGGGCCATAGATTGCCGGCGGGCGAACGATGCTGACGCGCTTACGCCCCAGCGCATCGAACACCGCTGCCTCGGCGGCGCGCTTGCTCGCGGCGTAGCCGGAAAGCGCGGGCTCGCGTGCAGCAAGGCTGGAGACGAGCAAAAAATGTGCGCCAGGTGCGTACGCTGCTACTGCGGCAGCCAAAGCGCGACTGCCCTCGCAGTTCACCCGCATAAATTCCGCAGCGTTGCGCGCTTTGATCAAGCCCGCGAGATGAAGCACTGCATCCGCGCCCGATACCAACCGGCGCAAGGCATCGGCGTCGCTCAAGCCGCCGAGCACGACCTCGGGTTCGAGATCCTGCCATAGCGGATGCACCGGCTGGCTACGCGCCAGAATTCGAACTTGCCAACCGGCTGCGGCAAGCGCGGCGACGACATGCCGGCCGAGAAAGCCGGTGGCGCCGGTCACGGCGACCATCCCGCGCGAACGGCTCAAACGGCCGTTGCCTCGGCGTTTGTACCGAACGTGCCTTGTAAGTACAGCGCTTTAGCCTTGGACCGGCTGAGCTTACCGGACGATGTACGCGGCAGCGCCCGCGGCGGAATCGTTACGACATCGGTATCAACACCGTGGCGCAGCCTCAACACCGCTGCCACTTCCTTGCAGAGGTGCTCGCGCGCGGCTTCGTCAGGCGCCCGATATTCGACCAAGACCAAAATACGCTCGCCAGCACCGCTATCGACGGAAACCGCAGCAACATCGCCGCTGCGCAGTACGCTGACTTCGCGCTCGGCAGTCCATTCCAAATCCTGCGGCCAGATGTTGCGGCCGTTGACGATGATCAGGTCTTTCGCGCGGCCGGTGATGACGATTTGGCCGCCGCTGAAGTAACCGAGATCGCCAGTATCGAGCCAACCGTCGGAAGACAGCACCGCGTCTGTCGCCTCGGGTTGCCCGTAGTACGACTGCATCAAGCTCGGGCCACGGACAAAAATGCGGCCGACTTGCGCTTCCGCGAGGACATCTCCGGCTTCGCCGCGCACTTCAAATACATGATCCGGCAACGCCGGGCCGCAAAGCACGAAATCACGCGTGCGCGCTGCACCGTGTTCAGCCGACACCGCAACGTGGTCGCGCTCCAAACGATCGGTATCCAGCGTGTCATAGCGTATGCCTTGGCCCAGCGGCGCAAAACTCAGCGCCAGCGCCGCTTCCGCCATGCCGTAGCTCGGCACGAACGCTGACGCTTTAAAGCCGTTGCGGGCAAAGCGTTCCGAGAATTTTGCGAGCGGCTCCGGCCGCACCATATCGCCGCCGATGCCAGCGCCACGCCAGCGGCTCAGGTCGATGCCTTCAACCGACGCTGTTTCGGCGCGGCGTGCGCAGAGTTCATAGCCGAACGTCGGGCTATACGACAACGTGCCGCCATTGCGCGTGATCAAGTCCAACCAAAGCAGGGGCCGACGGGCAAAATCGCGCGTCGCAAACAGATCAATTGAGATCTGGCAGACCAGCGGCGTCAGCAGAAACCCAACTAAACCCATGTCGTGATAAAACGGCAGCCAGGATACGCAGCGATCTTCCGGGCCGATCTGCAGGCCATCGCGCGAAATGCCCAAGGTGTTAGCCATCAACGCGCGCTGAGTAACGGCCACACCAAGCGGGAAACGCGTGCTGCCTGACGAAAATTGCAGGTAGCAGAGATCATCCTGCCCAACCGTTGGCAATGCCACGGCCGGGGAAGCGGTCTCCGTTTTAAAAATGTCGAGCGTGCCCGCGGCCTTTAGCGATAAACCTTCGCAGGCCTCAGCCAACCACTCGGCAAGCGCTGGCGGGGCTATCGCAGCGGCAGCATCGGCGATCTCGATCATCCGACGAATATGGTCGACGTAGGCGGCGCGGCCACCAAATGCCGCCGGCAACGGCAATGCCGTGGGCACCAAGCCGGCGTACTGGCAGGCGAAAAACGCGCGGGCGAAATCACCGTCGGTTTCCGCAATCAGCGCCACACGTTCGCCGGGAACCAGCCCGCGCGCGCGCATCGCAGCAGCCAGTTCCAGCGCTTGTTCGCGCAATTGCCGGTAAGTCAGCGCTTCTGCAAGCTGGCCTTTGCCGGTATAAAAATTAAGACCTGCCGCGCCAGTGGCGGCGTAGTCCAGTGCCTGCGGCAAAGTCGGGAAATCAGCAGGGCGGTAGGGTAAACCACTCGCGGTCGGGGTTGGCACCAGCATGGACTAGGGTCGTTTATATCGTTGGTATTGATAAGGGCTCGAAAGCAATGCCGACGACGAATTCCATTGACGACGGCAGTGCGGGCCGAGTCCTAAGATTCGGCGTCAATCCTCAATCATATCGCAGATAGCGTCGGGGTTATGCCCGCCGCCGCACTGAGCGGCAGCGAGCGCCCGGCGCTCTGCGTTAGCGCTTGCCGAGGAAATCCAACTTACCCAGTACCACGCCGTTGTGGCGCAGTAGGCCGTAGGCCGTTGTGCTGTGGAAATACAGGTTCGGGATTACGAAGGTTTGCAGATATTCCAGCCCCGTGAAGCTAACCGGGCCAGACCGCATCTTGATCGTGATTTCGCGCCCTTCTGAGCCATCGATCTGGTCGGCGGTGAACGTCTTCAGGTAGTCGATCGTCTTGTTGACGCGGGCAACCAGTTCCGGGAACGTGGTTTCGGTATCGGCGTACGGCGGCGGCTCAACGCCGGCTAGACGGGCTGCGCCGCCTTTGACGATGTCGGTCGCGATCTGAATCTGGCGCGAGAACGGCAGCATGTCCGGGTACAGGCGGCTGCTGGTGAACACGCTCGGATCGATGCTTTTTTCGGCTGCGTGTGCAGCGCCTTTTTCAATAATATCAATCAGATTCTTCAGCGCGTAGATGAAGCTCGGCACGGACGCGGTGTACATGGAAATCGTCATTCGGGTCTCTCCTTAAGGTGAATGAGGCGTAAAGCGGTGGCGAATCTTACTCGAACTCACCGTAACCGCCTTGGACCCTTCTTACGATATAACCAGCTGATTGCAGATCCGCGATAATTTGATGGGCGTGGGTTTCGTCTTGCGCTTCGATCAACATTTCCAGCGTCGCGCTTTTCGCGTGCCGGCCGGCCGATAAACGCTCGTGATGCACTTGCACGATGTTGCCGCCAGAGGTTCCGACGCTACCGGCAACCCGCGCCAAAAAGCCGGGGCTGTCTTCAATTTCGATCGACAAACTGACCAAACGCGATTCGTGCACCAACTGCCGCAACAACACCGACGCCAGCAAGCGCGGGTCGATATTGCCGCCGCAAATCATCAGGCCGACTTTGCGGCCGGCGAACTTTGCCGGGTCCGATAGCAAAGCAGCCAAGCCGGTGGCGCCAGCGCCTTCCGACACCACCTTTTCAACATTCGCGAGCAAGCCGACTGCGCGCTCAATCGCCGGCTCATCGACCCGCAGTAATTCTTCGGCGTGGGCGGCGATGATCGGTAGCGTCAGCTTGCCAATGCCTTTTACGGCGATACCTTCGGCAATTGTCGGGCCGCCACGCACCAGCGCAGGGTCGTTCTGCAGCGCGGCGAACGCCGAGCAATAGCCGGCCGACTCGACACCGACGATGCGCAGCTTCGGGTTGATGTCGTGCGCAACCACGGCATTGCCGGAGAACAAGCCGCCACCGCCGATTGGAATCACCAGCGTATCGAGCTGCGGCACTTCGGCCAGCATCTCTAACGCGATGGTGCCCTGCCCGGCCATCACGTATTTATCGTCGTACGGATGCACCAAGGTCATGCCCTGGCCTTCCACCAACTCGCGCTGCATGAATTCGAACGAATCGGCCAGCGTATCGCCGTGCAGAATCACTTCGCCACCCAGGGCGCGGGTGTTCTTGACTTTGGTAAACGGCGTATTAGTCGGCATCACAATGACGCTTTTGATGCCGAGGCGCGTCGCGTGATGCGCAACCGCCTGCGCGTGGTTGCCTGCCGACATCGCCGCAACCCCAGCCCGGCGCTCGGCCTCGCTGAGGCGCACCAACTTATTAACTGCGCCGCGCTCCTTAAACGCCGCTGTGAACTGGAAGTTCTCGAACTTCAGCCAAACCTCGGCGCCGGTGAGTTGGGACAGCACCTTGGACGGCGTGCACGGCGTACGGAGCACTTGGCCTTCGATAACACGGGCAGCATCGCGGACATCGTCCGCACTGATAGCAAGCGTCTGATTCAATGTTATTTCCTGGAAGTACGGCTGCTATCCGCGCTGACCACGCCGTTACTGAACGTGATCGTCCGCCGGGTGCGGCCATTTTGGTAGGTCCAGCGCTCGTGCGCGCCGCCTGGGTCCTCAACGCGTGCCGGCAAATTCAGCACCTGCTGCACTTGATCCGGCGTCATGCCTTTGACGACGTTACCGTCGATCAAGGCCTTGCGGATCAATGCCGCCTGTGTCTCTGAACGCTGGCGTTGTTGCAGCCATTCAGCGTCGGCTTTGTCGCGCGCCTTATGCCGCCGCGCAACGTCGGCGTCGTACTGGTCGGACAATTTGGCTGCGTGCGACTCAGGGGCGATCGTCGTTAGCGCGGGCAACGGCGTCGGCTCGGCACCATTGTTGCAGGGTTTGTCGGTGTAAACCGGCTTGCCGTTATGGTCGCAGCGATAAACCGCAGCCGCTGACGGCAGCGTAATGGCGGCGAATAACAGCGGCAACAAGGGCCGAAACGATCTCATGCGCGATTATAAGCCCTCGCCTCGTAACAGCCGCGCGCATGACAGCGCCGCCATGAGTCGCCGATAATCGCGCCCCGTCATAACCACGCAGCCGCATCGAGCCCATGAGCCAATACGTTTACACGATGAACCGGGTCGGCAAGACCGTTCCGCCCAAGCGGGAAATTCTGCGCGATATTTCGCTGAGCTTTTTCCCGGGCGCCAAGATCGGCGTGCTGGGCTACAACGGCGCGGGTAAATCAACGCTGCTGAAAATCATGGCCGGCGTCGATAAAGAGTTTCACGGCGAAGCACGGCCGCAGCCCGGCCTGAAAGTCGGTTATTTGCCGCAGGAGCCGCAACTCGACCCGAAGAAAAACGTGCGCGAAAACGTCGAAGAGGCGCTATCCGAAATCAAGGATGTGCAAGCCCAGCTCGACGCCGTCTACGCCGCGTATGCCGACGAAAATGCTGACTTCGACAAGCTCAGCGCCAAGCAGCAAGAGCTGGAAGGCAAGCTCGCCGCAATGGACGGCCACAATCTCGAAGTCATTCTCGACAAAGCGGCGGAAGCGCTCAATCTGCCGCCTTGGGATGCTGACGTCACCAAGCTTTCTGGCGGCGAGCGGCGCCGCGTTGCGCTGTGCCGGTTGCTGCTGTCGAAGCCTGACATGATTCTGCTCGACGAGCCGACTAACCATCTCGACGCCGAATCGGTCGCGTGGCTAGAGAAGTTTTTGAAGGATTTCCCCGGCACGATCATCGCGGTCACCCATGATCGCTACTTCCTCGACAACGTTGCCGGCTGGATCCTTGAACTCGACCGCGGCCACGGCATTCCTTGGCAGGGCAATTACTCAACCTGGCTGGAGCAGAAAGAGAAGCGCCTACGCCAAGAAGAGAAAACCGAGTCTGCACATCAGAAAGCATTGGCCGAAGAGCTGGAGTGGGTGCGCAAAAATCCCAAAGGGCGGCAGTCGAAAAGTAAGGCGCGCGTTAAGGCCTACGAAGAGTTAGCGTCGCAGGAATATCAGCAGCGCGCCGAAACGCGCGAACTGTATATCCCGCCCGGCCCGCGTCTCGGCGACTTGGTTATCGAAGTTAGCGATGTCGCCAAAAAATACGGCGATCGTATGCTCTACCAGGGTCTGAACTTCGCCGTACCGCGCGGTGCCATCGTCGGTATCGTCGGCGCCAACGGTCGCGGTAAAACGACACTGTTCCGCCTGCTACTCGGCCAGGAACAGCCGGATGCCGGTTCGATCCGAATTGGTGACACCGTGAAGTTCGCGTACGTCGACCAAAGCCGCGACAAACTCGACGGCGACAAAACCGTCTTCGAGGAAATCAGCCAAGGTCAGGACATCATCCGTGCTGGCTCGTTTGAAATGCCGTCGCGCGCCTATATCGGGCGTTTCAATTTCAAGGGTGAATCGCAAGGCAAACGCCTGAAAGATCTCTCTGGCGGCGAACGCAATCGCGTGCATCTGGCGAAGATGCTGCTCACTGGCGGCAACGTGTTATTGCTCGACGAACCGACTAACGATCTCGATGTGGAAACGCTGCGCGCGCTAGAAGAGGCACTACTCGACTTCGCCGGCTGTGCGCTCGTGATCTCACATGATCGCTGGTTCTTGGATCGCGTTGCGACGCACATCCTCGCGTTCGAAGACAGCGGCGAAGTGGTGTTCCTCGAAGGCAACTACCGCGAGTACGAAGACGATTTCCGCCGCCGCACCGGCAGCGAGCCGGGCGTCAACCGCCGGACACGGCACAAGAAGCTCGCTTGATTTGATCTAAAAACTACAGAAGCGGCGGCTACAGCAGTGCTGACGCTGTAGCCGCTTGTGCCCAGGCTTGGCTGCAACTGGCGCCACGGTCACACTCAAGCGCCAGAACTTCGTGATTCGCGGACGCAGCGCGTGCTAGCACGCTTACACGACACCACGGACGCCCCATTGCCTTAGGCGCCTACTAGCACGTATGCGATGGCTGCGTTATCGGTCAAAAATCCGCTAGGCGAGCCGCCGGCTTTGGCGACTCCAAGACCAAGGTTTGCAACGAAGTGGGCGGACTTGGGGCCATACCCCTTCAGGACAGGGTCGTGAACCGCCAATGCGGCCCCGGCCGTCGCACCAAGGGGACCGACATTGCCTGCGTCTTTCTCGTCAGTTGCACGCGCGGTTCACGGCCGCCGTCGCAGCAATCGCAACCCTGCTAACGGGTCCTGGATGCCACGCCCCAGCATTCTCTGGGGCAGCTAAAGACCTGTGCAAACGCCGATAGGATTGAGGTCTGTTCTCACCACCGCCAGATCGAACCGTTTCTGAATCGATACCTCTGGTGCTGACTCACACGCGGCGAAGCCTTCGCTACAAATATGCGTTTGGCGACGTTCGAAATGCGGCCGCACTAGCATTGATAGCAGATTGCGGCGCATCTGCGCATGACGCAGAGTGGTTCTGCTCAACCCGAAAATACCCAGTGCATCACAGGGCCACAAGACTGAATGCCGCAATAGTATTAAACGCGGCAGCGATTTTGCTCGTCAAACCAACGTCATATGGACAAAGCGAGCATCGGGTTATTGACGCACTTCGTCCCGCTGATCCGGGATAACCGCACAGTTCCGGGCAATCACACCCGAATTGCTCCATCGGCGCTTGGCATAAGGATTGCTCCCTGTTCTTAGGGAAGAAACCGATCCGAAATCGCCGCAAAGCAGCGGAAACTGGCGAATGGGATATCCTGTATAGGGTATCTTCGCGTGACTTTTGCATGCGCTTCTGGATAAAAAAATTTCACATAACAATATGAATTTTATGTGAAATTAGGAAAACAAAAAGCACTCTCCTGAGTTTATTTGTTTTTTTGAAACTTAATTACAGATCCAGTGTTGATATATACCAGCAACAGCGCGAAATAGCCCTTACATGATGACGTGAAGCATAAGTCATATTCTGAAGGTATTATTTCAATTAACCTACAGTTAAATAGGTAAATATTAAGAATTCCCCGGCTCGTCGGCGCAATCGCCGTCGCGGGCTGGCTTATCGTATTGGTTTTTATCTTGGACGCCATAAAACGAAAAACCCACCGGCATTTCTGCCGGTGGGTTACCGTTTTCCAATGGTGCGCCCGGAAGGATTCGAACCTCCGACCCCTTAGTTCGTAGCCAAGTGCTCTATCCAGCTGAGCTACGGGCGCATTTACCGTCTTTCTGTCCCTGCGTCATGGCGGAGAGAGAGGGATTCGAACCCTCGATAAGGTTTTAAAGCCCTATACTCCCTTAGCAGGGGAGCGCCTTCGTCCACTCGGCCATCTCTCCTTTTCGCAGAGAGATAAAGCAGCGATAAATCCCGGCTATTATAGCCAGGATTGCCACCCTGGTAAAGTCTTTTTTATCGAATTTGTAACTTATTCTGCTTCGGCCGCAATCTGCGTGTCCGTCTTCTCTTCTGCGCGTTCCTGGCGGATGCGTTCGAAGATTTCTTCGCGATGTACTGTAACCGTCTTCGGCGCCTTAACGCCAATACGAACTTGGTTTCCCTTAATACCGAGTACGGTGACCGTTACGTCATCACCGATGACCAGTGTTTCGCCGACTCGCCGTGTCAGAATGAGCATTGCAGTTCTCCGGGGACCTAAAGTGAATTCCGTTTGCGTTGGCGCCTTGCTTCAATGTGGCGCCATTGCAGTTTGCTTAGGAACATCATATAGCGCCCAAGTCCCGAGATGAAGAGAAATATCAACTAATGAGAACTTATCCGACGAAAGGGTGCGATAAACCCTGAAAAACCATAGCTTTTAAGCAGAATCTAAGCTTGTAACTAGATAGATGATTGAGCGTGCCAGATAAAGTTATGTCGATGGCGCCGCGAGGTCAAACGCCTTGTGAAGCGCGCGCACGGCCAGCTCCAAATACTTATCTTCGACGACAACCGAAATCTTGATCTCCGAGGTTGAGATCATCCGGATGTTGATCCCCTCGCTCGCCAGCGTCTTAAACATCTTGGCGGCGATACCGGCGTGCGAGCGCATGCCAACGCCGACCAGCGATACCTTGCAGATATCCAACGCCGTCCGCACGCCCTTGGCGTTCAGTTCTTCGACTACCTTCTTCGCTACATCGGTCGCACGTTCGTATTCGCCGCGGCTTACCGTGAACGTGAAGTCAGTCGTGCCATCGGCGCCAACGTTTTGCACGATCATGTCGACTTCGATATTGGCGTCGCCGATCGGGCCTAAGATCGCCGCCGCAATGCCGGGCCGATCCGGTACGCCGGCAACGGTCAGCTGCGCTTCGTCGCGGCTGAATGCGATACCGGAAATTAGTGGTTCTTCCATCGTCCCCTCCGAGGGCTTTTCATCGAGCGTAATCAGCGTGCCGGGACCTTCGACAAACGTCGATAACACCCGCAGCGGAACCTTGTACTTGCCGGCGAATTCCACCGAGCGAATTTGCAATACCTTCGAGCCGAGGCTGGCCAATTCGAGCATTTCCTCGAATGTGATGCGGTCCAAACGCCGCGCCTTCGGCTCAACGCGTGGGTCGGTGGTGTAAACGCCGTCGACATCGGTGTAGATCTGGCATTCGTCGGCTTTCAGGGCCGCCGCCAACGCAACACCTGTGGTATCTGAGCCGCCGCGGCCGAGCGTGGTGATGTTGCCGTCGTCGTCAATGCCTTGGAAACCCGCAACAACCGGCACGATGCCGGCCTTGCAATCGGCGAGCAGGCGCTCGGTTTCGATTTGTTGAATGCGCGCCTTGTTGTAGGCTTTATCGGTGCGAATCGCGACTTGGGCGCCGGTATACGAGCGCGCCGGCACGCCGATTTTCTCCAGTGCCATCGCCAGTAGCGAGATTGTTACCTGCTCGCCGGTCGCGATCATTTGATCCAGCTCGCGCGACGGTGGCCGCGGATTAATGCCTTTCGCCAGCTTGATCAAACGGTCGGTTTCGCCGGACATCGCCGACACTACAACGACGATCTGATGGCCGCGATCGACGGCCGCCTTGACCTTGCTGGCAACGTGCTCGATCCGCTCGACCGAGCCCATCGACGTGCCGCCGTACTTCTGTACCAGTAATGCCATGTCAGACTCTTTGCTCAGTTCAGTTTTTGCTGCAGCCACGCGCCCGCCGCGGCCAACGCGGCCGGCAGATTTTGCGGCTGGGTGCCGCCGGCTTGCGCCATGTCCGGCCGGCCGCCGCCTTTACCGCCGACTTGCACGGCAGCGATGTTGACTAACTCGCCGGCTTTAACTTTGCCGGTGAGATCGGCGCTAACGCCGGCGATCAAGCTCACTTTCTCGCCCGTCGCCGCGGCGAGCAGCACAATGCCCGAGCCAAGCTTGTTCTTGAGCTCGTCAAGCAAGGTCCGGAGATCATTGCCATCGACACCGTCAACGCGCGTCACCAGTACTTTCACCGCACCGATCAGCTGCGCCTGCGCCGCTAGTTCGGTGCCGGCGTTTGCCGCAAGCTTGCCTTTCAGACCGGCCAATTCTTTTTCCAGCGCCTTTTGCGTATCCAGCAAGGCGGCAATCTTGGCGCCGAGATCATTCGGTGCCGCGCGCAGCAAGCCGGCAGCGGCGGCCAGACGCCCCTGCAGCTCGTTGACCCAAGTTAGCGCGTTGTCGCCGGTGATGGCTTCAACACGACGCACGCCAGCAGCAACACCACTCTCGCCAACGATTTTGAACAATCCGATATCGCCAGTGCGCGCCACGTGGGTGCCGCCGCAGAGCTCGCGCGAGCTGCCGATGTCGAGCACGCGCACTTCATCGCCGTATTTCTCGCCGAACAGCATCATCGCGCCGGTCTTCTTCGCCTCTTCGATCGGCAGAACTCGCGCCTGCGTCGCGACGTTGGCCAGCACTTCGGCGTTAACGCGCTGCTCGACATCCGCCAACTCAGCGGCAGTCATCGGCTGGCCGTGAGCGAAGTCGAAACGGGTTTTATCGACATCGACCAACGAGCCTTTTTGCTGCACATGGTCGCCGAGCACATCACGCAGCGCTTTGTGCAAAAGATGCGTCGCGGAATGGTTGCGCATCGTTGCGCGGCGCTGGCTCACGGCCACGCTGGCTGTTACAACATCGCCCACCTGCAACGCGCCCGATTCCAAGCTACCGGCGTGCGCAAACGCGCCGCCTGCAATCTTCTGGGTATCGCCAACACGGAAGCCGGCGATGGTGCCAGCGTCGCCGGCTTGGCCGCCGCTTTCGGCGTAGAACGGTGTGCGGTCGAGCACCACAGCGCCGCTATCGCCGGCCGCCAAACGCGCAACCGGCTCATTGCCGCGGAACAGTGCAAGCACTTTCGCATCGTCCGCGCTCAGGTGCTCATAGCCCAGGAATAAAGTTGCGGCACCCTCGTATTTCAGCCCTTCGCCGACGGTGAACTTGCTCGCTGCGCGTGCGCGCGTGCGCTGTGCGTCCATCTCGCGTTCATAGCCCACTTCGTCGAGTTTCAGATTGCGCTCGCGCGCGATGTCTGCCGTCAAATCGAATGGGAAACCGTAGGTGTCATACAGCTTGAATACGACGGCGCCAGGGATGACGTCATCCTTAAGCTGCGTGATCGCCTCATCCAGCAAACTCATACCTTTGCCGAGCGTGATGGCAAAGCTTTCTTCTTCCTGGCGAATGATTTTTTCGATGCGCGCCTGCTCCCGATGCAATTCCGGGTAGGCGTCGCCCATCGCCGCCGCCAGCGGTGCAACCAGCTTGTAGAAAAACGGCTCGCTCAGGCCCAACTTGTAGCCGTGGCGAATCGCGCGGCGCATGATCCGGCGCAGCACGTAGCCACGACCTTCATTCGAAGGAAGCACGCCATCGATGATCAAAAACGCCGTAGGCCGAATATGGTCGGCGATCACTTTCTGCGACGGGCTTGAATACGCTTTCGTAGCGGTCAATTCGGCGATCGCGCCGATTAAGGTCTGAAAGATATCGATCTGGTAGTTATCGTTGGTGCCCTGCATCAACGCGCTGATGCGCTCTAGGCCCATGCCGGTGTCGACACTCGGCGCCGGCAGCTTCGTCATCGTGCCGTCTTTGGCGCGCTCGAACTGCATGAAGACAACGTTCCAGATCTCAATCCAGCGGTCGCCATCTTCATCCGGCGAACCAGGCGGGCCGCCGAAAATGCCTTTCGAGCCATCCGGATCGTGATCGTAAAAAATCTCGGTACACGGGCCGCAGGGGCCGGTGTCGCCCATCGCCCAAAAATTATCGGAGGCGTACGGCGCGCCTTTGTTGTCGCCGATACGGACGATGCGATCCGCTGCGATACCGATCTGCCGATGCCAGATGTCGTAAGCCTCGTCGTCGGTCTGATAAACCGTGACCAGCAGGCGATTTTTATCGATGCCCAGCCATTCTGGCGAGGTAATAAACTCCCAGGCAAAGCGGATCGCGTCCGGCTTGAAGTAATCGCCGAAGCTGAAGTTGCCGAGCATCTCGAAGAACGTGTGATGTCGGGCGGTGTAGCCGACGTTCTCGAGATCGTTATGCTTGCCGCCGGCGCGAACGCAGCGCTGGCTTGATGCCGCGCGGGTATACGGGCGCTTGTCTTGGCCGGTGAACACGTCTTTGAACTGGACCATGCCGGCGTTGGTAAACAGCAGCGTTGGATCGTTGCCCGGCACCAGCGGCGACGAAGGCACGATCGTATGGCCCTGACGGCGGAAATATTCCAGGAAGCGCGCGCGGAGTTCGTTACTGTTCATGGCCGTACCGTGACACAAAGACTCTTATGGTAGCGTGTCGGGAGGGCCTATCGCCAGATTTCGCCGTAGCCGGGGATCACGCGGCCAGATTTCGCATGGCGCTGTAGTCGCGTGTGCGGTTAGTCGTCTTCAGGCAGGCCCTGCATCACGCCGCGAATCTGATCGGAGGTAAACCCGCGCGCGGCTAAAAAACGGTACCGGCTGGCGCGCTCTTTTGTGCTCTCTGGGGCTGCGTCGTAGCGGCGCTCGTAAACTTTGCGGATAACGCTAGACCAGTCCGGTTCGGCCTCGGCAAGCGCGCTGTGAATGAGTGCTGCGTCAACGCCGCGCGAGGACAACTCAGCGGAGATCCGTAACGGCCCATAGCCTTGGCCGATCCGCGAACGAACCAGCAAGCCGGCGTAGCGGGCGTCGCTCTGCCAGCCCGCTACGCCTAATTCCTGAACAACTTCGTCAGCCGCCGTTTCGTCGAGACCGGCCCGGGCGAGCTTGTGCTCCAATTCCCGGGCGCTATGTTCGCGGCGACCCAACGCACGCAGCGCGTAGCCGCGCGCCGCCTCTTGCTGCAGCGGCGATGGCTCACGCCCGCGCCGTGCCATCGCTTATTCCGCAGTCGTGCGCGCAGCCTTTACCGGCATCAACTTCGCGCGTAAAGCCGCTTCGATAGCCTCGGCCGCATCCGGGTGCTCTTTCAGATACGTCCGTGCATTTTCCTTACCCTGGCCGATTTTGTCGCCCTTGTAGGCGTACCACGCGCCAGATTTCTCAACAAATCCGTGCTCGACCCCGAGATCAACCAATTCGCCGAGCTTGGAAATGCCTTCGTTGTAAAGAATTTCGAAATGCGCCTCGCGGAACGGTGGCGCCATCTTGTTCTTCACCACCTTAACGCGGGTTTCGTTGCCGACCACTTCCTCGCCTTTCTTGATCGCGCCGGTGCGGCGGATATCGAGGCGTACCGAAGCATAGAACTTGAGCGCGTTACCGCCAGTCGTGGTTTCCGGGCTGCCATACATCACGCCGATCTTCATACGGATCTGGTTGATGAAGATCACCAGCGTATTCGAGCGCTTGATGTTTGACGTCAACTTGCGCAGCGCCTGCGACATCAAACGCGCTTGCAGGCCGACGTGGCTATCGCCCATCTCGCCTTCAATTTCAGCTTTCGGCACCAACGCCGCGACGGAATCGACGACGATGCAATCGACGCTGTTCGAGCGCACCAGCATGTCGGCGATTTCCAGCGCCTGCTCGCCGGTATCCGGCTGCGAAATCAACAAATCCGCAACCTGCACGCCCAGTCGCTCGGCGTACTGCGGATCCAACGCGTTCTCGGCGTCGATATACGCGGCAACGCCGCCGTGCTTCTGAATCTCGGCCACCACCTGCAAACACAAAGTGGTTTTACCGGAAGATTCCGGGCCGTAAATTTCGATGACGCGGCCACGCGGTAAGCCGCCAATGCCAAGGGCAACGTCTAGCGCCAGCGAGCCCGTAGACACGACATCAACATCGCGCGCCGGATCGTCGGCGCCCATGCGCATGACTGCGCCCTTGCCGAATTGCTTCTCAATCTGGCCCAGCGCCGCTTCCAGCGCCTTCTTGCGATTCTCATCCATGCTCGATGCTCCAGCCGCTGCTGCTGCTGCCGATGGCTTAGCCATTACTTGCCGACCCGCGACAGATATTCGCCGGTGCGCGTATCGACCTTGATCAACTCACCCTGCTGCACAAACAACGGCACGCGAACCACGGCGCCGGTTTCCAACGTCGCCGGCTTGCCGCCGCCGCCTGAGGTATCGCCACGCACACCTGGGTCGGTTTCGGTGATCTGCAACGTAACGGCATTCGGCGCGGCCACGTTCAGCGGCACGCCATCCCACAGCAGCACGGTGCAGGTTTCTTCGCCTTTCAGCCACTGCTTGGCGTCGACCATTGCCGCGTCGCCGGCCTGAATCTGCTCAAAGCTGCTCGGATCCATGAAGGTCCAGAACTCGCCGTCGTTATACAGATACTGCATTTCGGTCTGTTCGACATCCGCCAGTTCCCAGCTATCGCCGGACTTCAGCGTGCGTTCCAAAACGCGGCCGTTCTTAAGGTTGCGAATCTTGACCGTATTGGTCGCCTGGCCCTTGCCGGGCTTGCGATATTCGTTATCAAGGATCGCATACGGTTCGCCGTCGATGAGAACCTTGACGCCCGACTTCATTTCGTTAGTGCTAACGGATGCCATGGGATGATGCCTAGTTAATGTGTTGGTAGTTCTGCGAATTGAGCGCAGTTGCCAGCGGCAATGCCAGCCGCGGCGGGCTCGGTATTATCGCTGCAGTTTAATGGATTGTCGTGCACACCGTTCGGCTTCCGCTTCGGCCGGCATCGGCGGCGAAGCTCGGCAAACAGCTTCGATAACTTTTTTTCAGAACGACTTGTCGAGCGTCGCAAGACACGTCTATAATCCGCCTCCGCTGTACGGGGCCATAGCTCAGCTGGGAGAGCGCTTGCATGGCATGCAAGAGGTCGCCGGTTCGATCCCGGCTGGCTCCACCAAGTTTTTTACGGTGGATTTGCGGTAAAATTGGTACGTAGCACTGCCTCTGTTGTCCCTATCGTCTAGAGGCCTAGGACACCACCCTTTCACGGTGAGAACCGGGGTTCGAATCCCCGTAGGGACGCCATATAAGATTCCAAACGGAATCCGAATTCGTCTAAAAACCCCGCGTAATTGCGGGGTTTTTTGTTATGCATCCGCCCTGCTGATACCGCCACGTTTCGAACGAAGCTGGCGGTATCAGGCGGTATCAGGCGGTATTTCCGCTGGTATATGCTTCCTCGCCCAAGGCATCCGCCGCCAACTTGGGAGACGATGCCATGCCGCTGAAAGATCTCGAAGAAAAATGCCAAGCTTGAGCCGGGCTGGTCACTCGCTAAACTACATGACCGCGACGGCAAATATCTACGCATAAACAGCGGCGGCAGATGCCGGCGCATCAATTGCCGTCACGGTGGCAAGCAGAAGACGCTCGCCCGGAGGGCTCACCTGACGCCCCTCTTGAAGATCGCCTGCAAAAAGTGCGGCGCAGGCAGCTTTGAGCCCATGCTTCGTGTGGTTGGCGCAAACCGGTGCGAAGCGAGACACCAAGACAAGCGACACTACGATGGCTCGAATGGAAGCCGATTGGCTACCACGGCAGCGGGACTCGGAGAGAAGGCAGGACTTCCGTTGACGTGCGCGGCTCCCGGCCAGCTAATCAGCTTCCAGCGCGCGATAGCGATGCGTACCGCGGTTCCGGGATACCTCGCGGCCGTTTGTTGAGGGTGCGCGTCTTAGGCTTGCCGCAGTGCTCCGAATCGAAAGCGGTATGGCGAGCCCGCGCGAGATTTCTTCACGCTCCGACAACGCGGGCACGGTCAACGATCATTGTCAGGTTGCCGCGCAATGCCGCCTTGCGCCGAGACTACGCCATAGATCGATCCCACGCGCCCGCTCAAGGCAAAGCCGATCTTGGCAAGCGATTGTCCAGCTTTCCAACATCGCAATGTTTCGGTCTTCTGCGTGCCTGGAAGCCCCAGCCTCCCCGTTCTTGACATTGAGGTCACTTCTCCAAGCCAAGGGATCATGGGTAGAGCCGCACCCACCGCTTGAACGCACCAAGGCTTTTTTAGGATATCGACGTCGCAGCGCAGTTGCTCGCTCTCAGCTTCGAGTTGACGGATGCGCGCCTGTTCGCCGACGCCCAGCTTACGAATGTTCGAGCTGCCGCCCCATTCGCATCTGCCTGCGCTAGTCACCTCTGCACGGCAGGCAGCCTCGCAGAGTTTCATGCCGCGGCAACCCTCCTGCGCTCATACGTCGATCGCGATTCAGTAGACGGGATATTTTCACAAGCTTTTAATTTTATGGAGGCTCGACCCGGAATTGAACCGAGGTACGGGGATTTGCAGTCCCCTGCATCACCACTCTGCCATCGAGCCATCGACCGGTTCCGTTGCGGAACCGCTTAAGCGAAAAAACCTCGTTACTTAACGAGGTTTATCGGCTCGGTAAAAATGGAGCGGGAAACGAGGTTCGAACTCGCGACCTCAACCTTGGCAAGGTTGCGCTCTACCAGCTGAGCTATTCCCGCTTACCGAGTCGCGCATTATAAAGGCTAACTCTGCAGCGTCAAGTCTTGATTTTGTTGTCGTAAACTGCTTAGTTGCCAAATCTTTCCGAGCTAAAAATCTTGCCGTAAAACGGGCCAAGCCGCTCGCAGATAAACAACCATCGACCACAACGTCAGTACCGAGGCGGCGAATAATAGCACATAGCCCAGCTCGTAAACAGGAATTGGACCGAAAGGTTTTTGCCAGAGCATTAAACTGATCGCCGTCATCTGAAATGCCGTTTTCAGCTTGCCGATAATGCCCACTGCAACTCGCTTGCGCTGCCCGAGTTCGGCCAGCCATTCGCGTAGCGCGGAGATGGTGATTTCGCGGCCAATGATGACGGCGACGAGCACGCCCATCGCGGTATGCCCTGCGGGATGCGCCGATTCGTCCTTTAGCAGCATGACCAGCGCGACGGCGACGAGCAATTTATCCGCAACCGGATCGAGAAACGCGCCGAAATTGGTGGTCTGGTTCCAGCGCCGGGCGAGCCAGCCGTCGAGCCAGTCGGTAATTGACGCAACGATAAACAACGCTGCGGCCGTTTGCCGCGCGTAGGGCCAATCGGTGTAGAAAAATCCCAACACCAGTGGGATGACGGCGACTCGGCCGAGCGTAAGTAGCGTGGGTAGATTCAGCGGCATGGCAACAGTGTGGGAGTTCCGTCTGCAGGTTGCCAGCAGCGCGCTGATATTCCACGCAATGCGGCGACTTGGTTTAATGAAAATGAGCGTATATGCGCTCGGCCAGCCGGCGGTTAATGCCATCAATCTTAGCCAGGTCGTCGACCCCAGCGCGCTTAATCTCCTGCAGCCCGCCCAAGCTTTTCAGCAGCGAGCGCCGGCGCGCCGGCCCCAACCCTTCGATGGCCTGCAATCCAGACGTGACCCGCGCCTTGTCGCGCCGCGCGCGGTGGCCGGTGATCGCGAAGCGGTGGGCCTCATCGCGGATGCGTTGAATCAAATGCAGCGCCGGGGAGTCTGGCGGCAGCATCAGCGGCTGATCCCATTCCGGCAGGATAAGTTGCTCTAGGCCCGGCTTGCGCGTGGGGCCTTTGGCGATTGCGACCACCCGCACGCCATCGAAATCAAGCACCGATAAAGCCGCCAGCGCGGAGCTCAGCTGGCCTTTGCCGCCGTCGATAAACAACACGTCCGGCACCTGCACTTCACCGGCTTTCACGCGTGCAAAACGGCGCGATACCGCTTGCTTGATCGCGCTGTAATCGTCACCCGGCGTAATGCCTTCGATATTGAATTTGCGATACGCCGACTTCAGCGGGCCTTCGCCATTAAATACCACGCAGGACGCCACGGGCTGCTCGCCCATTGTGTGGCTGATGTCGAAGCATTCCAGGCGCTGCGGCAGGCGCTCCAGATCTAAGGCCTGCTGCAGTTCCAACAGGCGCTTGTCCATGCTTGCAGCCTCGACCAGCTTGGTCGATAAGGCCTGCTGCGCAGTGTTGATCGCCATCGCCAACAGGCGCTGCTTGGCGCCGCGCTGCGGTTGAATCACCTTGACCTTGCGGCCAGCGCTGGCCGCCAGCGAATGCTCCAGCCATTCCTGATCTTCCGGCATCTCGCTAACCAAAATTTCCGGTGGAATCGGCCGGCTCAGGTAGTATTGCGCGAGGAAGCTCGATAGCAGCTCAGGCATGCCGACGTTGACTGGGTGCTTCGGGAAAAAACTGCCGTGGCCAAGGTTGAGGCCATCGCGTACTGAGGTCACGACAACACAGCTGCTCGACGCGTGCGGCGCCGCGGCGATGACATCGATCTCGTCCGCGCCGCCGGTGATCGCCCTGTTTTCGCGGACCCGCGCCAGCGCCGCAATCTGATCGCGAAATTTCGCCGCGCGCTCGAACTCCAACGCCTCGGCGGCCTGCTCCATATCCGCGCCGATCTCGCGCGCTAGCTCGTCGCCGCGGCCTTCCAGTAAGCGCACGGCTTTGTTGATATCGCGCGTGTAATCCGCTTCCGAAATCAGCTTTACGCACGGCGCCGAGCAGCGGCGAATTTGATGCTGCAGACAGGGCCGGCGGCGGTTGCTGAAGAAAGCGTCATTGCACGGCCGCAACTTGAATAATTTCTGCAACGTCAGCAGCGTTTCGCGTACCGCAGTCGAACTGGGGAACGGCCCGAAGTAACGGTCGCCGCCCTCCTTCGAGCCACGATGAAAACCGATGCGCGGATACGTCTGGCCGGTCGTGATACGAACGTAGGGGTAGCTTTTGTCGTCGCGCAACATCACGTTGTAGCGCGGGTTTTGCTCTTTGATTAGCGTCGCTTCGAGCACCAAAGCTTCGTCTTCGGTATGCGTCAACGAAACTTCGATGCGGCGAATCTGCTCGACCATCGACTCGATACGAACATTACCGCTGGCGCGCAAGAAGTAGCTCGATACCCGCTTTTTTAGGTTTCGTGCTTTGCCGACATACAGTAAATCGCCGTCCGCGTCGTACATCCGGTAAACACCGGGCGATGAGGTCAGCTGTGATAAAAACGCCTTCGCGTCGAATTCGAGAGCAGGTTCACTCATAAGCATCAACATATCGGAGCGCGGCACCCAGCGCTCGGGTCATCGGCCGGCCACGGTCTGTCGGCAACGGCCGAGCCTTCGCACCAGGGCCTGTTATTGATCCGGCCATTAAGTACTTGAATAAAGACAGTGCAATGCCCAACCGGATGCCGCACTTCCGAAATAGCGAGAAATGGCCGGATCAATAACAAAGCAATTTAATTTTATTATTAATTCGGCCACTCACGCCGTCTCGAAAAAGTGCGATCTCAAATTGCCGCGTAGCACCTCGTTCAACTATTTTGTGGCCGAATCAATAACACGCAGCGATCGCATACGTGTTAGCAGGCTGTAAGATCATTTCACCGGAAAATGAAGCGTCGTGACCCAATCGGCTTCCGGCGTGGTGCCAGGGTCGCTCACGTACTGTTCCCAGGAATTGCCGTTGGCGCTGAAGCCATACACAGCTTCAAATGCTGCGACCTGATCATATACCTCACGCAATTGGCTGTACGGGCCGGTGTGGGTAACGGTTAAGACCAAGCCGGCCGGCGTCTCGCCGTACTTGACTGCGCTTCCGGCTGGCAGCGCTACATCGGAGCGGTCGACCGGCACTGCCGCGTCGAATTCGTAAACTTGCGCTTCTTCGTCGAAGCGGCGCGTCACCGCCAAGGGCGCACCGGCTTGCTTCAAGTCTACGCTGCGCATCGCCGCCCCCACTTTTGCGTAGGCTGCTGCGAGCGCCGGGCCAATATCCGCAGCCTTCGTCGTCGTCGTTCCCGAGAAATAGGCGTACGGCAGCGGCTTGTTTTCGATAACTTCGGCATTCAAATCTGAAAAATCAGTTTTCGGCAGGCTCTCAGCCAGGACTTTTAGCTTGGCCAAGCCGACTTCGTAGTCCGGTCCAACAAATTTATCGATGAATAAACCGAAATAGCGATTTGCCGGGTTATTGCCGAGATCCAAATCCAAAGACCAGGTGACTTTGACCGTGTCGCCTTCGGGAATAAGGGTGAACGACGCAATACTCGGCAGATCAGAATCGCCGAAGCGGAGATCGATTTTGACTTCGCTATTCGGCGTACTGCCGATAATTTCCTGGCTGCCGGTGCCGACCGCGCTATTGCCAGCCCAACGGTATTTGGCGCCAACGCCATACTCAGGCCCGCTGCGCTCAATCGTCATCGCCGGATCTTTGCTCGCCCACGGCGACCACTTATCAAATTGCCGAAAACTGTTGACCAGCGCAAATGCAGTCTCCGCTCGGGCAGCAACCGTCACCGACCGCTCCGTGCGCGCTTTGCTCGGCAGCAGGAAGCCGACGACGACCAGCGCAATGCCAATCGCGACAATAACGAGGACGCCCCTGATGAATAGCTTTTTCATTCGCCTTCCCTTTTGCTTCAGCCGTTTTCAACACAATTCTACGACTTTCAGGCCGAGCAAACGGCAATAAAAAAGCCCCGGGCTCGCCGGGGCTTTTCGTAACTAGAACGGTTCGCTTAGTGGAACTGTTCTTCTTCAGTCGAACCGGTCAGCGCGGTGACGCTGGAGGTGCCGCCTTGAATCACCGTCGTAACGTCGTCGAAATAGCCGGTGCCAACTTCCTGCTGGTGGCTAACGAAGCTATAGCCACGGTCGCGGGCCGCAAATTCCGGCTCTTGGACTTTTTCGACATACGCGGTCATGCCGCGCTTGGCGTAATCCTGCGCCAAATCGAACATGTTGTACCACATGGAGTGGATGCCAGCGAGCGTGATGAACTGGTACTTGTAGCCCATCGCGCCGAGTTCACGCTGGAACTTGGCAATCGTGGCGTCGTCGAGATTCTTCTTCCAATTGAAGCTCGGCGAGCAGTTATAGGCCAGCAACTGATCCGGGTTCTGCTTCTTCAGCGCTTCGGCGAACTTGCGCGCGAATTCCAGATCCGGCGTACCGGTTTCGCACCAAACGAGGTCGGCGTACGGCGCATAGGCCAGCCCGCGGCTGATCGCTTGATCCAAACCTTTCTTGGTCTTGTAGAAGCCTTCGGACGTGCGCTCGCCGGTGACGAACGGCTTGTCGTTAGCGTCGTAATCGCTGGTCAGCAAGTCGGCCGCTTCGGCGTCGGTACGAGCGAGGATAACAGTCGGCACGCCGGAGACGTCAGCCGCCATACGCGCGGCGATCAGCTTCTGCACTGCTTCCTGCGTCGGCACCAAAACTTTGCCGCCCATGTGGCCGCACTTCTTGACCGAAGCCAGCTGATCTTCAAAGTGAACGCCTGCCGCGCCGGCGCGGATCATCGCCTTCATCAATTCGTAGGCGTTCAGCACGCCGCCGAAACCGGCTTCGGCATCGGCAACAACCGGTGCGAAGTAGTCGGTGTAGCCTTTGTCGCCCGCGCCGATGCCCTTCGCCCACTGAATTTCATCAGCGCGCTTGAAGCTGGCGTTGATGCGCTCAACGACCTTCGGCACCGAGTCAACCGGATACAGCGATTGATCCGGATACATCGACATATAGCTGTTGTTGTCGGCAGCAACCTGCCAACCGGACAAATAAATGGCCTTGATGCCAGCTTTAACCTGCTGCATCGCCTGACCGCCGGTCAACGCGCCGAGGCAGTTGATGTACGGTTCATTGCTAACCAGATTCCACAGCTTTTCAGCGCCATTGCGGGCCAGCGTGTGTTCGATCTGGACCGAGCCGCGCAGACGAACGACATCAGCAGCGGTGTAGCCACGCTTGACGTGTTTCCAGCGGGGGTTCGTCGACCATTCTGTTTCCAGTGATCTGATCAGATCTTCACGGCTCATCATTGCAGCATCCTCTCGGGGCGAAAAAACACAGGGGGAAATTTTTTGCGGTTACGGAGCCGCGGCGAGCAGCGCACTCGCGCCATCCGCCACGGCTCCGTAACAGAGACATCAGTCGAGGTAGTCGTAGCTGGCCAGCGTTAAGAAGTCGGCACACTGGGTCGCCGTCGACATGCGGGCAACGATGCCCGCCGCTTCGGCAAAGCGACCTTGGTAGAACTTCTCGTCACCGAGCTGCGCCTTGTAAGCGGCCAATTCTTCGTCGACGATTTGCAGGACCAATTCGCGGGTCAGCGTGCGGCCGTCGGCGAGCGTCGCGCTGTATTTGAGCCACTGCCAAACCTGGGTACGGCTGATTTCTGCTGTTGCCGCGTCTTCCATCAAGTTATGCAGCGGCACGCAGCCATTGCCCTTGATCCAAGACTCGACGTAGCCGATACCGACATTGACGTTGTTGCGTAGACCGGCTTCGGTGATATCGCCTTCCGGACGCTTCAACAAATCAGACGCTTTGATTTTGTAGTTGAACTGCTTGTCGAGCTGGTTCGGCTCCGGCATGTGTTCGTTGAACACCGCCATCGCAACCGGCACGAGACCCGGATGCGCCACCCAGGTGCCATCGTGACCGTTTTTCACTTCACGCAGTTTGTCCGCCGTAACCTTGGCAAACACTTCGTTATTCTTCGCTTCGTTGTTCTTGATCGGGATGAATGCGGCCATGCCGCCCATCGCCATCGCGCCGCGCTTGTGGCAGGTTTCGCAAAGCAGCTTGGAATAGCTGTCGAGGAAGTGTCGATCCATACCGACCGTATGGCGGTCCGGCACCATCCAATCACCATGCGCATTAAGCGTCTTGATGCAGCTGAAGATGTAATCCCAGCGGCCGCAATTCAGCGCAACGATGTGATCTTTCAACGCATACAGGATCTCGTCCATTTCGAACGCAGCCCACAGCGTTTCGATCAGCACGGTGACTTTAATCGTTTTCTTCGGAATACCGAGCAGCGCTTGGGCGTCGACAAACACGCTGTTCCACAGCTTGGCTTCCAGATGCGACTGCATCTTCGGCAAGTAGAAGTACGGGCCCGAACCATTTTCCATCAGCGCCTTGGCGTTGTGGAAGAAGTAGAGACCGAAGTCGACGATGCCGCCCGGCGCCGGTTTGCCGTCGATCAGGATGTGCTTCTCATCCAGATGCCAGCCACGCGGCCGCACGATCAGCGTCGCGACCTCTTTATTCAGCTTGTATTCTTTGCCTTCCGGCGACTTGAAGGAGATCTTCTTCGCGACGGCGTCGCGCAGATTGATATGGCCTTCAACCATCAAATCCCAGGTCGGGCTGGCCGAATCTTCGAAATCGGCCATGAAACATTTCGCACCGGAATTCAGCGCGTTGATGATCATTTTGCGATCGACCGGGCCGGTAATTTCAACACGGCGGTCTTGAAGATCTTTGGGAATGCTGGCGACTTTCCACTTGCCGCTGCGGATCGCTTTGGTCTCCGGCAGAAAACCGGGCAGCTTGCCGCTATCGATACGCGCTTGGCGTTCTTTACGCAGCTCTAGCAATTGCTCGCGCTTGGCCGAATGCTTTCGGACCAGCTTGGCGACGAAGGACAAAGCCTCCGGCGTCAGAATTTTCTTGTACGCCGGGCGGATTTTGCCCGTAATTTCAATGCCTTTCATACTGCTCATCCGAAAACTCCTGCCTGTTCTTGGGATGGTTCACGGGCCTGGCTAGCACCGCAAAGGTTGCGCATGATAGCCAAAGAGGCTGCTCGCCGCAATGCAACAAAGGTCGCACATGTCACGCATCAACGTTTCATTGCTGCCACATGGGCTTTTGTTGTACGCAACCGTTTTCCAGGCACCGAAAACCCTGTTTCGATAGGTTTACTGCAGTCATTCACACGTGTTTGTCGCTTCCGCGTGTCCCCATACGGACACACGCGGGCGAGCAGTGTAATCACTTCCTGGCGCGGTGGAGATCCCAATTAGCCACAATCAACGGCTACAGGCGATAGGGATCAAGTGCTTGGCACGGCAACCGCCTCGGCTGGGCCGAATTTGAGCCGCAATTCCCGGCGCAGAAAGGCAAGATTCATCAACATCTGCACCACCGTCCCGGCGACCGACAACCACCACAGGCGCGCCACTTCAAAGCGGTCGTAGTGAATCAAGAGCAGCGTGGTGACAACGATGAAACTGAATCGTGTTGTGGTGCTGATCAGCGTCGGCACGGTGTTGCCAAGCCCGGAAAGCACGCCGAAGCAGGCGAACGCAACGCTAACGGCGAGCAGATTGAACGAAATGATGTTGAGAAAGCGAACACCAGCGGCAATCACACCGGCGTCTTCGGTAAAGCCTCGAATCAGCGTCTCGGGCATAAGCTGCGCCAGGACCACGAGGCCGAGCATACTGATCAAGCCGAGTTTCAACGTCGCTGCATAGGTTTCACGCACGCGAGTGCCAAGCTTGGCGCCGTAGTTTTGCCCGACCAGTGCTGATGACGCGAAGCTCAACGCCAGCACTGGCAGCATCGCCGCTTGCAACAGGCGCTGGCCGATGCCAAACGCGGCCTGCTCAGTGGCGCCGTAGCCGCGCAGAATCACTGTGATGAAAATCATGTAGCCGCCCATCAAGGCAAATTCCATTGCCGATGGCAAACCGATCTTCAAAATCTGCCCCCAGGCGCCGGCTTGCGGTGATGACCACTGCGCAGCGCGCAGTTTCAAATAGGTTTGCGGGCGGCGGAAATAAAACAGCAGCCCGACAACACCGGCGACGACCGCAATCAGCGTCGCCAGCCCGGCCCCAGCCACACCGAGCTTCGGTGCGCCAAGCCAGCCGAAAATAAGTATCGGCGCGAACACCATGTTCAGCACCACCGTGCCAACCTGCACCATCGTGCCCGGTTTTAAATCGCCGGTACCGCGCAGTGCCGCACTCATCGCCATCATCGGGAACTGCAGTGCCATCGCCGGCACAAACCAATGCAAGTACCCGGCAACCAAACGCGTTGTTTCGGCATCAGCGCTGAATGCACGGCTGTAGGCGCCTTCGGCGGTCCACGCCAGCGCTGCAAACAGCACCGTAATCAGCAGCGCAATGCTCATCGCCTGATTGAAGACGAAATGAGCACGCGCGTGATCTTTGGCGCCGACCGCTTGTGCGATCAGCGCGCCGGTACCGACACCAAGCATTTGTGATACCGCGAGCGAGACAAACATCAAATTGCTCGCAATCGTTACCGCTGCCACCGCCTGCGGCCCCAGGCTGCCGACCCAATAAAGATCAACCAAGCTGTAAAGCGTTTGCACGCCCATGCCCACGAGCATGAAAGCGGTCATACCGAGCAGCAACTTGATGACCGGACCTTGCGTCAAATCTTTCATGGCAAATTCAATTCTGGAATACGCCAAGAATAACGGTCGCCGCAAGGCCACGGCAACGCAGTTGGGGCTTTACTTAACGAAAGCCGCGAGTAGCGCCGCGCTGCCGGAGGTGGGCCGAACAGGCGCAGGCCGTTGTTCGGGAGCGCTTCTTTTAGTAATGCTTTGTATCGCCTGATCCCGCAGCGTCCGCAGCAAATTCAACGCATTCTTTGAAATAACGATGCTGCCAGCAGCGTCGCTGTCGGCGTAAATCATACCGATTGGCCGCTGCTTCACCCGCAACGGAAAGAGCATGAACGTTGGGGCGCTGAAATGCGACAGATACCAATCGGGCAGGTGCTGACGCACCTTTATCTCAGCGGAATCGGAAATGAGGATGTCCATTTCGCGCTGCAGAATCATATTGAATAAATCGGTTTGCCCGTCCATGTCGAAATGGAAACTTGCCCGCACCAACTCAGCCGGCATACCCGCAGCCAATTGCGCTTGCATGCGGCCAGTCTTGACATCACGCAGACACAGCACCACGCGCTTTAACCCGGCCCCGCTGTGGATGGTGTCTGCCACCTGCTGTAACAGCGCGCGCATCGGTTGCCCACCCGCCAAGGCCAGACTAATTTCGGCGATGCCGGCGCCGAGCCGGGTCTCGATGCTGGAACTCACCGCGGCGCTCGGCACGGCCATCGATTCGACCGCTGGCGCGGCGGGTTCCGCGGTCGGCAGCGCCTGCGCATCAGGCATCGGCACATCAGCGATAGGCGCTGGGACGATGGCGAGTTGCCGGCCCATGTCGGTTGTTTTTAGCTCGATATCGAAAGCGCGAGCCAACTCCGTCAAGCTTTCAGTCGCGGCAGCGGTTGCGTAGTCAATGCTACGGCGCTGCACGGGTAAGCCGTCTTGATACCGTTTCATCAACTGGTCGATCGCCGCCTCACGCGTGTTGCTGCCAGTAGTTTCGATAATCGCACACAGTTCGCTACCGAACGCGCTCAGCGCTTGCAGGCTCGGTTTAGCACCCGCTGCCGGTTTGCGCACCCGGCCCGGAGGCATACGGCGCATGCTATTAACGATCGCCTCCGGCAGCGACCAACTGCGCGCTACGCCGATGCCAAAATCCTGATAGGAAATCCCCAGCACGCGTTCAGCAGCCACCTCCTCGTCCAACTTTTTTTCGCTAACCAGACGCTGCACCGCATCGGCTTCATCGGAAAAATAAAAACGTGCAAGCAGGTAGCCCAGGCGGTGAAAAAGACCACAGATATAGGCTTCTTCGGGATTGCTGCCGAGCGTGCTGGCGCAGAGTTCTCTAGCCAGCATCGCGGTCAAATTGGCGCGCAGAAATTCAGCTTTCAGGTTTTCGGCGTAACTTTTATCAGCAATGCGATCAAACAGCGCCAGCGCGATTGCGATGCGCCGCACGGTATTAACGCCAAGGATCACAACGGCCCGCGAAATCGTCGACGTACCCGGCCCGGAAAATTGGCCGTAGTTGGCAGAATTCACAACCCGCAGCAGCTTATTAGTCAACGCGAAATCTTTGAGAATGGCGTCAGACAACGTACTGACATTGCTGTTGTCAGCACCGGTCATCGCGCTAATTGAGGAAATAGCCGACGACATCGCGGGGAAATCACTCTTCCCGCACATGCGCCGCATTAATGCATCCAGCGCAGGGCTGGTCGCCGCGTCGCCCTCAGGGCCGCAAGTCTCGAGAAAGCGGCGTAAAGACTGGGCGATTTCCAGCGCGCTACCAAAGCGCTTTGTCGGCTCGGATGCAAGCGCCTTCCGCACGATTTCGCTCAACGCCGCTGCAGCGCCGCTCAGCTTGGGCATCGCCGCTGGCCGACTCGCCTGCGCGCGGTTGCCGATTAGCATTTCGTGCAGCATCGTACTCGCCGCATAAAGATCGTCCGAGGCAACGAAAGCCTGCCGCGTGGCGGCTTCCGGCGCTGCACCGTAACGTTCAGGCGCGGGGGATAAACCCGCCACACCAAAATCGGTAATCCGGGCGCGGCCGTCTTCGCCGATCTGAATCAGCTCCGGGCTTAAACTGCCATGAACGATGTTTTGTCGATGCGCGCTAGCCAAGCCATCGAAGACCTCACTTAGCCAGTAAGCCGCCTGTTCTGGCTGCAGGCGCCCTTCGCGCGCCAACACCTGCGCCAGCGTTTGCCCGGGGATGTGTGCAGAGACTACGAAACGCTGATCGCCAGACTCGCCAACTTCGTAAATCGGTACGATGTTGTCGTGCCGAAGCCCGCTTGCGGCCAGAATGTTGACCCGGTGCCGGGCATAGTTTTCGGCATCTTTGAATACGCGAATCAGAACGGCGCGGCCGGTGTCGGAATCTTGTCCGAGGTGAACAATGCTGTGCGCAGCATCCGCAAGCACTTGCTTGGATTCGTAGCGGCCCCAAGTCGCAGCGGTCATTAGTCCACCTGCCATGTAGAAGGATTTAAGTAATTTTCTTAGTCACGCCCTGGGCCATAAACGGCCAACGATTGGTGAATCCAACTCATTCTTTGAGTTGGTATTTATTATTTCTTCCGTGCCGTACCCAAACGCATTTACTGCGTGTGGGTCGGTATGATTGATTCGGCTACAAAATAGTTGAACGGAGTGCTGCGCAGAAATTCCAGACCGCACTTTTCGCGACGGCGTACGCGGTCGAATCAATAATAAAATTAGATTGCGTTGTTATTGATCCGGCCATTCTTCACCTTCTTGGAAGTGCAACGTTCAGCTTGGCGCTGCATTTTTATTCAAGCGTCTAATGGCCGGATCAATAATGAACCGCTATTCGGCGCGTTGAATTCGACCCGGTGGCGGTGGCGACAGCAACGCTTGCTGGCGTAAATAGTCGCGCAGCGCTTCAACGTCGGTCGTCCGCACCTCGGTACGGCTACTCGCTTCAGTAAACGTCGAAAAACCGTCACCACCATTAGCTAAAAAGTTATTCACAGTTACCCGATACAAGCCTTGGGCCAGCATCGGTTTTCCGTGCAGCCGCATCGACGCGGGATCGACTTTCTGCCCGACTGGTGCACTCTCATTCCAGATATAGGTAAACGCGCGGGACGGCTGCAGCATGTTGGGCTTGCGCGGCGGGTGCCACTGCGCTTCGAGTAGCGCGTGGATCTGCGCGCCGGTGAGCGTTAGCGTCACCAGATAATTGCCAAACGGCTGCGCGGTATAGATTTGACCATAGTTCACCGTCGCGCCGGGCAGCTTGCGAATGAGATCGGCGCGAACGCCAGTCGCATTGGTTAGCGCCATCTGTGCGCCCCCCTTGTCGTCGGCAGACGTTGCTGCAAGCTGGGCATCCGCGATTACCTCGCCGAGCGGCGACTCGCCGTTCTCATCCGTTTCGTGCTTCAAGTCGCTGACCAGCCAGCCGACAACGGCATCCGCCAACGGCGCCGCACGATTCTTATAGCCGGCGACCAGCGCAGCAATTTTCGGATCGGCTTTTAGCGCCGGGTACGCCGTTGGCGCATCGTTGCCGGGGAGATCGTTAACCACCGGCAGATTATTCGCCGTAATCGACAGCACCTTGTCGTTGGCCGGGTTGATTTTCAAATCGATGTCGGTAACAAATTGCCCATACTTGCCGGCGCTCGTCACCAGAATGCGCTGCTTGGGATCGCGGCTGGCAAGATGGCAGATGTAGGCGTTGTGGGTGTGGGCGCTGATCACCGCATCAACAGACGGATCTAACCGCGATACCACCTCGGTAATCTCGCCGGTGAAATTCGGGCAGCTGTGATCGTTGAAACTGCCGGTACTTTCGCCGCCTTGATGGATCAAAACGATAACGCTGTGCACGCCCTGCGCGTGAAGTTCCGGCAATAAGGCGTTAACGGTATCCGCCTCGTCGGCAAAGCGCAGGTGCTCAATCCCTTTGTGCTCCACGAGTTCGGAGGCGCCACGCAGCACCAAGCCGATAAACGCCACCGGCACAACCCCAGCTGACGTCGTAAAGCGCTTGATGCCGTAAGCCGGAAAAATCGGCTTGCCGGTACGCATATCGATAACGTTAGCGGCCAGATACCGATAGCGCGCACCCTCGTAATGACCGCCGATACAGGTATCGCGGTCGATGGTTCCGCCGACCGCACAGCCGCCATTTTGAATGCGCAGCAGATTGTCGGTGCCGTGGTCGAACTCATGGTTGCCGACCGAACTCCACTCAAGCCCGATCGTGTCCAGCACTTCAACCGACGACTCCTCGTGCAACAGCGCCGACTCCAGCGGGCTCGCGCTGATTAAATCTCCCGCGCCGACTACCGCATATTGCGGGTTCCGCGCTTCAAGTTGGTGCACGAGGGTCGCCAAATACGCCGCGCCGCCGAGCGGCACGTGGCCCACCGCGCCGCCCGCCAGCGGCAGTGAAACGGTGCCCGCCGGCGGGCGCAAATTTCCGTGAAAATCGTTTAATGCTATGAGCTTAACAGTGACCGCCACCCCGTCCGTTGCGTACAGCCCCGGCACTGTTGCACAGGCATAAAGGCTGGCGACGGCCGCTACAACCAGACTGGCACGCCAGCCCCTGGACAATAAATTTGACATTTTCACCGTGAAATCCCGGATACAATAGAAGAGGACATGACCGCGTTGCGGCTTATGGCCAGTATATTTATGCCCTGTTGCGGCGTCTGGTTGTACACCGGATCAGGCAAGATTTTTGCGGGCAACATGTATTAAAACTTATAGAAGCCCCGACTTCGGTCAGGGGTAATGGGTAATTTTTTTCCGGGCTTCACTGCTGGAATTCATTCAATCGTCATACGAAGACCGGATTATCCGGGACTTTGTCAGGGACCAACTATGCGTCATTGGGAGCAAGCTAAAAAGCCGCGAGCGCGTATCGAGATCATTCCGATGATCGACGTTATGATGTTTTTGCTCGTGTTCTTCGTTCTGATCAGCATCAACGTTATTCCGGCGTTGGGCGTGAAGACGACGTTGCCGACTTCGTCGCAGGTGCAAGACCTCAAAACCGTCATCAACGCCATCGTTACGCTTGGCAAAGACGGCGAATTACAAGTGAACGGCAAAGAAACCTCGCTGGCGCAGTTGCCGGCCGTGATTCACAGCATGGAACGCCCCGATAGCAAAGTGACCGTCATTGTCAACGGCGACAAAACCGTTGAGATGCAGCGCTTGCTAGAAGTGATGGATGCGCTGAAGGAAGGCGGTTTCGACGGCTTCTCAATCGCGGCAAAGAAGAAGTAACCCGCCGATACCGTGCATGAATGCCATCTACCAACATCGCAGTTGGATCGCAGCTGTTTTTGCGGTCTTTACGCTGGCTCTCGCGTGGCTGCTGGCCTCGCAGCCTTTAGCGAACCCGCACAAACCGCTGGTCAAAGACGAAATCGTCGTCACGATCGCCGAAATTCCGCCGGAAGCACCGCCACCGCCGCCGCCGGAACCACCGCCGCCAACGCCGCCGCAACCAACGCCGCCGAAGCCCCAGCCGACGCCGCAGACGCCGCAAAAGCCGATTCCGCAATCGCAGGAGCCGGTCGCCGAACCGACGCCACCGGTGCCGGCAACGCCGCCGAGCCCGCCGGTACCGCCGTCGCCGACGCCACCACCGCCGAGTCCGCCGCCGCCGAGTCCGCCACCACCGCCGCCGGTCAACGTCGATCTACAGGGTCAGTACGCAGGGCAGGTCAAAACGTATCTGAATTCGATCAAACGCTATCCAACCGGACGCGAGATCAGCAAGTTGCGTCCGAAGGGGACCACCAAAGTCGCGTTTGTGCTCAAGCGCAACGGCGAACTGGTCAGCGCCGAGATCGAGGATTCTTCGTACTCGATTTATCTCGACAAAGAAGCGCTCAGTACGGTACGCCGAGGGACGTATCCGCCGTTTCCAAACGATGCGTGGCCGGGCGAGTCAACGCATCGTTTCACAGTAGATCTGGATTTCGCACCAGGCAGCTGAACCGCTGTAAATGCTTCTTTTTGAATTTCGTACACCTCGACAACCAATTGCACTCGTAGACTAGGGAGAAACCACATGCAGCTCAGGCCTACACGTTTTGCCGTCCTTCTGGCCGGCTTCGTTGCCTCGTACGGCGCCAACGCGCAAGAAACCGTTGCCCTCGCCGATTCTGGCCTGGGCGTTGCCACCTCCGATGTCGGCGCGGCACTCGCCGTCTCGGCTGAAGCCACCGCGACAACCAACATCGGCCGCATCAGCGTTGAAGGCACCGAAGGCCCAGGCAGCACCGGCCTGATCGCACCGGAATCGACGCCGAAAGCGCGTAGCTCGGTCGATAAGGCGTATATCGAAAAGCAAAATCCGGCCAACAACCCGTTCCAATCTCTAGCGCTGTTGCCGGGCGTCAATACCTATAGCCAAGATTCGTCTGGTCTGTTTGGCGGCAATATTCGTATCCGCGGCTATAACAGCGATCAGCTCGGCTTCACAATCAACGGCGCTCCGGTAAATGACTCGGGTAACTTTGCCGTGTTCCCGCAGGAATACACAGACTCCGAAAACCTTTGCAATGTATTCGTAACTCAAGGCTCCGTCGATACCGATGCGCCTCATGTCGGCGCCACCGGCGGCAACGTCGGCTTGACGACCTGCACACCGAAAGACGACTACGGTGTAACGGTCTCGTATTCAGGCGGTTCGCTGGAATATCAACGTACATTTGCGAAGGTCGAAACCGGCCTCATCGGCGGTCGTTGGAAAAGCTATTTGTCGTACTCAAAAGCCTTGCTCGACAAGTACAAAGGCGATGGTCGCGCGGACCGTAACCACGTCGATTTCGCGACCGAATTCGATCTCGGCAAAGGCAGCAAGCTGAGCGCCAGCCTTCTTTACAATCGTGCGATTAATAACAATATCCGTGCTTTAACGCGTGCTCAGATTGATAATCCGGCGCAGGGACGGAACTTTGATTTTGGTACTACCCCACTCAATCACCTCGCGCCTGGCCCAGGCCGGCAAGCCGAGTCCAATCCAAGCGGTTTGAACGGTTACGCTCCATTCCACTTAAATCCGTTCCAAAATTATCTCGCTACATTTAACGCCGGGCTACAGCTCACACCAACATTGCGATTCGATTTCAGCCCTTATTTCTGGCACGGTTTTGGTACCGGCGCATTTGGCGGCAATGCCACAGGTCAACTTGCTCAAGTTAATGAAGTAGCGCCGGGCACCACCGGTCCTGGGGGCGCTGGACTCGATTTGAATGGTGATGGCGATTATGCTGATACGGTGCTTATTTACCGTTCAAGCATAACAACGACGAATCGGCCTGGCGCTACCGCCAAGTTCACTTATACCGTGGCGAACAATACTATTACGTTCGGCTACTGGGCCGAACGCGCTCACCATATCCAAACTCAACCAGGTGAATTAATTACGAGCAGCGACCCTAATCGTCCACTTCTCGCCGATACCGTGGTAGATCGCTATTTGGATAGTCCGTTTGCTTGGATTCGGGACTCGAATGGGCGCATTTACCAAGGTCGCGATACTCAGACCATTAGCACAGGAAAATCGCTTTTCATTACCGATACGATTTCCCTATTAAACGACAAGCTCACGATTACGCCGGCGTTTCGCCACAGTGGAGAAGATCGTGACTTTACAAATCGCGCCAACTTTGGTTCCACCGCACCTAACGTTACTAATGTTAACTACACGGCTCACGCTGCAGCTGTAAAAAATCTGCCCAGCTTGGGAATTAACTACCAAATAACGGATACACAATCTGTTTACGCGAATGGGGCGCGCAGTTTTCGGGTGCCAAACAACTCGAACTTCTTCAATCAAGGCGCACTTGCTGTAAATGGCTCGGTCCCCAACAGCCGACTCCCTTACGTTCCGGAAACTGCCAACAACTTTGACCTGGGATATCGTTACGCTGGCAAAAAAGTTACTTTCTCTAGTTCTCTTTTCTATAATTTTCTACAAAATCGCCTCGCATTTGGATTTGACCCTGTATTAGACGCAACAACGAACATCAACGTCGGAAATTCCAAGGTCTATGGAGCCGAAGTGGAAGGTGGATGGAGTTTCCTACCTCACTTTGCGCTGTACAGCTCAGCGTCATATACCCGCAGCATTATTAGCAGTGATCTGCGCACCTCTCCTACGGCGACACTGGACACGTCAGGTAAACAATTCCCAGACACCCCCGTAATCTTGGCGGCAACAAGCCTGCAGTACTCGCGTAATAATTACTATCTGTTTGCGGAAGGCAAGTACACGGGCCGTAGTCAGGCAACGCTCATTAATGACCAAAGCGCCGCCGGTTATGCGGTTCTGAATATCGGTGCAGGCTATACCTTCCCACGTGTTGGTGTATTGCGTCAGGTTAGCCTGAAACTGGTAGCCGATAACGTTACCAATCAAGACTATGAACGCGTAAGCACTGGTAGCGGTAGTGGCTTCACAAACACTGCGGCCAATGGCCCTGTCTACTACATTGGCGCCCCGGTTTCGTTCGCAGTCACGCTGTCCGCCGAGTTTGGAAAATAAGGCGTAAGTCATTTCGAGAGTTTCCATGAACCTTAACCTTTTCCACGACCTCACTTTTTACACCCTGTACGCAGGGCTGGCGCTTACGGCTTTTGTCGCCGTCGAGCGGATCATTTTCTACGCGATGACGCGGAAGAAGACGCTCCAACTCGAAGACGCGCTAGCCCCCGGTGCTGGGACGCCTCCGCCGGAATTGCTTGCCCAAAACAACGTTCCGGCGAACGTTTCGCGGTTGCTGCTGGACCGTATGCCTAAGATCCGCAGCCGCCACGACCTTGAGGATGCGTCGGAAGAGGCTTACATCGAGGCGCGGTTGCAGCTGAATCGCAACCTCTGGATTCTCGATACGGTAGTTACCGCGTCGCCGCTGCTCGGGCTGCTCGGTACCATTCTCGGCATCATCGACACGTTCACGGTGTTGGCCAGCTCCGGTATTTCCGATCCCAGCGGCGTCAGCGCCGGTATCGGTACCGCGCTGATCGCTACCGCGCTCGGCATTTCGGTGGCACTGTTTGGGTTGTTGTTTTTTAACTTCTTCCAGCAGCGCGTTGAGTTTCTGGGTGACCGCATCAAAGTGTTGATTCTGCGCATCAGCGAGACCCGTCAACCGGCGTAATCGGTCGATAAATTCTCGTTAGGCGTTATTGAGGCCCGGTCGTAAAGACCGGGCCTTTTTATTGGCTGACGCCACGCCCGCGCTCGTGCATTCTGAACGTTCCCATCGGACCACCGCCGACCATGCGCCCGACACCCTACCGCCTTACACTTGTCGTCTTCCTCGCCCTATTCGTCGGCCACGTTCAGGCTGCCAACGGCATCACGCCACCCCACTCTGGAATTCATCCCATGCCTCAGCAACGCGCCAGCGGTAGCTTTGATGTCAAACTCAATCCTCTGGAACCGTATAACCGTACCGAGGACGCCAAGCTCGGGCGCTTGTCGATCGACAAGCAATTCCACGGCGATCTCGAAGGCACCAGCCAAGGCGAGATGTTGAGCGCCGGCACCGTAACGTCAGGCTCCGCGGGTTACGTTGCCATCGAGCGCGTCACCGCCACGCTCGCCGGAAAATCGGGCAGCTTCGTCTTGCAGCACAGCGCAACACTGAATCGCGGCGTGCCGACGTTGAACATCAGCGTTGTCCCCGATTCCGGTACAGAAAGCCTGACGGGCCTTAGCGGCACGATGAACATCATCATCGAAGGCGGCAAACACAGTTACGAATTCGACTACACCCTGCCCGCGGCGCCGTAAAACCCCAGCACTATCATCATCGCGATCAACGCCCGCTTGGGCGTTGATACATCCCATGCGATGATTCCCCACCCTCGATTAACTGCCCGTCTCTGATGAAAATTGCCACCTGGAATGTTAATTCCCTCCGCGTGCGCCTACCGCAAGTGTTGGACTGGCTCGCCGCCAATCCGGTCGATGCCCTCGCAATTCAGGAAACCAAACTAACCGACGACGCCTTCCCCGGCGCCGATCTCGAAGCCGCCGGTTGGAATTGGGTGCATAGCGGACAGAAGACATACAACGGTGTGGCGATCCTATCGCGCCATCCGCTGACCGAAATCTCCCGTGATATCCCCGGCTTCGCCGACGAACAAAAGCGCGTCATCGCCGCCACGGTACAAACGCCGGACGGACCGCTGCGCGTAGTCGACGTCTACGTCGTCAATGGCCAAGCTATTGGCTCTGAAAAATACGACTACAAACTGCGCTTCCTCGCCGCATTGCGCGACTATCTGCGCGACGAGCTCGCGGAGCACGCCAACCTCGCCGTCGGCGGCGACTACAACATCGCGCCGGCGCCGGAAGACACACACGACCCTGAAATCTGGGAAGGCAATATTTTATGCTCCGATGCCGAACGCGCCGGCTTCCGAGCGTTGCTCGATCTTGGGCTCGCTGACGCCTTTCGGCTACACCCGCAGGCGCCGAGCACATTCACGTGGTGGGATTACCGCGCCGCCGGCTTTCGGCGCAACCTCGGCCTGCGGATCGATCATCTGCTGTTATCGGAAGCACTCGCCAAACGTTGCACCGGGTCCGGCGTTGATGTCACGCCGCGCCGCAACGAGCGGCCGTCAGATCATGCGCCGTTTATCGCCGAAATCGCCTAAAACCCGCCGCAGTGTGTGCTACATCACAGATCGCAACGACTTCGCTACTGCGTTCGCCGGCGAACGGTTTTAGTATTACGAGGATGTCCTATCCCCATCGAATTCCGGCATGAGCACGCAGCGCCGGAGTCATTACGACGTCACTGATCAGGTCTGCATCGCGCAGCCGCAAGCGGTGTGCGGCGAAGTTGAGTGCCTGCTAACTCGCGGCTACCCAGAAATCGACCGCGCCGCATTGCGCGCCGCGTTCTCGGTATTCGGGCAGCTCTACGCCGGCACGTTGCCTGGATATGTTGGTTGCGATACCACCTACCACGACGCCCAGCACAGCCTCGACTGCGCGCTGGCCACGGCGCGCCTGCTTGATGGCCATGCACGCGCCAGCAGTGCGGATCAGCGCCTCGCCAGCCGCCGCGCCGTGCTCGGCTGCATCATCGCGTTGTTTCATGATGCCGGCTATGTCCGCCGCAACAGCGATAGCGGCAGCAACGGCGCCGTGTACACACTCACCCACGTGCGCCGCAGCGGCGAATTTCTCGCGCAATTGCTGCCTCAGATTGGCTACAGCGCTGAGGCCGAATTAGCTGCGGAGATCGTTCACTTCACCGGCTACGAAATCCCGCTCAGCGAGATCCCGGTGGATGCGCCCAAAGACCGGCAATTGGCGTTTCTGATCGCCAGTGCAGACTTACTCTCACAACTCTCCGACGCCTGTTACCCGGAAAAATGTCGGGATTTTCTCTTCCCCGAATTCGAATGCTGCGGCCTCGCCGGCCCTGCCCAACCCGGCGGACCGGTGCCGTTGTACATCGACCGCATGGACCTCCTAAACGGCACGCCGGCGTTCTATAAAAAACTGCGGCGCGATCGCCTCGACGGTTATTTCGACAACGCCCACCGCTATCTCGACGCCCACTTTCAATGCGCAGCAGGCGTGCGCAATCCTTACGACGCCTACATCGCGCACAATCTCGAACGTATCGACAAAGCCATCGCGCTGCAGTCGCTAGACGTATTGACGTTAAAGCCAGAAGCCATCGATGCCGCGGCTTTACGCGACGTGTTAGACGGCTGCCCAGGCAAGTTTGGGCTCGACCGTGCGGGATAAATGCCAAGAACCTAGCGGCGGCAAAGATGAAGGATAGTCACGGTAGTCTCACGAAAAATTTCACCGTAAAAACCATGAATTTTCTTCTAGAAAAATCTTAATAAGTAAAGCAATTTATGTCAGCCATCTTTAGTTATAAATGCAGCTGTTGTGGAAACATCCATGAAGGCTCTCCCAGCATTGGATTTAGCGCGCCAGACCACTATAACGATCTCACTGATGAACAAAAGACATCGCTGGGAACTTTAAGCAGCGACTTTTGCACCATTGCTCACGGCGAAAACACCGATTATTTTGTCCGAGCAATACTGGAAATTCCCACTCACGGCGTCGCGGATCCGTTTCTTTGGGGCGTCTGGGTTTCGCTGAGTGAGAAGAGCTTTAACCGTTACCGCGAAACCTACGATAACCCCAGTGACGGTGAGGGATACTTCGGTTGGCTCTGCAATGTAATCCCGACTTACCCGTTCGACGAACCCCGCGCAACGGACGTTATGGTGCGAGCGAACAACCAGCGGCCGAAAGTCTTGTTGCATACAGAAGCACTCGATAGCGATCCATTAATCGCCGATCAAGTCAACGGGATTTCAATTGCGCGTGCGCAGGCAATTGCCGAACAGTGCTTGCACGGAAGCTGAATCTCAACACTCGCGCAAACAGCCATCACCATCTGCCTGCATCTGAAGCGCTAAATAATAGAGTATGGAAACAATAACGCTTTATCGGCCAACAGGGCCGGAGGAATTGACGCTACTGGCGCAGAGCGGCTTTCGTCGGTGGCCACCGCGCTTGCCGGAGCAGCCGATCTTTTATCCGGTTACCAACGAACGCTATGCAATTGAAATCGCGACGCGGTGGAATATTACTAATAAGTCAGTATATTAGGGAACAATAAGGGCGAAGTGTTTGTCCAACCCGACATGAAGAGAGACGGAAGAAGGGTATCGCGATCGGCGTTGGAAGAAATGCGGATGATGGCGCTTGAGCG
>JALNYU010000040.1 GCA_023229645.1 Nevskia sp. | reverse complement strand
GGCTGGCGGCCCAAAAGGGCACGCTGTGTGGGTGGTACCCACAGTTTGCTCGGTCGCCAGCTTTCTTCATAGACTCAAGCACTTGCCTACGCAGTCCCGCTGCCGGTAGCTTAAGGAAGTGCCATTCAGGTCAGACTCTGAGGTTTCCCCAAAACTTATCCAGTCTCATCAGCGGATTGAAAGCAATCGGATATAAACAAGAGGTGCATGACGCGGTCGATTCATCAGGGTCGGTAAACCTTGAGGAACTACGCCATGCACGCAGAAACAGTATTGCAAAAATGTCTGAAGTCGTCTTTGAACGCCTTGCACGTGGCACGTCAAAGGGTGCTTCTGAAGGCGGTAGAGGCCTTGACGGCCGGCCGGCGTTTGACCTTGATGGATGTGGCCCGCTCCTGGCCCGGTGCCGAGCGAATCCGGGCACCCTTGAAGGCGCTGGATCGCCTGCTTAGCAATCCCTAATTGCACGCCGAGCGGACCCCGATCTACGGCGCCATGGCAGGGTGGCTGATCAAGTCTTCCCGACCGGTCATCATCATCGATTGATCGGACGTGCAGCGGGATCGCCGCTGGCAGCTGCTCCGCGCGGCAATTCCCGTTGGCGGTCGTACCTTGACGGTGTTGGCGCGCGTGGTGCCCTTGCGGCAGCTTGCATCGCCAAAGATCGAGAAGGCCTTTTTACTTCAACTGCGGTCTCTTCTGCCGGCGGGCACCCGGCCGATTATCGTCACCGACGCAGGCTTTCGTGCGCCGTGGTTTCGTAGTGTCGCTGGACTGGGTTGGTTCTGGGTGGGGCGCCTTCGGCACCGCACCCTAGTCAGGCCGAGCGGCACACAAGAATGGTTCTACTGTAAGGACTTATACGACAGACCCGATCCAAGCACCGCGATCTAGGGCGGATGGACACGGTCCGGAATCAGCCGTGGATCTGTCGCATGGTGTCGTATCGCAAAGCGCCCAAAGGCCGCAAGGACCTGACGGTCAGCGGCACGCCCGCCAAGGGTGGGCGCAGCCGCAAAATCGCCAAACGCGAGCGTGAACCGTGGCTGCTGGTGGCATCACCCGAGCTGGACTTGAGCGCGCGCCAGATCGTGACGCGCTATAGCCGCCGGATGCAGATCGAGCTGGCGTTCCGGGATCTGAAATCGCACCGCTATGGACAGGGATTCGAAGACAGCCTCACCCGTAAGCCAAAGCGCCTGGAAATCCTGCTGCTGATTCACGCCCTGGCGACCTTTGCCACGTGGTTGGTCGGGCAAGCTTGCGAGGCCTCCGGCCTCGATGCTTGGCTAGCGCCCCGCAAAAGCGCGCGTCGGCTCTATTCGCTGGTCCGGCTCGGTTGCGAGGCGCTGGTCAGGCGATGGCATACTCCCAATCTATCCAGCTTGATTGAGAGCCTTCGACATCCAACTTCAGACCTCCTCGATCAGCTGGGTAGTCCGGCTTGAATTCGTGGGGAAACCTCAGGGGCAGATTGCTCCTGTGCAAGAGGGCGAGCCAAGCAATTCGAGACTCCAAGTACGAGGCGGTTTTATGATTGCTATAGGTGTTACCGTTGCTGCAGGGTTTTTATTAGTTTTTATTTTTAAATTCTAATTTTCGGTAAAAATACTCTCAGGTGTAGAGGATTGAGGCCGTACGCTCTGATAGCCAGAGCAGCGTACCCCGCGTTTAAGGCCCGATGCACCCTACAATTTCACAACATCGGGAGTTCAATTCATTGGGCGCAAAAACATGGATGCTGGTTTACGCGAATGGCGACGTGGGCGATGCGCTACGAAATCAACCGCAGCTTGATCGCGTAGCGACGCTGGAATTCGCGAATAAGCTATTTCCGAAAGACAGGCTGCAGCCTATAGGCGATGGCGATCTATCGTTCACCTGCCCACCGGATGACGAGATACACATAGGCTGCTTTCCTGGCGTCTCCATCGTGGCCGCCGAAGAGTTTGGCGGCGATTATCCGTCAAAACTCCCCGCTGCTTTTATCCGCGCCGGGGGTAACGGGACGGTCTACCTCCACGCAATGCACAGCGTCGTTGATTGGTTTGCTTGTGCGAAGTGGCAGGATGGCCAGTTGCTTCGCTCGCTCAGCCTGTCTCCGGACAGCGGAGTCCTGGAAGATATCGGCGAAAGATTGCCATTCGAGGCGCCGTATTGGGCGGGCCAATACCCGGTAGACGATGGCGATGAGGACGCTGAGTACCCATTCCCGTTTCATCCCTTGGATCTGGCCGAGGCGGCGTTAAGTCACTTTTTCGGGTATCAGCTCGAAGGCGCTATGGATGGCGCGCTGATCGAGCCCGAGACCATTCCGCTAATCAAGTACAAGCGGGTGCGGTCGAGATGGAAACTGTGGTGAGCGCCAACACCCAGCAAGCGATGATGTAAGCGCTTGCTGGGTGCAGTACACCGACGTTTAGAGTGATTGTAAGAACGTAATCAGCTCTTGTTTCTGCGTCTCGGGCAGCGCCAGAAAGCGCAGGGTTACGAATTGCGCTTCACCGCGGTGCCGTTCGATGGCGTTTTGTAGCGTCAGCGAGCGCAGGTCATGCATGAAGCGGGGGCGTTCGCGTAGGCCCCAGAGCGGTTCGGTGCGCAGTTTCTCGGCGGTGTCTTGCGGGCCAGCTTGGACGATGCCATCGCCGGTGCCGATGTCGTGCAGTAAGAAATCGCTATACGGGTGAATGACTTTATTCCCCAGCGCTTCCGGCACCACGTAGGCGCCGCCGCTGAAGACGGTTCCGGGGGCCGCGGTGGTGATCGAGCCGACGTGGCAGGCGCCGCAGCCGATTCGGTCGAACACTTGCGCGCCGGACTGCGCGGCCGCTGTGGCGGCGAGTACGGCGTCGCGCGGCGGTACTTTGGTGCCGCGCATGAATTGGGCGAAGTGGTCGATATTCGCCAGCGCTAGGTTATCCGGCACGTCTTCGGGGTCGGTTGTGACCTTGCCGACGGTGGTGGCGTCGTTCGGTCGGAGTCGGCTGGTGACGCCAATTTCATTGAGATAAGAGTCGGCTGAGAAGGACAACAGGCTGCCGTGTTGATCTTTCCAGCCAAAGCGGCCGATGCGCGTTTGGCCTGGTGCTTCGAAGATGCCAACGCTGATCGCTTCGCCGTGGATCCGGCCACCGCTGAGTGCCGGTTGGCGGGCGGCGATCGCGAGCAGTGTGCTGTCGTCGATGGCTTCGACAAAACCGTCGCCGAGTATGCTCAGCGTCGCCCGTAAAGCCCGCACGTTCTCCGAAGTTGGGATGTGCTCCTGCGCTTGCGGGACGATTGCACGGTCGTTAACGATAGAGCGGCCGCTGATGTTGTTTGCGTCGCCGTTGATCGGCACCGTGGGGTTCACGAAATTGCCGTTGGCATCGCGATGGCCAACGCGCAATTCGGTGAACTGGCTGGCACCACCGGTGACTGGATTTTGATGGCATTCCGCACAGGAGCGGGCGTTATATACCGGCCCGAGGCCGTTGTTTACATCGTGTACGGCTTCGTAAATTTTTTGGTCTAACGCAAACGTATCGCCGTTCGGCTCGGCGATGCCGTTGCTGATGCTTTTAGAGCCGGGATTTTGAACGAGGGTGGGGGTATCGAACCCAGCGGGTGCTTCGGTGGGCGTTGCACTTTGCGCTACCGGCGCGAGTAAGCCGATAGCGGAAATCAAGACTACAGTAGATCTAAGAGTCATGGTTTTAGTCTTCCTGGACGTGGGATGACGATTACAAAATCGCGGCCAAATTGGCGGCGAGATGTAATCTAGAAAGACTTGGCTACTGCAGCCGATATTCCCGAAGCCGGTGTTAAGTTGTAGAAATTACAATTTTAAAAATATGGTTATAGAATGCGCTGGGACGTGTCTGGTGACCCTGTTGCTTGGTTTGCACGCGTTAAATAATTAATTATTTAAAACAGTATTTTATGAATTAAAAGGCCTGAGCATCGGCGCTAAAAAAGCCACTGTAAGCTGCACAACAATGCTAGTGGCCTGTAACAATTAATTAGGTAGTGATTCGGCGTGACGTATTGAAGTATTTCCACTTTACGGGTTTGGCTTGTTTGTTGTAGTGCCGGATGTACTTCATGAGTTTCCTTTTCAGGTCGG
>JALNYU010000009.1 GCA_023229645.1 Nevskia sp. | reverse complement strand
GCTCAAGCGCCATCATCCGCATTTCTTCCAACGCCGATCGCGATACCCTTCTTCCGTCTCTCTTCATGTCGGGTTGGACAAACACTTCGCCCTTATTGTTCCCTAATATACTGACTTATTAGTAATGATAGTCACGTCGGCGCGGTGCTGCGTGATGGATCGATGCTTCGCTTCTGGCAGATTAAAGCCTTTCGCGAAACGTCGATGCCCGATAGCGATCAATTTTCAGTGCCGCCAGGAACATCTGTCTGGCGCAGCTGCTTCCTGATTTACGTTAACAATAAACCCAGCTTATTTATCCTCGATGCGCAGAACCGATTGTTGTACTGGACACCCGGCATTAGCGATTTGAGCGGACCTCACATTCTGGAGCGGAATGTCCTCGCGGTGATGCAGCTCGATCGCGCCACCCTACTCTACGTCTATCTCGATCAAGGCCAGCTCTATATGCGCCGCTCAATTGGCACACTATGCCAGGCCCGATCGATACCCATGGGCAGCGCCGTGCCCGATACACGCGTGCTCCTCTCTGCCCATACCCGGCGAGACAAACAAACGATATTCGCCTGCGCCGTACTGGAGGACGCACGTGACGCCGTAGAAACATGGTCGACCTATGTCGAAACCATTACGTTTTTTGACGAGGCCGAGCGACGCGTGCATCGAGCAACCCTTCAACCTGGAGAGCACGCCGTTGGGCTATTTGGCCATGCGGCGATTAACGCCGTAAGCCTCGCGGTAATGGCACCGAACCGGCGAACTTTCCATCGGGTGGGCCCCGATGGCCGCGAGAACCTGTACGTTGCTGCGCAGCCGGTTTCGCGGGTCACCGTTTGTCCAATCTCCGGCCACATGGCTCTGCTGACAACCGATCACGGTCTCACGGTGTATGCGCTCCACTCGCGAGCGCTGAAACTGCTTGTGCGAGGTGCCGAAACATGAGCGTGGTCGATTCAACGGCCAATCAGGGCCGCAACGTCGTGTTGCGGCCATTGCTGCAAGGCCATCAAGCTATCCATGGCCTGTGGCTACCGTCGGACTGGTTCGACGAAGGCGAACGCCAGCGGCGCATCCTGCGCGCGTGGCGCGTTGGCGCAAGCCTGCTGCGTTTTCGCGATGGCGATCTGCTGCGCTACGCAAACCCGGTGGAGGTGGACTGCGAGCGCGTGCTGGGTTGGCCCCTGCAGCGCGGCCCGTTGTCTAGCGCTCTATTTTCGGCACCGCTGAGCCGCGCCGAATGTACACACCTGCCGTTCGCGGAATTGCATCTTGTCTACGATGCGTCGATTGTCTCCAGGCACGCACAAGATGCGGCGGTACTGGACCCTTCGGAGTGGTTGTCGATTGCGCCGTATGCACTGCACGACCCTTATGACGACGACATCGTCGCGCAAGCACTTGAACAATCCACCCCGCAACCGGCAAAAGACCTGCGCAGCATTTTCGGTGATCGCATTCCGGCTGCAAGCGACGAACGCAAAGATCTGCTCGAAGCGCTGCGTGCAACGCCAAAAAGTCAGCCGGGCAACGCGGGTATCGGTGGCGATGCGACCGGATTTGGCCTCCAGCGCTTCGATAGAATCAGCGCAGCCGGTCTGTTGGCGATTGGGCTGATTTGCCTAATCGTAATCGGTCTTGCGCTGTACTTAGACCCCGGCTCCCAACCGCCCACCTCGGCACCGCACCCTATTCCGCACCAGGCATCGGATCCTCACGGGAACGTTGGGACGCTCGGGTATTTCTCCTATCTACCGTCACTCGCAATCGTTGCAAGCCTTGTCGTCATTGGTCTCATTATCGGCAGCCTACTCCGCCGCAACCCGCAGTCACCTGCCCCCGCCAAGCCAGCCCGCAGCACGGGCCAAGGCCTGGGCATCATCAATGCCGACATCTGGGTCATTAGCGCAGTCTTGTGCGTGGCCGGACTGGCGACGCTGGCTGGCGACATCAGCCCAACGGAAAATTTTTCTGGGCTTGGAATTCTATTTGTTTTTTATCTACTTCTGAAGGGATTCCGAAGCGGTAAGGCCAGTGCTGTGGCACGGCCTATCAGCGCTCGGCAGCAGCCCCGGTCCACGGTGCCGCCGCGCCGAAAGACGGCGTCAGAGCCGTCTCGCTGGCGGCGCTGGGCGCAGCGCTTTGCCATCACGTCTCAGCTTTCTCGCGTATTGGGTCGGCGTCAGGCCGCCTATATGCGGCACATTCTTGAGCTATTCGAAACCGGCGCCCTCAATGAGGCGTTGCGTCACGCGATACCGATCGACGGCAATCAACCCAGCGCCGGCCCAGCATTCGGTACGCCGCAAGCGCGGGACTCGCTAACCCTTTCGGACGGCGGCGGTCGGGCGCTTGGCATTGCCTTAGACGACGATCTGCAAACCTATTTGCGTAAACTCTACCGGCAAAGTTTCGAGAAGCTGGACCGGGATGGCCGTCTCGAAGAAGCCGTCTTCGTGCTCGCCGAATTGCTGCAAGCCCGACAAGAGGCGCTCGATTACCTAGAAAAAAAGCAGCGTTACGAGCAAGCGGCCGAACTTGCGCTGATCTGGGACCGACCGCCAGACGCGATTGTGCGTCTACAGTGCCTCGCCGGAAACTGGCGCGCCGCCATTGCCGTGGCGCGACGAGATCACGCCTTTGCCAACGCTGTGCTGCAGCTCGAAGGGAAATTTCCCGAAGCAGGGCTGCGGCTGCGCTTGGAGTGGGCCGAGGCGCTGATTACGCAAGGCGACTGGCTCTCCGCAACCGACGCCATCTGGCCGATTGAAGCTGAGCGCCAACGGGCAATTGCGTGGATTGCCAATGCTGAAGCGGCGGGCGGACAACTGGGCGGCCGGGCGCTGGTCCAGCGTGCCTGTCTGTTGCCAGAAACGCTGAAGGATTTGAATACGCAACTCGTAGCATTGCGCGACGATCCGCAGCGCGCCAATGAGCGCGGCGCGATTGCCTCCGCCCTACTCGTGATGATGGCGCGTTACAACAACTCGGGAAGCAAACAGCTTGCGCGTGTCCTCATGGGCGCGATCCTCGCCGATCAAAGCACCGGTCGCGGCGCGCTGAGTGCGAAAGATCTGCAACGATTTCTGTCGGCCTACGGTGACCCCGCCTTATTTGCCGACATGCCCTCAGGCAAACTACCCGCCGCCGCACCTAAGGGGCTTTCGTCGTCAACCGTCGTCCACGAATGGTCGGCGCCGGAGTGTGGCCCGCTCGCCGTTTTCGATGCCGTTGCACTCAACGACGACCAATTGCTGCTGGCGCTAGGCGAATCCGGCGCTGCGGTTGTTGATAGCAACGGTCGTATCTTGCGTCGTTTCTCCGTTCCAGCTCAGCGCATTGTTATCGCAACGACGCGGCAGGTCGCCCTTTTGCTGGCCCGTCGTGAACGACTATGGCGGGTGAGCCGCGTTGATCTGGTCACGCGGCAAGTTACCGACCTCGGCATGATTGAACTGCAGTACTTCGCCGACACTTTCGATGGTATCGCCTGGACGTTGGCGCAAGGCAATTCCATCCGCGTTCTCGATACCCAGCACGGGCTCGGCACTGCCCTCTGGCAGTACAATCAATTACCGGGGCCGGTATGCGGACTCAGCGCTTGCGCGAGTGTCGATCAATTTCTGATCGCCGCGCCGAACGGTGGCTACGAGCGTTGGCAGTACCGACTGCCGCAGCGGCGACTGGTTGCCCGCGCCGTTTGGACATCGACTGAATCGGGCGAAAGCGCAGCGCTCTTGTTGCCCGCCGGCGGACTACTGGAACTTTGGCCGTGCAAAGACGCTACGTCCGCCGATGATCTGCACGTAAGTTTCTTGCACGCAAATAAGGCCGGGACAATCGCACTTCCGAAGTCGCCTTTGAACGACAAAAACTTGCCTTTGTCAGCAAAGCTGCGGTTATTTGCCAGCGATAAAAATTGGGTTGTATTCGCCGACGATGACACAGCATCGCGTTGGTATGTGATGAGCCTACTGACAAAAGAGATTCATGCGGCGGTGACTTGGCCGGAAGGCGCCGAGATCCATGTACGCGCCTGCAGCAATATCTGGCTGATGTTCGACAATCAAGGTCGTATATTCCGTTTTGATACAGAAACCAGCGCTTCAAAAGGCATTTCGCCGCGCTGATTGCATTTAAGTTATGGCGTCACCTATAACGCCGTGCGCCAGCCCACTCGAATGGGTACCGAGCGCCTTATCGTGCCGCTGCACTGTCTTACTTTCGAACAGCGCTGTATTTTTAAGCTCGGTGTGTTGTTTCAGATTGCGACACCTAGGGGCGGTGTTTGCCGACTGAAATTTATTTTCCATAGCTTTATTAGTGCGTTATGTCGTTGTTATAGCGCTGGTATAGGCCTTGCGCTTCTCACGATGGATCTGGCACGAACTCGATCCCGATAAATCGGGACGCCGGTCAGCCATTAGGAGGAGACAACGTGGACAATCTAGCCAATGCGTGGCTGGCGGCGGTAGCGCGCAAAGCATGCCCCACTACCGATACTGCAGCGCAGCGCCTAAGTCAGCATCTGAAATCCGTCCTTCATCAGCCGCAGGCGGGTGAAGACTGCCAGCTCAGTATCGCCGACGCAGCCTTGTGCAAGCGCCTTCGCAACCACAGTCGGCACTGCGCAACGCAAAAAGGGATTGATTTGGCGTTCGAGCCCAAGCGTCGTCGGCAGCGTTGGTTGATCGGCGGCACGGAGAACGCGGCAGGCTGCTCGGTGGCGTGCCAGCACTTCGTTATCGGGCTCGACACTGACCGCGAACGCCAGATTCGACGACGTGTATTCGTGCGCACAGCAGACCGCGGTGGCATCTGGCAGCGCCGCAAGTCGCTGCAACGACGCGTGCATTTGCACCGCCGTACCTTCGAACAACCGGCCGCAACCCGCGCTGAACAAAGTATCGCCGCAAAACAAGGCGCCGCCCGCGCCGGCTTGCGCGCCGTAATACGCAATGTGGTCGAGGGTATGGCCGGGCACCGCGATGACCTCAAAACGCTGCCCCAACAATTCGAGTTCCGCGCCGTCACCAACCTCGCACGTCACACCGGGGATAGTCGCAGCACTCCCCGTCGGGCCATAGACATCGACGTCATCGCGCGCGGTCAGGGCTGGGACACCATCAACATGATCACCATGATGATGGGTCAGCAATATCGCAGTGAGTTGCAGACGGCGACGCTCTATTTCCGCCAAGACTGGGACGGCTTCACCGGGATCAACAACCAGCGCATCGCTGCCGTTGTCGAGCATCCAGATGTAGTTATCAGAAAGCGCAGGCAGACAGGAAATGTTGAGCATATTTTAAGTGGAATCTATTCGCAACGATAACGTCGCGGCTAACGATAGGCCATCACGCGATGCAGCGCCAGCGTTTATGAAATAAGAAAATTAAAATTTAACGATGCGTAACATTCTACTATTACCCCATCGGCAGCAGTAATTTTTATAGTAATTCTGTGCAGGAGAAAACATGACAAAACTAATACATCAAATGATCAGAGTATTTGAGCCGAATGCGTCGATCATCTTTTATGCCAAAGCATTTGGCATGCGGGAATCACATCGACTGGATTTCCCCGGCTTCGCATTAATTTATCTGCGCGAGCCAGAAAGCGGATTTGAAATTGAGCTGACGTGGAATAAAGACCGTGTTGAGCCTTATGCGCATGGTTCAGCATACGGCCACATCGCCTTCGCAACGACGGAACTGGAATCCTGCCGAGCGGCGCTCAGCGCGCTCGGTGCGGAACCTGGGGAAATCAAGACGCTATCGGCGCCAAATGGCACCGCCCGCTTTTTCTTTGTCAGCGATCCAGATGGTTACAAGATCGAAGTATTAGAGCGTTCGGGACACTACGTCTGACGACCGTCCTGCTACAACCCGGAGCAAAAAGATTATGAAAAACATGACAGAAATAAACGCTGCAGGGCTCGAAAATCGTGACCGCCGGCATTTCTTGAAGTCCTCAGCGTTACTGACCGGTGTGCTTACCGCGACCAGCGTGTTGGGCCTATTGGCACCGAGCCTGAGCTGGGCACTGCCATTGCAACATCTCGATCAAGCGGACGCCGACGCGGTCTTGGCATTAGCCAAGACGCTGTACCCACATAAGGACTTGCCAGATGCGGTCTACGCACTGGTGGTTAAAGAGCTTGACGTTTACGCCGGTGACGCTGAAGGGCGCAACTTCGTCACCAAGGGTGTTGCGGCGTTAAACGCAAAAGCGAGCGGTCATTTCAGCAAAGTGTCTCGGGCCGGTCAGCGGCGCGCAGTGGCGACTTTGATCGACGACGGCTTCGTACAAAAAGTCCGCAGTACTTGCGTCACCGGCCTCTACAACAACGACATGGCGTTTGCGCATTTTGGCTACGAGGGTGAAGCGTTTTCCAAAGGCGGTTACGTCCATCGCGGCTTCAATGATTTGTCGTGGCTGCCGGCACCGCCGAGCGAAGCGAGCCCGGCGCTCAAAAGCTAAGCCAGACGCTAAATTCAGGAGAACGAAATGGTGCAATTCGCAAAAGACGACGACACCGTCGTCGTGATCGTTGGGTCCGGCGCAGGCGGCGGTACGCTGGCCAATGAACTCTGCCAGAAAGGGGTCAATGTGGTGCTGCTGGAAGCCGGCAAACGGCAATCCTCGGCGACGTTTATTAACGATGAATGGCCGTCGTTTAAGCAACTCGCGTGGCTTGATACGCGCACGACGAGCGGCAGTTGGCGTATTGCTAGAGACTTCCCCAACCTACCGTCATGGATCTGCAAAACTGTCGGCGGTACGACAACGCACTGGGCTGGCGCGTCGCTGAGATTTCACGACTACGAGTTCAAGACCCGCACCACCTACGGCGGCATTAAAGGCGCCAACGTGATGGATTGGCCGCTGTCGCTCGACGAATTGGAGCCGTATTACGCCCGTGCTGAAGACAAGATGGGCGTTACGCGCACCAATGATATCCCCGGCCTACCTGGCAATAACAACTTCAAAATCATGTATAGCGGTGCGACTAAGGTTGGTTACAAGACTTGTCACACTGGCCGCATGGCGATTAATAGCCGACCACGAGCCGGACGCGGCCGTTGTCTGCAACTTGGCTTCTGCTTCCAGGGATGCAAGTCGGGCGCAAAATGGTCGACGCTGTATACCGAGATTCCGGCCGCCGAGGCCACTGGCAAGCTGGAGCTAAGAACCGAGGCGCATGTCGCGCGGATTGAGCACGATGCAGCGGGCAAGGCGAATGCCGTGGTTTATTTTGACGCTGACGGCAAAGAACAGCGCCAGAAAGCGCGGGTTGTTTGTGTGGCTGGAAATTCCATTGAGACGCCGCGCCTGCTGCTGATGTCGGCGAGCGCGAAGTATCCCGACGGACTGGCCAACAGTTCGGGCCAGGTGGGCCGCAACTATATGCGCCACACCACCGGCTCGGTTTACGCCTATTTTCGCGACCCCGTCCATTTCTATCGCGGCACGGTCATGGCAGGCGTGATCACCGACGAAGTTCCGAACAACCCGAAGCGCGGTTTTGTCGGCGGCTACGAATTCGAAACCATATCGCTTGGACTGCCGTTCTATGCAGCGTTTCTCGACCCCGGCGCCTGGGGATCAAAGTTCGCAACATTCATGGACCACTACAAGAGCACGGCCGGCATGTGGATCGTCGGTGAAGACTTGGCGCAGAAAAGCAACCGCATTACCTTGAACAGTATGGTCAAGGATCAATACGGCTTGCCCGTTCCGAATGTCCATTACGATGATCATCCAAACGACGTTGCAATGCGCGAGCACGCCTACAAACAAGGTGAGGCGATTTATCGCGCAGTCGGCGCGCTCGATGTGATACGGACTCCGCCGTATCCATCGACACATAACCTTGGTACGTGTCGGATGAGCGAAAAAGCTAGTGATGGCGTCTGCAATAAACACGGACAAACACACGATATTCCTAATCTATTTATTTCTGACGGCAGCCAATTCACCAGCGGCGGCGCTGCGAACCCGACGTTGACGATCGTCTCGCTCGCAATTCGCCAAGCCGAGTATATCGCTGAGCAGCTAGCCGCCCGCAGTCTCTAATCACAAAACAATACCTGCGTGCAGTGCTGCCAATCCCCAAGCAACGCGTATTGAGCTTAGTTGGCAGCGCCGCCGCTGACGGAGGTTCCATGTGTGAGTTTTATACGCAAGCCGATCCAGCGTCGTACGAAAGTCGATCGCATTCGATCCGCATTGCAGGCGTTATTACCAGCATTCGCCTGGAAAATCTGTTTTGGCAGACGCTGGCCGAACTTGCAGCCGAATATGGCGTGTCGACCAATCGATTGATTGGCAAGTTATACGCCGACGTACAGAAACACCGCGGCGAAATGACCAACTTCGCTTCGTTTCTGCGCGTGACCTGCCATCGCTACCAAGCGCTGAAAGCTTCTGCCGGCTTCGAGACTAATACGGCGACTGGCTTCAGCAGCCAGCGCCGCATGGCGACGGCACGCGTACGCCCACCCGGTTGCCCGCTGCCGGCTGAATCCGAATGACAATGATCCGTTCATATCTGGTGCTCGGCGCGTTGCTTGCGCTCCCCGGCTGGGCCGCCGCGGCCACGCCGACCACGGTGCAAATCCAACCGCTACTTGACGCCAATGGTTGCAGTTCTTGTCACGAACGTTCTGAGCGCTTGGTCGGGCCGGCATTTGACGATGTCGCAAAAAAATATGGTGGCAATGTTGGTGCAGCGACACTGCTGTTAAAGAAAGTCCGTAACGGCGGCAACGGCGTTTGGGGTCAAGTGGAGATGCCAGCGAATACGCGAATCAGCGATGCCGACCTCGCGCGCGTCGTCGACTGGGTATTGCACGGCGGCGCGAAAGCGCCGTAATTGCGATGCTCGGATTGAATCAGGACGCCGTAATCAACCCGGCGCAGCGGCGCCGTCTCGTCCGGGCGCTACGTGCATTTCTGCCGGAGGCCGCAGTACTGCACACCGAAGAGACGCTGAAGCCCTACGAATGCGATGGGCTGACCGTTTTTCGTGCGCTACCGATGCTCGTGGTCCGGCCGACCACCGAAAGTGACGTTTGCCGCGTGCTGGCGATCTGCGCAGAAATTGGCGTGCCGGTCGTCGCGCGCGGCGCGGGCACTGGTTTGTCCGGCGGCGCGACGCCAATCGGCAACGGCGTATTGATGTCACTTGCCGCGCTCAATCGAATCATTGCCATCGATCCTTTGGCGCGTACCGCGACCGTCGAACCGGGCGTAACAAACCTCGCGATTTCGCAGGCTGTTGCGTCCCACCGACTTTATTACGCACCGGATCCATCAAGCCAAATTGCGTGTTCAATCGGCGGCAATGTCGCCGAAAATTCCGGGGGCGTGCATTGCCTGAAGTATGGGCTGACCGTACATAACGTATTGAAGCTGCGCGTTGCAATGATGGACGGCACCTTAGTCGAGCTAGGCTCGGCGGGCTGTGATTGCGCCGGTTATGACCTGCTGGCGCTACTGCACGGCTCCGAAGGGCTGCTGGGCGTGATTACCGAGATCACCGTCAAGCTGCTGCCGAAGCCGGCAGAAGCGCGCGTCGTCATGGCCGCGTTCGATACCATTTCCGCCGCGGCCAGAGCCGTTGCGCGCATCATCGCTTCGGGTATCGTCCCGGCCGGTCTGGAGTTGATGGATCACGCAGCGACCAACGCTGTGGAAGCGTTCGCCCACGCCGGCTACCCGCTCGATGCGCAGGCCATTCTCTTATGCGAAAGCGATGGTGCAAGCGACGAAGTTGACGACGAAATTGAGTGCATCTGCGCGATACTTGCCGATTGCGGCGCAAGCACACTGCGCGTCTCGAGTGGTGCCGAAGAACGACTGCAATTATGGGCAGGACGAAAGGCGGCGTTCCCTGCTATTGGCAAGTTATCACCGGACTACTATTGCGTCGACGGCACGATTCCGCGCCGGCACGTCGCCGATGTTCTACAGCGCATCGCGGCCTTATCCCAACATTTCGGACTGCGTTGTGCGAATGTGTTCCACGCAGGCGACGGCAATTTGCATCCGTTGATCATGTTCGACGCAGCGTTGTCCGACGAAGTAGAACGCGCGGAAGCGTTTGGCAACGCGATCTTGATGCTGTGTCTTGAAGTGGGTGGCAGCATCACCGGCGAGCATGGCGTCGGCCTGGAAAAACTCGACGCGATGTGCGCGCAGTTTGAATCCGCCGAACTGGCCTCCTTCCACGCCTTGAAGCACGCGTTCGACCCGCTCGGGCTGCTCAATCCCGGCAAAGCGGTGCCACTGCTGCACCGCTGTGGTGAAGTTGCCGCACGCCAGCGTCAGAGGCGGAACCCTCAGCATACCAACCTGCCGGTGTTCTGATGTGCGCAGAGACCCCGTTATTGGGCGCTGATTCCGAACTCCGCGCGGTGATCCGTACCGCCACTGAGCGCCAAACTAAACTTTGCTTGCGCGGCAGCGGCAGCAAAGACTTTTACGGCGGTACCGGCCCCGGTTTGGCAGTTGATCTCTCCCATTATCGCGGCATCATCGACTACGCGCCGGAGGAATTGGTTATCGTCGTACGCGCTGGCACGCCGTTAGCCGAAGTGGAAGCCGTGCTCAGCGAAGCCGGCCAGATGCTGCCATTCGAGCCACCCCAATATGGCGGTGGCGGCACCATCGGCGGATGTATCGCCGCCGGGCTATCAGGGCCGCGCCGACCCTACGCCGGCGCATCGCGCGACTATGTGCTTGGTCTGCGCCTGATCGACGGCCGCGGCCAATCGCTGCAGTTCGGCGGCGCCGTTATCAAAAACGTTGCCGGCTACGATGTGTCGCGGCTGATGGTCGGTGCAATGGGAACACTCGGCGTGCTGCGTGATATCGCGCTGAAAGTACTGCCGCGGCCGCGCGTCGAACGTACCGTGTGCTTTGCCTGCACTGAGCCCGAAGCGATTGTGCGGATGAATCGTTGGGCGGGGCGAATGCCTGCGCTGTCCGCAAGTTCTCACGCCGATGGCGTGTTGGCGTTGCGTCTTTCCGGTAGCGCCGCGGGCGTCAACGCCGCGCTCCGTGAACTCGGCGGCGAGTTGCTCGATGACGCCGAATCGTACTGGCGCTCGTTGCGCGACCAGCACAATTATTTCTTCACACAAGCAGAACCCCTGTGGCGGGTCTCGCTGCCACCAACCGCACCACCGCTGAAGATTCCACTCCCGCTGATGATCGAATGGGGCGGCGCGTTGCGCTGGCTAGTCGGAGATCTCGACTACGCCGCCGTGCAAGCTCGGGTGCGCGGGCTCGGCGGGCACATAACCGCGTTTCGTGGCGCACCGCGGAACATCCCCGTGTTTCAGCCGCTACCGCCTGCCCTGGAACAGCTGCATACGCGCATTCGCGATGTTTTCGACCCACACCGCATCTTTAATCCCGGCCGCTTTTGCAGCCAGCAAGAGTCTGATCATCAACGATGAAAACGTATATCAATGTCGCCACGTTACCGCCCTCTAGCGCGACGCCAAGCGCACGCGCCGAGGCTGAAGCGATTATCGGTAAATGCGTGCATTGTGGATTTTGTCTCGCAACCTGCCCGACGTATCAGCTCGAACAGAACGAACTCGATAGTCCGCGCGGCCGAATCTATTTGATCAAATCGATGCTCGAGGGCGGGCCGACCAGTACGCAGACGCAGCACTATCTTGACCGCTGCTTAACCTGCCGCGCCTGCGAAACCACCTGCCCATCTGGCGTTGAATATGGGCGCCTGATCGATATCGGGCGTCACGTTTCGGAACATCGCGCCACGCGTCGGCCCGCGCAGCGGGTGAGTCGCTTGTTCTTGCGTCGTCTGCTCCTCAATCGGCGGCTGTTTACGTTGCTTCTGACATTCGCGCGATTGGCGCGGCCGTTCATGCCATCCGCGTTACAACGCAAGATTCCAGTCCGATGGCCAAGCGCATGGCCAACGCCGCGACATACCCGGCAGATGTTGGTACTTGATGGCTGCGTGCAGCCTGCGCTGGCCCCGAGCATCAATGCCGCCGCTGCGCGAGTGCTGGACGCAGTTGGCATAACACTGGTGCGCGTACCCAAAGTTCGGTGTTGCGGCGCGCTCTCCCAGCACCTCAGCGCAGTTGACGAGGCAGCAGCTTTCGCACGGCACAATATCGACGCCTGGTGGCCGTTGTTAGAAACGGGCGTCGAGGCGATTGTGATGACTGCAAGCGGCTGTGGGGTGCACGTCAGCGAATACGGCCATCTACTGCGTGACGACCCACTGTACGCCGCGAAAGCCGCGCGGGTATCGGCTCTAACGCGTGATTTATCGCAAGTCGTGGCGGCAGAAATGCCCGCACTGCGGCAAGCTTTGGCGGCGGCACCTAGCAGCGGGTTGCGTACGGCATTTCACAGCCCCTGCACGCTCCAACACGGTCAGCGCCTGCGTGGCGTCGTTGAACCGTTGCTGAGTGCCGCCGGCTTTGAACTCAGTGCTGTCGCCGAGCCGCATCTCTGCTGCGGTTCGGCGGGCACCTATTCGATACTGCAACCGCGGTATTCGGCGCGACTACGCCGCCGTAAAATTGCAGCGCTAACGTTGGCTGCACCCAACGTCATTGCTACTGCCAACATCGGTTGCTTGACGCAACTGCAGAGCGGCACCGCGTTACCCGTTCGGCATTGGATCGAACTGCTGGCTGAGCGCCTACCACCTATTGAACCGTCATCGCCGTCCAATATTCGGACGCCGCGCGGGGACGAACAACCTGCAGAACGTCGCGTTTTGAAACAACCCAACGCCGCGACGGCGCGCGATTAATTTTTTCCCGTGTAAAAAGCGCTTATGGAACAGTCTAATAACACGTTAATCCTAAACATGGCATGGGTGCTGCGCATTACATTAGCGTCAGAATAACAAGCGCCAAAATAAAAACAATTTCACCACGGATGGAATTGTCTTAGAGCACCTATAAGCCATTGCGCAGACCGTAATGCCGCGGCGCATGGCAGAGCAGTCGATTGTAATCGGCGCTTGAAAAACAAAGAGGAGCGAGAGAGATGAAAGCAGCGGTATTGCACGCGTACGACCCGGCGCTGACAAGAATGTCGTTCGTCCAGTACGAAACCGTGGCTGACCCACGCATCGAGCGGCCTACGGATGTCATCGTCCGCGTCGGCGGCGCAGGGGTTTGCCGTACGGACCTGCATGTTATCGAAGGGCTGTGGCGCGGCAAAGTGGAGATTCGCCTGCCCTACATACTCGGGCACGAGAATGCTGGCTGGGTTGAGGCTATCGGCAGCGGCGTTACCAGCGTGAAAGTGGGTGACCCGGTGGTCTGCCACCCACTCGTTACTAGCGGCCATTGCCTCGCCTGCCGGCGCGGCGACGACATGCGCGCTGTCGACAGCCGTTTCCCCGGCCTGAACGCCGACGGTGGTTACGCCGAATATCTGCTGACGGGTGAACGCGCGTTGGTGCCGCTACCGCGGTCCTTGGCGCCCAAGGACGTCGCCCCGTATACCGACGCAGGCCTGACCGCCTACCGGGCTGCCAAAAAAGCCTCGAAACATTTATTGCCGGGCCAGCGCGCGGTCGTCATCGGTGCCGGCGGGCTCGGCCACATCGGCATTCAAGTCTTGGCGGCGCTGACGCCAGCCGACATTATCGTGATCGATCGGTCCGACGCCGCATTAGCGCTGGCTGCGCGGTACGGCGCGCAGCACACCGTGAAGGCCGGCGACGACGCAGTCGAGTGCGTGCTGGAATTAACCGGCGGCGCGGGTGCTGAAGCGGTGATTGATTTCGTTGGCGAAGGCCGAACGGTCGCAGACGGCTTGGCGATGACCGCTAACGGTGGCGTGTATTACATCGTCGGCTACGGCGGCAAGTTAGAACTGCCAACGATTGATATGGTGACCAGCGAAAAGACCATCGTTGGCAATCTCGTCGGCACGTATGCGGAGCTGGTTGAGTTGATGGCCCTCGCCGACCGTGGCCGCGTACATCTCACAACACGCGAATACCGCCTCGCAGACGCCGATCTCGCTTTGCATGACCTTCACGGCGGCCGCGTCGAAGGCCGTGCCGTCCTCATTCCGTAGCTCAGCCGATGGCCGCGATGAAAACCAATCCGCTGCTGCTCGAACGGCTGCGCCTAATCGAAGCGCTTACCGATGTGAACTCACGCCACCTGCTCGGCGAGCGTCACTGCGCCGGCGCCGAAATCGCACTCTTTGCCGCTTTGGAACAGGAGACACGGAACGGCGCTTCAACTGCGCTGAGCACACAAATTTCGGCGTTGCGGCGCGCTTTAGATGTTGCCCTGCACGAGCAAGCGCAGCTTGCCGATGCCCGTGTCCGGCTTGAGCGGGCGTTGATCGACCTCGACCGTATCAATGGAGGCGCTCCGTGAACCGCGTCCCGGTGACCGTGCTAACTGGCTTCCTCGGCGCCGGCAAAACGACCTTGCTGAACCGCATTCTGACCCAAACTCAAGGCCGCCGGTATGCGGTCATCGTCAACGAATACGGCGAAGTTGGCATTGATGGCGGCTTAGTGGTCGGTGCCGACGAAGAAGTTTTCGAACTCAATAACGGCTGCGTTTGCTGCAAAGTTCGGGGCGATCTCCTGCGCGTGGTAACCGGCCTGCTGAAACGTCGTCCCGGCTTCGACGGCATTTTGATCGAGACCAGCGGCTTGGCCGATCCGGCGCCGGTAGTGCAAACATTCGCGATGGACGATGTTTTACGCCAACAGGCCGAGATCGACAGCATCGTCTGCGTGGTCGACGCGCTGCGTCTGCAGCCTAGCCTTGCCGCGCACGTTGAAGCCGCCGTGCAACTGGCGCAGGCCGACACCGTGCTGCTGAACAAAACGGATCAGGTTGATGTCGGCGCAGTCGCCGACGCCGAGCGCGCGATCGCCGCGGTTAATCCCACTGCACGCGTGCTCCACTGCACCCGCGCCGATGTACCGGTGGCGACGTTATTAGAACGCCGCGCGTTCGCACTCGCTCGGCTTGAAGTTGAGCCATCGCTAACACGGCCGATTCTGACACTGCGTCCGCAGGCCGTGGCTGCCGGGCATCACAGCCACGGTATTGAGTGCGTATCCCTACAGCCAACACGGCCGTTGGATCAGCGCCGCTTTCTATTGTGGTTGCAAAATCTAGTGCGCGAACGCGGCGCCGATCTGCTCCGTGTGAAGGGCATCGTCGACCTTAATGGCGCCGATCGCCGCTTCGTATTCCAAGGCGTGCATATGACGCTCGACGCCGATTTCGACCGCCTCTGGGCTGCCGACGAAGCCCGTGCGAGTACGCTTGTATTTATTGGCCGAAATCTTGCCGCAACGGGCCTGCGCACGACGTTACAGCAATGCGAGGCGGCGCCGTGAACGCGCCGTTGCCGTTACTCGATCTGCTCGGCGCGCGCTGGAATATCGATGCGCCGGTAGTCGCCGCGTGCTGGGATTTCACCGGCGGTCATGTCGCGTTTGCCGTAGGCGATGGCCGCGTCATCGTTGTTCGTAGCGACTGGCCCGGCGGTCCGGCGGTTGCATCCGGCCGCGACGGCCGCATTGTCGTCACGCCTTTACGCATGCCACCGCCAACGCCGCGCGCTGTGGCCGTCCACGATGGCGCCTGCCTGAGCTTGGCGGCGGATCCTGACGGCGGCTTTTTAAGCGGCGGCGACGACGGCATGCTTTGGCATATCGCCGTCGATGGCGCCACGGCACTGCGCGCACAACAATTCAACCAGTGGATCGACTTTATTGCGACCGCCCCGAATGGCAGCCGCGCATATGCTTCCGGCCGCTCCGTGTTCTGGCTTGAGTCGATTAAACCGCTGCAATTTCCGAGCAGCGTCACTGCGCTGGTTTACGACCGCGCCAGCCAGCGCCTCGCGGTCGCACATCAAGGCGCCGTAACACTAGTTTCAGATACCGCGGCGGCAGTGACACTGGTCGCGCCCGGGCTGCCGCGAACGCTGGCATTCGGGCCCGGCGATCATTACTTGGTTGCTGGCTTGCAGGAAAATCGCCTATGCGGCTGGCGCTTGAGCGATTTCGGCACGTTGGAAATTGGCGGCTATCCCGGCCAACCACGGTCGCTATCGTTTCTAGCTGATGGTCACCTACTGGCGACGAGCGGCGCGACTCGGATCATCTGCTGGCCCTTTGCGCCGCCCCAAGCCGGCGATGTGCCGCTCGAATGCGGCGGCGCCGGCAAGGCGCCGCTTCAGCACGTCGCCTGCCACCCACGATTGCCGTTGATTGCGGCTGGATACCACAGCGGCGCCGCGTTGCTGTGCCGGCCTGATCATGAAACGCCCCTGTTGCTGAAGGACGCCAGCGGCAGCCCGATCTCAGCGCTGGCGTGGTCACCCGATGGCAACCACCTCGCCTACGCCTCAGCGGCCGGTGAGATCGGGCTCGTGCATCTACCGCCGATCCTGTTCCGCCCCGTCTGATTGCGTTGCAAAACTCGTCTGGAAATCACGAATGAACACAATGACCAATCCCGAATACGAAACCCCGAATGGACCCTACCCATCGAAAGACGAATTCTTCAAGCAGCTGGCGCAACTCGCCGACGAGATGATCCGGGCCTACGGCGCCGATTTCACGATGGGGACTTTGATATTGGCGGCGCGGTTTATCGCCGAAGGGCGATCGCTACAAAACGACGAAGAAGCCGCTACGGCGCCAGAGCGTTATTGATCCGGCCATTAAGTACTTGAATAAAGACAGTGCAATGCCAAAGCGGATGCCGCACTTCCGAGAAAGCGAGAAATGGCCGGATCAATAACAAAGCAATTTAATTTTATTATTAATTCGGCCACTCACGCCGTCTCGAAAAAGTGCGATCTCAAATTGCCGCGTAGCACCTCGTTCAACCATTTTGTGGCCGAATCAATAATCCGCGCTAGTGAGGAAAGCCAGGGCGATCCGCTTATGAGCCGCCGCGCCAATTCGCTGCGCGGCTGCGATTACCGAGGAGGAGACGATGTCCGATAAAAAAATCAAACCGGCTGTCACCACGCTACCGAGCCGAGCGCTCGTGGCGATTGCAGCAACCGGGGCACTTGCACTAGCACAACCTGCGGCGGCAATTGATGTTGACGCCGCCGAGTATCAACCGGTGCCGCCCGGCACCAATCTGGCATTACTCTACTACCAGCATGTCGAACGTGATGCGCTGTACGTTGGCGGCGACCGTGTTCCAGGCAAACTCGGGCTCGATTCTGATATCGCCATCTTTCGATACTTGCACTACACTGACATCGGCGGCTTCTTAGCGGCGCCGGAAATTCTTGTTCCATTCGGCCACTTAGGTGCGAAGAACGATGCAGCGGCGCTCGGCGGCGACGCTGGCGTTGGCGATCTGTTATTTGGATTCCCGACTTGGCTCGTCAATAACGCAAAAGCACGGCAATACTTTGGGGTCACGCCCTATCTATTCGCACCCACGGGCTCGTATGACCATAACAATCCAATTAATCTCGGCGCGAACCGCTGGGCGTTCGCGTTGCAAGCGGGTTACCTCGGCGCATTAACCGACAAGCTCTACGTCAACCTAACTGGCGATGTCACAGTCTTTGGCAAAAACAGCCGCTTTGGCGCCGCTGAGCAAACGTTGAAACAAGAGCCCTTGTACGAATTACAGCTGGCTTTCCACTACAACGTGCTGCCCAATTTGGATCTCCGCGCTGGCTACGACTTCTTTTTCGGTGGCACGACGTCGGTTGATGGCATTAATCAGCACAACGCCTCGCACGAACAAAAATATTACGTCGGTGCGGCCTGGTTCGTTGTTCCATCCGTGCAGTTTTTGTTTACCTACGGTCAAGACACGACGATTGACAACGGCTTTCGAGAAGCCAATCGCTTCAACTTCCGCTTATTAAAAGCATTCTGACGCTAAGCGCCATCGGCGGCAAGGACGCCGCCGAATCGGCACGAATAAAGCGCGTATTCGCATCTAATTGACGTTTATGTATTTGTCCATTGAGCCAGTCATCTCGGCAGGTTGAACTGCGCACGCGCATTGCTGCCGTGCAACAGAACGCCGGCGACGGCGTGTGTAAATTATAAATTCCATAAACATGAATTTTCAGCGTCCCGGAATAGAACATAGCTTGTTGATGATGTTGTCGCAAAATGTGACGACTGCGGATTATTATAAAAAATAAAATCCTTATAAATTAGCATATTAATAATAAAAGTAGAGTTGGCATTACGCTTGCGCTTATTACTCCAGGTCGAAGGCCGACGCCGCAATAAATAGGGCGCAGAACAAGAACGATGAGGAAAATATTACGGCGTTTGTGACGGCCGCATTGAGATCCCTCATCGAACGAATTGGAGTCTGCGTTGGCTCGACCGGTGCGGTGGCGACAAAGCCTTTTGGCTTCGCCGCCATTATGAGAACGAAAGCATGCGAAGGAGATACCCATGGCTGACAGCTTGACGCTGAACAAAATTACCTCGCAAAAGGGGATTAGCCTCGGCGAGGCGGCACGGCGCGTTGCCGACCTCGGATGGACGCCGAGCTACGTGCAAGAAGCAATGACGTTCCCGACTGACTACAAGATCGGCAAGCAACCGAAGGACCCAATGAAACAGGTTCTACGGTCCTACTTTCCGATGCAGGAGGAGAAGGATAACCGCGTCTACGGCGCACTCGACGCCGCGCTGCGCGGCGACATGTTCCGCAATGTTGAAGCGCGCTGGGTCGAGTGGATGAAGCTATTCCTTGCCATCATCCCGTTCCCGGAAATTTCCGCGGCCCGTTCGATGTCGATGCTCGGCCGTTTAGCGCCGGGCGAAGAACTGCGCACGGGCTTTACGATGCAAATGGTCGATGAGTTTCGCCACTCGACGATTCAGATGAATCTGAAGAAGTGGTACATGGAAAACTATATCGATCCGGCCGGGTTTGATATCACCGAGGCCGCGTTCGCAAAGTGCTACGCAACGACAATTGGCCGCCAGTTCGGTGAAGGCTTCATCACTGGCGACGCCGTGACCGCGGCTAACGTCTATCTCCAGGTCGTCGCTGAAACGGCATTCACCAATACGTTATTCGTGGCGATGCCGTCAGAAGCGGCGCGGAATGGCGACTACGCCCTACCGACGGTATTCCTCTCCGTGCAATCGGACGAAAGCCGTCACATTGGTAACGGCCACTCGTTGCTGATGTCGGTGATCAATGATCCGGATAACCATCTACTGCTTGAACGCGACATTCGCTACGCGTTTTGGCAGAACCACGCAATTGTCGACGCTGCCATCGGTACGATTATCGAGTACGCCACCACCGATCGAAGCAAGGACAAGGAATCCTACGCTGAGCTTTGGCACCGCTGGATTTACGAAGACTACTACCGCACTTACATGCTGCCGCTGGAGAAGTACGGCATCAAAATTCACCACGATGATGTCGGCGCCGCTTGGGATCGCATCGTCAAAAAGAATTACGTCCATAAAGTTGCGCAGTTCTTCGCCGTCGGCTGGCCGGTCAATTTCTGGCGCATCGAAGCCCAGACCGAAAAAGACTTTGAGTGGTTCGAGCACAAATATCCGGGCTGGTACGCCGAGTTCGGTGACTTCTGGAAATGGTATGGCAAAAAGAGTGTGCCTGGCGAAACCAATATGCTGTTTGATCAAGAGAACGGCTATGTCTATCCGCACCGCTGCTGGAGTTGCATGGTGCCATGCCTGATCCGCGAAGACATGTGCGTCGATGAAGTCGAAGGCAAGCTCTACACCTATTGCTCGGAGCTGTGTCGCTGGACCCATAAAGTGGCGTTCTCGGCCGAATATGAAGGTCGTCCGACGCCGGCGATGGGCCGTTTTAGTGGTAAGCGCGAGTGGGAAGAGGTGTATCACGGCTGGGATCTCGCCGACGCCATTAAGGACATGGGCTTTCTGCGCCCAGATGGCAAGACGATGGTCTCGCAATGCAGTGTGATGTTTGATTTGTCCTACGGGATAAAGCGGGAAAAACCGGGATAAGTTGGGATAAGTAAAAGAAAAAACCGGGATTTTTGTAGGCGTACGATTAACGTTTAGTTTGGCCTAAATTAATTTGCTTAATTAAGGAAAAATACGGTTTAAATAAACGTTATAAGCCGATCAAATACGCTTGAAGGCGGGTTTGAATCGCGATTTTATCGGCCGCAGATACTCCTAAGAACGGTCGAGCAGGAATTTTTACGGCATACCCGTTGTGGCTAAATTCTCGCGTTGTGACTCGCTTATGCCGAGCCTTGGCGAAAACGGCGAGATTGCCGTTGCGCAGTAAATCGCCTTTGGCAGTGGTTCGAAGTCGAACAGCACTAGTTCGACCTGGAATCTTAACCGTGCCGCCAAACTGATGTATTGCTGCGTATTTACGGTTGGATCCCACTTCGACGTTATTCTGACCGGCCTGATAAGTCAGCGAGCCAAACAGATACCCGCGTAGCTGCAACAGCTTTGTTGATCGCCCCTTTTTTCTTTTCCAGCTGGCATATTGCTTCGACAGCGGCGCCCATTTTTCACCGCCTGGGCTAGTCTCGCTGGAAAATCGGTCACGCGTAGAATTCAGCAATATCTCGCCAACGTCCGAGAAAAATGGCTTCAGCGCGGTAAGCCGGCTGGATAATTTTCTCAATCCAGCCTGCAGCTCTGCGTCTTCAACGATGATGCGCGCAGCCATTACCGCCCTCTCATATAAATCTGCAGGCCTTGACGGGCGGCTTTTGCCAGCTTTACAGCATCATCTTCAGTGCGCGCAAATACCGCAGACCAATCACCACGTGACATATCAAACACAACGAGAGTGGGCTGTTGATCGCCATCGATCACCCATCTGGCAACGTATCGTCGTCGAATACCAGCAGCGTCAAAAGCCACCCATATTTCGTCAGGACTCCGGATCGTATCGGCTAGCAAAAGAATATTTTTGCCGAGGTCAGGCTGTGCGATTTTCAAGCCAGCCGGCGTAGCAAAAAGCTGGTCTGAGATCGACAAAATATCGCCCGCGCTATCAGTAATCCTAACTGAAGGATTCGTTACCGATGCGCCAAATTCATTTAAGAACGCGTCAATATAGGCTTGGTCAGTCAACGTGGAGGGCAGCACACGTGAGGCGCTAGCCGAGCGCGGCCCCGGAAGTGGCCTGACACTTACTTCAGCCATAGGCAATATCGGCAGTAACGTCGTGCCTGTAGACGCGGCAGGCACTGAACCAGAAAATAAGCTGCGTCCTGGCGTATAGCCAAAACCTGGATCCACCCCTTCCGGGGTACGAAACACCCGAGGATTACCGCTTTGCGTGCCCAGCACGACATCAGAATCATTCGATGGCGGCGGCGCATCTGGCCCTGCCTTACCCAGCCGATCTAAATCCGCCTGACTCAGCGATTCAATGAAGCAACGGCACCCCCAACCGTTGGGCGGCCAATGTGTTTTTATCCACGGACTGTCAATCGGTAGAACTAGTCCATCCCAAGACTCATGCAATGGTCGGGCATGCGCCACCGCATCGTTGTGCCTATAGCGCACAAACGGCCTTGTGGCTTTCACGTCCTGAATCTGCGCATAGCGGCCTGCCGCGTAGCTAGTGCGGAGATTAGTATCGTAAATTACGCGCGAGCGCCAGTTGCGGCCACCGTTATAAGTCCAACCATGCGTTTCGACAATTTGATCGAAGTCTTTACGGAATGCTTCCAATGTAGTGCCATCGGCGATGGCCTTATCGACGGCTGCCCGGAAATCTCTAAGTAAGGCATCCCGCGTTGCTCCGGCAACAACAAATGCCCGGTCATGCTCATCATGCTGAATATCGGTATAACGCAACGTCGGCAGATTTATTTTCTGAAGGAAGAAATCAATCTGCTGTTGGAATTGGAACTCCGTCGCCATTACGCGCCAGCCTGCTGCAAGATGTCGTAGCGCCCAGCCAGTTGCGCCGCAGTAAACGCCGCCTCCATGCCTTGCGCCAGTTCATTGAGTGAGAGCTGCGGATACGCCTGAATCAGTTTGTCGCGCAGATCATTTAAATCCAACGCCTGGTCGACCAGCTTTCGCACCACAGCCGCCCAGGCCAAAATCGTCGAATCGCTAGCTGTCGCCAATTGTGTTTGATAGGTATTAATACGGTCGCCGTTCGACATCGGTGCGGCAAATTGCACGCCCGTAGTCGATTGGCTTAGGGGCGGAGCAATCGCTCGCACCGTCCAACCGCTGCCATATGTTGACTGGATATAACCCAGATCAGGCTGAAAACCCATGTTGAACACAATTTGATCAGCTTGCGCCCGGTTCAACACATCGGCCGGCTCGGAAACATCCCATGTCACGCGCGGAGTGGCAGCGCCTGGATGGTTATATTGAGTCACCCAGTGACATAACGGTTGGAACGAACTGCTGAGCAGATCAGCATCAGCTTTCACGATTTCCAACCGCACCGCATTCTGCACGCTGGCCTGATTACTACCCAAACCACCAGAGCCGTGGCCAGATGTGCTCATAGTTTCACCGAGCACGGCTTTGCTGATTTCCTCGTCCAAATATCGGCAAAGGCTTTCGTAGGTCGTAACCGATCCACTGCGCTGAGCTTCCAGCAGGGATATTTCAAAGCCGGTTGGAAGACTGACCATAGATTCTTGCGAAATTGCTTGTAACGCCGCTCGCAATGTTCGCTTCGATGTATCGCTTGCGCCAACAGGATATTTCCCTACTAGCGTAGGGTTGCCGAATTTATCTGCAAAGGTCAGCCAAAATTGGATGCCCTTACGCTTGAAGAACACCGGCCAAAACAACCGTGTTCCTAACCCTAAGCCATATGGATTTCCGTCTTTCGCGCCGTAACGATGAACCAGGAATTTCCGCGCAGGCAGTGCAATGCCGTATACCGAATCGTGCTGCGTCAACATGCGTAGTCGGGATTCGACATCAAAGACAAACCGACGCTGAGAGCGCGCGCGTATATCCCTGGCAATAATCTCTCCGCCAACGATCTCCCAAATCACCTCGCCAACACTGAAGCCTTTTAGGATGGCGTCCATCAGGCCGACACAGACGCCATCAAATGGCATCGCCAGCAACTGTCGTTTCACAGTCTCAGCCGCCGCTTTATCAATCGCCCGCTTTCCGCCCGGCATAACATCCCATTCACGAGAAATCAGCGCTAGCTTGCGTTTCTGCAATACCGAAAACGCATGCGGGTCACGCTCAATTTCGTCATAAATACGCAAGCCCTTTCCGCCACCTCGGCTTACGAGTGTGTCGTCGTTTGGGCTTAACAGATGGTTATAAACCGGTTCAAAGAAGTTTTTAACCGCAGTTGCGATCTCGTCGGTGACAGGCTTGTTAGTGTCATCCACTACGGTGTTGTCGAGTGCCGTTGCATCAGCCATAAGTCTCTCCAAAATAATCAGACATGCCGTAGCTGGCGCGCAGTTCGCCGCTAGATTCAAACTCCATCGGCACGTAGTTAGATCGACTTGCGGCATGCGCAAGCAAGATTGCAATACCCGCATCGCCGTGGCGCTTACCGCCACCTTCGGACGCCACACGCAAGTCCGGCACGCGTGGCACACCGCGCACCATGCGGAAAGTAGCGAGATCACTGGCTACCTCGTCATCCTTCACGAGACTCAGCAAGTCGTCTTCAAGGTCTGACTTCATCGGCGCGGTGTTCTCTCGATACCACGTCTCGGCAAACACCACTTTTTCAACTACTGCCGCTCCATAGCGGTTCTGCGCCTGCTCAGCCAGATAGTCACCATTTCCGCCGGCATCGAGCTTTACTCCGCTCATTCGCGGCATGCCGTCAATTACATAGAACAGGATCAGCTCTTGAGCCTTGTACGGCACGTTTGACAGCTCAACGATGAACGGCACACGACGCTTAAGAACCGCCGAAATCTGCATCGGCACGATCACCGACAAGTCCACGTGTCGGCCAAAGTCCTGACCAAGTGCGGAGCGCTGTAGCGGATCAAGCTGGTCGAGCTGTGGCTGGATCTGGGTATGACAAAAGTGCTCGATCTCGGCCTTCATCAAGTGCTCAGGCCACAGCGCCATGTTCGCTGAACCGCGGTAGCGGATCACTTTACCGCCTGTCATCCGAGCCTCAATTAACGCTCTTGGCAGCCAGATTCCGGTTCCCTGGCTCGGAATACACAGCAGCTCCTCGTCCGCGTTACCGCGGTAGCGCGCAAACAGGTCAGCACGCCACTTTTTCTGCGCCTCTTCAGACCATTGTTTGCCGGTCTTTAAGCACACGCGTTGGTAGAGGCCATCGGCGAGTGCATCGTCGATCGTCGTGCGATGGAGGCTATACGGTAGCTTTCCCGCTCGGATCGCTAAGACGAGCTCATTGAACGGGTTCGAATCACCGTTGTGCGAGCTGAGAACGCGCACTTTGCCACCCCAGATCAGCAAGGCAAGTGCCGCTTTAAGAAGGCCAGGGAGATCATCGTGAAATGCAGCTTCGTCGATGATTACCAGGCCTTGCTTGCCGCGTATAGAACGCGGCCGGCTGCTGAGCGCGAGAATCTTATTTCCGCTGGCGAAGTCGATACGGAATGCCTTAATTGAGGTTTTCTCACCGTTCTCTTTGTGATCGTCGAAAACAAATTCTTCGACTGATCCCGCCACTTGGCCAAATGCTTGTGCCCACATCGCGCAATCGTCGATGAATTCCCGGGTCATGTCTTGGCTATAGCCGATGTATAGCGTGTCCTGTCCACCCTGAACCGCGGATTCAAGATCTGCTAACGACGCAGTACACCAGCTGGCGCCGACGCGCCGGCTCTTCTCCCAGATCGCCACATCCGCCGAGTCATCGACCCAGCGTGCCTGAAATTCCATTAACACAGCTGGGATTGGTTTGGGCTGCATATCGTTGGTGTCGATCATTGCGCTATCCCAAGTATCGAGGCCTTAATGCTTTCAACCAGCTCTGGTGTCATGCCTTTCTTCTTCGCGGCCGTGCTAGCCACTTTTGCGGCCTCCTCAAACGCCGCTTTACGCATCGCCTGCTCGCGTTCCAAGTTGTGGCGACCGGCCGTTTCGAGCCGATGCATCGCTAGCGCTAATGCATTAATTTCTTTCGGGCTAACTGCCTTTCCTTCACCGTCTTCGCCTTCCTCGCTCATCGCCAGCGTTGCATCGAAGGCCATTGTGCGCAGCAGATCCATGACCAGCTTGCCGATGTCGCCCTGTGGCTCGTGTCCTAAGCGATCGGCCCATACCTGTGCTACCTCTCGGCTCTCGCGCATTCGCTTGCCGATTTCTTCAAATCGCTGGCTATAGCGGCCTAGTGATGACCGGCTGGGCACAACCTCGGGGCCAAACTCGGCGGTAATTGAGGCACGCAGCTCATCAAGCGTAAATCGTCCGGTTTTGAGCGCCTCGTCGATCGCTCGCTTCACGGGCAGCGGCAGACGAGTAATTGAACTTTTACGCCCTGTCATATCAGGCTTTCGGGCTGGGCCGCTTTACGCCAGGCACTGATGCCTGCCCTTGTGCTACGTCTAGGCCGCGTAGCGTCAACGTTGCTCGCGTGATGCTTAGAACGCGATCAGTCGTGACTAAGCCTTGCTCGGCCAGCCACGCGAGTTCGCTATCAACCTGATCACGAGATAAATTCAGGCCAAATTCATCAAGCGCACGGTCCAAAATAGAGCTGTTTGATTGATACTCGGCCTGCTCAGATAGTAATCGCAGCATTACCAGCCGGGCTTCTTCAATGATCATCTTCCGGAATGAAGACATTAGCTGCTGCGCTCCAGCAAAAAGTTTGTAATCCGCCCAACGGACTGAATGTTTTGCTCAACGCTGCCTTCCAGTTTGGCCACGCTCTGGCCGAGTAAGCCGATCGCGTTTTGCAGAACGTCGATGTCGCGATGCGTCGGAATCTGCTTCACACTTTCTTCCAGCCTGCTGAGTCGGTTTTCTATGCCAGACATCGCCGATGACGTTTCCATGTAGCGCGCGTTACCCGTGTAGTCGAGCTGTGAAACGCGCTCGCGGAAATTATTTTCGAGCGTATCGAGTGCTTTCTTTCGCGCGTCGGCGTCTTTATCGCGCCGGGCAAAGATCATGGACAGAATCGATACGGCGAGCGCCAACACTGAGATGACAACGTTCATCGTGATCGGCATGAGATCAACGCTCTCCCAGTATTCGCAGCGGCGCTGAATCAAGTTGCGGAATAGGCTTGCCGGTCGTGACATCGACGCTGGCTTGCGTACTCATTTTTTCTTTGCTTCGGCCGATCGCGTAAATCCCGCAGACGCCACCCCAGGCATACCAAAACTCACTCGGAAGAGTTAATGGCGGCGGCTGGGCATGGGCGGCACCGAAGGCAAGTGGTATCAAGCAGTAATTAAAGAAGATTACCAATAGCCCGAAATAAACGATCGTCGGCCGGGCGCGCTTCGTGTAGTTGTCGTCCTGCTGCAACTCGGCAACCAGAATTCGCTCTTGTGCGCCCAGTTGTGCGCGTAGCGTTTGTTCTGACTCGCTATCGCGCGCTTGCAAGACTTTTTCAAACTCGATTCGTAGATCGGCGCGCTCTTTGTCAGATGTCACAAAGCGGTCAATCGCCCCCGCGATTTTGTCCACCGTCTCACCCACGCTGGCGCCGAGAACGTTGCTGATTAAACCCATGATTTGATCTCTAAGTGGTGCGAGTAGCTACGTGCTCATGCGCCCAATACGGCGCCAGCGCCGTTATTCAGCACTAAGTCGACGTAGTCTTGATTCACATAGCCTTTGCGATCCTTTGCCGCACGTGGCGCACCAGCGTTATAGGCAGCAATGACGCCTGCCCATCCATGTTCCGTGAGGAATCGGTCACGAAGATGCGCCAGGTGCTTACACCCATATTCCACGCCGATTTTAACGTCGCACAACATCGGGAAGTGCCCTTTCAAACCATATTCTCGGGCTTGCGCACCCATGATTTGCATGAGTCCCCAGCTCGTTTGTTGGCCAATCCACTCAGTGAGCCGAGATGCACCACGCGGCGCGTTAAAGCGCTTCGGCGGAAGACGGTCTGATGTGCGCTCGGAGCCTTCCACGCGGAACGGTTTATTCGCCGAGACGTCCCACAGCCACGCATATGCGGGTTCGTGGCGTGCGGCAAAAGTATCCAAACCAGATTCAGTTCGGCAGATCGCCAGAACAAGGTCTGGCGGCAAACTAAAATCGGAAGCGATCGTATCGATCGCAGATTGGATTAGCGGCGGGGCAGAAGTAGCGGTTTCGGCGTTCATGCGCGCATCGTTACGCGCGCGCGTGTTTCAAGGAACGCTAATGAATGTTAGCTGCGCAAGACAGCAACTGTTATTCAGAGATCGGAGTGGTTGCGTTTACTTCAATAAACCGCTTATCGCCAGTAATTACAGTGATGTCGACTGAGAGCAACGTCAACATTTGTTCCCCGTTTGCAACACCTTCCAAACGCGTGGCGTAGTCCCCAGCGGAACCACGCCAGCGCTTAATCGGCAATTGAATAGGCCGATCAGACATTTTAGCCTGTCGTACCGATCACAATCGGGCCAGCAATGGGTTCACTCGGAAGTCCTGTGACCACAGGATCATTCACCAAAACCTGTACCGCGGCATCCACTGGCTGCGGCGGCACAGTGAAGGCAGCGTATGAAACGCAGGTTTCAGTGTTGGTCTGGCGGTTAATGAATGATCCCGGCGTAACCGTTACACCCGGCGCGTTTGCCGGAACATAAAGATAGGTGGATGCGTCGTTCGGATCAGTTGGCGCAGCCGGTGATCCCGTACGGCGGAATACGACGCCATTGACGAACACACCGCCTGACAATGATCCAGCAGCGTAATTTGGCGATACATACGCTGGCCCTGTGCAATCGCTTGAAGTCCAAAACAGTGATGCCACTGGCAGGCTCTGCAACAATCCATGATCCGCAGCAGTAGCGGCTTGTGTCATCACATACACATAGCCCGTGCAGCTCACGCCAGCCAGCAAATTAGAGGTAATGGGATTAGATGAATCCGGTCGGCCGGTCAGCGTGCCAAGCCCGGTACATTCGCTGGTTGACGCGGATGATGTGCGGCCGAACTTCAACGCTGAAACATTCGCCGCTCGAGGCGCTTGAACAAACACTGCCGGGCGTGGCCGTGCACTGAACGTATCGACTTGGCTTTTCAGCGATGTCATCGCTTCTTGCAGCGCTGCAATCTGAGTGGTCTGCTGAGCCGCCAGAACTTCTAAAGCACTTAATCGTTCGGCGTCAGCACCTGAAAGTGCACTAACGCCACTGGTGCATGCCACCAACAGGCCCAAAATGAATGGGATAAACATCGCTTTTTTCACGGTTAAATCTCCTTTTTTACGTGGGTTAAATGACGCTAAAACAACTGGCCTTGCTCGGCCTTTTTGTGCTCTGAGCTCAGACGATAAATAGTGAATTGGTGCAAGCCATATTTGCGGGCTAATTCGGAAGCCGAAGCGCCGTCCTGCAGCTCCTGAAGAATGGCCAGATGCAGCTGCTGCCGATGGGCACGGGTCGCCATCGGAATGACTAGATCGGTGCCGCCGTAGATCGCACAGAGTTGTTGCGCGGCTTTCAGGCCTATCTCCACAGAGATGGCATGAATAGCCGTGATCTTGTTCGGCACGTGCAGGCGAATGCCGGGCCACGCGGCCGACAGCTTCAGCGCTTCGTCGACGCCAATAATTTCAGCGATTTCCGCCAACTTCGGCGGTAGTAATTCCACCGCATTCATCTACGTGCACCGCGGCAATGTCGCTCGGCATCAATAGCCAGCGCTGCAATCACGCCGGACAGCTCGCGTGTATCGCAAAATTCGATCTTGGTTTTACCGTACAAGCGATTAGCGATGGATCTTGCGTAAGCCCAGCCGCGATTGGCCGCACGTAGCTGTGCCTCAATCTTGCGCAATTGCGGCTTGGCGTAGACATTCGCTGGCCGATCAGGATCCGGCTGAACACCATTTAAGCGGTCAACATGCGCCTGCAAATGTGCAATAACATTTCTCCGGCCGGCGGTATCCAGCGCCGTCGATGAATCAACGCCAGCTACCAGGGCCAAAACGTTTTCGTACTGCACCCGGTCGAGCTGTAGCTCAGCGCTCAAGATATGAATCCGAGCTAGATCGCGCTTGCGTTGATCGTCGCCGATCTTGTGCGTAGTTCGGTTGCTCATTCGCCAGCCTCTTGCCGTGCAATAAAGTTTTGCTGTTCTTCGGGAGTCATTTCTCGCTCGCCGAAACGCTTACGCCGGGCGATCTCACTGCTCAACTCTGCGATTGCGCGACTACGAGAACCGTGGCGTAACGTGCTGGCTGAACGTTTCAGTGCCTCCTGTGCCGTTTCCTCTCGGGCCTCCGCTTTCGGGCTGGCGCCTGCGATAATCGCTAGCAGGTAGCCGTGCGTCTGCAGCGGTAGATCTAGGCGCTCACGTCCGTCGAGCATCTGCTGCATTGCTTGCATGTAGAGCGCCGGCGCAGCCGACAGGCGGCGGCCATGCCGTTCCACATGCCCGCTGGAAATGCTATCGGCGAGTTCCGCTATCAGCCTCACAGCTCGGTCCCAGCTCAGGCCACGCTTGACCGGCCGAAATAAGCCCAGATAACGAATCGCTACCGGCGCTATACCGGCCGGTAGTGTCGCGATCAGCTCGGCGAAGCGGCGTGCATCGCCGTCGGCGGTAAATTGTTCAATCGAGCCGTGCGCGCCGCAGGCAGTACAGGTCAATCGCACGACGCATTCCCCCATCGCGTGTCTAGTGAAATAGCGGCCACAGCATCATCCAAGCAGTTCGAATATTCTTCCACTGGTGAGGCATCACGCCACAGGTGCCATAGCCGTACGCGGATCGGTGTTGGAACGCGGTACCAGTGTCGTACGCACATCGGCAAAGACGAATCTGCGGTCGCGAGACAATTCGGTACGGAACACCGGCGATCTACGGTAGTCCGTAAACCCGATTGTGATTCCATCGTAAATTCAGTCACTGCGGTTCCCCGCGCAGCACGAAAAAAGTAATGCCGCCTACGATCCAATGCGGCTGATGAGCATTGGGGTCTAATTCAGTGCCGGACAAGTACGCGTGCATCTCCGGCCAATGCTCCGTCAGCTTGTTCCAAGCATCACGCCGTTCTGCGCTTTGCAATGTCGCCAAATCGATCATCTGAGCGTGCATGTCATGCTCCGAGATTCAACGCCTTTGGCTGATCTGCGCCAGTCATCGGACGACGTAGATCAAGCTCGCTACCATTGGCGTGCCCATTCAACCAATCGTCGAAACCAGGCCCGAAGGCCTTGCCTTTGCTGCGATCTAGAGGCGTCATCGCTGACGTTACATACCGCGCTGCGTAGAGCTTCAACGTAGCTCGATCATGCTCGGATATCGATAATGCCTCGACTTTTATCCGCACAGTCGACACCCATCCGCTGCAGAATTGGTCGGCTCTGCGTGTTCGCGTTGATGGCTTGCAGCGTTTGAGCTTGGAACGAATATATTCAGCCCTAGCCGATACGATCTGCCTGAGTAAAACGGTCATCGCATACATCGCGATCTGCTCTTTTCCGTTCAGGCCAATGAAAAGCCATTTGCCAGTGTGACCCAAGTTCTGTACGAAGATCAGCTCGCATCCAATCGTCTCTGCGATGGTGTTAGCAAGACTACTTTCCCAGCTAACAGGACGAACAGACGCGCGGCTGTTAGCACTAGCCTCGGCAGCCTCATAGGCTCTAATCTCATCATCTGTAACCTGCATCGATTCCATCAGCTTTCGCGCTTGGCGCAGAGCGGCTGCGGCTTCGTGCTCGTTGCTGCTTTTGCTGAGCCGAAGACATTTTTTAATCTTATCGAGCAGGCGATCCCGTTCTGACTTCATAAACTCGACTCCTATCTGGGTTGTTTCAGGCTGGTGACGTCTGGCTTACCGATGCCGCCCATCGCTGAGCGGCATCATCAAGCGCTGCCGCTCAGAGCACAGCAGTCTTTAGATCATTCGCTGGAACAAACTTCACGATGTTCTTTGATGGAATATCCACCGTCTCACCGGTTCGCGGATTGCGGCCTTTCCGCGCTTCGCGTCGGCCTAACTTGAGTTTTCCTACTCCAGGAAGCGTCAAGTCGTTGCCGCTTTCCAGTGTGAAGCGAGCAATAACGGACAAGCTCGTTAGAAATTGTTCTGCTTTGGCTTGCGGTACATCACAGGTTTCGCCAAGCATTTTGACGAGTTCGGCTTTGTTCATCGGGTAAACTCCTATAGTTGGACTACGTAAAATTAGGGTGACTAAAGCGCTGCCATATCTAAGCTGATCGCGCGATACTGATCGCTGTCTCCAATGCGCTCGTAAAAGCGGACATACGGCTTGCTGGATGCCACGCGTACGCTGTCGCTGATCGCTTGCATCGCTTGTTGCCACTTAGAATCTCGGATGTCGAGGCGACGCAGACCAAGCACACGGCCGGTGTTAATACGTCCCTCTTTGCCAACCTGGAACGCATCGTTCACGAGCGTCATGATCTTCGGGTCTGAGCCGCCGCCCCAGCTCATCACGCATTCGTCAATCAGCTGCTTTGCTGCCTGCAGCCGTTCGTCGAACACCAGTGTGTCTTGCACCTGGCGCACAATCTTCAGACTGCCGTCGAAAGTGATCAGCGTGACGTTGCCCTTGTTGCCACCGATCTTGGCGCCGTACTCCTCAGCTGACAGTTCAACGAACGCGGCGATGTCCGCGAACGCCAAGCTCTTGAACTTCTCGATCAGCGCGGAGACGTCACGCGCACCGGCGATTAGCTCGCGCACGAGCTGGTCTCGCCCCTTGTCAATTGGCTTGATCAGTTCCACCGCAACAAGACGGCCTTGGGCGTCTTTCCAATACCCATTCGGTGCAGTGGCGCTCATGACTTAATCTCGCGGTCGCATAACACAACGGGCCTATGTAGGGTTGGATTTTTTGACGCCATTGACGCCATTGACGCCATTGACGGCGAGCGGTGCCGCAAACGTTGTGGCTTCGACATTGATTGATTACGTCGAATAACCAGGCCGATAAATAACCCGGCATAAAACGCTAGAACAGCGTAAACAGCGATGTAGAAACTCACGATGACTTACCTCCAGCGGCCACTCTGCCGCTCAGATTGTGTGAACATGTCGGGCAGGTGCTGTACAGCTGTACGCGCTGAGGGTTGGCCGATGAAAACGGGGCGCGCTGATGCTCGGCACATCGCTGCCGCGGAATAGCGCTGAGTACCGGGCATTCCACTGTCTGGCCCATTAACGCCCCTTCCACTGCGGTTTGCACGCGTTGTAGATCGCCTTTGTAGGAGCCTTTTAGGGTGGCGTTAACCACCGCGGTGGAATAGCCAATTCGCTGGGCAATTTTCGGTTGGCCGCTGGCTTTGCACGCTTCCCGCAATACATCCAACCAGTCGCTCATGAGTGTGCTCCAAGTTGCGTGCAGGGCAGATTGGCGTCGTATAGCTCGTCTTTCGACATCCTGGGTGCAATCGGTCCAGTATTGCGGGCCAGCCGCCACACGATGTAGCCCGCGGCCTTTCCATGTTGCTTTGGCTGCACGCAGACTAAATACTGAGCGTCGGCTAGAGCCTTGGTGTACCGGTGCACGTTGTTCAATTCACACCCAGCAACTGCCGCCAAATCTCCGGTGGTAAATGTCCGCAGGATTCGCATGCTGTTCCACATCCGCTGACGTCCAATACTCTGCGGATGAGGTGCACGTCTACGCATGCCGGTCTTACCCATTACCGCGCTCCGGGCTGGGTTTGGCCAGCAGCATCGTTACCGCCCGTAAACAATTTCCGCTTGCCCACGTGATCGCAGCCGATTTCGTCTATTCCGCTCGACTTCGCAATCTGCTCAGCCCGAGCCAGTGAGACGACAATGTTTCGGCAGTTGCCGCGCGTATCGCGCAGTATCTGGTGAAGAAGATCAGGCTTAATTTTCACGCTGCACAGTTGATCTGCGATCAGTCCTGCATCGGCTTCATCCAATGGCTGAAACGTCACATGCTCGGCGATGCGTGATGTAAAGCGGCGCAGATGCCCGATTCGCTCCATGATTCCGCTTTCGCCGATCATGATCACTGGTACCGTCGCAATGTCGTGCAGGTCACGCAGCGTTTCGATCAGCGTCGTCTTTTTGATGATGTAATCAACCTCGTCTACAAATACGCTCTGACCGGTGCGCGATACCGTCTCAACAATCCGGTCGAGCATCTGAGAGCAGCTGCCGCCAGACGCCACGCGCAGTTCCCGGCACATCGCAGAGAGCATTGCGCTCGGCGTCCACAGCGCAATCGCGCGCACGTAGATGCTGGGCGTCTGATTGCTCAGCCAAGCCGTGGCTGTGCTCTTGCCGAAACCGGCCTCGCCATCGACGAGACCAATGCCGGGCGCGCCAGGGGCACGTTGTAGCAGTGCTCGGCTCGCTGCCGATAGCCGGGCTACGTTTTTTACCGGTACGATTCCACTTTTCATTTCGAACCCTCGGCGTTGCACGAACCAAGACACTGCGCGTTGGCTTCAGCGTCGGCGATCTTGTCGTCGATACGCTTTTGTTGATCGGCGAGTCGTTTTTGTTCGGCCTCTTCAAGTTGCGATCGGGGCTCAAACGGTACGCGGTCTAGTTCGGCCCATAAGTCAGACGGGGACTTGTTGCCGAGGTAGGTTTGAGCGCTGCGGTTGTATTGTCTGATATAGGCTGATATCGCCTCAGATAAATCAAAAAAGCTCGGCGTTTTTACCTTCTTTTCCTCGATCAGTTTCAATAACGCTACGTGCTCATCAGGTGTGCGTAAATGACGGCAAGACGTAGAAAATTGAGACGCTAGATGTTGGTCCAGGCGGTAGAACCAGCTCTCCAAGAGCCCACGGCCGCGGCTATTTGCCGGCGTTTCCGGAATACGCTTAATGCCGAAGTCATGGAAGAAACGATCGGCATCGGAGATCATTCGGCCGGTAAAAGACAGCGCCGTCTCACTGTAAACATGCGCAGGAATATGGCTGTGCGACGAAATAGCCGAATACAACGAACTCAGCATGTTCATCTTGTTATTGTCGCAAGACATGTGGCAGCCGACGATGTAACGGCTACGTACGTCGATCCAGACGATCAGATTCATGCGTACGGCTATATCGGTCATTGGCAATGACGAATAAACGTCGCAGACGTGGTCATCGCATTGATAAATGGCACCGACTGGAATTGCCGAGAACGACTGTGACGAGGCCGTAATCTGCTGCACTCGGCGAAGCTGATTTGATTGACGCTTGTCGATCATTTTTTCGGTCTCGATACCGGACTTGACTGGGATGATTCCGTTGTCCATCATTCACTCTCCGAAGTGTCGCGATATAAAGAAGGCTCCGTTCCAGCGGGGCCTTCGTCGTTTTCCAGGCCCGGCACATAGCCGAACGAGGCATGGATATCCGCCAGTCCGAGATACTCAGCGCTGTCGGTGTAAGTGCTTAACCAGCGCAGTTCTGCAGACGAAATTGTCACGCCGCTTTTTGCCTGTTTCATCAAGCGCAGCGCGCGGGCATAGCGTTGGTTTTCGGTTTCTTGTGGCGCAGAGGCAGCGTCGTCAGCGATAACTGCCTGAACGCGCGCCATCTCGGCCGGGTCAATAGGTTTCGGCGTCGGCAGGCTACGCGGCGTGCGGACGTCACCCACCGAATGTCCAAGCGCAAGGATGGCCGCAGCAGGCAGCGGCTCAGCGGGTTCAGCACTGTCTTCCAGCGCCGCCAATACCTGCGCAGGTGAAATCGGCACGTGTGCGCGAGCCTCAGCTTCGGCGATCTTCACTTGCAACCGCTTACGCTGGCCGGCCAGCCGCTTTTGCTGCGCTTGGTCGATACGTGACTGCGGAATCCACGCTTGTTTGTCGACTAACTGCGCTTCGCAAACAAAGCGGCCGTCGCCATCTAAAATTACGACATAGGTGTCGTCGTGCAGGTCGTACTCAACCACTACTTCCCGGCCTTCGAACCCTGCTAATGCATGCGCGCGATACTTGCGCTCGTCGAGTGTCACGCCCCAACGCCGCACGGTGCGTGTACGGCGCGGTCGCATGATCGCAGCAGCTGGGGTTTCTAGTGGTACGCGATCCAGCTTCAGCCACAATTCGGCCGGTGATGTATCGCCTAAATTTCGCTGCGGGTTGTTGTTGTAAAACCGGACATATTCGGCAATCGCTGCCCGGTATTCCGCGAGGCTCGGCAAGGCCAGCTTGCCAGCACGCACTTTCTGCGTCAGGGCGCGCAATGCATCGTCAGTCCGGCAATGGCCGCAGAACGTTTCAAACTGCTTTCCCAGCCGCTCTTCAAACCACCGGAACCAACCCTCAACTAAACCCTTACCCTTGGCGTTGCCGGGCAATGCCGTAATCATCTCGATATCAAAACGGCTGAAAAAGCCGTTCTCAGAATCCGAAATCACGCGCGCTGTGAAACCAGAGCCCGGATCGGTATGCACCATCGCCGGTACATGGTCATTGGCGAGCAAGGCATGAGAAAACGAATACAGTGTCGTAATCGCACTTTCCGACTCGCTCAGCCACCAGCCCACCACGTAATGGCTACGCACGTCGATCCACACCGTTAATTCCGGTCGGAACGGGTTGCCGGTAGCGGGCGCTGCCACGTAAACATCGCAACAGTGACCGTCACCCTGATAAACAAATCCAATCGGCAACGTACTGGTATCGCGCACGATGTACGGCCGGATGTTTTGGTCATAGAAGTGGCTACCCAAGCGCTTCTGGCCGGTTTCGGTCAGGTTGCTCGGTTGTGCTTTCAGATACGCCCGCACCAGGTGATCAGCGGCGTCGGTATAGCCTTCCTGGCGGAGCAATAACGCAACAGTGGAGTAGGAGCGCCGTTGTGGCGCATTGAACAGCTCAATGGCGCGCGCCTCCCAACCGCGCTCCGGGCGAGTGCGGCCTTTGTATTCGGGTGCTAAGCCAATGATGCCGCCGTTTTGATAGTCAGCTACCCAACGTTTCATCGTCCGTACTGAGGGTCCGTTCCATCCTGGCGCAGATACCAACCACGTCACCGCAGCCAACACCGAGCAGCCCGCGGTGATTCGGTCCAACGCAGGTGCAATCAGCGCTCGGCGCCGCTCGGCTTCGTCTCGCGACCATTGCGGCAGTTGCCGATAGGGCTCTACCGGCTTGGGCGCCACAACCGGTAGCGCACGTGGGAATGTCAGAATTGCGGCAGACACGGCTTACGCCCCTTTACCCGTACCACGTGGCCGGCCGCGGCGGCTCGGCGTGGCGTTATGGCGTTCAGTCGCACGCTCATCGCGTTCTATTTGCGCGCGCGTGGCAAGCCGCTCGCGCGAGGATAAAAACAAGGCGGCCTCGCTGGCTTCTAAGATGCTATCGGCATCTAGTGCGCCCGCAATCTCCTCGCCGAAGCTCACTTTCAACAGCCGGATCAAGGCTGCACCGCGGGCTAGCGGCGCGCCCAGCGCATGCACCAGCGTGCGTGCCGCGGCGGGTTGCCAGCGCATCCGCTCCGGGTGATCCACCTCGCCAAGCAAATTGCGGTTCGCGGCATCCTCAAGCAGCTCTACCGCCAGCATCATCTGCTCGCTCAGCACCATTGCTTCTTCGCGTACTTCGCGCGCAAACAGCGGTAAGTCTTCTACGGCTTGCAGAGCGCGGGTTTTTTTGAATTGCTCGCGCAGGGTGTTTAGCTCGGCTTCAAGCCGAGCCTTATCGCTTTGCAAGCGATTGAGCCGAGCATCGCTCTCCAGGTTCTTGCTTAAGCGCTCAAACTCTCGCGTGGGCATTTCCACGGCTTCATCAATCGTGATGCCGCGTACCGACTCACCCTGAGTAAAAGCGATTCGCTCATCCGGGGACCAAGACAATGCTGACCGCGCTTTGGTGTAGCCCAGCTGTGCCAAAGCCTCCACGCTTTCTCGGTTGGGCAGGGCTTCAAATGCTTCCAACACGCTGATCGAAAAATAAAAATTAGCGCGATTTTTTCCGCGGGAGCGCAATTCGTTTGCAAGACGCAAGGTGTCTACGCGCGTAGACAACTCCCGATTGGCCAATCCGGAAATGAGCCGGCCCGCCATCTCCATCTGCTCGCCACGCTCGGAAAGCGCCCACAGCGTGTCTTCATCGTCGCCAGCCTTCGCGATAATGGCGAATGCAGATTCCAGATAGCCGCGCAGCGGCAATGGCAGCGGGGCCAGTAACTGAAACTGTGCTGGGGTAACCGGCTTGATCGCGCTCATGCCGTCACCTTCTCAGCGCGGTCAATCTGCGCACGCAGCAAACGCTCAACTAAGTTCGCCACTTTCTCGGCGTCTTTCTGGTGCAAGTGAATGTCGCCATATACCGTGGTCAGCACCACGTGCTGGCGCAGCTGCGGAATCTTCCGCTCCAGGTCGTATAGCGTTTTCTCAATTTCTGCCGTTGTCATTTCGATCCCTTCTTAGGTTGAGTGCGGCCGGTGTAAACCCCAGGCCAAAGCGTCTCGATTGATAAGCCCGTAGCCCGGCTAATGGCCTTTGCGACACGCAAGCTGCGGCCTTTCGGTTTGTCCCAAACCACGCGGTTCACACACTGCTGGGTCACCTGCATACGCCGCGCGATCGCCAACTGCGTGAGGCCTGCTTTTCTGATTGCCGCTTGAATGTCTGCGCCGTGCATAGAGGTGTGATGTAAGTCCGCCTGTTTCTCGGTTGGCCGGGTGTACAATCTTTGTTAAATGGCCGATGTGCAGATGTTAGGTACTCAAACGAGGACTGTCAACACTTTTATGTCAACAAATGAATACCTTTTATCAGCGCCTTAAATTGGAACGGGAACGGCTACGCTTAAGCCAGACCGAGTTCGCAGAGATCGGAGGCGTTAAAAAAGGCGCTCAAATAAATTATGAGAAAGGCGAAAGGAGCCCTGATGCTGATTACCTCGAGCGTGTGGGTGCGTACGGCGTTGATCTGTCGTACCTATTAACTGGCACACGTTCAGTTGTCAGGCCAGGAATGTCGGCTGCTGAAATTGATCAGTTCAACGACATAGTTGATCTTTTCTGGAACCTATCGGACGAAGGCCGTCAGACGGCGAAAAGCTTGCTCGGTGCAATAGTGCATCAAGAGTTTGAGAAAAATGGCGGCACGCGAGGAGTTAAAAAATAACCAATCCCGACAATATTTAGTTGGTAAATTAAACGGCGCGGGTTTCGCACAAATAAAAGGAGAAGGAAATGCTCGGGAGATTGTTGAGCACTGTCAGCTTGCAAATGGTGTTAGTAGTATTGAGTTATTCAGCTTCGGCAGATAGTAGCGACGATGCTCAGTTAAATATCGATCAGCTCATTTCTAAAGCTAAAGAAATAGCTTCATATAATTTGAAAGACCCTTACTCCGCTCAGTTTCGTTCGTTGGAGTTTCACGAAACAAAGGGCAGAGGAATAATCTGCGGAGAGATAAACGCTAAGAATGTTTACGGGGCTTACGTTGGCTTCCGACCGTTTGTATGGAGTCCAGGAGATTCGAAAGCGCTAGTGCTAGACCCCACGTCCAACGCACCTGACAACATATTATTTCGAGCACTATCCGGTCTATGTCAGCCCGGTAGATAACAAGCCCCGCAAACGGCGCCAGAAGCGCGCAAGCCTGCTACCCGCGCCTTTGTCTCGTCTTTTTTGTTTGGGCGCGATTTGAAAGCCGTTTGAAACGTCCCTCAGGGGTTGAGGCGGGGATAAGCAAAGGGATGCGAACGTTTTAACTAAAAGGACAGCAGATAAATGGACGCAATTGATTTCATGCCTGCAATGCATGAACTGCTGCAGCACATCGGTTACCCGGAAAACGCGCGCGATGCCTTTTGCGCCGCCATGAAGCCGGTGTTTGAAAGCGGCCACAGTCGTCCGTGGAAAATCGCCAACGCGTTTATGCAGGCGCATCAATGGCGCTGGCCGGAATACGATGCGCGTCTTGCCGAGCTTGGCGTTGTGCGGGATGAAATCGCCAGTGACATTGAAGACGACGATGAGTTGGACGGCATGCGCTTAGCGAGCGATGTCGATCTATCGCCCGCACAAGCATTTTGTTCCCGAGTAATGCTCGTGGCGATGGTGCAGCATCGGCAAGCGCAGATGCTAAATGTATCGGCCATGCGGCCGTTCTGGCGATTTCGCTACAACGACTCACAATCAACTGACATTTCCGAGTGCAAATCTCGGGATCGCGAAATAGGGCGTTGGGATAGCGGCAGCCGGCCTAGCGTACCTTGCTGGCGTGCCGACTGTCGCTGTTACGTGGAGTCGCTCAGCCAGTCTGAAGTTCAGAGCTAATCATCGCGCAGTCGACCCAAGCAGATCATTCTGGCGAAGGTAGTCCACCGCAGTCCGCGCTAAGATGTCGTTTCCGCCAATTCTATTTAGCTGATAGGCGAGTCTAGACACCAGCACGGACAAATCGTCCACCTTCTTTTTCTGGGCCTGAGCAGACTCAAAAATCCGTTCGCTAGTCGCCCAGGCCTCGCGAGCCTCTTGCTCCCACGTCACTGGCCATAATGGACCGCACCCGTTTGGACAGGGCTCGGTCTCATTCCCGCCTGGTCCAGTTGTGCCATTTGCAAAGTATAGGTTCACGCGTGTCAGCGAGAACTTGCACTTGGCACAGTGCATCCTGCCAGGCACTAGCAGCGGATCAACGTGGACGTTTCCTTCTGTGATGTCAGTCATAACGGTTCAGGAAGTGCATCCCAAGTTCTTCCATCTAGCATTCTCCCAGTTTTACTTTTAATTACGCCGCCCCATTGCTTAAAAAAAAAGGCCGTTCCGTGCTGTGCGCATAGATCGCGTAAGCGCTTAACCCACTCTTCGCGCATTGGCCTGGCACCTGGCCCACTTTCACCACCGATGATGGCCCAATGAATATCTTGAAGATCGGCGGCCGTTATTGCGCCTACAAGTGGCTCGAATGATACAAATCGAATAACCGCAGGAACATTCCGCAAGTAATCGATACGCGATGTGTACCGTTGCGACTCAACACTCACGCCCATCCAAACATTACTTGGCCAAATTAGTTTGGATGCTAGGGCAGACAGACGCTCTGCGCGTTTCGTTAATACCTGAAATTGATGCCAGCTCGCACGTCGCATGACGTCAAACACCTGGATGATATATTCGGTGGGGACATCATCGTGGAAAAGGTCACTCATCGAATTTACAAAAATGCGCTGAGGCTTTTTCCAGCTAAGCGGGCGATCAAGCATTGAAGAATGCAAAGAGAGTTGAAAGCCATTTTTATAGTTTGCGGCGCCCATTGCTTGCAGCCGCATTGACACACGCAGGGCATAACAATTTTTACAACCGGTCGAAATTTTGGTGCAGCCTGTGACCGGATTCCATGTCGAGTCCGTCCATTCGATAGAAGACTTTGCCATTAGATATAATCCTTGCAAGACGATTAGATGGAAAATTAGGAGTCTTTGCATGTACTCCTGCCGCAATTTGGGCATCGCCTTCCAACTTGGCGATTCGATTACACCATGCCTTACTGAATTCAAACTTCATAACTAGTTTCCTTTCATGAAAGCCGATGTTTGCAAAGTAATGTGAGATAAGCGCGTTTACCGCTTGTACCATCTCGAACACTCTAATCCATCGTTCAATGCGTAACTAGCTAACACGCATTAGCGTTCCCGGCGTGTCGCGCGCACGGCAAAGTGGGTGCCATGAAACGCATCCACATTCTCAAGACCGGCACATTTACTGGCAGCGGCTCAACGGAGTTCACGTTCTCCGCGGCTGATCTAAAAGCCATCGCCGACAACTACGATCCCAAGTTCGGCGAAGCGCCGCTCACAGTCGGGCATCCGAAAACGGATCACCCAGCATTCGGCTGGGTAGATCGTTTGGAGTTCGCCGCTGGCCCGAATGGCACAGCCAATCTCTATGCCATTCCGAAAACGGTGCCGCCTGAGTTCTCTGCCGCGGTTGAGCGTGGGGCGTTCAAGAAAATCTCCGTCGCGTTGTTTGGGCCGAGCCAAGCCGCCAACCCGAAGCCGGGCAGCTATTACCTTCGCCACGTTGGTTTTCTCGGTGCGCACGTACCGGCTGTGCCGGGCTTATCACCGATTGAATTCGCCGCTGCCGAAGCGCCGGCCGTCTCTCTGGAATTCTCCGCGCCGGGGGCTTACAGCGTTGCCTACCTGTTTCGCCGTCTGCGTGATTGGTTGATTGCCGATCGCGGCCTCGATATCGCTGATCAAGTGCTGCCGGACTACTCGGTCAACGATCTCGAAAACGTCGCCCGCTTGCCGGATGAAGACGCAAACGAGTCTGCGGATGGCACCTATTCACCCTCATTCGCCGCTGCAAAGGAGCAACCCATGCTTAACCCCACACAAGCCGATCTGGATGCACGCAAATCTCAGCTCGACAAAGACGCCGCAGCGCTCGCCCAGCAGAAAGCAGCGCTCGACGCGCGCGAAGCAACCTTCGCCGCGCAAGCCGCCCAGGCGCGCCGTGTTGCTATCAGCGCCGAAGTTGATGGCGCCATCGCCGCCGGCCGTGTTCTGCCGGCTGAGCGTGGCCTGATGGTCGAGCTTGCGGCGCGGCTCGGCGAAGGCGAAACCATCGAATTCGCGGCGGCAGATGGCAGCAAGGAAACGATCAATCTATTCGAGCGCTGGAAGCTGTTTCTCTCCGCACTGCCTGCGCGCGTAGAAACGCGAGAGATCGCCGGCAACGAGGATGTCTCAAATGCCGCCACGTTCGCCGCGCCGTCCGGCTTCACCGTAGACCCTGAGCGGCTCGAAATGCACAACAAGGCGGAAGCCTATCAAGTAGCCCATCCGGGCGTGACGTACGAACAAGCCGTTTCAATCATCGAACGCGGATAAGCGCGTTAACCCAACTCATTAATAAGGAGCCGCGCGATGTCTGGTCAATTCGTTCCTGTTTTAACCCTTTCCGCAATTGCTACCGGCGCCATCGTCGCGGAGCGATTCGTCAATACCGCATTGGCCCAGGCCGGTGCACAGGCCAACACACTCGGTGTCGCGCGTAGCGATGCCGCCGTTGGTGCCGTCTGCCCGGTGGATTCTCTCGGTACTGCAATTGTGCAGTCCGGTGCCGCAATCGCCGCCGGTGCGGCACTCGAGACTGACGCCAACGGCCGCGCAGTGACGCGCACCACAGGTCCTACCGTGGCCCGTATGGCGCCTGGCGAAGTCGCTACGGCTGCCAATCAACGGATTGAAGTAATCCTCATCCCCAATTAACCCGGCTGGTTTAACGCTAATCAACTACGCGGTTTTAAACCGCCTTTAAAACCGATTCTGGAGTGTTCCAATGCCACAACTGACCCCCGCACAGGCCCGCGTCGTCGATCCGGTTCTGACCACCTACGCCCAGGGTTATTCCGATCCTGAATTTGTCGGCTTTTATCTGTTTCCGTCGGTGCCGGTTAACGCGGCTGGCGGTCAGATTATCGAATTCGGCAAAGAATCATTCCGGCAGTACAACACCCAGCGGGCGCCGGGTGGATCCATAAAACGTGCGCAAACAGGCTATTTAGGACGTCCGTTTTCACTGCAGAATCATGCTTTCGCCGGCACCGTGCCGTTGGAAAACTTACGCGATGCGAAGCAAATTCCGGGTGTGGATTTGGGCAAGCGTGCAATTCGCAGCGCGCTCAGCGTTGTGCAGCGCTCGCTGGAAATTCAACAGGCGGCGACTGCACTGAATGCCGCTGCTTACGATACTAACCATAAAGTGGCGTTGACGGGTACCGGCAAGTGGTCTGATCCCACGGCAAAGCCGATCACCCAAATTAGTACCTACCGTGAAGCTGTGCGCGCCAGTTCCGGCCGCTATCCCAACGTTGCCACTTTTTCCGCCGTAGCGTGGCAAGCCTTTATCAATAATCCTGAAGTCATCGATCGCATCAAGTACACGCAAACGGGGATCATCACCGAACAGCTGGCCGCTGTTTTGTTACAGGTCGAAAAAGTGGTAGTAGGCAAGTCCATTTATGCCGACTCCAATGATGCCTTCGTCGATATCTGGGGCAACAACTGTGTGTTGGCGTATACCGCGCTGGGCAGTAAAGACGCTGAAGAGCCCAGCTATGGCTACACCTACACCCTGCAGGGTCACCCGGCAGTTACTCAGCCGTGGTGGGACAACGATACAGGTAGCTGGATCTACCCGGCACTGTATGAGCGTATCCCTGTACTGAGCGGCATCTCCGCAGGGTTTTTGATCCAGAACCCGCAGTAACGAATAACTCGAGCCAAAAAGCCAGAACGCTCGCTCGATAGCTGACTGGGGAAGACGATGGAAAGCTCGGCATCGAGCATTGCCGAGCTTATATAGGAGAGACACGTGGCTAAATCCAATGCAAAGTTACAGGTCGAAATACCGACTGATCTGATCACCGTTAAAGCGCTAACGGTGATCTTCGACGGCAATAAAAAGACACTGCCTGGGGAGATGCTGGATCTGCCGCAGGCGGACGTCGACGCACTGCTTGCGATGTCGCCGCCGGGAGTCGAAGTCACCAGCGACCAGGCCATCGATGTCAATCTGCCGGGATCGAACGCCTGATCATGAGCTACGCGACACGCGAAGATTACATTAGCCGTTTCGGTGCTACTGAGTTGCTGCAGCTCGTCGATCGCGATCGGGATGGCCTTGAAGACGCTGGCGTGCTCGATAACGCGATAGCCGACGCCTCGGCCGAAATTGATACGTATTTGGTCAGCCGCTACGCGCTACCGCTGATCCCGATTCCGCCAGTTTTGGTGCGCGTGTGCTGCGATATCACTCGGTACCGCTTGTTCGATGACCGCGCGCTCGACGAAGTACGCAATCGGTATACCGATGCCGTGAAGTATCTCACCAACATCGCCAACGGCACGATAAAGCTCGGCTTGGATCCATCGCCAGCAACGAACGGTGATGATCCCAGCCCGGATTTCACCACGGGTGATCGCGTGTTTTCCAGCACCCTATTGGCGGACTACTGATGATCCCGTTTTCGGCAATCAGAACACATTTAGTACAGGCTGGCATCACCGGTATTCAGCGCGTACACGGCGCAGTTCAGCTCGCAGTAGCGATTGAGCGCGGACAGTTCGATGCCGATGCCTACGTCAGCTTGCAAAGCCGAGCCGCAGAGCCGAACAACTTAGTCAATGCGGTTCAGCAGAAAGTGACGGCGCGGCTGGCAGTGATTTCCGTTATCCGTAGCGCCGGCGATCCCACTGGCGAGCGCCAAGCCGAAGACATCGAAACCCGTAGTAACGAAATTATTGGTGCGCTGCTGAATTGGTCGCCGGATCTGGCCCTTTCACCGTTTGTATATGCCGGCGGCCGGCTGTTGGATTTTGACGGCTCGGCAGTTGTCTGGGCAGACGAATTCGAAACCGATTACTTCATTCGGAAAACCTCATGAACTCAATTCAACCTGACGCCTATCACGGCATGGGCGGCACTTATGTGATGACCGAAGACGGCCGACGTGTGCCGTCCGATCCGGTCACCGGCGCGGCGATGGCTGAGCCCAATACAGCGCCAGATCCGCAAGCGACGATCTCAACGGCCGAATCCACGCCGGCAACGACCGCTCGCAGCAAGACAAAGGAGTAAAAACATGGCACTGACGCATCGCCTACGCGGCGCCGCTGTAAAGATCGAACCCACGTACGGCACGGATTCAACACCCTCTGCGACGACGGACGCTGTGCTCTGTCGCAAGATCGACATCTCCGAGCCGCTGTCGCAACAAGGCGTAGATCGCGAAGTCATCCGGCCGTATTTTGGCCAATACACACAGCTGCTTGGTGCCGCATTCGGTAAGGTCGATCTCGAAGTAGAGGTCGCTGGTTTCGGCACCGCTGGACCAGCGGCGCCGACGGCAGGGCTTGACGCGCTCTTACGCTGCTGCGGCCACGCCCGCACCGTCACTGCTGGGACCAATGTCATCTACAACGAGGCGTCTACCGCGTTGAGTAGCGTGACTGTGTATGTCTGGCAACACGGCACATTGCATAAATTCACCGGCTGTTTTGGCGAGATGGGCATTGATCTCAGCGAAGATGCAGTCCCGATTTATAAATTCTCGCTGACCGGTCTGTACCAGCCTGTGACTGACACCGCGCTGCCGACGTTTACGTTATCAGGATACGTTCAGCCGGTGCTGGCGAATGCCACCAATACCGTTGGCGCGTCGCTGCGCGGATTTGCAGCTGAGATTAAGAGCTTCAGCTTTCAGCAAAACAATCAGATCGAGAAAGCAGCGTTAATCGGCTCAACGCGGGAAGTGAAAATGACGGACCGCAAGCCCAGCGGCTCCATCGAGATCCGCGCGACGACTGTGGCGATGTTCGATTGGTGGACCGCGATTCAGAACGCCACGCTCGGCGCCTTAACCATCACGCACGGCACCGTTTCGGGCAATCGTGTGACGATTGCTTCGGCCACCGGCTTGCAGCTGATCAATCCCAAATTCAGCGAAGATCGCGGCTTCACTAACTTGGCGATGGATCTCCGCTTCGTGCCCTCTAATGCTGGCAACGATGCCTACAGCATCACGGTGAGCTGATGAAAAAAGAGTCGAGACCAGTTACCAAAACCCCGGCCGAGGATGTGCGCAAGTTGCTGGGCCTACACCGCACGGTAACCATTGCTGGCGAAACCATTGTCGTTCGGCCGTACGCATGGAAAGATTTGTTCAACGTGATCTCAGCGGCTTGGCCGATTGTGGATTTACTGACTTCCGACAAGCCGGGAACGATAATTGAAGCCGTCGCCGAAAACCGCACTGCTATCAATCGGCTGGTCGAGATTTCTACGGGCGTGACTGCTGAGCAGATTGATGCGATGACGATCAGTGACGGCCTACGGCTGGCTACTGAAGTCTGGACGGAAAATCAGGATTTTTTTATTCGAGAGCTGACGCCGATGATCATCTCAGCGCTCGGCTCGAAGACGGCGAAATCCTCGTCGAGCGTAGCGCCGACCAGCAACCCGAAAAGCGAGGAAACAGCGACCTCGTTGGCGGCTGGCTCAAACTCGCCGACGAGTTAATTGGCGCCGGTCATCGCTGGCCCGACATCATGAATTACACGCTCGTTCAGTCACGGCGTTTTGCCGATGCGGCGCGTAGTCGGCTGAGCCAGCACCAGATCGAATTGTCTACGTCTACGCGCGTGGCGTTTCACGCAGATAAGTCCACCTTCCAAGGTTTTTGCGATCAATTAAGCCGACTATGATATGGCGCTGAAACTTTCACTGGTGGTCGAAGCCGCGACACAAGCGGCCCAACGATCGCTCCAGGATTTAGCAAAAGCTGAGCGTGAGATCGGTGCTGCCGCTCAGGCCGGAAATGGCGCAGCAACCGAATCTATTCAACGGCTGAATAATTCGGTATCTACAGCAGTACAAGCGCAGCGCAATCTACGCCAGGCGCTAGACGCATCAATGGCCTCGGCGGAGAATCAAAATAAGGTTGTCGATCAATCCGTATCTATTTTCGGGAAACTCGCTGCCGCTACAATCGCATATAAAGCGATTGGCTTTGGGCAACAGATTGTAGATACTGTTATTCAGTTTGATAATCTGGATCAAAAGCTACAGGCAGTATTTGGATCCACGCAAGCATCAAATCAGGAATTCCAATTCAGCCGCAACACCGCCACCCGACTTGGACTGGATATCCAAGCAGTAGCGGGTAGTTACGCGAGCCTCGCTGCCGCATCAAAAGGCACCACGCTCGAAGGGCAAAAAACTCGAGACGTGTTCTCGGCTGTAGCCGAAGCCTCGGGCCGACTGCATTTATCAACCGATCAGACTTCTGGCGCCTTACTTGCAGTTTCTCAGATAATCAGCAAAGGCACAGTCCAAGCTGAGGAACTGCGGGGCCAACTTGGCGAGCGTATTCCTGGCGCGTTTCAGATTGCAGCGAGGGCAATCGGCGTCACCACGACTGAGTTAGGCAATCTGCTTGAGCAGGGTAGCTTGACCGCCGATGAATTTTTGCCCAAGTTTGCCGCTGAGCTACGCCGAACCTTTGGAACCGATTCCAACACTTCGGTGGCATCGACTCAATCTAATTTCGCTCGGCTGAGAAACGAGATCGCCTTACTCGCGAGTGATCTCGGCGGGCCTCTTGTTAGGGCTCTCTCATCAGCTGGCGGTGCTGCTGCCAGCGCACTGGAAAAATCTCGCCAAGCACGAGAGTTGGGCGGGCGAGAGACATTCAATGACGGCAGCTCGGCGGTTTTATTCCGGGGCATTGCAATTGAGACCCAGGCCGCGCAAGCCGATCTCAGCAAAGCCGTACCCTTTCGCAATCTCGGCCAAGCTTTTCGCCCGGCGGCCTTAATCGGTCAAGACTTCGGTCCGCAAGCATCTGGCACGCCTAATCTATTTCCAATAACGCAAGAGACTAAACGCACTGCCGAGCTAAGGGAGCAGTTGGCACTCGCTAAAGCACGAACTGAAGAAGAAAAAGCGCTTTATCAAGTCACGACTGGCAGCCTAAAAAACGCCTCAAATTTGGAAAAGAATCTGATCTTGGAGCGCGCGCGCGCCCTTGACGGACGAAAAAACGAGACAAAATCGCTTCGCGGCGCAATCACCCCGCCAGACACAGCGCAATCCACGGACCGCATCTTAAGAGCAAACCTGGATGCCTCTGTAGCACAATTGAATGCCGCCGTGTCTGCACGCACCACGACCGAAGCGCAGGCCCTAGACCAAACCCGTCAATTATGGGCGAGTTATTACCAAGGCGTGGTGGGCTCGTTGCAGCAAGCGCTAGCGAGTACGGCGATTACGCCGGATCAGCGCCAAAAGCTTACTGCCGATCTAGCGGCGGCGCGTGCGGAAGCGGTTGCGAAAGACGCCGATTTGCAAGCAAAACAAACCGAACTCCTACGGCGTGGTGAACAGGACCGCGCCAGGCTCGTTGCCGATACTGCAAAGTCGCTTGGTGATACGCGCACTGCTGCACTTGCCCAGCTTGACCGCGACTACAGTGAGCAACTGGCAAAGCTGACTAACGAAGGCGTTGCAGATGCACAAGCTGTTGCCGACGCTTGGCGTGAAGCGCAACAGCAAGCGATTGATGTGCAAAGCATCGCCGATCAAGTAAACACAGCACAAAATCGTTTTAAGGACCAGCAACTAGTTGCTGGGGCGCGTGTGGATGCCGGTGACACTACGCCTAGCCAGGCCCGCACCGATATCGCTGATGCCGCTAAAGAAGAAATCGCAACACTGACCGAATCACGCCGTCAGATTCTCGATCTACTCAATTCATACCCGGACAATCCGCGTCTCGTTCAGATCTTGGCGACGATTGATGGCGAGCTGAAAAAAACCGGTGATATTGGCAACGAAGTCTTTCGGCAGATTGGGCAGGGTTTGCAAGGCGACATTCAAAGCTTCTTCCAAAATATTACGAGTGGCAGCGAAAGCGCTGGTGGGGCGTTTAAGAAGCTAGGCCTTAGCATCATCAGCACAATCCAGAAAGTGGCCGCTGAAGCCGCAGCTAAGCAGTTTCTTCAGTTACTCGGATTTGGCGGCGGAGGCGCAGGCGGAGGCAATCTAGGCGGTGTTTTCCAAACCATTGGCCTTGCGCTTGGCTTCGCGGAAGGCGGCGCCGTGCGCGGTCCAGGCGGGCCGACCAGCGACCAGATTCCGGCAATGCTGAGTAACGGCGAATACGTGCTGCGCGCAGCGGCGGTGCAGCGGCTCGGGGTGGGCTTTCTCGATGCGGTAAACGGCGGTAGCACACGCCGGGTTGCGACATTTGCCGCTGGCGGTTTGGTCGGCTCAGTACCGGCCGGCGCCGGCGCCGGCGGCTTCGGCGGCCCGAGCATCTCGGTGACCAACAACTACGACTTCCGCGGCGCTGGGCCGGACCAAGTACAGCAGCTGCTCCAATACGGCGAGAAGATCAAAAACGACACCAAGCGCGAGATCTTCGACGCGATCAAACGCCGCACGGCGCCGACGAAATGACCGACATTCTCATGCCTCCGACGCTGCGGCCGGCGTCGATGACTTGGACTTTAGAGCGGAACGAAGCGCGGTTTGAATCGCCAACCTCGCGCACAGTGCAGCGCGTTGCCCGTGGCGGTGATAGATGGCGCTGTACACTGCAGTTGCCGCAATTAGTCGATGATGATGCGGGCGCGCTTAACGCGTGGCTAGATCAAATCAGCCGCGCGGACAACGCAGCACTCGTTCCCGTGACGCAAAACGCCTTGATTGGAGAATCGGCCGGCACGGCCTTCGCCGACCAACAAATCTTATTCGCGAATCGTCAGCCCGCGCTGGACTGGACGAGTATCGGACTGTTGCAGCCGATCTATACCCGCTCCGGCGATGCGGTGCTGTACGCAATGACGACTTCTGCAGCACGGCGAATTTTTCCCGTCACGCAAGGTCTGCCGTATGAAATCATTATCGACATCCCACCGCAGACTTTTCCCGGCGGGTATTACATCAGCAATGTCGGCGGTCTCGATATTAATCGTCGAGATGCACCGCCAGGCGCCGGCGAGTTTCGTCATTTAGTGATCGCCGGCTCCGCGAATCTAACGCTGTTCTTGTACGCCGGTAACGGCAATCAGTCCTACATTCCGTCTCATTTCCGTCGCGTCAGCGTGGCGCGCGTGTATCTAAACGAAGCGGCTGCAGCGGCCGGCGCGGTACAGCTGCCGATCTACGGCGGAGCCTCTGGCATCGTTACTCGCACCCTGGCTGCGGGGCAGTTCTTCAACGTCGTGAGCGGCGCCGGATTAGAGCTGAAACGCGTGCAAGCCGATGTCGATCAAATCGGCGCGATCACGCTCAACGGCATCACCGTTAACCATTTGGGTCGCTGCGTATTCGAGCCGGCGCTACGCGGGCCGGTACCGATCAATAGCGCGATTTCAACCCTTTCACCGCTCTGCCGGATGCTGTTGGCGACTGCGACGGCATCCTCAACGATCTCGCCCCCGATTCGACACGGCGTCACGTTAGAATTGGTCGAGGACGTAACATGACCCGCCTCAATCTCGATTCGAGTGCGGCGGCGGAATCCCTCAAACCAACACTTCGGGCCGCCAATCTATTTCGCTTGGCGTTTCCGAGCGGCACCGTTTACGCCACCAACGCCGGCATCACCATACGGTGGAACGGCTGGCTATTTGAGCCGGGCGCGACGGTACTGAGCTGGAGCGGCTACACAGAAGCCGCTGACTTACGTCCGCGCGGTGTCGATTTCTCGCTGGGCCTGTTGCCCAATGTCGTCGCCGCCGTGCTCGCGGATGGCTGGCAAAACGCGCTGTGCGATGTTTGGATCGCCTGGCTCGACGCGAATTGGAATGTGCTCGGCACGCCATATTCGATTGCTCCGGGCCTGCGCATGTCTACCGCCGCGCTGAATATCGCCGACGGCGGCGGCGAGCTACGCCTGACCACCGAAACCGGCGGCATTTACTTCGACCGCGACTCCGCCACGCTGTGCACCGGCGAAACGCAACGCCGCCGCTATGCCGGCGATACCGCGTTGGATCGGCTCGACCAGGTGCTACAGAAAATGGTCGACTGGGGAGGCAAGATCAGCGGCGCCGGATCAAACGGCGGCGGTAGTGGCGGTGGTAGCGGCAGCGGCAACCGCAACGGCGGCCGCCCGGTGCAAAACTGATGATCCGCCGCGACGATTGGCTGGAAGCCCTGCACGCAGCGCTGGACCGCTGGCGCGATGTCGACTATGACCGCGTCACCGCCAACTGCCTGCTGCTGATCCACGACGCCGTGCTGGCGATGACCGGCGAAGATCGGCTGCTGGCGCTCGGCACCAGCCGCGACAAAGTAACCACGCGGCGCGGCATGCTCGCATTACTGGCCCAGCACGGCGGCAGTGACGGCATTCTTGACGCCGCACTCGGCGCGCGCATTCCGCTGCTGTGGGCGCGCACCGGCGACGTGGCGATGATTCCCACCGATGACGAACCCGCGTTCGGCATCGTCGACGGCATGCACGTGGTCTGCTTGGAGCACAGCCACGGCCTCGCGCAGTTGCCGCTGGCGCGTGCTGTTGCGGCCTGGAAAGTTGGCGCATGAGCGGCGTCGTAAAAATCATTGTTGGGGTCGTTGAAGTCGTTGTCGGAGTCGTGACCGGCCAACCGGGCCTCGTTTTAAATGGCGCGTTTACCATTCTCGCCGGCGTCCAAGATCTTTCTCGGCCACACCGCGCCCAAACCAACGCCGATCTGCAGAGCGTCAAAGCCAACGTCCGCGGCACGAGCGAATCGCACGCCATCGTCTTCGGCAAAGCCCGCGTCGGCGGCGTGATCATCGGCTTGGAAACCAGCGGCGCCAGCAACGCGTATTTGAGCATCGCGCTGGCGCACTCGGCCACGCACGCCGGCGGCTGTGATCGCATCGGCCGGATCTGGATGGACGAAACCGTGATCGAAACGGCATCGATCACTGCGACCACAACAACCGACACGCTCGGCCAACCGATGCAGGTTTATAGCGTCACCGCCGGGCAATTCGCAAATCTGGTCAGGCTCTACTTCCGCCGCGGCACCAGCACGCAAGGCGCGGATCCAATCTTGGCGTTTCTCGGCATTGGCCAAACAACGGATTACGCTCGCGGTATCGCCGTCAGCCATATCCGCCTATTTCGCGACGTGGATGACGATGCCGCTTTTCAAAAAGCCTTCCAAGGCCGCATCCCGAATATCACCGTGGAGCTGTACGGCCAGCGCTGTTACGACCCACGTTTGGATAGCACCGCCGGCGGCGCCGGCAGCCAACGGGCCAACAACCCGAGCACCTGGGCGTGGTCAGATAACCCGGCGATCTGCGCGGCAACCTACGCCCTGATGTCGTCGGACGATGGCGGCATGGGCGTGCCGGCGACAGAGCTGAATTGGTTTTCGGTGGCCGCGGCCGCCAACGTCTGTGATCAGAGCAACGGCATGGGCGGCAAGCTCTACCGGGTTTCGGCGGCGCTGCAAACCACGCCGAGCACCCGTGCCGAGAATTTGTCGATGCTGCTGGACAGCATGGCCGGGGTGTTTTTACGCATCGGCGGGCAGTATTTCATCTACGCCGGGGCATATCGCACGCCATCGTTTGTGATCGACGATTCCTGGCTCGCCGGCGCGCCGCAAATCGTGCCGAAAAACGAGCTGTCGAAACTCTACAACGCCGTGCGGATTTCCTGCCCGGACGAACGCGGCGGCTACACCAACACCGAAGTGCCGGCCTATACCAACGCCGCGTTTGAAGCGCAGGACGGCGGCTTTCGGATTTACCGCGATGGCAATTTCCCCACTTGCCCGGATGTGATTCAAGCGCAATTCCTCGGCCGCTTAATGGGCCAGAAATCACGCCGCCAGATGCAGATCACGCTGCCGTGCAACTTTAAGGGCATCACCTTGGATTTGTGGGAAACCGGCACGGTTAATCTCGCCGGTTTCGATTTATCCGGCCGCACGTTTCGCATCACGCAGATCGCCTGGAGCGAATCCGGCCCGATGCTCACGCTGAGCGAAGACGCACTCGCTGATTACGGCATCGCCGGCCTGCAAGCGCTGCCGCCGCCAACCAGCCCGACGGTGAGCTACGCCAAGCCGCCCGCACCCACGGGTCTGACCGGCCTGAGCATTGCCGACGGCGTGCATTTGTCGTGGTCCGTAGCCGATGCCTATCGCTACGACCAAGTGCAGATTTTTCGCTCGATCGCCACGGCAAACGCCTACACCCTGCGCGCGATCACTTACGGCACGGCGTGGCGGGATGCCGACGTCGCCGGCATTATTTACGACTACCGCATCAACCTGCGCGGGCCGTATGGCGAGCTTAGCGACTACAGCAACGTCGTCCGCGTGGTCGGCAAGACCGTGCAAGACGGCGCCGACCCCACCGAGCCGAACACGCCAACGCTTGTGCGCAACCCCGGCTTTGAAGCCGGGGTTATCGGCTGGACCTCATCCGGTGGCACCTGGACGATTGCCGCTGACGCCAACGCCCGCACCGGCACCTGGTGCGCGGCGATCACCGCCGGTAACGCTGCCAGGCTGACCAACACCGCCCGCGTTCATATCGGCGCCGGTGACATGCTGATCGCCTATGCTTGGGGCAAGAGCACGGCCGGTGCGGCCGGCACGCTCTCGGTGCGGATCTCGTGGCGGAATGCTTCCGATCTGCAGATCGGCACCGCAGCCGGCAATGCCTTATCGGCGTCGACGGCCTATGCGTTGAGCCGAGCCACCGGAGTTGCACCTTCCGGTACCGCTTACGCTGTCGTGCAGATCGTGTTATCGGGTGCCACGGCCGGCACGTGGTACGCCGACGACGTCTCAGCTGTGCCGACGCTGCGCAGCCTCGACGAACTACCAGATGGCCCGGTGTACGGCCGCATCCGTGGTGCGCAGCTAAACGGCGGCAATCATCGTTTGACGCTGCCCGGCGGCGGCCTGCAGCTGGGCGATGCCCGCGCCACACTGGCCCTGCATACCGGCGGCGTGCGCAGCTTGTTCAGCGGCATGAGTATCGATGCCGCGTATAGCAGCGCCAGCCCGAGCGTGGTCACGCTCTCAACAAGCGCTAGTACGCTGGTCGCCGGCAGCGTCAGCGTGGCGTACACGGCATCGAGCACCAGCATTTCGCAGGCGCGCGGCACAACCGCCACCTATTACCTCTATATCGACGACCCCACCTATGCCGGCGGCGCCCGGCCGTTGATCGCCACTGTGAACCGTACCGACATGGCCGCGGCCGACGGCCGCATTTACATCGGCTACGTCAGCGTCACCGTGCCATCTACCGGCGGCGGCGGCGTTCCACCAGGCAATCCGGGCGGCGGCGGCGGACAAATCCCATGAGCTACACCGTGATTGATCAAATCGTCACCGACAATTCCGAGCCGCCGATTCCAACCGGCGAAACTGTGGTCGAACTCGATACCGGCGCACGCATTGCGCTGCTGATCCGCGCTGAGCGCGTACCGGTGACCAACAACACCCTCGTCACCGCCCGCGCGCGGCAGATCGACGACGAAGGCACGACGGTGGCTGATGTCGATGGCACGCCAATCATGTCCGAAGCCTGCTACACCGCGCCGGCGGACGTGATGGACACCCTCACCATCAGCCGCGAACTGGCCCGCGCCGCGCTCGGCGAGCCGCTGACGCTGGGTGAAGACGGCTTGCCAGTGCTGCCGCTGTCATCCGCATTTTGCACCGCCCTCAACATCCGCCACTGCATCGCCGTTTCGGCCCAGGCTGGCGTATTGGAATTGAAATCGCTGATATAGCCGAGGTTTGGCGAGATGAAAAAAGGAGCGGTCATGACGGCGTTAGCGCGCCGGCATGACCGCCAGAACCCGGTGCAGTACACCGTGGACCAGCCGAGGCTCCTTCACTCTGCGCGCAGAGCGAAGCAAGCCTTACACGCGGGAAAAACCGCGTCAATAAAAGGGGTCAACGTGTCGCAACCGATTATCCCGTGGCTCGGCGGCAAGCGCCGCTTAGCGCCGCACATCCTGCCGTTGTTTTCAGAACACACTTGCTATGTCGAACCGTTCTGTGGTGCAGCGGCGTTGTTTTTCATGAAACCGCCGAGCGAAGTTGAGGTCATCAATGACGTCAACGGCGAGCTAGTTAACCTCTACCGTGTGGTGCAGAACCACTTGGAAGAGTTTATCCGGCAATTCAAATGGGCATTAACTAGCAGAACCGTCTTTGAGTGGGAACTGGCAAAAGCGCCAAGAACGCTCACAGATATTCAGCGCGCCGCGCGCTTTTACTATCTTCAACGCAATGCCTTCGGCGGACGAGTTGAAGGCCAGACCTTTGGCTATGCCACAACAGCACCGCCCAAACTCAATCTTCTTCGGATCGAGGAGGAACTGAGCGCGGCGCACCTGCGTCTCTCCTCGGCATATATAGAAAACCTGCCCTGGACCGATGTCGTGAAACGCTACGATCGGCCACATACGCTGTTTTACTGCGATCCGCCGTACTGGCAGACCGCAGGCTATGGCGTCGAGTTTGGCTTTGAGCACTACGAAAATATGGCTCAGTACATGCGCGAGATCGACGGAACGATGATCGTGTCGATCAACGATCACCCGGATATTCGGAAAGTATTTGCTGAATTTCCGATGACGACAGTAGCGATCAATTACACCGTCGGTGGAGGGCAGAACGCGCAACCGGCTAAAGAGCTGATCATCGGTAACTGGCATGAAGGTTGGCCAGCAGCTAAATCAATGACCGAAACCATCGGCTTAAACCTGGATTTTTGACAGTCCTAAAAAGCTCATTTAAATCCCAATAATTGGTGGGACAAATCAAACGTAAAAATAGGCCAAATCAAAACGCGCGCTACACGCAACCACACCTGCGCTTTGACAATAAGAGCATGTGGACACTCGACGACGTTCGCGGCCACACGATTAAGAGTCCGCTGGTGCTGCTGCGCGAGATGAACCCGGCGCAGCGCGAAGTGCATCTGGCCAACTACCGGGCTGGTTTCAAGATTAATCCGTTTAACTAAAGCCCGTCATCCCGCGTCCACGTGCTTCCGTACGTGGACGCGGCACATACCACCCGTCTCTTGAGGACGACAAGATGGATAAACGTATACACACCGTCCGCTTCGAGCCCGTCGGCGTAGAAATGGAAGTCGAAGAAGGCGAGTGGGTGCTTGACGCAGCCTTTCGCCAAGGTATAGCCGTGATGCACGGTTGCCGTGAAGGCCAATGCAGTAGTTGCAAGTGCCGGCTGCTCGACGGCGATGTCGATGTTCAAAAATATTCCACATTTGCGTTGCCAGACTATGAACGGGATAGCGGACATATTTTGCTATGCCGCACCTACGCCTATAGCGATATTACCGTTGAACTGCTGAATTACGACGAAGACTTAATGAGTCGTTCGATCGCGATCAAAGACTTCACCGGCAAGGTCTCGAGTATTGCGGACCTTACGCACGATATCCGCATGCTCGAAATCGAACTCGACGAGCCAATGAAATTCTGGGCCGGCCAGTTCGTTGAGCTGACGTTGCCTTCGTTCGGCATCACCCGCTCGTATTCGATGGCGAACACCCCGGGCGAGCCGAATAAACTGCAATTTATTATTAAGAAATATCCAGACGGTGCGTTTTCGGCACTACTTGATGGCGCATTGCAGCCAGGTACCGCGGTCTCGGTCAAAGGTCCGTATGGTGGCTGTTTCCGCCGTGAAAACCGGGACGGCCCGATGATACTTGTCGGCGGTGGCTCGGGCATGTCGCCGCTGTGGTCAATACTCAGTGATCACGTCGCTAGCGGCGAGCAACGGCCAGTACGCTTTTTTTACGGTGCGCGCAGCAAACGCGATCTGTTCTTTCTTGACGCATTTTCTGAAATCGCAGCCAAGATCAAAGACTTTAAATTCATTCCGGCGCTCTCCCAGGCGTCACCAGAAGACAGCTGGAGTGGCGCCACTGGATTCATCCACGATGTCGTCGCCCGTACACTCGAAGCTGAAAATATGGCCGGCGAGATGGACGCGTATTCCTGCGGGCCGACGCCAATGATTGATGCGTTGTTGCCGGTACTGCTATCGGCGGGCGTTACGCCAGATCGTATCTATTTCGACAAATTTACTCCGGCGACGCGCTAATACCCGCGATGACCGGATGGTTCTATAGCGCTTATCAAGCCCTAACGGCATAAGAGGAGAATGACATGGGTATACCCGAGACACAGATTAAATCGGGCGCTGCGGGCGCCGCGCAGTTCGTCGGCTGGGATAGTCGGAAATATAACTATTACGACCCTAAAGGCCGGAAGGCGACACACTACGAAGACATGACGGTTGATGTGCAGCCGGACCCGAAACGGTATCTGCTACAGGACTGGATCATCTCGTTTCCAGACGGCACGCCGACCTATTCGGAAAAATGGACCGCGGCCAAGAGCTCGAACTGGCATCAATTCCGTGCGGTGGACGAGGAATGGGAGCGGACCCATTATCAGCGCCAGTCAACGATCTGCGGCATGATTTCAAACGCAATCGAAAACGGCCGGCGCTCCGGCGCTCCGCTGCGCTTCGATAAAGCCTGGCTCAAAGTGCTAGAGCAGCATGTTGGCGCCTACAAGCACGCCGAGTTTGGCCTTGGCACAGCGACGATGCACGCGCAGCGCTACGGCTACACGCAGATGATCAATAGTGCGATCCTGACCAATTCCTCGTATAAGCTGCGTTTCGCACAAGATCTAACGTTGTATCTAGCCGAACTCGCGATCGACCTACCCGGCTTTAATCTTGACGCCGGCAAACAGCACTGGCTTGAAGATCCGATCTGGCAGCCGACACGCAGGGCGATTGAGACAATTGGCGGCGTAACCGATTATCTGGAAAAGTATTTCGCGGTCAATATCGTATTCGAACCCTTGATCGGCGAGCTGTTCCGCAGCGGCTTTGTCATGCAAATGGCTGCGGCCCAAAACGACTTCATTACGCCGACGGTTGTGTCGTCGGCAGAAGGCGACTACCAGCGCAACCTCGCCAACACCGTCGAGTTGATTCACATCTTGCTGCAAGACCCCAATCACGGCGGACATAACCGGCTGTTGTTCAACACTTGGCTCGCCAATCACGGCGCGCTGGCAATGGCTGGTGCGAAAAATCTACAGCCGATCTGGTCCCTGCCACACGCGAAAGTTACGCAGTTCAACCATGTGCTCGCCGCCGCGGTCGAGCGGATCAGTCTGATTGCGAAGCAGCTCGGCCTCGATATCCCACCGACGTTGGCCGCCTAAAAGCGCTCGATATCATCACTTAAATGGAGTGTTAAATGTCAGTCCACGATAAAGAAAATATTTTCAAGGCGTTTAGCGACATCAAGTTTGAAGAAACGATCTCGCACCAGTGCGGCGTGACGATGAACGATAGCGTCGAAGCGCGCGCGATTGCTGAATTGATGCAGTCCAAACCCGGCATTCGCGTGACCTACATGCCGGCAATGATCCGCGTCGATGGCGAAGGCAAGATCGAATTCAAAATGGACGAGATCAGCGAAATGCTCGGCCGTCCGATGACGCCACATCTGTTTGAAATCTCCACATCGACCCATTACGGCCGGATGGTGATGATCGACGATAACACCGTGGTCTTGTTCGGCGACATGGACGAGGCCCTGGCTTACGAGTAACGCAAGACGGCAGCAAACGTCCGGTCCGCGCGGTGGGCCGGGCGTCGATACCGACTATAAATAATTACAACGACGAGGAGATTCAGAAATGCCTAACATTATGTTGCACGACGAAGCAGCGCGACTTGCGCTCGGCCGTGGTGTTGCAAAATTAGCCAAGGCGGTGCGCGGCACGCTTGGCCCCCGCGGGATGAATGCGATCATTGATCGACCAATCGGCACACCGATCATTTCGCGGGACGGCGTCAGCATTGCCAATGAAATTGAACTGGAGGACCCATTCGAAAACATCGGCGCACAGGTGTTGCGCGAAGTTTCGCGACGAACCAATGAAGTCGCCGGCGACGGCACCACGACCGCCACAGTACTCGCGGATGCCTTGGTGCAGGACGGCCTCGCCTGCCTTGCTGCCGGCGCCAATGCCGTCGAATTGGTCGAGGGCATTGAACGCGCGGTCGAATGGACTATTGACGCGCTGAAACAAGCAGCGCGGCCGCTGACCAGCCAAGCGCAGGTACGTTCGGTTGCGATTGTAGCTGCGAATGACGAGATCACCGGCGGATTGGTGGCGGAAGCGCTCGAACGCGTCGGCCCCACGGGCATTGTCGAGGTTGAACACGGCGCCACTGTCGAGACACAACTCGAAGTGGTGGACGGCATGGCGTTCGACCGTGGGTATTTGTCGCATCACATGGTCACGGACGTCGAGCGAATGCAGGCGGTGCTTGATAATCCGCGGGTCCTGCTGACGGACTTGAAATTGCAGACGCAGGAGGAAGTTGACGCGCTGTTGAAGCTGCTCGACGACAGTAAACGGCCGTTTCTATTGATCGCGGAGGAAGTCTCGGCCGCTTGCATCGTCAGCTTACTCAACTGGCGAGAAAAGCACGGCATCCAAGTCGCCGCCATTCATCCACCGGAATATGGCCATTGGCGCAAAGCAACGCTCGAAGATATCGGCATCGTCGTCGGTGGCCGCGTGATTTCGCGCGACCTCGGCGGCCGAATTACTGCAGCTGAGCCGCGTGATCTCGGCAGCGCAAGGCAGATCCGCGTGTCAGCGAATCAGACCATCGTCACCGCCGGTGGCGGTGATCCGATCGCGGTCAAAGCCCGTCGGGAGCAAGTGACACGCCAACACGAGCTGGCGCCACCCAATATCGAACGCGATAAGTTCAAGGAACGCCTTGCCAAGCTCTCAGGCGGCACCGCGCTGATCTTGGCGGGTGGTGCGACAGCCGTCGAACAGAAGCGCCGCTTGCACTTAATCGAAGATTCCATTCATGCGGCACGCGCGGCGATCGCCGAAGGTGTGGTGCCCGGCGGGGGCCTGGCGTTATTGCACGCGGCGCAGACATTACAACCGGCGATTGAACGGCTCGAAGGCTCCGTGCGACAAGGCGCTGAGTTGCTTCAGCGCGCGCTGGCGCAACCGATGTTCCACATCGCCAATAACCGGGGCCTCAACGGCAATGCCGTAATCGCCGAAGCCAGCCAGTCGGCTCAGAACACGGGCCTCGACGCCGGCACCGGCAAATTCGTTGATCTGTTTGCTCAAGGCATTATCGATCCAGTCAAAGTCAGCTACTGCGCCGTGCGCAATGCCGCATCCGTTGCGACGCTAATTCTGACAACGCAGACCTTGATTGCAAAGAAACCCGACAACATCGACCCAACTGCCGGGCCGGCGCTTGGCGGCGGTGCCGAATTGCTTGGCCGGGCCTAGGCAAACCGCGGCCGGTGCGTAGACGCATACGGAAGCACGGCTATGCGCCGGCCGCTCAATCGGGAGTCGCGACGATGAAACATCCAATTGATAGTAGGAATGCCGAGCCGCGGTTGCTGCTCCGATTAGACGTATTCGTGTGTGCGGTCTGGCACTGGGCACGCCAAACCCTCGGCTGGACGATTTGCTGCGGTGGCTTCTTGGCACTGATCGCGCGCGTGGCGGCAGCGACAGGAATCGCCTGAGATGGCACCGACAGAACTCCCCCCGATCGTTGCTGGCGCCCGCGTCGATATCCGCAGCCACCCGCCCGGACGCGCGCGGCTTTGGGCATTTATCGGCCCGGCGGCGATGATTAGTGTCGGCTACATGGACCCCGGCAACTGGGCGACAGATCTTGAGGGCGGCGCTCGCTTCGGCTATCGGCTGTTGTGGGTACTGCTCGCGTCTAATCTGATCGCGGTACTACTACAAACGCTCGCCGCCAGACTCGGCGTGGTGGCGCGACGCGACCTCGCCCGCGCTTGCCGCGACTACTATTCGGCGCCGGTGGCGCGGGCACTGTGGCTATTGTGCGAAATCGCGATCATTGCCTGCGATCTTGCCGAAGTTCTGGGCAGCGCGATCGCAATAAATTTGCTGTTCGGGCTGCCGCTGGTCTGGGGCGCGCTGATCACGGGGTTTGATGTTCTACTAATTGTGGCACTGCAGTCCGCCGGCATTCGGCGTCTTGAAGCCTTCGTCGCCGTACTCGTACTCACCATCGGCGGCTGCCTCGCATTCGAACTCATACTGGCCCGTCCCCAGTTGGGGGCTGCCGTCAGTGGACTCGTACCGCATCTGAGTGCGTCCAGCCTATATGTTGCGATTGGCATACTCGGCGCAACGGTGATGCCGCATAATTTGTATCTCCATTCGGCACTGGTGCAAACCCGGCAGATTGGACCTACCCTCGCCGATAAGCGCGAAGCGCTGCGCTACAATTTTTTTGATACTGCGCTGGCGTTGAACATCGCATTCTTCGTCAACGCTGCGATACTGGTGTTGTCAGCGGCGACGTTTTTCACTCAAGGGCTCGCCGTAACGGCGCTCAGCGAAGCACATAAGCTGCTAACCCCGCTACTCGGCACAGCGGCAGCGTCTGCAGTATTCGCACTGGCGCTGCTGGCGGCCGGTCAAAGCTCAACGATCACCGGCACGCTGGCTGGGCAAATCGTCATGGAAGGCTTTCTGAACTTGAGAATGCGCCCGGTATTGCGGCGTCTGATCACACGGGGCATTGCGATCGTGCCTGCAGTCATCGTGCTGGCGTGGTCTGGTGAAGCCGGGGCAACGCAGCTATTGGTGCTGAGCCAGGTGGTGTTAAGCCTGCAACTACCATTTGCAATCGTGCCGCTAATCCGCTTTACCAGCGATTCACGAATCATGGGTAGTCGCTTCACCAATCCAATCTGGGTTCGCGCTTTAGCTTGGAGTGCCGCCGCTGCGATCACCGCGCTAAATATCGGGTTGATCACCCAATCGCTGACGCAGTGGCTGCAAGCTGAGCAGACCAACAGCAGCCTGCAGAGTTTCGGGGTCCTCGGTGCTGGTGCAGCACTGATCGCGCTGTTGCTGTGGATCAGCTTCCGGCCGTTGACGTTTCGCTGTTCAGCGTCATCAGGCGCTGCAATCTGCGATCCAACAGTCGGTTGAAAACGTCGAATTGACCCCGTTTTTTATCCGACGCAATCCGTCGAAAATTCGGCGGCGGCGCCCATAGTAATGATGACGAGAATGCGCGTCTCGCGCGTCTCGCGGCATCCCGATACGGCGCGCTTCAGTTGCCGGGTGCGCTAGGCGGCGTATAGTTAAAAAATTAAATAAAGACAGCACGGCAACGATTCGTGCTGACGGTGCACAGAGGCTTTGGAGGAACAAATGCCGTCTAATCGCCTTACCGAACACCCACCCGGACCCGTGCAAGCGAAAGCCGATGCGCGCCATGCTTTGCATGTGTCCGGTGCAACCAGAGCGCACGGAGGCACTATGTTGCAATGGGAACGTTTCGTCTGCGGGGAGCCGATCACGCCGTCTCAGGTCGGAGACTTGGTGGTGTCGTCCTGGAAACGTAGCGCCAGTTCCGGCGTCGACCCGCATGGCGCGAGCGCACCGCTCGCTGCGACCGGCGACGATGTGCAGCATTTGCGTTGGCGACACCGAGAACTGTTACGCGCGTCTACGGGCCTGATCAGCACGATCAAAGACCTGTTAGTCGGATCGCGTTCAATTCTCCTGTTGACCAGCGCCGACGGCGTCGTGCTCGACGTCGCCGGCCATCCGCAAACATTGGGGCGTGGCGGCGATATTAATTTGGCACAGGGCGGCGACTGGCGAGAAAGCACCGTTGGTACCAATGGCATCGGCACCGCCTTGGCGACGCGCAAGCCGGCGCAAATTCACGCCGCTGAGCATTTTTGTGAAGGTATAAAAGGCTGGACCTGCGCTGCAGCGCCGATTAATGAGCCGGGCTCGAACGCCATCCTTGGCGTCATCGATATCTCGGGTCCACCCGATAGTTTCCAACACAATAATTTAACGCTCGCGGTTGCTGCGGCGCGTCAGATCGAAGCCGTACTAACCCAGAATTGGACGCTGGAGCGCGCGCGCCTGCTTGAAGCCTGTCTGCATAAACTCTCTGCCACCGACGCCGCCGGTTTGATTGCAATCGATCGCCGCGGGCGGCTCGTCCATCTCTCTGGGCGATTCCCAGTGCCGATGAGCGTCGGCGAGCAACTTCCTGGGTGGGATGATCGCTTATCGGTCGAAGAATGGGCGCAGCGCTTACCGGAGGGCCTGCGTAGCGAATGGCTGCACCCGGTTACTGCGGACGGCCAAACCATCGGCGCGATGTTGATTGTCCCGCAGCGTGCACGCCAGACTAACATCGTCCGCACTGCCGACAACGGCGGCTCGGAGGCCGATCCACAGCGGAGTTCCTTCGCCCGCATACTCGGCATGAGTGCGCCGATTGCGGCTGCTATTCACCGTAGCCGACAATTAGTCGGAAAACGGGTGCCGGTATTGATTGAAGGCGAAACTGGTGTCGGTAAAGAGTTGTTTGCCCGGGCTATTCATGGCGAAGAATCCCTACAGAAGCCATTTATTACGTTTAACTGCGGTGCGGCAACGCGTGAATTGATCGCAGGCGAACTGTTCGGCCATGTTCGCGGCGCATTCACCGGCGCTACAAATGAAGGTCGACCCGGCCGCTTCGAGCTCGCGCACGGCGGCACGTTGTGCCTCGACGAGATCGGCGAAATGCCGCTAGAGCTACAGCCGGTGTTGTTACGCGCGCTCGAAGAAGGCGTGATTTATCGGCTTGGGGACTCGCAGCCGCGCCGGGTTGAAGTTCGCCTGTTGGCGATGACCAACCGCAATCTGCTCGATGAAGTTGCTGCCGGCCGTTTCCGGCGTGACCTCTACCATCGCGTCAGCGTGACGCGGGTTCGTGTGCCGCCGCTGCGCGAACGCGGCGACGATCTCGATGCCTTGGTGCAGCATTTCAACGCCGGGTTAGCCCAACGGCACGGCGTTCCCGAGCGCATTTTCAGCGCTGGCATGCTGGCCTTGTTGCGATGCTATTCCTGGCCAGGTAACGTCCGCGAATTGCGCAATTTCGTCGAGAGCCTATTGCTCACCGCCGATCACCCGGAAGTCGCAATTGACGAACTCCCATATGAGATTTCAAATGCAGGCCCCACCCTGGCGACTGAACGCGAACATACCGCGGCAACCTTGGACGATTCGGAGCGAATCACAATCACCCGCGCGCTGATCGGCTGCCAGGGCAACTTGACCCAAGCGGCGCGCACGCTCGGCATCTCGCGCAGTACGCTATACCGAAAAGTGGAACGCTACCAACTCGAAGGCATCCTCGGCCCGAACGATGCTGGCGAAACCGCGGAGCCGGCGATTCAAAAACACTAATAACTGTGGAGCAAATCTATAAGCCACGTATTAGTCCAAACTTCGGGCCGCTTTGTCTTGTGGCCGCGAGGCCCTTCAACGGTCGCGATTGGCTACCGATACGGGGCGTGGCTTTTGTCGACTAATCGTCCAGCATGAGCAAGCGCCGCAAATAAGGCGCTGTACGGCCGTCTGGCGTCGACGCTAATTCATGCGGTGTTCCAGCGGCGACCACGCGGCCGCCTTCGTTGCCGGCGCCGGGGCCGATGTCGATGATCCAATCGCTATCGGCGATCACGCGCAGCCGGTGTTCGACGATGACCACGGTATTGCCTGAATCAACCAAGCCGTGCAGCTGCACCATCAGCTTATCGACATCCGCCGGATGCAAGCCGGTGGTCGGTTCGTCGAGCACATAGAGCGAAGCACCGCGTTGCTGCCGTTGCAGCTCCGTTGCGAGCTTAATGCGCTGCGCTTCGCCGCCCGATAGCTCCGTCGCCGGCTGGCCCAGGCGCAAATAGTCGAGGCCGATCTCCTGCAATAGGTGCAGCGGCCGTAGAACCGTCGGATCGTCAGCAAAGTAGTCGCAGGCTTCGTTAACCGTCATCTGCAACACTTCGGCGATGTTACGGCCGCGCAAGGTTACGGCCAGTGTCTCCGGGTTGTAGCGCGAGCCGTGGCAGGTTGGGCACGGCGCGTAAACGCTGGGCATGAATAGCAGTTCAACGCTGACAAAGCCCTCGCCCTCGCAGGTTTCACAGCGGCCCTTGGCGACGTTGAAGGAAAAGCGCCCGGCGTCAAAACGCTTGGCGCGCGCGGCCTCGGTTGCGGCAAATAATTTGCGCACCCCATCGAATAAGCCGGTGTAGGTGGCGAGGTTGGAGCGCGGGGTTCGGCCAATTGGTTTTTGATCAACAACAACCAGCCGCTTGATCGCATCGAGCCCGCTGATAATTCTGCCGCCCAACGCCACCGGTGCGTCGAGATTCAATTCGTCTGCGCCGTCATCGACGGCGGTAATCTCCTGACCCAAGTGGTCGCTAACCAATTCGACCAACGCTTGGCTGACGAGTGTCGATTTACCGGAACCGGAAATGCCAGTCACCGAAGTCAGCGCGCGCAGTGGAAAGCGAACGTCCAAGCCGTGCAGATTATTGCGGGTGATGCCTTGCAGTTCCAGCCATGCCGTGGGACGCCGCGGCGTACGCGCTGCCGCTGCGGGCGGGCCGAATAGATAACGTGCGGTGATCGACGATGGCACTTCGCGCAGCCCTTCTGGCGGGCCACTGTAAAGCACGGCGCCACCCTGCTCGCCCGCCAGTGGGCCAACGTCAACCAACCAATCGGCACGCCGCATGATGTCGAGATCATGCTCAACAACGAAGATGGAATTGCCGGCGCGCTTGAGTTGCTCCAACGAAGCCATCAAGGCATCGGCATCCGCCGGATGCAAACCGGCCGACGGCTCGTCCAGCACATAAACCACGCCGAATAGATTGGAGCGAATCTGAGTGGCTAAGCGCAGCCGTTGCAGTTCGCCCGACGACAGCGTTGGCGTGCTCCTATCCAATGCCAGATAGCCCAAACCCAGCGCCCGCAAGGTGTCGATGCGGGCCAACAGATTCTGCGCGATGCGCTGCGCCGCGATTTGTTTTTCCTCGGATAAATTTGGCGTGCGGCGTACGTCTGGCGACGCGCTATGCGCCGATCCGCCCGCAGCAACGCGCGATGCGGTATCAGCGCGCGCCGCTGCGCGGCTCAACGTCGGCTCGGCATTCGGCGCGTCCGGCGAAACTGCGGCGCGCCCTTCGGCAACTGGGGCCAACGCCTGCGCCATCTGATTCAACGACATCTGTGACAACGCACCGATATCGAAACCCGCAAACGTGACCGATAGCGCCTCGCGCTTCAGACGCTTGCCATCGCAAACCGGGCACGGCGCGCCGATCATGTAACGCGCGACTCGCTTCTTCATCAGCGCGCTTTGCGTTGTGGTGTAGGTCTGCAGCACGTATCGCCGGGCGCCGATGAAGGTGCCCTGGTAGCTTGGTTCCAGCTTGCGGCGCAGCGCCGCCTGCGTCTCGGCCGGGCTCAAGCCGGCATATACCGGCACCGTCGGCTGTTCGTCGGTGAACAGAATCCAGTCGCGGTCTTTCTGTGGCAGGTCGCGCCAGGGGGTATCGACGTCGTAGCCGAGCGTGACCAGAATGTCGCGGAGATTCTGGCCGTACCAAGCCGGCGGCCACGAGGCAATCGCTCGTTCTCGGATCGTCTTCGAGGGGTCCGGCACCATCGAATGCTCATTCACTTCATAGACACGGCCAAGCCCGTGGCAATGCGGGCACGCGCCCTGCGGCGTGTTCGGCGAGAAGTCTTCCACGTAGAGCATCGGCTGATCCGGCGGATAACGGCCGGCACGCGAATACAGCATGCGTAAAAGGCTGGATAACGTCGTCACGCTGCCCACTGAAGACCGCGTGCTCGGCGTACCGCGTTGCTGCTGCAAGGCAACGGCCGGCGGCAAGCCTTCGATGCTATCGACGTCCGGCACGCCAACTTGATGAATCAAGCGCCGTGCGTAAGGTGCAACCGATTCGAAATAGCGCCGCTGTGCTTCCGCGTACAAGGTACCGAACGCGAGCGATGATTTTCCAGAGCCCGACACGCCGCTAAAAACCACCAGTGCATCGCGTGGAATATCGACATCTACTTCCTTCAAATTGTGTTCGCGCGCACCGCGCACCTGCACAAAGCGATCGCGCGGGTGCGCGCCGTCGTCAGCATCGGGCACAGTTGTCGTTTCGCGATTCATTTCGTCGCGCAAATTCCTAGGCGGCTAAAAGCTTGAATGCTCGCCCGTTTGCCGGGCCTGTGCGGGTCAGCGCGCGTGGCGCGTGACCCGCCAATCCCTTATGAAAATGCCGCGACGCCGGCTTCGGCAACCATCTGATCTTGCTCACCAGAGCCACCGCTGACGCCCACCGCACCGACCACGTGGCCGCCTTTCTTCAACGGAATACCGCCGGCGAAAATCATGATGCGGCCGTGGTTCGAGCCGTGAATACCGAAGAACTGCTGGCCCGGCTGAGAGTTATCCGCCAAGTCCTTGGTCGCGAGGTTAAACGCACGCGCCGTAAACGCCTTGTTGATCGAAATATCGACACTACCAATCCAGGCGCCATCCATACGCACGTGGGCGATGAGATTGCCGCCGGCATCGACCACCGCAACATTCATCGGCTGGCCGATTTCCGCGGCTTTCTTCTCAGCGGCAGCGATAATTGTTTTGGCATCTTTAAGTGAAACGAGCGTAATTTCCATCGTCTGAAATTCCTCTGTAATGGATTGGATGAACGGACGCGCCAACCCGGCCAACGTGCTGCAGTGCACGATGGCATTGTTTAAAATTCCGCTACCACGAAAACAGTTCTAAGGCCCCAACCATCAAGGCCGCAGCGACTTTCCTGACACGTCCGCCTGACAACTCTCATCGTACGGGAAGACGGCGGCGATGGCGAAAGTGCCGTCTGATCTCGGTGCGCGCTTTCGCGAACAGGACTCATCCGATAGCGTCCGCGTCGCCGGTCGGCGAAACGCCTTGTGCCGCTCGTGTTCACGCGGTTACCCATAGAAATGACGGTGTCCAGATGGCAGCACTCATACTGATAGTTTCGCCGTCACCGTAGCCGCTGCATCGTTTGCAATAACTGAATCTTGAGACAACATATTGATAGGCCGGCACTGCGCCATTTCGGCTGTGGAATCGGCATGATTCGGCGGCCGTTGTCGTTTGCATCAGCGCTCCGCTTTCGGCCTGAGGTATGCTGCTAAGCCCATGAAACGTAGCCGGTAAATCCTGCACATGCTGTCTGTTAATGCGATTAACCAACTCGCGCCCGATGCGGCTTCGCTGAAAGCTGGCCGAGAACAGGGCAAGCTGACAAAGTGGCTCGCGAGCGGCATTCAGAAAGACATGGTTTGGGGCGAGATTCAGGGCAGCGGCAAAGCGCCGTATCGGACCGCCGTTGACCTGCGCGGGCCGGCGTATCACTGCAGTTGCCCAAGCCGTAAGTTTCCTTGCAAGCACAGTTTGGGATTGTTGTTCGTCGCTGCCGAAGCAGGGCTGGCAACCGCTGAGCCACCGGCCTGGGTAGTGGAATGGAACCACAAACGCACCGCAGCCCAGGAAAAGAAAGCGGCACCGGAACAAGCGCCTACCGAAGCTGATAGCCCTGAGCGCGCCGCCGAGCGAGAACTGGCGGCCGCCAAACGCGCCGCGCGGCGCAATAAGTTGGCGAGCGAAGGGCTGGCGCAGTTGCAACTGTGGCTCGAGGATTTGCTCGACCAAGGCTTGGCGTGGGTGCAGGCACAGCCGGATGGGTTTTGGCAGGACGCAGTGGCGCGCTTGACCAACACGCAACTCGGCGGCATCGCCCGTATGGTCGAAGATAGTCATCACGCCGCACACAGCGGCGACGGCTGGGCCGCGCGACTGCTCGGTGAACTCAGCCGCCTGCATTTGCTGTGTCGCGCGAGTGCAAGAGTTGATGTGCTGGATGAGGCGCACGCCGCCGAACTGCGTTTTCTGCTTGGGGCCGCAGTATCGCGCGACGTGCTACTGGCCCGGGACGGCGTGCGTGGCACTTGGCAAGTGTTGGTACGGATTTTTGAGGTCAGCGATGCGCTGCGAACTTATCGACACTGGCTTTGGTGCCAGCAGACTGGGCAACTCGCTCAAGTCTTCGAATTCGCCGCCGGTGCCCAGCCGCTCGATACCAGTCTGCCGGCCGGTGCGACGTTCGATGGCGAGCTGGTGTTTTATCCTGGGCGTTCGCTGCGTGCGCTGATCAAAACCCGCACGCCAACGGCCGCGCCGCTACGCATCCCGAACCCACCAGAAGAGGCGGCGCTACAATCGGTGCTCGACCAAGCAACGGCGCTCTGGGCCGTCCAGCCCTGGCTCCGGCACGTCCCCGCACTGTTTAAGGCCACACCGCGCGCCGATCTCGGCGGTTTTGTCGATCACCAGGGTCGCTTTCTCGCGTGGCCGAAAACCTTTGCAAACGCATGGCAATTGCTAGCGTTAAGCGGCGGTCGACCGCTGACAGTATTCGGCGAGTTGCAGGCAAGCGGATTTGCTCCGATGACCGCCATCGCGCTTGACCCTGCTCAGCGCTGGGTGCAGAGATTCGAACGATGAGCGCACTGCGCCAGACGCTACAAATCGCATTGGCCGGCGTGCAAGGGCCATTACCGCAGGGGATCGCTGCGCTGGCTAGTGAATGGGGCGAAACCGAGACGCCGGTGCAGGCACTCTATCAAGCGGCGACGTTCTTGACCCAGGCCGAGCGCTGCGCGCGCCCACTGCCGCAGTACACGGGGCCTATGCCAGATCCGGCGGCGGCCGAGACGCTGAAGACCCCGCCCGACGCGCTAACCCACCTCCTCCTGCGTCATTTGGATACGCCAAATTCATTTATCGAACACGACAAAGCAGCGTGCCTGCGCGCTCGCGGCGAACACCTGCCATTTTTGCTGCTGCCGGGCTGGTTTGAGCACGCACTGACCCGCTCAGCCAACGAGCAGACTGCGCTGCTGACCAACATCGGCGCACGCGGCGCGTGGCTGCTGCCGCAAAACCCCAAGTGGCAGCCCTTACTCGGACAGCCGCCAGTTGATGCGCTATGGGAGACCGGCAGTTTGGCCGAGCGTTATGAATGGCTGCTCGCGCTACGTTATCGCGATGCAGCGGCCGGGCGCACGGCACTGCAGACGGTATGGGTCAGCGAACCTCCCGAGGTGCGCGAGAAGTTGATCGGCGCCATCACGGTCGGAATATCGATGGCCGACGAAACGCTGCTAGAAGCGGCCCGTGTCGACAAACGCAAAGGGGTGCGCGAACAGGCGCGGGCGCTACTGGCACAGCTGCCGCACGGCGCCTTTGCTCAGCGTCTGCGGACTTACGCACGCGATTGGATTGTTCATATCCCCGGCGGATTACTCCGCGCCGCCAAGTTGAATCTGCGCCTGCCAGCGGCGTACGAACGCGCTTGGGCGCTCGATGGTCTGCCCGAAAAAACCACGCGCCAGCACGAAGGCATCGGCGATAAAGCCAATTGGCTGGTCGAAGTGATGAGCCATCTGCCGTTAGAGGCCTTGCTTGCTGAGCTGATGCTCACACCTGCGGCGTGGATCAAGCTGATTGCCGATCACGAGTACGCGGCCGCGCTTTGGGCCGGCAGCATCGAGAGCTTCGAGCGCTGGCCGACGCCGCAATTGCTGGAAGCGCTCTGCACTGCCTCTTCGCCGATACACAAGGCGCGCGTGCAGCGCATCGGGCTTGTCGCCGCGGCGACTGCGGCGCAGGTTGATCCTTGGCTGAACCCGATTATCGACACTGCATTTGATCTGCGGCTCTGGCTCAACGCCTTACCGCGCTTGGACGCACGCTGGTCACGCACGCTGCTGAAGCGGCTCTCGGCACTAATCGACAGCCACCGCGGCCAACCCGGACACTGGGCCGACCTGCTCCCGCGGTTTGCAGAACGCGCCGATGCCAGCGTCCTAGCAGATACGCTGGCGCTGCTCGATCCGCTCGGGAATGAAGGCGCGGCCAGCCGGTCGGTCATGGCGGCGATGGAAATTGCCGACTTGCGCTTCAAACTGCATCAATTTCACCCGCCGGCAACGGCATAAATGAAGAGAAACACATGACCACGCTGCGACAGCCCGTCGAGATTCAATTCCAGGAAGAGTTGGAAGCGCTACGCGCCAGCGATACCCTACCCCGGCCGCCGCGCTGGCAGCTCTCGCCGCAGGCTGTTGCCACTTACTTGCTGGGCGGCGACGCCGGTGGCAAGACGATCACGGCCAAGTATGTCGGCAGCCGTCGCCTGATCGAGACGGCGATCGCGACCCTCGCCACGGATCGCGCGCTGCTGCTGCTCGGCGTACCCGGCACCGCAAAAAGCTGGGTTTCCGAGCACCTCGCGGCGGCAATTTCCGGCGACTCTAGCCTAATCGTGCAAGGTACCGCTGGCACGCCGGAAGAGGCACTGCGCTACTCCTGGAACTACGCGCTATTACTCGCAAAAGGCCCGAGCGAGGCGGCAATCGTCGCCAGCCCGATGCTGCGCGGCATGCGCGACGGCAAGCTGGTGCGCATCGAAGAACTCACGCGTATCCCGGCCGATGTGCAAGACACGCTGATCACGATTCTTTCCGAGAAACTATTGCCGGTGCCGGAACTCGATATCGCGATCCGCGCCGAAAAAGGCTTCACCGTGATCGCCACCGCGAACAACCGCGATAAAGGCGTAAACGAGCTTTCGTCAGCACTAAAACGGCGTTTCAATACGGTGGTGCTGCCATCGCCAGCAACGCTCGAAGAGGAAGTCGGTATCGTCCAGATGCGGGTTGCACAGCTCGGTCACGCACTCGAATTACCAGAGCTGCCGCCCGCGCTCGACGAGATTCGCCGCGTGGTCACAATCTTCCGCGAGCTACGCGAAGGCGTAACGCTGGACGGCAAAACTAAGCTCAAGCAGAGCAGCGGCACGTTATCAACCGCCGAAGCGATCTCCGTGGTCAGCCACGGCTGGGCGATGGCAGCGCACTTCGGTGATGGCACCGCACGGGCGGCGGATCTGGCGCCCGGCGTGGCCGGCGCCATCGTCAAAGACCCGGTGCAAGACGCGCAGGTACTGAAGGAATACCTGGAAACGGTGATCAAAGAACGCGAGGGCTGGAAAGACTGGTACCGCGCCGCGCGCGAGCGCGTTTGAGCGCGCCGATGCACGCGGTTTACGGCATCCGCCACCACGGCCCCGGCTCGGCGCGCAGCCTCGCAACAGCGCTGGCGGCGGCGTCGCCGGACGCGCTGGTGATCGAAGCACCGGAGGAGCTCGCCGAATTGCTGCCGTGGCTAGACGATCCAGCGCTACAACCGCCAGTTGCGGCGTTGATCTGGGCCACGGAGGATTCCAAGAAGGCCAGCTTTTACCCATTTGCGCAGTTCAGCCCGGAGTGGGTGGCCCTGCGCTGGGCGCGGGCGCACGGCGTGAAGGTCTATTGCATGGATTTACCGATGCGCCACAGCCTTGCGCTTCGTGCCCAGGTTCGCGTCGAGCCACTCGTTGCTGATCCCGCCGACGCCACAGTCGACCCGCAGCCGCCTGGAGATTTCGACGACCCAATTAACGCACTTGCTCAAGCCGCCGGCTACGCCGACGGCGAATCCTGGTGGGAACACGTTGTCGAAGCACGCGGACACGCGGCGTTCGAGGCGATCACCGAGGCGATGGCGGTCGCTCGCGCCGCCGGCCTCGGCCGTCTGGATGATGAAACGCTGCGGCGCGAAGCCTGGATGCGGCAGACGCTGCGGGCGGCGTTGAAATTCGGGCATGCGCAGGTCGCCGTAATCTGTGGCGCGTTTCACGCGCCAGTGCTAACCGCCGACGCGCTGAAAACGCACGCGATTAAGGACGACGCCGCGCGGCTGAAAGGCCTAGCTAAAACCAAAGTCGACGCGACATGGGTGCCGTGGTCGCACACAAAATTCGCAATCGCCAGCGGTTATGGCGCAGGTGTTGAAGCGCCCGGCTGGTACGCCCACCTATTCGAGGCGGCGAGCCCCGACGATGTCGCAGCGAGCTGGCTTTCGAAGATGGCGCAAGCGCTGCGCGCCGAAGACATCGATGCACCAGTTGCTAGCGTGATTGAGTCCGTACGGCTGGCGCAAGCCTTGGCAACGATGCGCTGGCGACCGGCGCCTGATCTGCGTGAGCTACGCGAAGCTAGCCTCGCCGTGCTCTGCCACGGCGAAATCTTAAAATTAAAGCTGGCCGAGACCCGTTTACTCGGCCTATCACCACGCTACGACGTATTGGGGCAGGTGCCTGAAACACTGCCGCAATCACCGCTGCAAAGCGATTTTTCGGCGCAGAACCGCAGCCTTCGGCTGAAAGTTGAAGCGCTTGAACGCGTATTGGCGCTGGATCTACGCCAAGACGCCGACCGCGCCAAAAGCCAACACTTTTGGCGCCTGCACCTACTGGGTCTCGCTTGGGCAACACCGGTTGCCGAAAGCCGCGGAAAAGGCAGCTTTCGGGAAACCTGGACGCTATGTTGGGCGCCGGAGGCGGCGCTCTGTTTGATCGACGCCGGCCGCTACGGCGGCACGATTGCACTAGCGGCGCGGGCACGCGTTGAGACGAAACTCGAACCCTCGGCGGCGCTCGCGCAACTGCTGGCGCTCGCAGACAACGTGCTCAAGGCCGCGTTGAACGATGTATTGACCAACGTGCTCGCGGCATTGGACGCGCGCGCCGCGGTAGCCAGCGACATCACTGAGCTGATGGCGGCGATGCCGCCGCTGATCGCGCTACTGCGCTATGGCGATGTTCGCGGCACTGATCTCAGCGGTTTGCAGGCGTTGCTGCACGGCGTGTTGACGCGTAGCTGCGTGGCGCTACCCTCGGCCTGCGCGCAGCTCAACGCCGATGCTGCGTTGGCGCTGGTGCAGTCGCTGGACGGCACACACGACGGCCTACGTATGCTCGCTGACGCTGCGCTACTCGAAGAATGGCTCGCGGCGCTGGTGACCTTAGGCGGTGCGGCCAGCACACCACCGCTGATCGCGGGCCGTACGACGCGCCTATTGCTTGATGCGTCCCAGATCAATCACACTGCCGCCTCGCAGCGGCTATCGCAGGCGCTATCGCGAGCCTCAGCGCCCGTCGATGCCGCCGCTTGGCTCGAAGGCTTCTTACGCGGAAGCGTTCACTTGCTGCTTGGCCACGCCGAACTGCGTAATCTTATCGGCAGCTGGCTATCCGGCATGAACGACGTCGACTTTCAATCGACTTTGCCGTTGGTGCGCCGCGCGTTCAGCACTTTCGCCGCCGCCGAACGCCGCTTGTTGTTGCAGGACATTCTTCAAGCCGGCAGTCACTCAACCAGCGTGAATATCAATGACGAATACGACCCAGGCGGGCTCGCACGCGTCCGTGCAGGCCTGCGCGGATGGCTAGGCCAATGAGCGCCGACGATCAAGCCCGGCGCTGGCGCCTCGTGCTCGGCGGTGATGCTGACAGCGCCGCAAGCTGCGGCTTGTCACCGGAAGATATTGCGATGGACGCGGCACTCGCCGCGCTCTACGGCGTCGATGCCGACTCAGACCCCCGCACCGGCGGTCTCGGCGGTTCCGCGCCGCGCGTTGCCCGCTGGCTCGGCGACATCCGCCAATATTTCCCCAACCGCGTTGTCGAAGTCATGCAAAAAGACGCGATCGAACGGCTGGGCCTGAAAAAGCTGATTCTCGAACCGGAAGTACTGGAGACGCTGACGCCGGACGTCAACCTTGCTGCAACCTTGATTAGTTTGTCGCAGGTGATGCCCAAAAAAGCCAAGGAAACAGCCAGAATGGTGGTGCGTAAAGTCTGCGACGACCTCGAACGCAAACTGGGCGCACCGATGCGCGAAGCAGTACGTGGCGCGCTCAACCGCGCCACGCGCAACAATCGGCCGCGCCATCACGAAATTGATTGGAGCCGCACGCTGCGCGCCAACCTGTCGCGCTATCAGCCAACGTTGAATACGGTGATTCCGGAGCAGCTGATCGGCTACGGCCGCAAGCGGTCGTCGATGCGTGACATCGTGCTGTGCATCGACCAATCCGGCAGCATGGCTAACTCGGTGGTTTACGCCAGCATTTTCGGCGCCGTGCTTGCAAGCTTGAAAGCGGTGAGCACGCGGCTTGTCGTATTCGATACTGCGATCATCGATCTCAGCGAAAAGCTCGACGACCCGGTCGACGTGCTATTCGGCGTGCAGCTCGGCGGCGGCACCGACATCAACGGCGCGCTGGCCTATTGCCAAAGCCTGATCCGGCGGCCGCAAGACACGATCGTCGTGCTGATCTCTGATCTCATCGAAGGCGGCATTGCCGAGCAAATGTTGGCGCGCGCCAGCGCGATCCAGCGCAGTGGCGCGCAAATGGTTGCGCTGTTAGCGCTATCGGACGAGGGCAAGCCGGTTTACGACCACCACCACGCGGCTGCACTCGCCGGACTCGGCATTCCGGCTTTCGCGTGCAGCCCGGATGCCTTCGCGGATTTGATGGCGGCTGCCATTGAACGCCACGACCTCGGACTCTGGGCGGCTCAGCGTGGCTTTATTACCGAGCGAGCAGCTGATTCGTCGTAGCACCGACTTCGAATCGGCCGTGTCGACGACATTTAAAGATCACAAGATGCCAGCGAATGCGGCAGGTATTAAAGTGGGGGTTTTCCGCTCTGCGCCCTGCACTTTCGATGGCCAAACTCTATTTTCGCTACGCCGCGATGAACGCGGGGAAATCCACCGCGTTGTTGCAGGTTGCGCATAACTACGAAGAGCGCAATCAACGCGTGGATCTCTTTACCTCGGTGATCGATAGCCGGTTTGGCGTCGGCCGGATTGTGTCGCGGCTGGGCGTGGCGCGGGACGCTGAGGTTTATGCCGACGGCGATGACTTCGAGCAGCTTTACCAGCAACGGCCGTTGCCGGCGTGCATTTTGATCGATGAAGCGCAGTTCCTCAGCGATGCTCAAGTCGTGCAGTTGCACCGGCTTGCGCACACCCGTGGCGCGCCGGTGATCGCGTATGGTTTGCGCAGCGATTTTCGCGGCGAGGCGTTTCCCGGCTCGCGCGCCTTGTTAACACTCGCGGATTCCCTGGAAGAGTTAAAAACCGTGTGCCGCTGCGGCCGCAAGGCGACGATGAATTTGCGCTTCGACGCCAGCGGCCAGCGCGTTATCAAAGGCGCGCAAGTTGAAATCGGCGGCGAAGATCGCTACGAAGGCGTTTGCCCGCGTCGCTTTTACACCGGCAGTTGCTAACGCTAATAGGACGGCATTCATTTTTGTAGCGGCACGATGAGCCGAATGATAGTGCCGCGGCCATCGGGGCCATTGCAGACATCAAGCGTGCCTTTCAGCAATTGCGCGATCCGATGCACGATCGACAGCCCCAAGCCGCTGCCTTCTCGACCGCGTTGCAAGCGCACGAAGCGCTCGAATACGCGCTCGCGTTGCCCGGCAGGAATTCCAGGGCCATCGTCCTGCACTTCGACGAGCCAGTGCTGGCCTTCAAGGGCGGCGGCAACCTGCACCACGCGCTGCTGCGGCGAGTAGCGGATGGCATTTTCGACCAGATTCCGCACCAATATGCGTGTCGCCTCCGCCGGAACGCGGATGAGTTGGCCGCGATAGCGGCTGCGCAATTCGATGTCCCGTTCGCGCGCCTGTGGTTCTAATTCGATGATCACGTCCAGAACCACATCTTGCAGTGGCGCGACGCCGGAATAGGCTTCGAGCGCACCATCCGGATCAAAGCGGGCTAGCGTCAGCAGCTGCTCAATCAGTCGCGTTGCGCGATCAACGCCATCGATCAAGCGCTCTAGCGCGCGCGCAGCATCTTCTCGGGCCGTTGCTCGCTGGGCCAATTGCGCTTGCAAGCGGATGGCCGCGAGCGGTGTCCGCAATTCGTGCGCGGCATCGGCGGTGAAACGCCGTTCCGCTTCTACCGCTCGGCCGAGTCGCTCCAATAAATTATTAAACGCAACGACCAGCGGCGACAATTCACCGGGCAGTTGCCCGGCCAAAATCGGACGGAGATCGCTAAGGTTTCTGCACGCCAATTCGGCGGCAGCTTGCGAAACTGGTGCCATCGCCCGACGGACGACGATCCAGATCAGCACGCCGAGCAATGGCCCGCCGAGCGCCGCCGGAATGATCAACGACAAGACAATTTGCCGGATCACATCAGTGCGAACCGTATCGCGCTGCGCAAGCTGCAAACAGGCACTCGCATCATCGTTCCAAACGACATAAACACGCCAACCTTGGCCGTCAATCTGAACGTTCTCAAAACCACGCATCGTCTTGGTCATCGGCAGCGGCGGTAGTTGCGCCGAGCGCGCCAGTAAGACGCCATCCTTAGTCCACATCTGAAACAGGTAGCCGGCATTGTGAACGCGCTCCGAAACGATCACCGTCTCCAGGCCACTATGCGATTCAGTCAATTCATGATCAGCGTAAGCGAGCACCAGTTCAGCCGTACTCTCAAGTGAGTGGTCCAAGTTGCGCTGGCCTTCGGCGTAACCAAAAAACATGATGTAGAGCGTGCTCGCAAACCAGACCACCGCACATACAGACAGCACGCGTTGCAACAGCCGCGCGACCAGCCACCAGCGTTGGCCGGCAGCGTTGCTATCCGATGACATAGCCGTGGCCCCGTATTGTCCGGATCAAATTGCCGCCGAGCTTTTTGCGCAGATTGTGGATATGAACCTCAATCGTATTGCTTTCAACGAGCACGCCTTCGCCGTAGACCATGCATTCCAACTGCTCGCGCGAAAAAACCTTGCCGCGGCCATTTATTAGCGTCATCAGCAATACGTATTCCTTCGCTGATAGCACGACGTCTTCTCCGTCCCGACTAACATTGCGTCGGGCGGTATCGACCAACAAGCCATCGATTTCGATCAATGACGATGCACGCCCGGAGATGCGGCGTGTTGAAGCATCGATGCGGGCGCAAAGTTCGTCGAGGTCGAAGGGCTTGACGATGTAATCATCAGCGCCCAAGCGTAGGCAGGCAACGCGCCCGCCGACCTCATCGCGCGCCGACACCACAAGGATGCGGATTTCTGAGCCGGACCGGCGTAAGTCCCTAATCAGCGTACTGCCGTCTTCATCAGGGAGGCCCAGATCCAGCAAGATCAACGCATATGACACGCGTTGTAGCGCTGCCCGGGCGTCGGCGACGCTGCGGACCCAGTCGACCTGGTGGCCATCTTGTAAGACACCATCGCGCATTACCTCGCCGAGCATTTCATCGTCTTCGACGAGCAGGATATGCAAATGATTTTCCTTAACGTATAGCATTGAATTCGTTTATAATGTTTGCCGTTTTTCGGCTAAATTCTGCCGTCCCGAATATGCCGGTACCAATGATGCTTCAATGTAGGGGCGATGTAAGGTAGACGCGATTCAATCAGGGCTCAATCTGGCACCTGACATGAATGACACTTCCGCATCTTCCGAAGCGATCCTAGCGCCCCGCCACCACCCTGCCACCATCGCCCTGCACTGGGTAACGCTACTGCTGATTCTTTTAGGTTTGACGGCGGTGTTCACCCGCGAGCTATTCGATGAAAAGCCCGCGCGCGCATTTTTGCTGGCCGTGCATCGCAACAGTGGACTGCTGGTGCTGATTATGGTCGCAATCCGGCTATTGTTGCGTTGGCCGCTTGGCGTTGGCGCGGTTAATAATTACCTGCAAACGCGCTTGCGCATTGCCTCAGCGCTGGGTCACGCCGCGTTGTATCTATTGCTGTTGGCGTTGCCGCTCGTGGGCTGGCTGCTGAGCAATGCCCACGGCCAAGCCGTTCAACTATTCGGCGTCTTGCCATTGCCAACATTAACCGAGCGCGATCGTGATTTCGCCGATCAGCTCGGGCTGATTCATGTCGATCTTGCCTGGGCGCTGCTCGCGCTCGCGGCGAGCCATGCGCTGGCTGCGCTCTGGCATCACTATCGCCGCGGCGATGCGGTGCTGATTTCGATGCTGCCGCGGAAAGGACGCCGCTCTGTTGCTACTCCCCTTTAGATCACTCAACCGGAGAACTTGATGTCCTTACGCCACCTCTGCGGGCGCGTTGCTGCTGCACTCGCGCTACTCGCCGCAACCAGTCACGCGCAAGCCTTGCCGGCCTATGCACGCCAAACCGGCAACGACTGCACGGCCTGCTACATTGGCGCTTTTGATCCTCAGCTCACGCCCTACGGCACAAAATTTAAAATTGGTGGTTATACCGAAGGCAAGCGTGGCATTCCGCTGTCGGTTATGGCGATTGCCGACTTTACCAACACGGCTGCAGCACAACCCGGCGGCGCCGCTGAACATTTCGGCGATAACAATAATGTGGCCTTAAACGAAGCCTCGGTCTTTTTAGCTGGCAAGCTGACCGATCATATCGGCAGCTTTTCGCAGGTCACTTACTCTGATATTGACCGCCGCATCAGCTGGGATAACGTTGATCTGCGTTACACCCGCAGCTACGACATCTACGGCAAAGACACCGTATTCGGACTTTCGCTGAAAAATAGTCCGACAACGCAAGACCCCTGGAATACCTTGCCGGCCTGGGGATTTGCCTACACCGGCTCAGAGCTAACGCCCGGCGCCTTGGGCGATCCGCTGATCGCGGGCGGTATCGGCCAGCAAGTACTCGGCTTAACTGCGTATACCTACATCAACGAGTGGGTTTATTTGGAAGGCGGCGCATATCGCGGCGTTCCCAACGATTTTCAGGGTCATCTCGGCTTGGCGGCTGAAGATCGCCAGCAAGTACGTGGGCCAGCACCGTACTGGCGAGTTGCTGTCGGTCACGAATTCAAGCGGCAAACCGACGCCACGCTTTACCCGGCGGATTTGATCGCGTTTTTATCGGCACAGAAGTGAGCTTTAGTGCGCCGCGCCGCGTGCAAAGCGGCGTGCGCTAAACGCTGACGTCACGATACGATCGCAACCAATAAAAAGGCCGACCGATGAACACTTCGATCGGCCTTTTTTACTGCGTCTTGTTATTTCACTGCGTTAAGAATCGGTGCAACTTGCGGCAATACACGCGCTTTTAGCTTGGCGCGGATCCGTATCGCATCGACGGTCCGGTGGGTTTCAGTCAAGGCTTCTGGCGGCAAGTGTGCCTTCACATAGGCTTCCAAGTCGTCGGCGACCGCCGGGTCACTAGAGCCGGACACAATTGTCGGGAAATAACGATTGCGCCCGAACATCGCCACTTTCGCCACCAGTTCGTCGCCGTGGGCTTTTGCGTAGGCCCAAGCGAGCTGTTCGTGCTCACCGGCAAGCGACACAAGGCTGACCATGCGATTGGCGAACAGCGGCGGCACCTCGGCTGATAACGCCAGCGGCAAGCTCCGCTCCGCGAGCTTCGGATCTTCGGCACTGCCGATGGCGCCGTAATAACGGGATTTCTCTTCTGAGGTCAGCGCTTTCTGCGCCAGCGTCAGCAGCGCATCGTAAGTTGCTGTATCGGCGTAGCGGCCAGCGATGCGAACCACGGGATCGATGATCGACGCAGGCAGGCTTTCCGGCTTGCTCAGAAACGCCTGGAAGCGTTTTTGTGCTTCAGCAATCACCGCTTTATCGCCGTAGTCGCCAAGTTCACGCAACAGTTTGGCGCGCAGTTCGGTTGCTTGGAAAGGCTCGCCGGGCTTCACCGTCCAGCCGAGTTGTGCGAACTTCGGCGCCAACAACCCGATCGCATAGCGATGTAGCGGTTCGCGCAAAGTCTCGCCGTGCATCATCGTATCGAGGCGGCCAAGACCGTCGATTGCTGCGTCCCAGACCGCAGCCTTGGTTTCGGTGCCGAGCTTCGAGAGCAGGTCCAGATAAGCCGAGGCTTGCTGGCGATCCGCTGCGACCAACGCCCAAGTATCCGACAACAGCTTCAACCGAACACTGGGCGGCAACTTTGCGTACTGTGCGCTCAGCGCGCTAAACAGGGCGGGCGCGTATTGCACGCGGTAGTAGCCGACAGCGCCTGGATCGAGCACCAGCGCGCCGTCGCAACTAGGGCGGGTCACCGTCGTGCTGCGTCCTTGCAGCAAGGTGTAACTGGCTTTGTCAGCAGCCTTGCCGCCAACGGTTCCAATCTCGACTGGAATACTCCACAAACGATCCGATGTCGCGGTGTCGTCAAGGCTGAATTGCGCTTGCGTCAGCGTAATGTGGCGCTGGCCACTTTCGCAGACGGCATCGACTTTCACGACCGGGAAACCAGGCTGGCTGGTCCAATCGCTGGCGAGCTTGGCCACCGGCTTGCCCGAAGATTTCTCCAACGCGGCCCATAAGTCGGCGGTTGTGGTATTCGAATAGCTATGTTTCTGCATGTAGGCGCGGATGCCGGTCCGGAAGTCATCGGCGCCAAGATAGGTTTCCAGCATGCGCAGGAACGACTGGCCTTTCAGATACGTGATCTGATCGAACGCGTCATTCGCTTCACTTTCGTTAGCAACCGGCTGTTGAATGGGATGCGTGGTCTTGCGGGCATCGAGCGCCATCGCGGTTTCACGATCTTCGTTCGCACGCAGCCAGAAATCCCAATCGGGATTGAAGTGATCGGTGGCTTTTGTTTCCATCCACGAGGCAAAGCCTTCATTCAGCCAAAGGTTATCCCACCATGCGGTGGTGACGAGGTCGCCGAACCATTGGTGCGCCATCTCGTGCGAGACCACCACGTAGACGCGTTGCTTGGTGGAATCGGTGCTCTTTTTCGGGTCATACAACAAGGCCGTTTCGTTGTAAACGATGCCGCCCCAGTTTTCCATCGCGCCCTGGAAGCCGCCCGGCGTTGCAATTTGGTCGAGTTTCGGCAGCGGGAATTTCACACCGAAATAATCGTTGTAGTAGTGCAGCAGCTGCTGTGAAATCTTTAGCGAATAGGCAGCCGTTGCTTGCTTGCCTTCGGTGGTCACAACGCCGATTTGAGTGCCATCTTGTTGGCCAGAAATCCGTTCTAACTCACCCGCGACCAACACGACAAGGTAGCTCGCCATTTTCGGCGTGGCGCCAAAATCGATCCGCTGTTTGTCGTTGCCGAGCGCGATGGTTTTTTGAATCGGTGTGTTCGAAAAAGCCTTGAATTTCGTGGGTAGATCGACCGATAGCTGGAACTGCGCGCGGAACGAGGGTTCGTCCCAGCACGGCAACAGACGGCGGGCATCGGTTGGCTCCATTTGCGAGCCGAGCAGCACTTTTTCACCGGCTGCGGTCGTGTATTTATCGTAATAAAGCCCTTCCGGCTGGGCGTTAATGACGCCGCGATAGGCAATTGCCAAGGTATAGCGGCCGGCCGGCAGCGGCTGCGCCAGTGCAAAGCTCAGCGTTTGTTGTTCGGTGTCGAGTTTCGGCGTGAGTGTGACTTCGGCCAGCTTGCTGCCACGTAGCGTTGCCTGCTCGATTTCCAGATTCAGCGCGTTCAGTACGATCTGTGACGTCGGCTTTTTTACGGTGATCTCGACCGTCTCGGTACCACTGAAGCGGTAGGTTGTCAGGTCCGGCACGATGTGCACCGCATAAGACTCTGGCACCACGTCTTTCGGCAACTTACCTGGCGTGGCTTCGAACGAATACGGCGCTTCGGCCTGTGCAGGCAGCGATAACACTGAGAACGATGCCACGGCAGCAAGCCATACAGCGGTCAGAACACGTCTGGACATAATCCCCTCTTCGGAAATACCACGATAAAAACGCAAATAAATTCTTTGATGCCGGTAATGACCGCTGGGTTTGAACGTAACCCGCATCCAAATCCTAGTCCAAAGTGTTCTTTACTTAGCACTATCGGGAATTTGCATTCGGTCGAGCCAGCACCATCAAGCTGTATTACGCGGCGATTTGGCAACGCGTGCGGGTCAGTCTTGTTGCCGAACGCCGGATCCGCTTTAGAAACGCAAGGAGTATTCCGATGGCAAAAATTGCACTGATCACCGGCGCCAACAAAGGCATCGGCTTCGAAACCGCACGCCAGCTCGCCCGAGCCGGCGTCAAAGTCATCATCGGCGCCCGCGATGGCGCAAAGGGTGAGGCGGCAGCGGAGAAAATTCGTGCTGAAGGCTATGACGCAACCGCAATCGCACTTGATGTCGGTAGCGCTGCCAACATCGCTGCTGCGGCAGAACACATCGCGGAGCAATACGGCCATCTCGACATCCTGATCAACAACGCCGGCGTAATGCTGGATGACAGAACGATCGCGACCAGCGCGCAGACGCTCGACACTTGGCGCGCGACGTTTGATACCAACGTATTTGGCCTCATCGCGGTCACCCAGGCCTTCCTGCCGCTGCTGAAAAAGGCGCCAGCGGGCCGCATCGTCAATTTATCGAGCATCCTCGGCTCGCTAAGCCTGCACAGTGATCCGAAATCACCGATCTACGGCTACGCAGTGCCGGCCTATAACGTTTCGAAATCGGCCGTAAACGCATGGACCGTGCAACTGGCCGTGGAACTGAAAGACAGCCCGATCAAAGTCAACGCGGCGCACCCCGGCCACGTGCAAACCGATATGGGTGGCGCTAGCGCACCGATGGCTTTGGTGGATGGCGCAAAAACCAGCGTTCAGCTCGCGCTACTCGATGAAAGCGGCCCCAGCGGCGGGTACTTTCATCTCGGCCAGCCGCTGCCTTGGTAAGGCGACGCGGCCCGTTTTACTTATCAATCACACAGGAATACTGAATGAGCACCTCGTTACTGACGCCGATACAAGCCGGCGATTTGAAACTGGCAAACCGCATCATCATGGCGCCGTTGACCCGAGCGCGTGCCGGATTGGATCACCTTCCGAATGCACTCCTTGCAGAATATTATGCTCAGCGCGCGAGCGCCGGCTTGATTCTGAGCGAGGCGACCATGGCCGCAGCTGATGGCTGCGCGTTCACTGCCGAGGCCGGCATTTACGACGAAAAGCGCGTCGAAGGTTGGAAATTGGTGACCGACGCCGTGCACCGTGCCGGCGGCCAGATCGCCGTACAAATTTGGCACCCAGGGCGTGCCGCGCACTCACTTTTAAACGGCGGCAGCCAGCCGGTCTCGTCGTCGAACAAGGCGATTCGTGACGACACCATCCACACCCCAGCAGGGAAAGTGCCATATGAAACGCCGCGGCCGCTGCGCACCGACGAGCTACCGGGCATCGTCGAGACGTTCCGGAAAGCCGCCGTCAACGCCAAGCTCGCCGGCTTCGACAGTGTGCAAGTCCACGGCGCGCATGGTTATTTACTCGACCAGTTCTTGCGCGATAGCGTTAACGATCGCACCGACAATTACGGTGGTTCGATTGAAAACCGTGCGCGGCTGCTATTCGAAGTGATTGATGCGGTGATTAGCGTGTTTGGCGCTGGCCGCACCGGGCTGCGTATCTCGCCGTTGGTGCCGTTTAACGACATCAGCGATTCCAACCCGGAAGCCTTGGTGCGTTACGTTGCCGAGCAAGCACAATTGCGTGGTCTCGCCTACTTCGATCTGCGGCATGACCAATATGACCGTCCGGCCGAACGGCGCCTAGCCGAAATCGCACGCGCGGCTTATCACGGCACCTTGATCTTGAATGGCGGCTTTGATCAGGCCGGCGGCGAAGCCACGGTTGCCGCTGGGCTCGCCGATGCGATCATGTACGGCAAATTGTTTATCGCAAATCCCGACTTGGTTGAGCGTTTTCGTCGTTCCGCGGAACTCAATACGCTCGATTTTTCGACCTTGTATACGCCGGGCGCGAAAGGCTACACGGACTATCCCGCGCTGGCGGCGTAAATCTGAACTGCTGTTGATTGTCAGCAATTTGCCGGTTAATTACGGCCAAAAAAATCCGGGGGACGCGTAAACGTCCCCCGGCTCTCATATCACTCGCAGTGATTCAACCCCTGCGCTTTACCACAAGAAAGCGAAAAACCGTCTTGTCGAGACGCTAAACGTACCACTAACACCGCCGATCGTCAGGGTCGCCGTGCTGGTGCGATTGAAGAACAGCGGGGCAATCGTACGTACCCGAACCACATCACCATTCTTAACGGTACCAGCCGCCAGCGTATACGGACCGCCATTCACGCTGTAGGCGCCGCCCTGGATGCTGATCGGGGCCGGTGCGTTGATGCCGGTCACCGTAATCGGCGCCGAGGTCTGGATTGACAGCGGGAAAACGTTCGTCTTCGAAGGGAAGCTAAACGCATCCGGCGTCGTATCGCTTGCAATAGCGGTCGTAACGGCGAAACCGGCACTGACTGTATCGATGGTCAACACCGCGGAAACCACGCCACCCGGAGTCGTTGAGGCCGTAATCCGCACGCGAACGGTGTCGCCATTGTTAACTACGGCACCGACCAGACTCGTGAACGAGCCATTATTGATCGAGTACTCGCCGCCAACGATGCTAATTGCCGCCGGCGCATCAATGCCCAATACCACGATCGAGTTCGACACGACCTGTGCGCCCGCCGCCGCGCCGCTCACCGGCGAGAAGCTAAACGGAGTCGGTGTCGTGTTGGCAACGCGTGTCGTGACCTTGTAATCAGCGCTGACGCCGCCGATGGTCACCGTTGCCGCAATCGTCGCCGAGAAGTTCGACGAGGCCACGACCTGCACCGCAACGGTATCGCCCGCCTTCACTGTACCTACGGCGGTGACGAAGCTGCCGCCGTTGATGCTGTAGCTGCCGTTACTGATGCTGATCGGCACGCCGGTGGTGATACCGGTGACCGTGATCGTATTGCTGGTCTGCGTGCTGCCCGTTTCAACACCCGTTACTGCAGTGAAGCTGAACGCATCCGGCGTAACGTCATTGACGTTGACCGAAACAGTGGTCGTTCCGCTTGCGCCGTCGTTGTCGGTCACTTTCAGCTCGAAGCTCAGCGTACCGGCCGCATCGGTTGGCGCCACGAAGCTGGCTTGCGCGCTGTTAGCGTTGACGAGGCTCACCAGCGAGCCGCCGGTTTGCGTCCAGGCGTAGCTGGCAATTGTGCCGTCAGCGTCGTGGCTGGCGCTGCCGTCCAATACAACTGAGGCGCCCGGCGTTGCATCGGCCGGTGTCGCTGTGGCAACGGCAACTGGCGCTGCGTTCGGCGGCAACAAGTACGACGACACGATCGGGTCGTGGTCGCTCGTTTGGTCGCCGTATTCCGCGTTGACATGCGCCACCTGATACTGCGGCGATGACGTATTGAACAGCGCCGGGCTGGCCAGGATGTGATCCAACTCCTGCGAATTGCCGTCGAAGACGTAGCTATAGCGTTCAGCCGGATCAGCGACTAGCGCTGTACCCAAGTTGATCAGCGCCGGCTGCGTGCCTTCTTCGCCGTTCGGGCCTAGCGCGCCGTTACGCAGGATGCGCAGCGGGTTGCTGAAGTCGAAGTCGTTGAGATCGCCAAGCACGACAATCCGTGCATTCGGGTCGAGCTGCTGCGCGTTATAGACGAAATCGTGAACGATTTGCGTCTGCAGACGACGCTGCGTTTCACTGCTCAGCACCGGCGGCTGGTTGACGCCATAGAGCGACTGATCGCCACCTTTCGAGTTGAAGTGGTTGCCGATCACCAATACGCGACGACCGTTGAAGTCGTAGGTGACCGCCAGCGGCTTGCGGCTCGAACTCCAAGCGCTATTCGTCGGATCGACGCGACCCGGAGACAGGCTCAAAACCAGCTTGCCGTCGACCAAGCTCACGCTGGTCGGCGTCGTGCTGTCGCCCGCACCGTTAAGGCCCGGCACATAAGTAACGCGCGTCGGATTATAGAGCTGAACCACACGGATATTGCCGCCGGGTTCACCACCGTCCTGGTTGTTAACCGGATCGATCTCGGCGTAGGTGTACGTCGGGCCACCAGCAGCAACGATGGCATCGATCAACGTTTGCAGCGTCACGTCGGCAGCGACGATACCGGTGTTGGTTGCGCCGTTGTTGTCCTGCACTTCGCCGAGCGAAATGATATCCGGCGAGCGCATGTTCGTAACGATTTCAGCAGCGACCGCATTACGCCGGGCGATTGGGTCGTTCGGATCGTAGTTTTCGATATTGAATGTTGCGACCGTCAGACGATCGCCACCACGCGCGATGCTGGTCACCGTCGGGACGACCGGGTTGACTTGCGTCACCACTGGCGCCGCAGTCGGCAGCACCTCGTAATTACCGAAGTACGACATCACGCCGAAAATCGGGCCGGCCAGCTTATCGCCGACATTGAACACCGTGCCAACCGGGGCGTTGGTGTTCGGCAAGCCGGTGAACAGTTCGATGCGTTCCGGGTTGTAGTCAACACCGGTATTGCGTTCAACCAAGGTAACGCCGCCGCGGGCACTACGGCCGGTGGCGTTGACGCCGTTGTCGGCCAATACGAAGTACTGACGATCGCCAGCGGCGGTACCGGCCAACGTCGGGCTGGTTAGCACAGGATCGTTGATCTGCACCAGCATGCCTTCTACGGTTTCGTAGAAGTCGATGCCGTCTTCGCTCGGATCGAACACGTTCGTCGAGCTGGTTTCAACGTTGCCGTTGCTATCGTTATCGATGATATCGGTCGGGATGCTGCGGCCGCCGATGCCGAGGATGGTTGGCGTGATCGTATTGTTCGTGAACAGATTGCCCGCCGGATAAACAATAACCGTCGGTGAAACGATTTCGGTCACCGATAAGCCGGTTGCGCCGTTCGGCCGGAATTCGCTGACGTTACCGTTAACGGTCACTTCCTGACCAACACTGACCGTCGGCGCGGTCGAAGTAAAGACCAAGATGCCGTCTGAAGTGTTGACGTCGCCATCGCCGTCGCCGTCTTGCATATAGAAACCATTGCTGGCCAATGCGGTGACGATGCCCGGAACGCCTGTCACGCTCTGGCCGCTCATCGGCGACAGGTGACGGTTGCCCTGGATCTGATAGATACGCGCACCGATGACCGGCGGCGGCGGCGGATCGTTGTCGACGATCGTCGCGGTAACGCTATTCGGCGCACCGACATTGGCATTGGTAACGGTGCCGAGCGACACGATCACCGTCTCGTCGCCTTCAAACGCCGTGTCATCGACTGCGTTGATGGTGACGCTGCCGATGGTGCTGCCCGCCGCGATCGAAATCGAGGCTGACGACGCTGTGTAGTCTGCGCCGCTGGTGGCGCTGCCGGTGTAGGTCAGATTAACCGTAACCGTCTGTGCCGAAACGGCTGATAACGTTGCCGTGACAACCGTGCTGCCACCCACTTCGGAGAACGAGGCCGGGCTCAGGCTCAGGCCGACCGTCGGCAGCGTGATGCCACCGCTGGCATTGTTGCGCGGCGTGCCTGCAGTGGCCGGGCCGGGGAAGTCGCTTGCATTGTCGTTGGCGTCTTGAACAACACCTGCAACAACGCGGCGGAAAAATGCGGTATTGACGCCGTTGGTCGTCGGCGTGGTGATGCCGTTGCCTTCGCGGCAAGGGCTCAGCAGCGCGCCTACGCCATCGCGGACGACGCCGCTGCTGTCGATGATGCGGACACCGGCGAAATTGGTGGCGCTGAAATCGGTAAAGCCGGTCGCGTAGGTCTGGTCGCCAGTCACACCGAGCGAATAACCGCTGCTGGCGCTGTTGGTGAACAGATAAAACGCACCCGGCTGCAGCACAACGCCAGCCGGAATAACCGCGCGGTTAGACGCCGCACCCGGTGTGCCGCTGGCACAGCCTTGCAGTGCCCAGCCACCGATATCAACAGCACTCGCGCCGGTATTGCCGAGTTCAATAAATTCATCGTTGCCACCCACGGGTCCGCGGACAGCAAGTTGCGTAATAACGACACTGGCTGAAGCCTGCCCGACCGCCGCACTAGCAATCGCCAGTGCTAAGCAGGCCGATAGGCCTTTCAAAAAGTCCTTCCCCATCATGATTCCCCGAGACGTAAGTTTTTTAAATCGAATTCGACAGCGAGTGCCGCACGCTGCCGCATGTTGCCTGTCAAGCATGACATCTGCGCGACACATCCTTGCCGCAACGCTCATCCCGAAGCTTCACAGATCAAAGTCAGGCGCTAAACTGACGCCATGACCTCAAATTCAAGCCCTGCTTTTAACCCTACAGCAGACGTACTGTCGTCAATCGACGTCCAAGCTTCAATACTGCGCAATGAACTAGTCAGCCTTTCCGACATCAATTCCGGCAGCTTCAACGCTGCTGGCGTCGACGCCACGGCTGATCGTTTAGCGCGCTTATTTGCCAGCCTCGCACCAAGTAGCAGCGAACGAATTGAGGTTGCACCATTCCGCAGCACCGACGACCGCGGCGAATGGCAGGAAAAACCCTTAGGCCGGGCACTACGACTGCGGAAACGACCCGATGCACCGCTCAAAATCTTTTTTTGCGGCCATCTGGACACGGTTTTTAGTATTTCGCATTCCTTCCAAAAAGCGCGCCAGTTGGACGCCGATACGCTCAACGGCCCCGGCGTTGCCGACCTCAAAGGCGGATTATTGGTGATGTATGCGGCGCTCACTGCGCTGGAGCAAAGCCCGTACGCGGAACGTATTGGTTGGGAGATCCTGTTCAATCCCGACGAGGAAATCGGCTCGCGCAGTTCCGCGCCTTTGCTCGCTGAAGCCGCGGCCCGCAATCATTTTGGCCTGATTTATGAGCCGGCCTACGCGGACGGCGGACTCGCCTCCGAACGCAAAGGCAGCGGCAATTTTGACATCATCGTCCGTGGCCGAGCGGCCCACGCCGGGCGGAACCCCGAAGACGGCCGCAACGCGGTTGCGCTGGCGTCTGAACTTGCTGTCGCACTACACGGTTTGAACGGGCAACGCGAAGGTTTAACCGTGAATGTCGGCTATGTGCACGGCGGCGGCGCACTGAATATTGTTCCAGATCGGTGCGTCGTGAAATTTAACGTCCGGACCTCACAGGCGTCTGATGAGTGGTGGTTACAGGAAACGCTGGATCAATTATTGATCCGTGCAAATACCCGATACGCGGCGCAGGGAGGCTTCGAACTTGAGTTGCGCGGCGCAATTACGCGCCCGCCGAAGCCCGTTAGCGCCGGCACTGCGCGCTTACAAGCGCTACTCGGCGATTGCGGCCGCAAAATAGGCCTTGATCTGGCATTCCGACCGACCGGCGGCTGTTGCGATGGCAATAACCTCGCCGCACACGGCCTCGCCAATGTTGACAACCTTGGCGTCGTCGGCGGCGATATTCATTCGGACCGCGAGTGGATGCGCATCTCTAGCCTTGCCGAGCGCAGCAAGCTCAGCGCGCTGCTGCTATTACGCCTTGCCAGCGGCGAACTTAGCTGGCAGTAAACTTCGCGTTTCGAATCCCCGTAAGCTGTCGCCATGAAAATTATTCGCCCCATCCGTAGCGGCGATCTTGCCGCGTTAGTTCACATGGCCGAGACCGCCGGCGCAGGCTTTACGTCGCTGCCGCCGGTCCCGGAATTTCTTGCGCAAAAAATCGCGCTTTCCGAACAGTCTTTCGCTGTAAACGTCGTCGACGCCGGCCACGAACGCTATATGTTCGTTATGGAAGAGACCGACACCGGCGAAATCGGCGCTTGCTGCGCGATCGAAGCCGCCTGCGGCCTTGATGAAGCGTTTTACAACTACCGCGTCGGCGTCGCCGTACACGCTTCGCGCGAACTCGGCATTTACAACAGCGTGCCAACGCTTTATCTGTCCAATGATCTCACTGGCACCAGTGTGCTCTGTTCGCTGTATATGAAACCGGGCTTTCGTGGCGCTGGCAGCGGTAAACTTTTGTCGAAGTGCCGCTTTATGTTTATGGCCAATTATCCCGGCCGCTTCTCGGCCAAAGTCATCGCCGAAATGCGGGGTGTATCAAACGAACACGGCCATTCGCCGTTCTGGGAAGGTTTGGGCCGGCACTTTTTTAGTGTTGATTACGACCGCGCCGAGCATATCGTCGGCACCGGCAATAAAGCATTTATCGCCGAGCTGATGCCGCCGCATCCGATCTACACCGTACTATTGCCGCCAGAAGCACGCGCCGTTATGGGCAAGGTACACGCACAAACCGCACCCGCGTTACATCTGCTGGAGCAGGAAGGGTTTCGCTACCAAGGCTATATCGACATCTTCGACGGCGGCCCCAGCGTTGAAGCGCCGCTGGCGGATATCCGCACGGTGCGGCGTTCCCAGCTGCTCCCAGTCGAGATCGACGACACCCAGCACGCCGGCGGTACGCTGCATTTGATCGCGAACACCAAGCTTGGCGATTTCCGCTGCGCGATCACCGAACTCGCCTCGTACGCCGGCAGCGTGATCTTGCCGCCGGCTGTGGCAACCGCGCTTGATCTTAAAGCCGGCGATACGGCGCGGGTCAGCGCGTTATAGCGGATGAGTTTTTTCGTCTCAAAATTGGTCGGCGGCTTATTGGCACCGGGCACGATCCTGTTGTTGCTGCTGCTCGGCGCGTTTCTCTGGCAGCGGCGGCGTCCGCTACTGAGCCGCAGCCTGCTGGGATTGTCGCTGCTGTTTGTCGCCGCGCTATCGTTGCTGCCACTCGGTCGCTGGTTGATCTGGCCGCTGGAAACGCGCTTTCCGGCGGCAACCGAACGGCACTTGGAACAGGTTGACGGCATTATTCTGCTCGGTGGTGCCATCAACGCCGACGAAAGCTTTCTCACCGGCCAGCCGGCGCTGAACGATGCCGGCGATCGGATCACCCGTTTTGTCACACTCGCCCGCCAATACCCGAACGCCAAGCTGGTTTGGACCGGCGGCTCTGCCAGTGTTTGGGGCACGCGCGAATATTCCGAAGCCACATACGCACAAACGTTGTTCGCGCAGCTCGGCATTCCCGCAGAGCGCATCATTTTCGAGCGTGAGTCGCGCAATACCTGGGAGAACGCGCTGCTCAGCCAAAAGTTGGTGCGGCCGCAACCGGGCGAGACCTGGCTGCTGTTGACGTCTGCTTGGCATATGCCGCGTTCGGTCGGTATTTTTCGTAAAGTGGGTTGGAACGTCGTGCCGTATTCGGTTGATTATCTCGGCGCCGACCCCCATGCCTATGCAAAATTTGAAGCCCAGCGCGAGCTGTATACGATCAGCGTTGCCGCGAAAGAGTGGGTTGGGCTGATCAGCTATCACCTACTCGGCCGTACCGACGCCTGGTTCCCCGCGCCGCAAGCACCCGATAAAACAAACAAGGATTGATACTCATGAGTGTTCACAAGGGCGCGTTACTAATTGATGGTGAATGGCTGCCCGGCAACGGCGGCGAATTCGAAAGTCATAACCCCTCGCACGGCACCGTGATCTGGCGCGGCAATAGCGCCAGCGACGCCGATGTCGACTACGCGCTGCGCAGCGCCCGCACCGCGTTTCCAGCCTGGGCCGACCTCGCGTTCGCTGAGCGTGAACAAATCACCCGCCGCTTTGCCGCGTTACTGGAACAAAACAAGGAAAAGCTGGCCGATTTAATCGGTAAGGAAACCGGCAAGCCGCGGTGGGAAACACGAACTGAAGTGCAGGCGATGATCGGCAAGATCGATATCAGCGTGCGCGCCTACCATGCCCGCACCGGCAGCAGCGAAGCGCCGATGGGCGCCGCTACGCAAGCACTGCGGCACCGGCCGCACGGTGTTGTTGCGGTATTTGGCCCGTACAATTTCCCGGGCCATCTGCCCAACGGCCACATCGTTCCGGCGCTGTTAGCCGGCAACTGCGTGCTGTTCAAACCGAGCGAATTAACGCCTTGGGTGGCCGAAGAAACCGTCAAACTCTGGCTAGAAGCCGGCCTGCCGCGCGGCGTGCTGAGTCTGTTGCAGGGCGAACGCGCCACCGGCGAAGCCCTGGCAACGCACGAAGGGATCGATGGCCTATATTTCACCGGCAGCGCCCGTACCGGGCAAATTTTGGCGCGCCAGTTCGCCGAAACACCGCAGCGCATTTTGGCCTTGGAGCTCGGCGGCAATAATCCGCTGATCGTCGGCGAGATCGGCGATGTCAAAGCCGCGCTGCACGATGTCGTGCAGTCGGCGTATCTGTCTTCGGGCCAGCGCTGCACCTGCGCACGGCGTCTGTATGTGCCGGTCGGCGGCGACGGTGATGACTTCATCGCCGCCCTCGCCGGTATCGTCCGCGGCTTGAAAGTCGGCGCCTACGATGCCGATCCGCAGCCGTTTATGGGGCCGTTGGTGTCGCCACGCGCGGCGCAAGGCTTGTTGGCGGCGCAGTCGGCGCTGATCGACCGCGGCGCTTGGCCGATCGTCGAAATGCGTGCACTCGACGCCGGCTTGGCTTACGTCAGCCCGGGCCTGCTCGATGTCAGCGCAATCGCCGATCTGCCTGATGAGGAATACTTTGGCCCGCTGCTGCAAGTTGATCGCTACGAAACGCTGGACGAGGCGATCACTAAGGCGAATCGCACGCGCTACGGTTTATCGGCAGCGTTGCTTTCAGCCAACCCGGACGAATACGCCCGCTTCTATCGCGGCATTCGTGCTGGCATCGTCAACTGGAATCGGCAAACCACTGGCGCCTCCAGCGCCGCGCCGTTTGGCGGCGTTGGCGCCAGCGGCAACCACCGCGCCAGCGCCTACTACGCGGCGGATTACTGCGCTTACCCGGTTGCCTCGATTGAAGCCCCGGCCAGCGAACTGCCGGCCCAGCTCGCCCCAGGACTAACGCTATGAACGCGGCAGCGGTCATCGACCTGCGTAGCGACACCGTTACCCGCCCAACTGCCGCGATGCGCGCGGTGATGGCCGCGGCGGAGGTCGGCGACGATGTTTACGGCGACGATCCGACCGTCAACCGGCTGCAGGACGTTGCCGCGGAGCGCTTTGGCTATGCCGCGGCGCTGTTTTTCCCGACCGGCACGCAGAGCAATCTCGCCGCGCTGATGGCGCATTGCGGGCGTGGCGACGAATATCTAGTCGGCCAAGAAGCGCACACCTATCGCTATGAGCAAGGTGGCGCGGCGGTACTCGGCAGCATTCAGCCACAGCCGTTACCGAATCAGCCCGACGGCAGTATTGCGCTCGCCGATCTCACCGCTGCGATCAAGCCAGACGACCTCCATTTCGCGCGCACCCGTCTGCTGGCGCTGGAAAATACCATCGGCGGTAAAGTGCTTCCGCAGACGTATGTCGCCGCCGCCACCGCGTTCGCTAAAAGCCGCGGTCTTGCGACACATCTCGACGGCGCGCGCCTGTGCAACGCAATGATTAAACGCGGCGTCAGTGAACGGGAAATCGTCGCCGGGTTCGACTCGGTTTCACTATGCCTCAGCAAAGGTCTTGGCACGCCCGCCGGCACCATATTATTTGGTACTGAGCCTTTCATCGCTACCGCCCGGCGCTGGCGCAAAGCGCTCGGCGGCGGCATGCGCCAAGCCGGCATACTCGCCGCTGCTGGCCTTTACGCGCTGGAACATCACGTCAGCCGCCTGCAGGACGATCACGATAACGCCACCTACCTCGCTGCCGGCCTGCGCGCACTCGGGCTCTCTTGCGAAGACCCGCAAACCAATATCGTCTTCGTCCAGATTCCGCCTGCGCTGGTCGCCGGCCTAGCCGCGCAGCTGCGACAATGCGGCATCGCCGCTTCCACCGGAACTCGGACGCGGTTAGTGACCCATCTTGACGTTAGCCGTGCTCAGATCGATACCGTACTGGCCGCGTTTGATGATTATCTAAAAATTTCTGCGGCCCAGGCCGCTGTTATGGAAAACACTGTGGCATGAGCACGGAAAGCAACGCTGTTGAAGCTAATTTTGACGGCCTCGTCGGCCCCACACATAACTATGCCGGGTTAGCGCTAGGCAACGTCGCCTCGGCAAAAAATGCCGAATTGCCGTCGAATCCTCGCGAAGCCGCCTTGCAGGGTTTGGCCAAGATGAAAGCCTTGGCCGACCTTGGCCTTGCTCAGGGCGTGTTGCCGCCGCAAGAACGGCCGCATATTCCGACGTTGAAGAAACTCGGCTTTTCCGGTCGCGACGGCGAGGTGTTGGCGCGCGTACACCGGGAAGCACCGGGCTTGCTCGCGGCGATGTCATCGGCTTCCGCGATGTGGACCGCCAATGCGGCCACCGTTTCACCAAGCGCCGACACGGCAGACGGCTGCGTCCATTTCACGCCGGCAAATTTAGCCACACACCTGCACCGCGCAATCGAACCAGAAACCACCAGCCGCGCGTTGCAAGCCACATTTAAATCCGAGAAACACTTCCGCCACCACGCGCCGTTGCCAGCGACACCGCAACTCGGCGATGAAGGCGCGGCAAACCACACACGCTTCTGCAGCGAGTACGGCGCGCCCGGCTTGGAGTTGTTTGTCTACGGACTCGGCGCAGACAACGAGCCCAAGCCTGAGAAGTACCCAGCGCGGCAAACACGCGCAGCCGGCGAAGCGGTGATGCGTTTGCATCGCCTTGATCCTTCGTACAGCTATCACGCGCAACAGAAGCCGGAAGCCGTTGACGCCGGCGTTTTTCATAACGATGTCATCGCCGTCGGCAACCGCGAATTACTGCTGTATCACGAGCAGGCGTTTGTTGATGCCAAGCCCGTGAAAGCTTGGCTGCGGCAGCGCCTGCGGGGCCGCACACCGGTATTCGTTGAAATTAAAACGGCCGATGTTTCGATCGAAGACGCGGTAACGTCGTATCTATTCAATAGCCAGTTGATTTGCACCCCCGACGGCCAGATGTGGCTGGTCTGCGCACACGAATGCGCCGATAACGAGAACGTTTGGCGCGCGATTCAGCGCATCGTCGATGACCCGGAAAATCCGATCGCGGGTGCCAAGGTGTTTGACTTGCGACAAAGCATGCGCAATGGCGGCGGTCCTGCCTGTCTACGCTTGCGCGTTGTTCTAACACCGGCAGAACGGGCGGCGGTCAATCCGAAAACCTGGGTTGATAACGCGCTCTATACGCAGCTTGACGCTTGGATTCGCAAACACTATCGGGATCGTCTCGTGCTCGCCGACCTCGCTGATCCGCAGCTACTCGAAGAATCCAGAACTGCGCTTGATGCGCTCACGCAAATCCTCGGCCTCGGCAGTCTTTACGACTTCCAGCGCTAACACCTGCGACATAAATCAATGCCTGTGGCAGTCGCGCGCGCAACGCGTTAAAAAAACGCCTTGCTTGCCGATAAGGATCTGCGTCTAACAACAATCTAGCTGCTGTTCTGCGGCGTGAGCAAAACCTCGCCGTCGGCTGCGAACAGCGGCGCAAAACGCGCTACTGCAATAAAAAGGAATATTCATGGCTCAACGCAAGGATGCGGCGGGCAGCGGACTTCTAGTCTCGCCGTCGACCCGCCACACGATGCTTTTCAGCATCGGTCACCGCCGCACTCCGGCGGGCAAATTATTAGGGTTCAGCAATCCCCGCATCTGTCGCGCCAATACGCGCGGGCAGCCGCGTTGCCTGCCTAAAAGATTGAAGTCAAAGCTGATTCAGCTGAGATTCCGCCAAGCTGGCATGAATTTGGCGGGTCTATTACATATTTATTGCGATGCGCTCCTGAGCTCACTCTTCGATGCCGATTAGTCGTCGTCAATTCATCATGAAAGTCGGTGCCGCTGGCGGCTACCGCGCCGCGTGGTCGGCAATGCGCACGTTGGGGCTAGTTGCGGTAGCGCCGGTCGCCGGCGCAAAAACTGCGGCCTTAGCGGCGGGCAGCGGCCGCGGCCGTAAAGTGATTATTTTGGGAGCGGGCATCGCTGGCCTTGCCGCCGCCTACGAGTTGGGTAAAGCGGGCTACCAATGCATCGTGCTCGAAGCGCGCGATCGGGTTGGTGGCCGGAACTGGACCGTCCGCCGCGGCAGCAAAATCGAGATGACCGACGGCTCCTCACAGACCTGCACGTTCGACGAAGGTCAGCACTTCAATGCCGGGCCGGCGCGCCTGCCCAGCCACCACAAAGCGATTCTCGGCTATTGCCGGGAACTCGGTGTTGCGCTTGAAGTAGAAGTCAACATGAGCCGCAGTGCGCTGTTGCAATCGGAAAGCGCAAACGGTGGCAAGCCAATTGAGATGCGCCAAGCGATCAACGATATGCGCGGCCAGTTGTCGGAACTCCTCGCAAAATGCACCAATCAAAATGCGCTAGACCAGGAACTGAGCGCGGTTGACAAAGAAAGCTTCGTCGCGTTCTTACGCGAGTACGGTGATCTCGATAAACAATTGCGCTTCAAAGGGTCGAGCCGGTCCGGCTATACCACCCTGCCCGGCGCTGGCCTAGAAAGTGGGATCACCCAAGCACCGCTTGATCTGAAGACCCTGCTTGATCCGGTTTTTTGGAACGGCCCGCTATTCGACGAAACCTTCGAGATGCAGCCGACGATGTTCCAGCCTGTCGGCGGCATGGACCAAATCCCGCGCGCGTTTTACGCACGACTCAAGTCTGTGGTCCGGCTTGGGGCTGAAGTGCTCGAAATCCGCAACGGCGAACGCGATGTGCAGATCGCTTATCGGGACAAAAAAACCGGTCGCCAGCAAACCCTTCGTGGCGATTACTGCATCTGCACGATCCCGCCGCCGGTGCTAAAAAAGATCCCGGCGAATTTTTCCGCCCCCTTCGCTGCCGCGATCACTAACGTTAGCTACGGCGCAGCGAACAAAATTGCTTGGCAAACCCCGCGATTTTGGGAAACCGAACGCAATATCTACGGCGGCCTTACGTTCGTAAAACGTGATGTCCAGTTGATCTGGTATCCCAGCGGTGGCTTTTTTCAGCCGCAAGGCGTGTTGATCGGCTGCTACAACTTCGAGGAAATCGCCGAGAAATTCATGGCACAGCCGATCCCTGACCGTCTTCAGGCTTCGCGCGACGCCATCGAAGCCCTGTTCCCAGGGCACAGCCAAACGCTGAGTCACGGCATTACCGTTGCCTGGAACAAGATTCCGTACAACCTCGGTCCATGGACGAACTGGGATGTGCCTAACGACGCTACCTACCGCTTGTTAAGCGAGCCTGATGGCCGGGTTTACCTCGCCGGCGAGCACCTCAGTCATATCACCGGCTGGCAGGAAGGTTCAGTCCTTTCCGCCCACCGCGTGTTGAAACAAATTGCAGAACGGATTGCCAGCGCGCCAGCGGCAGTCACCCCAGCTTGAGTTAAAACACCATTCAAACTTTTGGATTACAAATAGAAGGAGCCTAATCAATGATCCGTAAAACACTACTCGCAGTCGGCTTAGCACTGGCCGTTACTGGCGCGGCGCACGCGGAAAGCGTTACCCGCACCCCGCTACCGGGCGATGGCAAATTCCCGATCGCAGCGGCAGTCACCATTCCGGCCGGCTACGACCTCGTCTACCTCAGCGGCAATCTGCCGAGCGTAGCGAATCCTGATGCACCAAAAGGTAGCGTGGAGTCCTACGGTAATACCGAAACGCAAACAGCGTCGGCGTTGAAAAAACTCGGCGACACGCTCGCTGCGGTTGGCTTGAGCTATTCCGATGTCGTTGCCGCGCACGTCTACATGGTCGGCGATCCGAACAAGAACGGCGAAATCGACTTTGCGGGTATGAATGCCGCATTCGGTGCCGTCTTCGGCTCGGAAGCACAGCCGAATAAACCTGCCCGCTCCACCGTGAAGGTCGCAGGTTTGGTTTTGCCGGGCGCATTGGTCGAAATCGATCTGATCGCCGCGAAGCCACCGAAAGCGAAGACGAAGATAAAGAGCAAGTAACGCAATAGGCAACCGACTAAAGCCCGCCTATCAGAGCGGGCTATCGGGGCAAGACACGATCGTAAATCACGAATTTTCCGCTTTAATCGCCAGGGGGCACTTAATGAAATCGTCACGAACTCCACTACCCGCAGCGGGCGTTGCCATGCTCGCATTGGGGCTAGCGGCACCGGTCCACGCGCAAGCCGTCGATGAGAACCAGCCAGTTCAAGTTGCGCAGGCAACGACCGAAGCATCAGCAACTAATCTTGATCAAGTGGTGGTTACCGGATCTCGTCAAGCACGTTCAGCTGGCAAGAGTAGCTCGCCAATTGACGTAATTTCGGCAAAAGAGCTGCAGAATCTGGGCGCGTCCACCGCTACGGAAGCGCTGAACTTAATATTGCCGTCGTTCAGCCTGCCCGCCCAGCCCGGACAGGATCAGAGCTCAATCATCCGTTCAGCGAGCCTACGCGGCTTGAACGGCGATCAGACGTTAGTTCTGGTTAACGGCAAGCGTCGCCATAACAGCGCTGTCGTCAATACGTTTTCTAATCTTAATCGCGGATCCCAACCGGTAGATCTCGATCTAATCCCTTTCAGCGCAATTGATCACATCGAAGTCTTACGCGACGGCGCATCGGCTCAGTACGGTTCGGACGCAATTGCCGGAGTCATCAACATTATCCTTAAAGGCGATGACAGCGGTGGGTCTATCACCAGTAAAACTGGCATCTATGGCTTCCAGGATGGTTTTACCAACCAGGAAGGCATCAATTCAGGCTACAAAATCGGAAATGGCTTCCTAAACCTATCGGCCGAATTCTTTGTCCAGCGCCACACCAATCGGTCAGCTGATGCCGAAGGGCCGTTTTACTACCCGCTACCGAACGGGCAGCCTGATCCAAGAGAGTTGACAACCGATCCGAACAAAATTGTCGATGGCCTGCCCGATACGCGTAAATTTGCCGGCTCTTACAATTTTTCGTTGCCGATTAACTCGAATTTAACCTTCTACACTTTTGGCACCTACGCGCATCGTAACGGCGTCGGCTACGAAAACTTCCGCTTCGCCAATAATTCAACCGGCCTGCGTAATCCAACGGCTTGCCCGGATGGCGTTGGCGGCACACCAGACAATCCTTACTGCCAAGCCTATCCAGATGGTTTTGAACCTCACGAAACCATCGAAGAAAACGACATCCAATTCCTCGCGGGAATTAAAGGTAAAGACTTATTCGGCTGGGCCTGGGATTTTAGCTCTACGTATGGAAAGGACGATGCCAGCATTGGCGTCACTGATAGCCTTAATGCATCATTAGGGGCTGTGTCTCAGCGCTCGTTCTATGACGGCTCGTGGATTTTTACGCAGTTAACCAACAACTTCGATTTGACGCGTCAATTCGCTATTGGCTTAGCGGATCCACTCAACGTTTCGCTTGGCACTGAGTACCGTAACGAATCCTATACGATTAAACCCGGCGAGCCCGCCTCATATGCTGGGCCTACTGGGCCCTCGAATGTACCGGACCCGAATAATCCAGGCGGTGTTATTTCTGGCGGACTGCCCCGCTCAGGTGCACAGTCTTATAGTGGCTTCCGGCCGTCAGAAAGCGGCCGCGACTACCGCGACAATTACGCAGTTTATCTCGATCTGGAAACCAAACTGCTACCGAAATGGGATGTGGGCCTCGCAGGCCGCTACGAGTATTACAACGACGCGGGCAATACCGTTACCGGTAAACTGTCTACACGCTATCAAGCTATCGACCAGTTCGCGGTACGCGGCACGGTCAGCAATGGTTTCCGGGCGCCGGGCATTGCGCAAGGCCTCCTGTCATCAACCTCAACATTTTTCGCGTTTAATCCCGTTCAAAACCGCGTTGTTGGCTTCGATAGCGGCTTAGTTCAACCGACGTCCGACATCGGCCGGGCACTCGGCGCACAGCCGCTGAAGCCGGAAACATCGACCAACTACAGTGTTGGCTTTATCGCCAACCCTATCAAGGATCTCGATATCACCGCCGATCTGTATCGGATTTATGTCAGGAACCGCATCGCGATCACCGGCTTCATCAGTGAGGACGCTTACCCAGGCGTCGATGCACTCGTTGTTGCCGCTGGCGGCGAGGCGGGAGGCTCGTTCCAATATTTCACCAACGCCATTAGCACCCGTACTCAAGGTGTTGATATTGTTGCAAACTATCGTACACGCTTTGGAAAATACGGCACAGTGCGCTGGATTGCTGAAGCCAATTGGAATCAAACGACCATTCAAGGTGTTCGTGCCGATCCGCAGCAAATCTCACAGGTAACCGGTGCATCCTCGCTATTCGACGTGCCCAGTCAGTCTTATCTGACTGTCGCCACGCCGCGTACGAAACTTATCGTCGGCGGCACCTACACGAAGGGTCCGCTTGACTTTAACCTGCACTTGATTCGCTTCGGCCACGTGACTGACTACCAGAGCTTCCCGGTAATCGAAACCGTACCGGCGCGATGGATTACGAATGTGTCCGCGAATATCAAGTTCGCGAAATCGTTTAGCTTTGGTATCGGCGCCGATAACTTATTCAATCTCTACCCGCCGGAAACCAGCAATGAATATCGCGGCGCTCTGGGCCCGAACAGTGGCAGCGGGTACGGCGGTTTCGGCAAACGTAGCCCGTTTTCGCCTTACGGCTTCTCAGGCGGCTTCTACTACGCGAAACTCGGTTATCAGTTCTAATTTAGTCGGCTGATAAGAAAAAGCGGCAACCCTTCGGTTGTCGCTTTTTTTTCGTCTCTATTATTGATTCGGCCACAAAATAGTTGAACGAGGTGCTACGCGGCAATTTGAGATCGCACTTTTTCGAGACGGCGTGGGTGGCCGAATTAATAATAAAATCAAATTGCTTTGTTATTAATCCGGCCATTTCTCGCTTTCTCGGTAGTGCGGCATCCGGTTTGGCATTGCACTGTCTTTATTCAAGCACTTAATGGCCGGATCAATATTCTGCCGTACCATTTTGGCCGTGCCAATAACGATATTTTTGGGATGACGCTCTCATGAAACATTCTGATGCTCCCGCTTCGATGAGCCGACGCGAACTACTGACGCTCATCGGTAGCGTTGCCGGCGGTGCAGTTTCTTACCGTGCAATGGCCGGTATGGGATTGACCACGCCATCTAATTATCAGGGACCGATCAAACTAGAAGGAAACCCCAAAGGCGCTACAGTGCTGATCCTCGGCGCTGGTATCGCCGGTATGGTTGCGGCTTACGAGCTGCGAAATGCTGGCTATAAAGTCCAGATTTTAGAATATAACAACCGCGCTGGCGGGCGGAATTGGACCTTGCGCGGTGGCGACAGCTATACCGAACTCGGCGGATTTACGCAAAAATGTGAATTTGACAAAGGCCTCTACATTAATCCCGGCCCTTGGCGGATCCCGCATCATCATCAAGGCTTGCTCGACTACTGCCGCCGCCTCGGCGTTGCGTTGGAGCCGTATGTGCAAGTGAACTACAACGCAATGGTTCATTCCAGCCGCGCGTTCGGTGGCCAACCCCGGCGCTTCCGCGAAGTGCAATCGGATTATCAAGGCCACATTGCCGAAATGCTGGCGAAAGTTACACAGCAGAATAAGCTCGACGAGCATGTAACCAAGGAAGATCAGGAAATGCTGCTCGAGTCGTTAAAAGACTGGGGTGCGCTCGACAAAAACTATGCCTATGCACCGGGCCGCGAGAGCAGCGATAGGCGCGGTTTTGAGAGGCCACCGGCCGGTGGTCTATCCGCGGTGCCGATCCATTCGAAAAACATTATCCCATTCGATCAACTTTTGCAGTCTCGCCTTTGGGCTGCGATTGGCGCTGGGCAGAATTATGAAATGCAAACGATGCTATTCCAGCCCGTTGGCGGTATGGGCCGTATCGGCGATGCCTTCAAGCGCGAAGTCGGTGATCTGATTCACTACAACGCCAAAGTCACACAAATTAAACAAGAAACTAAAAAAGTAACGGTTACCTACGTCGATACCGTAAAAGGTGGCGCGCCACAAACCATGACTGCCGACTGGTGCCTGTGCACGATTCCACTTTCAATCTTGAGTCAAATTGATGTTGATGTCGGCCCGAAGATGCAAGCGGCAATTAATGCCGTGCCGTATGCCGCCTCAACGAAAGTCGGACTCCAATTTAAGCGCCGGTTTTGGGAACAGGACGAACACATCTACGGCGGGATTACCTATACCGATTTGCCGATCCGCGTCATCGCCTACCCTAATACCGGTTACCACGAAGCAGGTAAAGGTGTCTTACTCGGCGGCTATATGTTCGGTCCCAACGCGTTTGAATTTACCTCGTTACCACCCGCAGAACGCGTGCGTAAAGCGGTGGAATATGGCGCGCAGATTCATCCCCAATACAAAACCGAGTTCGATAACGGCATTGCCGTAAGTTGGCACCGCGTGCCGTGGACGCTCGGCTGCCTCGGTGTCTGGACCGATCAAGCGCGCGCCGAGCATTACGAAAACCTTTGCCAAATCGACGGCCGCGTTCTCCTGGCCGGCGAGCACGCGTCTTACATTCCAGGCTGGCAGGAAGGCGCTGTGTTGTCATCTATCGACGCCATCACGCGCCTGCACAAGCGCGTAACCGCCTAATGCGCAGGAGACTAAAAGCCATGATGCTTCGATTAAAATTTAGCGCCGCAGGTGCCATTCTTACGCTTGCCGCCGGCTTATTCTCAAGCCCGACTTGGGCGCAGGCGGATCTCACTTCGGGCACGTTGTTCAGTAACGGCAATAAGTTCGAAGAAAAAACCGGCAAAGCGCTTTACGAGAGCATTTGCCAAGGCTGCCATATGCCCGATGCCAAGGGCGCGACCGGTGCCGCTACCTACCCGGCGCTCGCCAGCAACCCACGGCTAGCGTCACCGCTGTATCCGGCGCTGAAAGTTGTTCAAGGCTCGCGGGCAATGCCTCCGTTCGGCGGTCAGCTTGACGACGAGCAAGTTGTCGAAGTCGTCAACTACGTGCGTAGCCACTTTGGCAATGCCTATGTGGACACGCTAACTGCCGCTGAGGTGAAAGCCCTGCGGCCCTGAGCACACGCGCAGCAGTTGTCTGTCCGGCTTCAGAGCGCGCCGCAACAGCGTCGCTCTGAAGCACCGGCGCCAGCGATTAGAACCGCCGCGGTAGCGACAATAGCGGCACCGTAATCGCTTCGAATGCTTCATCGACGGTATCGACGATCTTCAGCATCTTCGTATCCATCGGATTGATCAGGCCGCGCTCCGCGAGGCGATCAAAATTGATCAAGCCGTTCCAGAACTCGCTGCCGAACAATACCGTTGGCATATGGCGCGATTTTCCGGTTTGCCGCAGCGTCAGCGCTTCGAATAGTTCGTCGAGCGTGCCGTAGCCGCCCGGGAACACCACAAACGCCTCGGCAACGTTCAAAAACCAGAACTTGCGCATGAAAAAGTAGTGAAACTCAAACGCCAACTCAGGGTCGACGTGCGGGTTTACGTGCTGTTCAAACGGCAGCGAGATGTTGAAACCGATATTCAGCGTGCGATCAACCCGCGCTGCACCTTCATGCACCGCTTCCATGATGCCAGGACCACCGCCAGTGCAGAGATAAAAGCGCTCGTCGGTGCCGTGAATCGCGTTCGTCCACTGGGCAAAGCGCTCAGCCAGATCCGCGGCGAGCGCGTAATAATCCGGGCCAACCGCAGGCTTCGGACGAATGCGCGCCGAGCCGAACAAAATAATGGCGCGATTCACGCCATGCGCTTCAAGCCGGGTTTTCGGCTCAAGGTACTCACAAAGAATGCGCACACCGCGCGCTTCTTCACCCATCAGGAATTCCTGATTCTTATACGCCTTCGTCATTGTCATCGTCTTTCTTCTTATTGGTGTTGTAATCGGCCACGATAACGGAAAATCGCGACCGTTTGCGCGGTAGCAACCGCCTGCCACACGCCTAGTCGTGCGCCATTAACAAAGGCAATGCACAAACGAGGCCGTTCCGAAATTGTGAATTCGCGCCACCGCAGGCGAGCCGTTACTTAATCGCCGCAAAAGCGCGCTGCTTAGCCGATTTTCGGCTTCGGGGCCTTGTGTTCAGGGAACATATTCTCCTCGCATAACGCGCAAAGAATATGGCCGATCAGGATATGGCTTTCCTGTATACGCGGCGTATGCGTGCTCGGTGCGGCCAGTACGTGCTCAACAACTTCCCGTACCTTACCGCCCTCGCCGCACAACGCTACACGGGTAACGCCAAGACGGCCGGCGGAGTCCATCGCCTTCAAGATGTTCTTCGAATTGCCCGAAGTGGTGATGCCGATAAAAACGTCACCTGGCCGCGCCAGCGCTTCCAGCTGCCGTGCAAACAGAAAATCATAGCCGTAATCATTGCCGATCGCTGTCATCGCCGAGGTATCGGTGCTCAGCGCAATCGCTGCGAGGCCAGGACGGTCGAACTCAAAACGCGCCACCAGCTCAGCGGCGATGTGCTGTGCGTCTGCGGCTGAGCCGCCGTTGCCCGCAGTCAGGATTTTATTGCCACGCCGCAGCGCTGCAATGCAGGTCAATACCACGGCCACGATACGCTGCTGCAAGTCCACGTCGGCGAGGATCTTTTCCTTCACCGCGATGGAATCTGCAACATATGCCGCGACCGACGCCGTGGTCACCGGAACTCGGTTCGGGAAATTCGTATCTGCGGCGCTGCTGGGGTCGAAAGCGGAAGCCATGATCAAGATCAGTCAGATTAAGCGAGTCGAAAGACCGTAATTCTACGGCGTTTTCATGCTGCGGCTGGGCGCGAAACGCCCTTCGTGACCTAGGTCAACGCAAAGATCAGGGTTACGCGCTGGAATTCAACACCCGTAACCGCGCTTGAAACGGCTGCACACGGCCGCAGCTTAAGCGCACCAGTTTACAGTCTTAACGAGGATTCCAAATGCGGATGGATAAACTAACGAGCCGCTTTCAAGAAGCGCTCGCCGACGCGCAAAGCCTTGCCGTTGGTCGCGATCATACGCAGATTGAGCCCGTGCATTTAATGCAGGCGCTGCTCGATCAAGACGGCGGCTCGACGCTGCCGTTGCTACAACAAGCCGCCGTCAACATCGACGTTTTGCGCAACAAGCTCAATGCCGCAGTCGATGCGTTGCCGAAACTCGGCGATCCCACCGGCGACGTCAGCGTTGGCCAGGATTTATCGCGCCTGCTGAATATGACCGATAAACTCGCCCAACAGCGCAAAGACGCGTTCATCTCCACCGAGTTGTTCGTGCTTGCCGCCACCGACGATAAAAGCACGCTCGGCAAAGCCCTGCGCGACGCTGGTGCACGCAAAGAACTGCTGGAAAAGGCGATTGAAGCCATTCGCGGCGGCCAGAAAATCGACTCCGCCGGCGCCGAAGACCAGCGCCAGGCGCTGCAGAAATACACGATTGACCTCACTGCACGCGCCGAATCCGGCAAGCTGGATCCGGTAATCGGCCGGGATGAAGAAATCCGCCGCGTGATCCAAGTGCTGAGCCGCCGTACCAAAAACAACCCGGTGATCATCGGCGAGCCCGGCGTCGGCAAAACCGCGATTGTTGAAGGCTTGGCCCAGCGCATCGTCAACGGCGAAGTGCCAGAAGGCTTAAAAAATCGCCGCTTGCTCAGCCTGGATCTCGGCGCCTTGATCGCCGGCGCCAAGTTCCGCGGCGAATTCGAGGAGCGCTTGAAAGCGCTGCTCGCCGACCTCGGTAAAACCGACGGCACCGTGATTCTGTTCATTGATGAAATCCATACGCTGGTCGGCGCAGGCAAAGCCGAAGGCTCGATGGACGCCGGCAATATGCTGAAGCCTGCGCTCGCCCGCGGCGAGCTGCATTGCATCGGCGCCACCACGCTCGATGAATATCGCAAGTACATTGAAAAAGACGCGGCGCTCGAACGCCGCTTCCAGAAAGTATTGGTCGGCGAGCCGAGTGTTGAAGACACCATCGGCATCCTGCGCGGCTTGCAGGAGCGCTACGAGGTACATCACGGCGTCGAAATTACCGACGGCGCGTTGATCGCGGCGGCCAAACTCAGCCACCGCTACATCACCGACCGCAACCTGCCCGATAAGGCGATTGATCTCGTCGACGAAGCGGCGAGCCGCGTGCGTATCGAAATCGATTCCAAACCCGAAGCGCTGGACCGCCTTGAGCGGCGCCTGATCTCGCTGAAAATTCAGCGCGAAGCCCTGAAAAAGGAAAACGATGAGGGCGCGATGCGCTCACGGGCTGCCTTGGACGAAGACATCGGCAAGCTCGAACGCGAATACTCCGATCTCGAAGAAAAATGGAAAGCTGAGAAAGCCAGCGTCGCTGGCAGCGCCGGTGTTAAAGAAGAATTAGAGCGAACCAAAACCGAATTGGAAACCGCCCGTCGCAGCGGCGACCTCGCACGCATGGCCGAACTCCAATACGGCAAGATTCCAGAACTGGAAAAGCGCCTTGCGGCGGCCAGTACCACCACCCAGCAGAAGTTTGAACTGCTGCGTACGCGCGTTGGCGAAGAAGAAATCGCCGATGTCGTCGCCCGCTGGACGGGGATTCCCGTTACCAAGCTGATGGAAGGCGAACGCGACAAATTGCTACGCCTTGAAGATACGCTGCGGGCCCGCGTTGTCGGCCAAGACGAGGCGCTCACTGCGGTTGCCAACGCCATCCGCCGTTCCCGCGCTGGCTTGTCCGACCCGAACCGCCCAATCGGCTCGTTCCTATTCCTCGGCCCCACCGGCGTCGGCAAAACCGAGCTGTGCAAAACCCTAGCAACGTTCCTGTTCGATACCGAGGAAGCGATGGTCCGCATCGATATGAGCGAATTCATGGAGAAGCATTCCGTGAGTCGCCTCATCGGCGCGCCGCCCGGCTACGTTGGCTACGACGAAGGCGGCTATCTGACTGAAGCGGTGCGCCGCCGGCCGTATTCGCTGGTGCTGCTCGATGAAGTGGAAAAAGCCCACGCCGACGTTTTTAACGTGCTGCTGCAGGTGCTAGACGACGGCCGCCTGACCGACGGCCAAGGCCGCACCGTGGATTTCCGCAACACCGTTATCGTCATGACCTCCAACCTCGGCTCTCATCTGATTCAAGAGCTGATGGATAACGACGCGACCAAGGGTGACTACGCTGCAATTAAAGAAGGCGTGATGACCGTCGTCGGCCAACACTTCCGGCCTGAGTTCATCAACCGCATTGATGAGGCCGTTGTGTTCCGGCCACTCGCCGGGGCGCAAATCCGCCAGATCGCCGGCATCCAGACCGAAGGCTTAAAGAAGCGTTTGATCGAGCGCGGCATGGCAATCCAGTTTAGCGACGCCGCGTTGAACAAACTCGCCGAAGCTGGCTACGATCCCGTCTACGGCGCTCGCCCGCTCAAGCGCGCGATCCAGACGCTGATCGAGAATCCGCTCGCTCGCGAACTGCTCGACGGCCGCTTCGCGACTGGCGACACAATCGAAGTAGACGTAGAAGGCGGCGCCTTCCGCTTTACTCGAGCGGTTGCGGCGGTGGCGTAACCAGGTCAGTCGCTGCAAAGAAAACGCCCCGCAATGCGGGGCGTTTTCTTTCAATCAGCCGAAAACTAGCCATGCAGGGAACGTGCTGCTCATCAGTCCTTTGCATGCTTCATCGAGTAAACGACAGCTTCTGGGCCACCTTTTACCTCGGGTTCGGCTTCGGTCGGCAAGCGAATCGGCGGCAGGCGCTTGGCAGGAGGGATGTCTTGTTCGCGCCGTAGCGTGTTGACCTGAATATGCGGCCACTGGGTCGTGCCGCCATTGGAGCCGAACATGAACTCGAAGTCGACAATCTGCTCGTACTGCAGCTGATCAATGACCTTCCCGCTCTCCTCGTCGACGATCTGTTCCAGCCACATGCGGAACTGCATCCGGACGACTCGGCAGTAGCGCTCGATCATCACGTTGTTGACGGTGGCGCCTTGAATACCGGTATCGTGGCGTGAATCCAACTGGATCAGATCGAATTTCTTGAATTTCAGCCCGACGTTGGCGTCGGTCAGTTTCAGGTTCGGCTGTACGGTGTACGGGAAGCGGGCGCCGAAACGGTCGTAATTGAAGACCTGCTCAATATAGGCGCGCCCGCTGTTAACGCCGCGATTACCTGGGTCCGGATCGTCAAGGTTCTGATCTTCGCGCGGAAGCTTGGTCCAGGCCGGCTTTTCGCGCGAGCCGGCGATGAGATCGGTCGACACATTGATTCCCATCGTCGGCGAGACCGCGAGCGATGGCGGATTCCAAAGCGGAGCGATGTTTGGTGCTTGGCCCGACGTATCGGTTTGGGCGATGCCGCCGGTCAAATGGATCGTCGTGCCGTGAGGAATCACCCCCGAGCGCGAGATCGAGTAGGGCGGGACGAACTGCGGACCAAGTTGCCCCGGGCCCAGCACTGGCTCGGCACCGTCCGTCTTTACGGATTCAACGCTCGAAGGATGACTGAACAGGTTCGGCGGATTTTGGTAGGGGCTCTTCGGATCCCAGGGCATTTGGTTGTCGCCCAACCATAAGTACATGCCGTTCTCAAAGTGTTGGAGCGCATCGTCGTTGTCGACGATCGCGGTCTCGTACTTCACCGCCGCGTTGAACTGCTCATTCGAACCAGCACGGTTGCGAACTGGCGCATTAACTTGAGTGAACTTGAGCTGCTCTCGGTACTCCTGCGACTTGAAGTGAAAAACTCCAAAGATCGTCTCTGATGAGGTACCTGGGGAAGGCATAATCGTCGTGTGCAGCCCAGTCGGTCCACCCTTCCAGTTCACCCAGGTACCGTTGAGCTTCGACAAGATACCAAATTGCGGCCCGGTGGGCAGACCTTCATGCCACTCGGGATAAGGCTTTACGGAAGACTTCTGCGGCTCCTTGGGTTTCGACATTGTTTTCTCCTGTTTCGCCACCTGTAATACATCCTTAGAGATAAAACTGTAGCGGGCCAACAACAAAGAAATGAACTCGTCAAGAACGATAGCCGGCTACATCAAAGCTTTTGATCTACCGAATTTACGGCCAAATGCATTTTTTTCTAAGCTCGGGAAACGAGAAATCTAGCGCGCAAATCCACCTCTTAGAAACGCGCGATCCCTTCAGCTGACGAAGCTGCGCGAATGGGTCGAGTGTAACCAACACCGCTCACGCAAAAAAATAGGCGTCATTACGGAATTAGGTCAATTCAGTATTACGCCTTTGATATAGAAATAAATTTTGTTGATCCTGCGTGTTGCGCCAATCGGGCTGCTTATCGGCCCACCCAACGCTGCAGGTGCTACCTTTCCTATAACCGACGCCTTTAGCACACGATCAGGCACGTCACCGTCGAGCCAATCAGATCGTCGGCGCAAAAAAATTAGGGTCAAAAAAAATTAGGGTCAGACTGGAATTATCCACTATTTATCTTGCATAATCTTAGTCTACGCCTATCAATGAGCATTCGACGGCAGCAAAACCAAAGACCTGCACCCGCAAACCACCGCGATGAAAGCCCGAATCGACAGCCGTGAAGGGCGGTTGCTGTACAGCCGACGCCTCGGCATCGTCGAACCGGTCTTCGGCAATCTGCACAATCACCACCTACGCCGATTCACGCTCAGAACCCGACACAAGGTGGATGCGCAATGGAAGCTGTTTGCCTTGGTGCACAACGTACAAAAGCTGCAAGGCAAGGCGCCATGAAGCACCTAGCAAAGACAGAAACGGTAGGATATCGTCCAACACGGCCCTGCCACCGCCGAGGCCGGCCAGACAATGGAGTCGTCAGATGATCGCAATTCGATCAAACAACGCGGCGTTAGAGCCGATCACCGCATTCGCGCATTTTGGTGAAAGCGCTGGTGGGCATTTTCTACGGCCTCGTTGGGCCTAAAGAGAAGAAGCCATGATCCAGTCTTATCGCAATATCGCTATGGGGGCACTCGGCGTGGCTGGCGTCGCGTTCGGTGCCATCGTCTATCTCGGTCAAGGGTCTGCCACCGGCAACGTTTGGGGGCCTGGCGGCGCACCGCCGGCTCTCATGGCTACCATCGGTACGTCTATCGTTGTCTTCTTCTGGGCGTTCGCTAAGGCAAAGAGTCGTTCTGGCTGGCTTGGCGTTCTGCTGCCGCTACTAAGCATCATTGGCTTAGTCATCCTTCTCGCACTCAAAGACAAGTCTTTACCAGAGGCGAAGCAGGGGGGCGCAAAAATGTGCTGGCCCAACCAGGCGCTCCAGCCGACGTGGGACTGCGGGTTAACCTCGTTGCTGGCAATCACAGCACCTTGCCTACGGAAAGACCTTTTATGAAAGGGTGGCTAAGTTGAAAATTTTGACGCTGATATTTGTAATTTTCAGTGCGAGTGCGGTTGCAGATGACGCGTGCCGCCGTCTAATGCCGCCTTCACTCGTGGGCGCAACGGTCAAAGCTTTCGGCGATTTCCACCCACCGTTGGCAACCAATAACACGGCCGAAGATATCAAATGGCTGATAAACCGGGGCGGCAGCGGCTGTTTCGGGGCTGCATCTGCCGACTTCGATGGTGATGGTCGAAAAGACTTTATCCTTAGGCTTACGGCTAAGGACGGAGACAAGGGTGCTGTGGTGGTGGCCTTTGCAAAAAAACAAGGCTGGACGTTCGAGAAGCTCGCAGACGCGAGCGGCCTAAACGGTTTGAGGCTTTTCGTCGATGTCGCCTCGCCTGGAACCTATGAACTTAGCCGAGCTTTAGGCAGCCCTGGCCCGAATGACACGACACCCCTGAAGTGCTCGAACGCGGCAGCGATGTTCGGGCAAATAGAAGCCTGGGACATCACGTATTGCTATAACGAAGGCAAATGGCAGCGCGTTCAAACGTCAGATTAAGCGTATCCAATTTTATAATTTTAAGGGCACGTTTATTGATCCGGCCATTAAATACTTGAATAAAGACAGTGCAATACCAAACCGGATGCCGCACTTCCGAGAAAGCGAGAAATGGCCGGATCAATAACGCAGTACTTTCTTGATAAGCGCCCCGCCGAACGACCTATTCGTATCGCATGAACATCGCCCGATTCCTTGTCGCAGCAAACTTTCCGGAACCGTGGATAAGGAATGGGCTCGCAGAAGAGCTGTTCTTCAAGCAGCAAGCAAATGCATTCGGAAAGGAATACGGAAACTCAAAATCTGTCGGCGGAACGGAACATTGGCGGTACGGGAGTTTTTTGTACTGGTTTAAAAAGGAGCTGACCAGCATACGGTTGCGCGGACTCCTAGATGCCGCGATCGCCGATCCTGACCCGCCTATGGCAGGCAACGTATTGAAGTTGATCGCCGCCCATCCGAATGCTACTGAAGAAATGCTGCACCTAGCCCAGAACACCGTTAATCGCCAGCCGCACTACTACATTAGCGCTGCCGATCTTGAAATGTACTTTAGGCGACGCGGGGAGAAAGCAGCTCTGCAAGAAGACTAATGCTGCACGTTGTTATTCACCATCTGAGTATTTAGGCCACTATTGATTGGCCATTATACATTCGAATAAAAGTGCACCGCCAAGCTAACTTCCGCACTTCCAAGAAGGCGAGAAATGGCTGGATCGATAATTTGACGGCAGTCTACCAATTCGTTTGCACAAAAGAGGGCTTCATGCAGTTACAACGGTTTCTGTTGCTCGTGGTCGTCGTTTTCGGCCAGCCCGCATTGGCTCGGCACAATACCGATACTGCACCGGAATGGGCGATAAGCTGTAATGGTATTAGTGGAATAGAAAAGATTACGGCTCGTTCAGCGAGCGGAGACCCGACCAATGACGACATGAATGTTTCTATTTATTGGGCCAACCATGACCGAACCGAAATTCGGCTACCACCCGCATGGTATCTGCTGCGGCCAGCGCTCTCGAAAGGGACGATCGGCTGCAAAGGTGTCGGCGTTGTCGACCTCCGGAATGGAGCCATCGCGCTTTTGCTGGCGTTCGACGGTCGGCCCGGGTGGGATCACGCTGCGGTTGTACTACTCGACCCCCATGGTCAGGCGGTTTTAGACGTAATTCCTGATGCTGGCGAAGTACCTGACGATTTTGAGCATTCAGTTTCAGGCAATGATATTTACCTGACGATATTAAAAGGACGTCTATTCAAAAAAGAAGGAAGTGAGGAAGGTGTGCCATCGTCTTGCAATATTAGAGTCGTCCATCGTCATCTAATAAAGCGTAACGGCTGCTAGTTCTGCGTGTGCAAAATAGCCTTCCCCCAAGCATTTAAAATTACGTGTATTGCGCTTGAGGCAACGCAGAATTACGAGAATCGCGGTCAACCGATTTTCCCCAAAAACGCCCTGTTTCCAGGGCGTTTTGTGCTAGGGCCCCTTAATTTATTCCACCGCCAACCCTACGCGACCGGCGAGGCCGGGGCCGAAGTTGAATTCGCTGGTGGAGGTCAGCGTGCCCGTCGCGCGGTTGATGTGGTAGATGGCGATTGAGCTATAGCCGCCGGCTAGGGTGTAGAGAAACCTACCATCACCGGAAATGCGCAACTCTAGCGGCCGCGAACCCACGCCAACGGCCGCACTGATGCCGCTGGCGTTAAGGAGCCGCAATGTGCCATCGGGCTGAATGCGGTAGCCGGTTAGCGAGTCAGAGGCGGAGTTGCTGCTGTACGCATAGCGGCCAACGGTATCAATCCAACAGACGGTGAGCTGTCCGGTGAAGACGCGACCGAGGCTGGTCAGCGTGCCGTCATGATTCAGGCGGTAGCTGCTAATAGCCCCCGCGCGCGATTCCGTAACCTGCAACGTACCACGGGCATCGAACGTGAAGCCGAACGGTGCTGCGTCCGGCGAAACCGTAACGACTGCCGAGGCACCAAGCCTGCCGTCAGCGCCAACCGGAAACACCGATAGCGTTCCCGGATCGGAGACGTTTTTATCGGTGACGATCAGCCAGCGCCCGTCGGGCGAAAAGCCGAGTTGCGCCGGGTTATCCATTACGTTGGGTTGCACTCCCGCGCTCACAGTTGGTGCGGTGACGGTGCGGGTGGAATCTGGAATCGGGAACAGGCCGCCGCCGGGGCTCAGATAAAAGCCCGTGACGTTCGGCTGGCCTGCGCTGTTCAGCACGTAAACGCGGCTCCCGCGTACTGCAATACTGACCGGATAGCTGCCGCCTGATGCCACCACGCTGGTTAATGCCAGTGCATCACCTAAGACACGAAACGTCGAAATCTGATTGCTGGCTGCGCTCGCGGCGAATAACCAACGCTTATCGGGGCTCAGTACGATGGAATCTTGCGAGCCGAGCGGATCCGGCGGAATGGTGATGCCAGTTCCTGTGCCGTTGCCGCCGGTAGCATATTGGCCGAGCAAACGCAGCGTACCATCGCCTTTATTGCGTAATACCGAAATGACATTGCCGCCGGCGCCGTTCGACATACTGTAAACGTGCCCGCCGCTATCGGCCTCTGCCGCCGTGCCCAACCCTAAGCTTCCGAGTACTACCGCCGCCATCCATACGGTTCTGATATCCATCGACTGCCTCCTTGGCTAACGGACGCTGGAAACGGTCCTCGTTCCAGTGGCCGCGAATTGCGTAGAAATTCCATTGCCGCACGCGATCCCCCGCGAATGGATTCCGGCTTCGCCACCCTGCTATTGATCCGGCCATTAAGTACTTGAATAAAGGCAGTGCAATGCCAAACCGGATGCCGCACTTCTGAGAAAGCGAGAAAGGCCGGATCAATAACAAAGCAATTTGATTTTATTATTAATTTGGCCACTTACGCCGTCTCGAAAAAGTGCGATCTCAAATTGCCGCGTAGCACCTCGTTCAACTATTTTGTGGCCGAATCAATAACTACTGTGCATCCGAACCGGGCGCCATTCCGCCTGCAGCATAGCCGCCTTTGGCGCCCGTCACGAAAATATTGACCAACGGTCTATGGCCGTCCAAACATGCGGCCTCTGATATTTTAGCTTTTCACAGAGCTGGCTTCATTACCGGTTTATCGTACAAACTGAGACCTACTACTCAGGACATACCTGACAAAATAAGTTAATCTTCATCAAGTATTCAGTAGCTTGCCCACGGGTAACGGGCAGCCGCGCAATGTACTGCAGTACGAATAGATCGCAGTCAGAACAGGGAGTGTTCATGCAACTTTCGAGTTTGGATTCCGCCGACCTTGCATCAGCGTTACGCGCGCTCAAGACCCAATACACGCAGGACAGCCGCTTGCTGCGGCTGTATACCGCCGCCGGCGCCGACGCGCTGATTGTTGAGCGCGTCGACGGCGAAGAAGTCGTTACCGGCTTGCCTCAACCTGCAGCTGCCGAAGCCGCTATTGGATTCCGTTTCGAAGTGCTGGCGCTCTCGCCTGACGCCACGCTAAACCCCGATACGCTGCTCGGCACGGCTGCGCGCCTGGATTTGCTAACGGCAGATTCCCGCACCGATCTCCGGCCTTTTCATGGCTACGTTACTGAGGTTGAGCAACTCGGCAGTAACGGTGGTTTGGCGCGCTATCGGCTAGTGCTGGAGCCCTGGCTGAAATTTCTCGAATTCCGCCACGACGCTTACGTTTTTCAAGACCAAACCGTGCTGGAGATTATTGACGAACTGCTTGGCGACTATGCCCAAAGCAGCGGTCTTGATATTGCCTGGATCTGGCGGCTACAAGACCGCGCGGTCTACCGCAAACGCAGCTTGACTCAGCAATTCCGCGAAAACGATCTCGCGTTCCTGCTACGGCTATTGGCCGAAGAAGGACTTTACGGTTGGTTTGAGCACACCGGCGGCGATGGCGACAGCACCGGTCGACACACCCTGGTACTCGGTGATCACAACGCCGCGTTCGTCGACATCGGCACCGTGCGTTTTCACCGCGCCGACGCCACTGAGCGCGGCGACAGCCTGCAGCGCCTGGACGCCGTCGCTGCGGTCGGCACCCACAACGTTGCGTTATCGAGCTGGGACTACGTCAGTCGAGATATTCGCGCTGTCGCCGACGACAGCGCCGACGATCGCAGCGACGACGGAACGATCCCGACCCTCACTTGGCGCGAAGCCCCCGGCCCGTACGCCTATGCCGACCGTGATCATGGCCAACGCCGTGCGCGCCTACAGGCACGGGCGCTGGCCGTCGCCCGCAGCGGCTGGTCCGCTAGCGGCACGCTGCGCCGGCTGGGTCCCGGCTGCCGCCTTCGCGTCACGGACCACGCGCGCATCGACGCTGCGGTCTCCAGCAGTGGCGCTGAAGCCGCCGATTTTCTCGCGCTCTCGGTGCGTCACTCGGCCCGCAACAACCTGCCAGTCGATTTCTCGCAGGCGCTGGATCGGCTGCTCGGCGATGATCCGTTCGCGCCCATCCAAGCGCCTACGAAAGCCGACGGCCCGCTTTACCACAACCGCTGCCGGCTATTACCTGCAGCATTGCCCTACGCCCCCGCGGCGCGCGCCAAGCCCCGGGTTTCCGGCGTACAAACAGCGATTGTCGTCGGCAACGACCACCAACCGGTCACGACCGATCGCGACCACCGGATCAAAGTCCAGTTTCATTGGCAACGCGGCGCCCGCAGCCAAAGCCGGCTTGACCCCCCCGATAACAGCGACAACGCCCCCGGCACCGCTGCGGCGGGTACCTGGGTGCGGGTCGCCGCACCGGTCGCCGGGCCGAACTGGGGCGGCGTGTTGATCCCCAGCGTCGGCCAGGAAGTGCTGCTGGAATTTATTGAGGGCGATATCGATCGACCCGTCGTCATCGGCAGCCTCTACAACGGCCAAGGTCAGACTGACGCTGCCGGCAATCGCATCGGCCAAGCGGCCCCGGCCGCCAGCGCCAATGCCCCGGCGTGGTACGCCGGCACCGACCACCCCGGCGCCTTATCCGGCTTTAAAACACAAGCGCTCAGCAGCCGTGGCAACGGCCAAGGCGGCTACAGCCAATTATTGATCGACGACACTCCCGGCCAAGCTCGGCTGGATCTCGCGACCACCCAGCACCAAACACAAATGACGCTGGGCAGCGCACGCCAACACGGACAAAACGCCCGCGGCACGACGCTAGGCCACGGCAATCAGCTGGGCAGCGCCGCCTACGGCGCTTTTCGCGCCGGCGAAGGCCTGCTGATCAGCGCCGATGCCCGCCCTGGCGGCACCCACGGCAGTGCCCCGGCGTTCGATGCCCGCGAAGCCATCCAACAACTCACCGAAGCCGAAACCCTGGCCCAAGCCCTGGCCGAAACGGCGAAAAAGCAGAACGCCGACGTCACCCCGCGGGCCCCGCCTGACGCCGCAGCCAGCCTCGCCGCCATCGCCGCACTCAAACACAGCCAAACCGTGTTAAGCGGACACAACCCCGGCGCCGGTCTGGCCTGGGCCGAACCGATGCTCGCCGTTAGCGCCCCCGCCGGTATCGTCGCCGTTACCCCCGACGCCAGCCTCTGGAGCGCCGGCAGCCACATGAGCCAAAGCGCCGGCCACAGTATCGAAACCCTCGCCCAAGGCGGCCAGCACATCGCCGTCAAAGACGGCATCGTCCTCTACACCCACGGCGCCCCGGCCGCGCCCGATGCCCCAGAACCGCTGACCGGCCTACAACTCCACGCCGCCCAAGGCCCGGTCAGCCTGCACGCGCAAAGCAACACCGCCAATCTCAACGCCCAGCACGCCCTGCGCATCGCCAGCACCACCGGCACCGTCGAACTCGCCGCCCGAGAAAGCCTCCTGCTCACCGCCCAAGGCGCCTACATCCGCCTCCAAGGCGGCAACATCGAAATCCACGCGCCGGGCAATGTTCAATTCAAGGGGATGAAGCAGATTAAAGGGCCGGTGCGGGTGCCGACGTCGAGTTTTCAGTTTCCTAAGGCCAAACTCGAACTTAAAGACTTTACGCGTACTGTTCGGAAGGATTACCCCGCTTCGAAATAAGCACATGCGGATCTCAACGAAAGACCCTATATCGCTTCTCGATCAATAAGGACATCAATGTCGTGCTGATCAGTCCCCCGTTTCTCCCCGAACGCCATGACGGTGAAACCGACGCCGACTACGTCGCCCGCGCGATGACCGGTGACGCGCCCGGTGAAGGGGCCTATCCAATCAGCCAAGCTCTCGGCTGGCACGGCGGACTACACCTGATCGCACCGACCAGCCCCACCGTTGGACGTGAACCTGTACGCGCGATTGCCGATGGCACCGTCGTCTATATGCGCGAGGCTGACCCCAAAGCGGCTCCGACGACGCCAGCGGCGGATGATCCGCTCAACTACGGCAACGGCTGGACCAGTAACGGCGCCGTTGTTATCCAGCACGAAACCGAAATTGGCGAAGGCGATACAGCGCGCGTCAGCTTCTATTCGATCTATCTCCACCTGATCAACATCGATATCCAGGTCGTAAAAAAGGGCCAACCGATCTATCGCAAGGATCGCATCGGGGATGCGGGCTACCTTGACGGCGACGCCAACAAAATTCACTTCGAGATCATTTGCGACGACGCCAATCTCGCCAAACTCATCGGACGGAGTCGCGGCCCGCTACCGACCCAGCAACACGGCCGGACTGATGCGGTTTATGGTCAGGCCTATTACGCCTTGCCCGTCGGCACCCCGATCTACGGCACCGACCTGCGTGCCGCCCAACGTGCGCTGCAACAAGGTAATGCCCACGACCAAGCCGTAGCCGCGACCCGCTACGCGGAACTCAAAGCCGCGCCACCGGCGCAAACCACCGCCGACCCACTCTTCGTCGGCATCGAACACAGCCAAGGCACCGTCACCACTACCACCTGGCTGGAAGACGGCACCGCCGTCGGCACCCCGATTCCCGACCCGGACGGCGAATACCGCCTGTATGACGACGCCACCGCCCTCTATCCGCAAAGCCCCAGCGCCGGCTACGCGTTGCTGCGCTGGGGCCGCCTGCTCGGACCCGATGCCATCAACCCGGCTGACGCCTCGCATTGGCGCCCGATCAACACCCCCAGCGGTCCAGGCTGGGTCGATCTGGCCCCGGATGCCATCCAGAAATTCAGCGACGCCGACTTCCCACACTGGCGCGGCTGGACACTGATCGATGACAGCGCAGACGGCGACAGCCGCTGCGATTCGCCCACCGTCCGCGACCTGTTTGAGAAAGATAAGCTAGGCCGCATCAACCCGAAGCGGGCGATGGAACAAATGGCCGAGCCGGCGATCCGCGATAAACTGCAAACGATGATCGCCAAATTTCCCACGGAATGGGAAAAAGCCACCAGCGTCAAACGCTGGGACTGGCTCATGGGTGACCCCGATGACATCGCCGATGTGCTGACCGAACCGATGAGTCAGGCCGATTTCGATCGCCGCGAGAAACACCTAGAAGCCCTGTGCTTCTGGGAAGACGCCAATCTAGGCATCGATGCCAAGCATTGGCACTTCTCGCCGAGAGCATTCATCAGGCACTTCAGGATGTGTGGGTGGTTGAGTGCGAATGAATTCAAGCAGCTGCTGCCCAGTCATGCTATTCGGACCGCCACCCAAAATCAGCGGACAGTGACGTTGTGGGAGAGCATTCCAGACGACAATGTTAACGACGATAGAAATCCAACTCTTCGTAATCACCGCATCCCACTCAACAAAGCGCTGCGCAAATACGGCATCACTACACCGAAACGACAAGCGTCGTTCTTTGGAAACGCGCTACAGGAAACAAGCTGGCTGGGCGGGCTTGCAGAATTTCACGGAAGTCGCCTGTGGTATGCACCCTGGTATGGCCGCGGATTCCTGCAATTGACCAATCCTGAGAACTATTGCAATTATTGGGTTTGGCGCGGGCGGGCCATTGATCCGACCCTACGCGCCGCATTGGTCGCCGCCTATAAGCACATTGCCGGCTTACCTGCCGCACAACGTTCGAATGCGAGCTTGCAGGATTCGCATTTCCCGGCTTTAACGCAGCAGATCATCGATTGGCGCACAAATGTCCAAGCCGCCCCCGCTCAGAGGGGGACAGAGGAACTTTTGACCCCATCAGATAGTGCAGGATTCTATTGGGTAAAAAACCGAATGGCTACGTATTCGGATCAAGTCCATATCTTGGAGCGTATAAGCGTGGCGACAGATCAAGGGCAGAAAGTCTATTACCGAAGTCAGGCATTTTGGCGTGCCAGTGCAGCCGTCAATCTGCCCGCTGCGGTGAGTCGCACTAATTACTCGGGATTGAATGGGTTTGACTCGCGGTGTTGTGCTTATGGTGCCGCCTTGGCGACATTGAGCGAAGTCTTGTTCCCTGATGCGAACGGAAATCTTTTAGTCGAATTTCCGCAGGGCTATTTCCCAAGAAAAAAGTAAATGAGAAATTTAATATGCGCGGATTACTTATCGTTTTCATGTCGATAGTGGCATCTAGCGTTAATGCCGGGGCTATCCAATCAAAGTCTGCTTCGGCCAACATGGCTCCGGGATGCAATATCCGTCTGCAAGTGCCGCCTGATGCCAGAGTAACTAGCAGCCCTGAGAACCGAGGGTCAGGTGGGATTACAGTGCCTAATCCGCGGCACTTGGTTTCAAAAGAATACATTGAGCCCTTTTATGTGGGCTTTGCTTGCTACGACGTAAACGATAGCTCTGCGCAACGCGGATGGGCACGCAAAGATGAAGGTAACGATCAATGGCAGCTCAATATGAGTACCGAAGAGCAAAAAGCCCGAAGTAAAACAGTTCATTTTTATCCACTAAAAGCAATTAATGCCACCGGCTGGGCCGTAACAGTTGACGACACCATCGGCGAGGAGCGTAACCGAGGCCGCAGGCTCCACTACTGCCTAATCCATCCACCGAAGGCTCTCTGTGGAACGGGCGACATGGGCTATCTCTCCGACTTCCCGAAAGGCGACCTCACCGCCTATTCGCTGAAGATTCTCTCAAGCATCGAATTTATCGACGATGAACCCTTATCGCCGAGTCACTGAAATAGGGTAAATACGTTGCCCTACGCCCCAGCGGCGCGCGCCAAGCCCCGGGTTTCCGGCGTACAAACAGCGATTGTTGTCGGCAACGACCACCAACCGGTCACGACCGATCGCGACCACCGGATCAAAGTCCAGTTTCATTGGCAACGCGGCGCCCGCAGCCAAAGCCGGCTTGACCCCCCCGATAACAGCGACAACGCCCCCGGCACCGCTGCGGCGGGTACCTGGGTGCGGGTCGCCGCACCGGTCGCCGGGCCGAACTGGGGCGGCGTGTTGATCCCCAGCGTCGGCCAGGAAGTGCTGCTGGAATTTATTGAGGGCGATATCGATCGACCCGTCGTCATCGGCAGCCTCTACAACGGCCAAGGTCAGACTGACGCTGCCGGCAATCGCATCGGCCAAGCGGCCCCGGCCGCCAGCGCCAATGCCCCGGCGTGGTACGCCGGCACCGACCACCCCGGCGCCTTATCCGGCTTTAAAACACAAGCGCTCAGCAGCCGTGGCAACGGCCAAGGCGGCTACAGCCAATTATTGATCGACGACACTCCCGGCCAAGCTCGGCTGGATCTCGCGACCACCCAGCACCAAACACAAATGACGCTGGGCAGCGCACGCCAACACGGACAAAACGCCCGCGGCACGACGCTAGGCCACGGCAATCAGCTGGGCAGCGCCGCCTACGGCGCTTTTCGCGCCGGCGAAGGCCTGCTGATCAGCGCCGATGCCCGCCCTGGCGGCACCCACGGCAGTGCCCCGGCGTTCGATGCCCGCGAAGCCATCCAACAACTCACCGAAGCCGAAACCCTGGCCCAAGCCCTGGCCGAAACGGCGAAAAAGCAGAACGCCGACGTCACCCCGCGGGCCCCGCCTGACGCCGCAGCCAGCCTCGCCGCCATCGCCGCACTCAAACACAGCCAAACCGTGTTAAGCGGACACAACCCCGGCGCCGGTCTGGCCTGGGCCGAACCGATGCTCGCCGTTAGCGCCCCCGCCGGTATCGTCGCCGTTACCCCCGACGCCAGCCTCTGGAGCGCCGGCAGCCACATGAGCCAAAGCGCCGGCCACAGTATCGAAACCCTCGCCCAAGGCGGCCAGCACATCGCCGTCAAAGACGGCATCGTCCTCTACACCCACGGCGCCCCGGCCGCGCCCGATGCCCCAGAACCGCTGACCGGCCTACAACTCCACGCCGCCCAAGGCCCGGTCAGCCTGCACGCGCAAAGCAACACCGCCAATCTCAACGCCCAGCACGCCCTGCGCATCGCCAGCACCACCGGCACCGTCGAACTCGCCGCCCGAGAAAGCCTCCTGCTCACCGCCCAAGGCGCCTACATCCGCCTCCAAGGCGGCAACATTGAAATCCACGCGCCGGGCAATGTTCAATTCAAGGGGATGAAGCAGATTAAGGGGCCGGTGAAAGTCGATGGGCAAGCGCTTAAACTTCCGACTGGCGAATTGGAGCTTCCTACCCCCATTCCACGGCAGCGTAGCTTGCAGTGGCAGCTTCATACGCCCCTCGAAGGCGAACAACAGGCCGAGGTTCCCTATCAAGTATTCCTCGATGGTGCGGTGTTGGCACAAGGCAAGACCACATCGAACGGCCGGATTGATCGCCATTTAGATAACACGATCTACAAACCCTACGAGATCTGGTTTGGACAGTCGGGCTGGTCAATGGTGGTCGAGTCCTCCGAGGACGAACCGCCAGCGCCACTGGATGACCAGCTCTACCTAGATGATAGCGCTGATGAAAATGACCCGACCGCAGTTGGCTAGGAGATTCCAGCCATGAAACAGACCTATACCGTCAAAAGTGGCGACACGCTCAGCCGCATTGCTCAGCAACATCATGTCAGCGTGAACGCGCTCGCCCAAGCCAATGGCATTCACGATAAAAACCACATTGCGGTGGGGCGGCAGCTCGCCATTCCAGGGTCCGATAGACCAACGAAAAACACCGATTCTAGTGCGGCGGAAACTGGCGGCTGGGCTGAGACCTTGCTACGTTTCGTCGATAGCATCGAGCGGCCCATTGTCGGGCTAACGGTGCGCCTCGTAACGGCTGGCCAGGAAATCAAGGTAAAGACCGATGGCGGCGGGTTCCTTCCGCGCATTGCGAGCTCAAAACTAGGCGAGCCGATTCAGATTCATGTCCAGCGGCACCTGGCGCGCGGTGGTGGCGAGAAACCAATCGGCAACTACACGCCGATCGCAGGCACACAGACCGTTAAAGTGCAAAGCGGGCTGCATGTTGAAACCAGCCGCTTACGCACTCATATCGGCCAACCTGCTGTGCCGCCGAAAGTTATGCGCGGTCCACCCGGCACCAAGCACGAAACCCAGACCGAACAAGGGAACCCATTAACGTGCTCCGTCGGCGACGAGTGTCCTAACCAGGATAGCCTTAAGCTCGGCCCCAATAACGAATACCGAGAGTGGGTCAGGAAAGCTGCCCAACGCGCCGGGCTTGTTCCGCAGGCTGTGGCGGCGGTCATGAATGCAGAGGCCGCTAAGGACAAAAACAACAAATGGAAAGTGGATTCTAAATCAAAAAAAAGCTCCGCCACCGGCATGACGCAATTCCTTGACGCTACTTGGGTCAGCGAAGCCCTCCGCGCAGGTACATACCTAAACGATAAAGCGAGCAGAGAAGGCTGGCTCAGCAGCGACGCCAAAGGCCATCTTCAATTCAAGAAAGCCGACGGCAGCTACATCACCCAACCTAACCTGCAAGGCAAGCTCATTGCACTGATCAAACCGGCGCGCACTGCCGCCGATAGCAACCTACAAAAACTGCTTGATCTGCGCGAACAAGCCGAATACGCGATTACGGCGGCGATGGACTACGCCAAAGCCAACCTCGATGGACTGAGGCAACGCGGCTACGCGGTCGATGATCTGAACGATACGGAAAAAGCCCGGATCATGTATCTCTGCCATCATCTGGGAATCGGGGATGCTATACGCTTCATTCAGAACACCATTCCGGAAGAAGATGTTCACATCGAGAAGAAAGGAAAGAAGCAGCTAACGCAGAATGGCGCAAAGAAGCTACTTTCTGCTCAGGTTGGATCGACTATCGCAGAAAATAAATATAAGAAAGAAAATGATGATAGCTGGGTTAAAGGGCATCGGGCGTGGTTAGACGCGTTTATTGGGAATCATATTGTTACGTCGATATTTGCCTGTCCAGGAAATGCCCATGAAGATTTTAAAGAGGATGAGAAGACGAATCTTGTTAACATTACGAACAGCTTAAAAAAATGAAAAGATTGATTTCTATAGTTTTTATTTGTATGTTCGTAAATTTAACGTTTGCGAGTTCAGACTCTATTAAAACTCCACTCGGAAATCTCGAATTCAAAGGCAGGGGAAAGATATTTATAAATGATCAAGAAATCCAGGGGCCTATAGACTCAGAAGGACATTCTTTTAAGCTGTATCAAGAAAGACTCATTGGGATAAACAAGGACTGGGACAAATATTTCCTATTGAATTACTTAGTCCGGTCTTCTGATGGTTACTATTCCACAACATATTATCTAGTGTTGGATGTGTCGGGCAACAAACCAATTTTCTCTAATGCAATCATATTGAGTTCTGATCCGGATTTTTTGTGGGGGGATAATAATTATATCTATGTCCGTGACGGAATACTGTTCTTCGGCGTATATAAACCTGCCCGCAAACAGTTTATCTACAAAGAGGGAATTCTTAGCGAGAATACCGGGAAATGGGCTGGTCCAGCCAAGCCAGAAAAATACATCGAGCCCGAAAACCCAGGCCCCTGCTATAACGTCGCAGGCGGTTACGATGAGTGCATAAAAGACCTTGAACGAAATAAGAAGAAAGCGAAGCAGTAAGTGATGCTGCTGGGCGCCTGCCGCGAGAGCGGTGTAACGCATGTCCGCGTCGAATCCACTTGGCGGCCGATGTACGGCTCGGTGCTGCATAAGCTGGGTGACGCGATGGACATCACCTTGGTCGAAGATGAAGACCATCATGCGGACGCGTTCAGCTACGGCGGCGGAAAGGTCAACACAATTGCAAGGGCCTTCGGGGATGCACTCTATAAGCACCGTTATGCGGTGCAGCGCGCCTTGTTTTATATCGGCGATGCATATAACCAAGGCAGCACCACGGACAAAGCACACAACAACCATCTTCACTTCACCGCCGACCGCTTGAAGCCATTGCATGAACAAGATAAAACGCCCGCACCTGCATCGCGTGGTCCGTCGAATTGGAATCCGGAGGAAGTGCTTGAATAAGTCTATTGCCACGCTTCTGCTCGCACTCTTTGCATTCACGTCATGGGAAGCAAATGCAATCAATCTAATTACTAGAAGTGACGACAACGGGTGCAGACTTTATTCTAAAGAAAGCAAGATTCCCTTTTTAGAAAGGATTGATCGCACTCAACCGGCTAGCCCCTCTAACTTGCAAGTAAATGGTAGAGGGAAAATAGATCGATGGCGAATTACCATATCCCAAGAACAATGTATAAAGTTTCGCGACCTATCGGAGGCCCTAATTAATGATGGAGGCCCGCTTTGGTTCTACAAATCGGACTTCGTCCACGAAGACGATCTAAAGCGCATCACGCATTGGAAGACCCGATATTGGTATGCCAACATGACGGCGGATAATCGCGGCTCGGAGATCGCATCCGCCACCGAAGAGCTGCGCACGAATTCGGTTTCCGAAATCATTGTCTATCAAGCCGCACATGTGCGCGACAAGATTCATCTGTTCAGCCCGGATGGCCGTTTCTACGACGCCACAAACAAGCTCTGGTGGGATTTATATGTGTCCCTGCCAGGTGATCTGGTACTGAAAGACGCGACTGGCAAATACCTGCCGACCGGCATCGACGATCTTCCGGTCGAACTGGCGTTTTATTGCGATCCTCAGCAAGGTGAAAATATCGCTTGCGGGTTTCGCATGGAATCCAAAGCCGTGCCGTTCAGCACACCTGAACGCCTCATCCAGGCACCTCCCGATTTCAAGCCGATCCGGGTCGAACCCGACAAAATTGTCTTGACGCAGCGCCTTTCCAGCCTATCCACTTACGCAAATCCGGAAATTCCGGAAACGAAAGACTTTCCGATCTCGAACTACGTTTTCCTCGCCGACTTCGACGATCCGATCCGCCCGGTAGTCTTCGCCCCCGGCGTTCTGTTCAATCCGAAGGCGACCCCCAATCCGAAGGGAAAATACCGTCCGCAAGACCTTTACGACAAAGAAGTCTGTATTGCCGATTGCCCCGATCAACTTGAGTTGCAGGGAATCATCAACTCGGCGCCGCAAGAGCAAGCGTCTTAATTAGCTTTTAACACAGCCGGCCTTGCCAATGTACTCTCCTTCCAACGCCCGCTGATCGAGCACAAGCCGCCAGATCCCACTCCTAAAGCATGTACGGCCCCGGCGGTGAGATCGCGAAGCCCTGTACATAGTCGACGCCGGTTTGCCGCACGCTGGCGAGCGTGGTGGCGTCGCGGATTGAGCTGGCTACTACCTTTGCTCCGCTAAGGTGGGCAGCGGTGACAAGCCAGTCAAGGTGGGCGCGGTCGATTAAATCCGTGGTCTGGCGGTTCACCAGCGATTCATGCAGCTTGATGAAATTCGCTGGGAAATTGCGCAAGGCTGTGAGGCCAACGCCGCCGCGGTAACGATCCAATGCGAGTGCGCAGCCAAATTCTGAGGTGACGTTGACGAATGCGGCGGCGCGCGACGGGTGCTGAAGCACGAAGGCTTCATCGACTTCAAAGCAAATCTGCTGCGTCGGCAGCGCGCTGTTCGAGAGTACGGCGCGGAGATCGATCAAGAAATCGTCACGTAGCAATGAGGAATTAAACAGATTGATCGATAGGCGGCCGCCATTTTTCTTCAGTAGTTCGCAACGCATGCCGGGCGCGACGGCGGCTTCGATCACTTTGCGATCGATCACCGTGTTCAATTGCAGACGCTCTAGCACATCGAGGTAATGCTCGGGCGGCAGCCAAACGCCATCGTCATCTTCGATGCGCAACAGCAGCTCTAACCACGGTGGCTCGCTGGCCGAAGGGAGTTTCGGCTCAATAACCTGCGCTGCCAACCGCAACTGCTCGGTCTTAATTTTTTCTTCGAGCCAATCGCTCAGGGTCTTTTCGCGCGCCCGGCGCTCGAGCATCGGCAGCAGCGATTCGGAATGCACGCGCGCGCCGCCGAGCTGCTGCGCCTGACTCAGCGCATGCCCGGCACGGGCCATGATGTCGGTATCGGAGGTATCAGCGAGACCAATCGATACCACGCCAATACTGAGGCTAATCGGTTTTTGGCGGCTGCCCCAGGCAAATTCGCGGCCTTTCACGTCTTCGTTCAGCTGCTGCGCAATGGCGACACTCTTGCTGTCCGATTGCCCAGGAAGCACGACCACAAAATGTTTGGCGGAAAGGCGGTAGACGTCATTTGCATCCGGCGCGTGTTCGATGATCAGCTGCGCGACTTGCCAAACATGCTCTTCGCCATCTTTCGGGCCGACGCTGTCGTAGAAACTGGCGAAGTCATCGATGCCGATCATCAGCACGCCGTGAAACGACCCCGAGCGGCGCGCGCTGTCCATCAGCTCTTGCAGACGCTGTTCGAGCCTAACGGTACCGTAGTGAACGCCAGTCAGCGGATCGCGCGGCAGACGGTTGCTATCTGTCGGGCTGTGCAGCGGTAGCCGATGTTGGGTGGTGGCATCCAATTGCTTTTGTGTTTCCGCGAGGTTGGCACGCAGCTGGGTCACCTGCTCAGACAACGCTTTGCCTTGCCGAGCCGCGTCTTCGGTGATTTTCTTTTGCGCAGCGGCGACCGCGCGTTCGGCGGCTTGCTCAGAAGATTCTTGCAAGCGCTCAAGCCGATACGCCAGCTCTTCGTGCAAATTTCGAGCGTCTTCCAGCGGCAGCTGCATGCGCCAAAACACCAGCGAGGTGCCGATACCCGCAAGCAGCAGCATCGCTGAGGCGATCAATAAACCGGAATTCCAGCTCCAGGCCATGGCGCCGCCGGCGGCCTCGACGATCTGGCCGTTGACCCAGAACAGCAGCGCCGTTGCCAGTGCTGCAAATAACAGCGCGAAGAGGATTAAGGCGAAGCGTGGCGGTGCAACTATTTTTGATTCGTGGTACGCGAGACGCTCGGGTCTACTCATTTATGACGAACCTGGCCCTTAACGAAATTTTCGTCCGGAACGAATTCGATGCGGTTGTCGGACGGCTCCGGGGTGACTTGCCATCCTAGCCGTGAAACTTCCGGCCGCACCGTATCACCATCGTTGTCTGGGAGTAAGAGATCAAATTGATCAGGGTTCCAGACGTCAGCCTCGTCCGGCGCGATGCTCGCTGATCCGGCACCGATAATCGACGATGCTACCGGCTCGGGATCCGGTGCCATCGTTAGCGTCGAAACGTCAATTTCGTCTACTGCTTTCGGCAATTCAACCGGTGCGGCAAGTTCCGGGCGCACCGACGGCCGCGGAGCTTGGCCCGACCATTCCCAGTATTCGGAATTCCGTGCAACAACCTCTGGCATCGCTGCGGTTTCAGCCGCATCACGTTCCATAGCCGGCTGCTGAATTCCCGGCGTTTCGTCAACTGTAAACCGACGGGGTCTGATGCGCATCATTTGAATGAGCACGCCAAACGTAGCAGCGGTGAGGCTAAGCATCGTCGCGATTAACCACGACGGAAACACTTGCACGGTACCCGGCACTGGCGAAGTGAGGGCCGACGCTGGGCCTTGCCCTGAGAAACCATTGACGGCTACCACGTTGGCCGTGTTGGCCGCCAACGGTACCTCAGGCGCCAAGTTGCGCCGTGAGGCGCTCTCCACACCATGCTCGGGGTTGCGCGCAGCGGTGGCCGGCAATGTTGGTTCTGTTGCAACAATTGCCGGATGTTCCGCCGGCATCAAGGTTGCTAATACCGTGGGATTTGGGAAAAACAGCGTCGCCCCGACCCGTAATTCCCCGTCAAGCTTCGAAAACGCGTCCGGATTCAGCCAGCGCAACAAGGCTGCCATCGTCGTGACCGGCAAATCCGGCGTAGGACGCAGCTTATCGGCGACTTGTGCAATCGTTTCACCAATCTGTACGGGGCCGTAGTTTTGCCAAGCATCAAGATTCAATAGCGCGGCTACCGCTGGGGTTGCCGGTACTTTTACATTCGGCGCGGCCGTGGCGAGCGGCTTGTGCTTCGCAGGCGCAACGGCGGCGACATTGCTATTACGGCGATGACGCCGATTACGCGCAACCGGCTTTGACGCGCCTACACTCGCGCTGGCGATCGTTAAAGCGGGTTTCCTATCGGGCGTCGCAGTAGTAGCGGCAGGTTCCGCTGTTTCTCCCCCGCCAATCGATGCCACCTGCGCTGTGCTGGCGCTTGACACCGCAGCTTGTGTCGCCTGTGTCGTTGGCGCCGGCTCGGCGGCGGCAAATGCAGTGCTGTGCGGGCTGGTGCTGGGCGGGTCGAACAACAGCGTTAATTCACGCCGAATTTGGATGCCCTGCTCGGCGACATCGACATGCAGCGTTAGCACCGGCTCGTTCATGATCTGCTGCGACGTGATCCGCAAGAAGCGGTGGCCGTCGGCGCCGGTAATAAGTTCCTGCCGTAATGATGACGTAATCGACGTACTGCCGATATCAGCGGCAACGGCTTCCCGGCTACTGCTGATCATCGTCAGGCGTACGCGCAGATCGGCGTCGCCACTGCCTTCAATCGGGATTTCGACGCGCAGGGGCTCAAACAGCTGCGAGACCTGCCGCGGTTCGCCGATCGCCAGCGCTGCGGCGGGTAAAACTTGGCCGAGGCCAGCGATACCGATACAGGCGTGAATTAACGGCCGAAGTAAAGAATTCCCTGACTTAGAGATTGACAGCTCAGGTGACGCGGATAACGCCCCGCAAATCCGATCATTCCTTGAACCCTTCATGCCGCCATACTCCCTATGCCGCTAATTTCCGCAAAAAATGTAAACGGATAGCCGGCTTACCCAATTTTTTTCCCAGCTATTTTGATTCGCAACTACGACATTATGCCGCGAATATTAGCAATAGGACCACCCGGCAGGCGCGGCATTAGGCTAAATCGACCTCCTATTAGAATTTTGACGCAACATTCTGACAAACGGTCCATTTTTATCAGATAAACGCAAAAATAAGAGGCCTGATACTTGCTATATCAATATTGGCCTCGAAAGCGCAATTATCCGCGTCGTGCGCGGAAAAAGCGGCGGAGAATATCGCCGCAGTCAATTTCCAACACGCCGCCGCTCCAGGCAACCCCATGATTGAGCTGGGGCCGCGCAATAACGTCGTACACCGAATCGACGGCGCCGGCCTTCGGATCGCGCGCACCAAACACCAGTCGTGACACGCGTGCATGAATGATCGCGCCAGCGCACATCACGCAGGGTTCGAGCGTCACGTACAGGGTGCATCCCGTCAGTCGGTAATTGCCCAGCGCAGCGCCAGCGGCTCTTAAGGTATTGATCTCGGCGTGGGCGCTGGCATCGTGATTTGCGATCGGCTGGTTCCAGCCTTCGGCGATGAGGAGGCCGTCTTTCACCAACACGGCACCGACAGGCACCTCGCCTGCGGCCTCCGCGCGCTCCGCACAAAGCAGCGCGCGCTGCATCCACGCTTCATCCGTCATCGTTTCTTTTTCTTCAACCGCCATCGCGCAGCCCTGGTCGTCGTGCAAATTCGGGAAGGGTCGGGCAACTGCGGCGAAAGCTCAAGTCCGGCAACCGTTTGATCGCGTGAACGTTGCAACAGCTGTCGCAAACCGCCCGTCTAGCTGCGACGCCTGTGCTGTGCAGGTGTCGCAGGCATAGCGCCTTCTGGAACCGCGCTGCACTGCGTCATGAGGCCCAGCGAAAACCTGCAGCAATTTTTATAAGTACTTAATCAAAATAAATTATTTTTCAATCGTAGCCCTGCTAACGCGGGCCATTTTGCGCATCTCTGCTGCGTCGAATTGCGGATGGCATGGCCAGTGCAATTTCCTCAGTACAAACGGCCGGCACGCAGCGTTCACCGCTGCAGGGCCGCGAAAAGACTTACATGAGGAGATAAGGCATGACACCGAGCAACGCGCAGCTGCTCTGGATGTACCAAACGATGGTCGAAATCCGCGACTACGAGGAGACGATGGCGAAGGTCTACCTCGAAGGCAAACTGCCGCCGAACGTTCAGAAAGGTTTGGCATTTGATATCGGCGCTGGGCCGGTACCCGGAGAAATGCACTTGGCGGCCGGGCAAGAGCCGGTTGCTGTCGGCGTCTGCGCACATTTACGCATCGACGACACCGTTGTCGGCGCACATCGCCCGCACCACTTCGCCATTGCCAAAGGCGTACCGCTGAACGAGATGACCGCCGAAATGTTCGGCAAAGACACAGGCCTAGGCCGCGGCAAGGGTGGTCATATGCATTTGTTCGATCCCGCCCACAAGTTCAGTTGCAGCGGCATCGTCGGGGCCAGCATGCCGCCGGCCTGCGGCGCAGCGCTAGCGGCCAAGAAACGCGGCACCGACGCCGTCGCCGTCGCATTCTTCGGCGAAGGCGCGACCAACCAGGGCGCGTTTCATGAATCGATGAACCTCGCCGCGCTGTGGAAGCTGCCGGTGATCTTTGTCTGCGAGGACAACAAGTACGCGATCTCGGTTGAGAAATCGGTCTCGACATCGATCGAATGGAATTCTGACCGCGCGGTCGCCTACGGCATGCCCGGCATCGGCGTCGCGGAAAACGATGCAGTCGCGGTGTTTAAAGCGGCAGCGACTGCAGTAGCACGGGCTCGTTCCGGTGCCGGCCCGACGCTGATTGAAGTGAAAACCGACCGCTACCTGGGCCATTTCCAGGGCGATCCGGAAACCTACCGCCCGAAAGGCGAGACCGCAACGCTGCGCAAAAACGACCCGATTCCACGCCTCGGTGCGCAATTGCGAGAACTCGGCCTGCTCGACGACGACGCCGACAAAGCGCTGCGCAAAGCCGCTCGGGATCGCGTGGCCGCGGCCTACGACTTCGCTCGCAAGAGCCCGTACCCGAAGCCGGAAGACGCACTCCTGCACGTGTTTATCTGAAGCCCACGCACCACAAGGAAATAAGCAATGACACGCAAACTGACCATGGCGCAGGCGGTTTCAGAAGCCATCGCCCAGGAAATGAGCCGCGATCCGGAAGTCTTCGTAATGGGCGAAGACGTGGGCAAATACGGCGGCATCTTCAGCGCAACCAGCGGCCTGCTCGATAAATTCGGCAAGGATCGAATCATGGATACGCCGATCTCGGAAACGGCGTTCATCGGCGCCGGCATCGGCGCTGCGGCGGATGGCATGCGGCCGATTGTCGAGTTGATGTTCGTCGACTTCTTCGGCGTCTGCATGGACATGATCTACAACCACATGGCGAAGAACATCTACATGGCTGGCGGCAACATCCGCTTGCCAATGGTGTTGATGGCCGGCATCGGCGGCGGCTACAACGACGCCGCGCAACATTCGCAGTGTTTGTACGCAACGTTCGCCCATATGCCGGGCATGAAAGTCGTTGTGCCATCCAACGCCTACGACGCGAAAGGCTTGATGATGCAGGCAATTCGCGACGATAACCCGGTCGTATTCCTATTCCACAAAGGGATCATGGGCTTGTCGTGGATGTCGTACTTCGAAGGCAGCACCAACGAAGTGCCGGAAGCGCCGTACACCATTCCATTTGGCGAGGCGCGCATCGTCCGCGAAGGCGCCGATGTAACAATCGTGACGCTGAGCCAGATGGTGCAAAAAGCGGTATTGGCGGCGGAAGAGCTGGCTGCTGCGGGGATTAGCGTTGAGATCGTCGATCTACGCACCGTAGTGCCGCTCGACAAAGACACCATCCTCCGATCGGTACGAAAAACCGGCCGCTTATTAATCGCCGACGAAGACTATTTGAGCTACGGCTTGTCCGGCGAAATCGCCGCGGTAATCGCAGAAAACCTCGACAGCGTCGCGTTAAAAGCACCGATCCGCCGCCTCGCAGTGCCGGACGTACCAATTCCCTTCAGCCGACCACTGGAGCAATTCGTTATTCCCCAGGTCAGCGCCATCGTCGCTGCCGCGCGCGCGCTCGTCGCCGCCCCCCAACCCGCAATCTCGCTTGAGGAAACACACGCATGATCGACATCACCCTAATCGACGAACCTTGGCAAGACGTCGAAGACGGCACCGAGGCTTTGGTCGAAGAATGGCTCGTTAAGGAAGGCGACGCCGTGATCGAAGGCCAGATTCTCGCCAGCGTCGTTCTGGTGAAAGCCAACTTCGAAGTATTGGCGCCGGCGGCAGGCGTCATCGATAAAATCTTGGTAGCGGCGGAATCAACCTTCGCGCGCGGCGCACCGATTGCGCAAATGCGGAGCCCGGCGTGAACGCGGCAGTGGAACCAGCGCCGGTGCGGATTCCACTGAAGGGTTTGCGCGGCAGCATCGCGCGCAATATGAGCGCCGGCTGGCAGGCGCCGCGTGTAGCGATGGCAATCGACATCGATATGACGCGCTGCCAAGCGCTACGCAAAACCTTACAGGCCGAGGCCGGCGCCGAAAAAATCACGGCGACGCCGATTTTGTTGCGGGCGTTAGCGCTGAACTTAACCGCCCATCCCCGCCTGAATGCGTTGATGCGCGACGACGGCATCGAGCCGATGGCGAACATCAATCTCGGTGTCGCAGTGAGCTTGGACGAAGGCTTGGCGGTACCGGTGATTCGAGATGCCGACAAAAAATCGGTGATCGAACTCGCCGCCGAAACCCGCGAATTGGCGACTGCGGCGCGTGCCGGCACGTTAGCGCCGAAGGCCTATCAAGGCGGCACGTTTACGGTTAGCAACCTCGGCATGACCGGTATCGACTGGTTCACGCCGATTCTGAATCCACCGCAGGTCGGCATCGTGGGGATCAGCAGCGTCGCCGACCGTGCCGTCGTCCGCGCCGGCACACTCGCGATTGCGCCAATGACCACACTGACGCTGGTTTTTGACCACCGCGCCGTCGACGGTTATCCCGGCGCCCGCTTCCTGGCCGACTTGAAACGGCTACTAGAATCTGGAGACGGGCTGTGATGAACGGCGCCAAGCCCGTACTCGTCGTGCGTGACGAAGAACAGGCTTGGAACCGACGCGCGCTGGCGCAGCCGGTGATGTGGCCGCACCTCCGGCAATGGACGTACAACAACCCGGCGGTGGTGCTCGGCGCTTCGCAGCGTGATCGCCCGACCGGGGAATCCTCGGTGCCGGTGCTTGATCGCCAATCTGGCGGCGGCGCGGTACTGGTCGGGCCGTGGATGCTAAGCGCCTCGATTGTGCTGCCGACAACGCATCCGCTTGCACAGGCCGGGCCCATCGCCGCCTATTGCGCGATCGGCGAAGCCTATGCCGCTGTACTGCGTAGCCAGGGCGGCGATGTCGAAAGTCTTTCTCCCGCACGCGTTACGGCGCTGAGCCGGACACGAGGCGATACCGAACTCGCTTGGGCCTGCTTCGGTGGCCTCGCGCCGGGCGAAGTCGTTGTCGATGGTCGCAAGCTGCTCGGCTTGGCGCAGGTTTGTCGCCGCAACGGGGTGTTGTTGGTCGCCGGTCTGCTGTTGTATCGGCCGGACTGGTCGCTGCTCTGCCGTGCCCTCGATCGCCCGTTTGACGACATCGCGGCATTGGAACGGCAAACCACGTCCTGTGCCGAAATCTGCAACGCACTGCCGACGCTGGGCGCCATCGCCGGCCAGATCTACGCGCAATTGCGCGATGTCGTCGCCGCTTCGCCACCGAAGGCCATAGCCCAGCGAGGCACGATACCAGCACTGCCCGCTTAACCCTTATCGATGACTGACCTAAGCCTGCGTCCATTGCGGCGCGGCTCCCGGTCGGCACTTTTTATCACCACGCGGAGGAGCGATGACAACTAAAAACAAAACAAACCCACTCGAAGCAGCGCCGACCATGCGCCTGATCGAGCGACGACCCCAACTATCACGACGTGGCTTTCTGCAAGGCACGGGCTTAGCCACCCTCGCCGCTGGTGTGTTGCCGAACCTGCTCGCGACACCCCCTGCGTTCGCAGACGCCGAAACCTTTCCCACCTTGGGCGCGCCGCTGGCGACCACGCTGTTACGCATGGCGCGTGATCTATATCCACACGACCAGCTCGCCGACAGCTACTACGTCACCGCGCTAGCGCCATACGACGGCCAAGCTAAAACAGATCCAGCGCTGCATAAGCTTCTCTCCGACGGCGCATCAACGCTCGACGCCGCGGCCCAGGCGCAGCACCACCATCGTTACGCCGCGATCGAACTGGAAACAGACCGCGTGGCGCTCCTGCAGGCAATGGAGACAACCCCGTTCTTCCAGAAAATCCGCGGCGGGCTTGTCACTGGCCTCTATAACAACAAGCAACTCTGGCCGCGCTTCGGTTACGAGGGTTCGTCTTGGCAGAAAGGTGGGTATCGATTCCGCGGCTTTGACGATTTGGATTGGTTGTAACGCCGCCATCCTCGGAACTGGAGAGAGAAAATGACAAAAAAATTCAAGCTCGATGACGATAGTGTTGTCGTGATCGTCGGCTCAGGCGCCGGCGGCGGCACGCTCGCCAATGAACTGGCGCAACGCGGGGTCGACGTCGTTATTCTGGAGGCCGGACAACATTACACGCTGAACGATTTTGAGAATGACGAATGGGCGATGTTCAACAAGATTTCCTGGCTCGACAAACGCATTTCCGCCGGCGGTTGGCATCACACCAAAACCTATCCCAATCTACCAGCCTGGATTGTTAAAGGCGTCGGTGGTTCGACGATTCACTGGTCAGGCGTTGCGCTACGGTTTCAGCCACACGACTTTCAAACCCGCTCGGTTTACGGCGAAATCAAAAGCGCCAACGTCTTGGATTGGCCGATTGGCTACCAAGATATTGCGCCGTACTACGATCTCGCGGAAAAAAAGATGGGGGTGACAACCAGCAAAGCGAGCGGCCAGCCTGAGATGCCGGCCAATAATCATTACAAAGTGATTGCTGCTGGTGCAAAAAAGGTTGGCTATAAGAAAATCATTCGGCCGGTCGCTTCAAACTCAACACCGTACGATGATCGCCCCGCGTGCCTGCAGATCGGCTTCTGCATGCAGGGCTGCAAAATCGGCGCGAAATGGTCCACGCTCTATACCGAAATTCCGAAAGCGCTGGCCACCGGCCATGTCGAACTCAGGCCGCAGAGCATGGCGCTGCGCATCGAGCACGACAAACGCGGCAATGCCACCGGCGTGCTCTACGCCGATAAAGACGGCAATCATCACTTCCAGAAAGCCCGCATCGTCTGCGTTGCTGGCAATTCGATCGAATCCCCGCGGCTGCTGCTGAATTCGGCGTCAAGCCAGTTCCCACAAGGCTTGGCCAATTCCTCTGGCCAAGTCGGCAAGAACTATATGAATCACGCCACCGCGGCATCGGTGGCGATCCACAAAGGCCCGGTCTACATGTATCGTGGCTTCGACATCGCGGCCGTGATCGCCGACGAAGTAGAGCCAAACACCAACCGCGGCTTTTTCGGCGGCTATTACCTCGAAGGCCTAGCGCTGCATTTGCCGTACACCGCGGCGTTTATGAAGCCGGGCGGTTGGGGCCGTGAGTTTACCTCGGCCCTCGATCATTACGACCACATGAGCTGCGTCTGGGTTTGCGGCGAAGATCTGGCCCGCGAACAGAACAGCATCACGTTGCACGGCAGCGAAAAAGATCAGTACGGCCTGCCGATTCCAATCGTCACAAAAACCTATCACGAGAACGACGACAAGATCGCCGCGCACGGACTCGCGCAGTGGCGGAAAGTTTCAGAAGCAGTCGGCGCAACGCGCGTCATCGATATGCCGGCCTACCCGGCCAGCCACAACATGGGCACGAACCGGATGAGCGCGAAAGCGCGCGATGGGGTCGTCAATCAATGGGGCCAAGCGCACGACGTCAAGAATCTATTCGTGTCGGATGGCAGCCAGTTCACGTCCAGCGCCGCTTCGAACCCGACGTTAACGATCGTCGCGCTAGCCATCCGCCAAGCCGAGCATATCGCCGGCGAAATGCGGCGCAAAGCGCTGTAACCAGCATAGACACCAGCGGAGGAGCGATAACAATGACAAAACAAACACTACCCGGCATGCGCGGACTGCAACACTTCGGTTTGACCGTGCCGAATCTTAAAGATGCAGTTGATTTCTTCGTTGATGTCTTGGGCTGCGAACCTTATTTTCGGTTCGGCGCCTTCAAGTTCGACGATGATTGGATGAAGGAGCATCTCAATGTACATCCGCGCGCTGAAATTAAAGACTTCCAAATGGTTCGCTGTGGCAACGGCACCAACTTGGAAATTTTTGAATACAGCGCGCCGGAGCAAAAACGCCAACCGCCGCTGAATAGCGACGTTGGCGGCCATCACCTGGCTTTTTACGTCGATGACATGGATGCTGCGGTCGCCTTTCTGAAGTCCAAAAACGTGCGCGTACTCGGTGAACCGAGCACGTTTACGGAAGGACCGGCGACCGGACTAACCTGGGTTTATTTCCTCACGCCCTGGGGCCTGCAACTGGAGATGGTCAGCTTCCCGAACGGCATGGCCTACGGCGAGGCGCAACAGCGCCTGCTTTGGGATCCACGCTTCCCAGCGTTGTAAGCAGCACTTCGCACTGTCACCGATTATTTGGAGGAAAAAATGCGCTTATTAGAGTCCATACGGACCTCGCTATTGAGTCTTATCGCCACCGCCAGCTTGGCCGCAACTGCCGCAGCACCAAGTATCGACCAAGCTGGTTCCGCCGACCCCACCAACTGGCCGCAATACCATCGTAGCTACAACGCTTGGCGCTATAGCCCGCTGGAGCAAATCGACAAAAGCAACGTCAAGCATCTGAAAGTAGCGTGGATCCATCAGCCCGGCAATATCACCCACGGGCTGCAAGCGACGCCGATCGAAATTGACGGCGTGCTGTACTACATCAGCGCCGATAACAACGTTTGGGCGATTCAAGCCGATACGGGCACGACGCTATGGCATTACGTGCCAAAGCTGGATCCGATCGTTAAAGAAGTGTTCTACGGTTCGGCCAGCCGCGGCGTCACTGTCGGCCTCGGCAAGGTATTTCTAGGAACGCTGGACGGCCGCTTCATCGCGCTCGATCAAAAGACCGGCAAGGCCTTGTGGTCGACCCAACTGACCGACCAGCGCAACGAAGCCGGCGCTCTGTTTTCCTCCCCGCCGCAGCTGGCGGGCAACGTGCTGTTCGGCGGCACGACCGGCGGCGATCAACCCACGATCGGCAAGATTTTCGCAGTTGATGCTGAAACCGGTGCGCGTCTATGGACGTTCGAGATCCCGAAAGATGATCTCAAAAGCTGGCCCGGTGAAAGTCGCAAGACCGCGGGCAGCTCAGCGTGGATGCCGGGCACCTACGATCCGGTTTCAGACACAATCTACATCGGCACCAGCAACGCGGCGCCGGATTACCACCCTTACAGTCGCCTCGGTAACAACCTCTATTCGGCAACGGTGCTGGCCTTAGATCCGAAAACTGGCAAGATCAAATGGCACCGCCAGGAAGTGGAGAACGACTCCTGGGATTTCGACTCCGCGTACGAAGCGTTACTGCTGAAACGCGACGGCCAAGACTTGCTCGTGCATTTAAACAAAGGTGGTTTTGTCTACGTGCTGGAGAAAAATACCGGCAAGATTCAGAACGTTTGGCGCTACGCTGAAAATCTGAATTGGACCGATGGCATCGACAAGAAAACCGGCAAGCTGATCAATCCGGTACGGCCAGAAGTGGAGAAAAGCAAGCTGCTATGCCCGAATTTGCTCGGCGCCCGGAGCTGGAACCACGGCGCGTACAACCCGAAAACGGGCCTCTGGTACACGCACGGCATGGAAGTCTGCAACTACATCACGTCGGCACCGGAAGAACCCGGCCCGAAGCCGATTAACGCACTGACCTTAGGCCTAGAAGAAATCCGCCTGACCGATCCCCCGGGCAAAAAAGCCGATGGCTGGTTCGGCGCTTTTGATCCGATCACCGGCGCACAGAAGTGGAAGATTCGCTACGACATGCCCGGTCTTTGCAGCACCTTAACCACCAGCACTGGTCTGGTCTTCACCGGCGATATGCGCGGCAATCTTTACGCGTACGACGGCGATGACGGCAAAACGCTGTGGCAATTCAACGCTGGCTCGGCCTGCCGCGGTGGCCCGATCAGCTATTCGGTTAACGGTAAGCAGTACATCGTCATCCCCACCGGCTTGGGCTCGCACGCGCCGGGCTTTCTGGCGGGCGCGTTTCCTGGAATCAAAGATCTTCCAGGCGGCGCAACCTTAATCGCCTTTACGTTGGAATAAATCAGATGCGTTTACGCAATCTAGGTTTCGTGCTGTTGTTCGTTGCCGGCTTCGCCCACGCCGACACCGCGCCGTTCGATTTAAGCGATGCCGAGCACATCAAAGCTGGCCACAAGCGCTTCAATAAAACGTGCGCCGCGTACTGCCACGGATTCCAAGGCAGTGGCGGCCGGGCGCCGGCGCTCAATGCGCCGGACGGCCTGCCGCCGGAGCAGATGTTCACCGTGATCACGGAAGGTCGGCGCGGCGCGGAAGTGATGCCACCGTGGGGAACCAGCTTCACGCCGGAACAGATTTGGGAACTGATTGCGTACATCCAGTCGCTGCGGAGCACCGCCCCGGCAGCGCCCTAAGCGCTGCGGCGACACACCTATCGCAACACAAAAACCAGTCCGCTAAAGACGAGATCTGGAGGAGACCATCATGAAAACGCTTCCCACCCTGCAGTCGCCGGTACGTCCGGCGCTGCGGCGCGGTACCCTGCTGGCCGCTGCTGCGGCCATCCTTTACAGCGGCGCAGCATCGGCACAAATCGCGCTCGATGTCATCGGCCCGCACGAGTACGACCTGCCGGTTGATTTCAAACCGTTCAACGCCTTCGTGCAGTACACCGAGCTGAACGACAGCGGCCACGTATGGAATGCCGATGGCCACCGTGTTGCCGCCGATACCGGGCAGGTTATTGTCGGCTTATCGAAATACGTACGCTTTTGGACGCCCGAGTGGGATCACCGCATCGGCCTCGCCTATGAAGTGCTATTGCCGGAAATCGGTATTCGCAACGCGGGCGGTACCGGCGGCTTTAACGGCGGCATCGGTGATCCGATCACCGGCGCGGCGATCTGGTTCAAGCCGTCAGCCGATGCAACCTTGGGTTTGCAGTCATTCGCGCAGATTCCCGTCGGCGCAAATTCGGTAAGCGATACCAACTGGAAAAACCTAACCAGCCTGTTCTGGGATTGGCGCATCACAAAGCAACTGGGCCTGACCGGCAACGGCGGCTTCGTTTGGCAAAGTGCGCGTAGTAATGGCTTTACGCCGGGTTTGACGTATCACATCAATCAGCGGCTCGGCCTACGCGTGCACAAGCATTTCGAGCCGTTTATCGGTGTTGACAGCGAATACACGCGCGCCAGCGACGGCGCACCGCGGGCTTGGGCGGTTGACGGCAGCATCGGTATGGTTTTCCACACGTTCGCCAATCAATCAATCACGCTGCGCTATTCGGCAACGCTCGACGCCGAAAGCCATTCCGATAACCGCAGCTTCAATCTGAAATACGCCTACGTTTGGTAGTTTGACCTGCGACACCTGTCGCAGGCGCTGCGGCGGGTGTCGCATCTACGGTGCAAGCCGTTACAGAATCCCGCGCCTCAACCTCGATAATTGGGTTGGACAATGCCCTCGCGGACCATCTTGCGGTAAATGGTTGCACGCGATAAGCCGAGCAATCGGGCTGCTTCGGACACGTTCCAATGACAATGCCGTAACGCGGCAAGCAGTTCGGTTTCCTGCGATAGGCTGTCTCCGGCCGGCGACGTCCGCCGGTCGAAGCCGAGATCGGTCAACTGTGGCGGCGGCAATAAATCACGTAGTACACCGCAGATTTCAGATGGCAAATGCGCGAGTTCGAGCGTACCGGTATCGCTGAGCGCCAGCGCCGAACGCAACGTATTGCGCAGTTGCCGGATGTTTCCCGGCCAGTCATAACGCAGCAGTACGGCCAGCGTTTCGTCGGCTATTGCCGCCTGATCGCGGCGCAAGCCACGCGCTTCTTCAATCAATAAGGATTTGATTAATTGAGCTTTGTCGGCACGATCGCGCAAGGCCGGGAGCTTCAACGTCATCGCGTTCAGACGATAAAATAGATCTTGTCGGAAACTGCCATCGCGCACCAATTCATCGAGATCGCGGTGTGTGGCGCAGATCAGCTGCAAATCCACCGGCTGCGCTTTCTCGGCGCCGAGCGGCATTACTTCGCGTTCAGCCAGCACCCGCAGTAAGCGCGTTTGCAGCGCTAGCGGCATGTCGCCGATTTCATCGAGAAACAGCGTGCCGCCATCGGCCTGGGCGATCTTGCCGCGCACGCCTTTGGCCCGGGCACCAGTGAACGCACCTTCCCGATAACCAAACAATTCGCTTTCGATCAACGATTCAGGAATTGCCGCGCAATTCAGCGCCACGAACGCCGCGCCAGCGCGGCTGCTGGCATGGTGTATCGCTTTGGCGAACACTTCTTTGCCGGTGCCGGTTTCGCCATGCAGCAGCACCGGGATACCTTTGTCGAGCACGCGCAGCGCGCGTTCAACGCTAGCCTGCATTTGCGGATCGCCGCCGGCCAGCGCCGGCAGTGCGCGCACGTCGCCGCCGCGTTCACGTACAGGCAGCGGCGCAGCTTGCACCGTTGCGCTCAGCACCGGCCGGTGTGGCGCCCGGGCTTGGCCGAAGCATGGCGCACCCGCGCGCGGCCAGTGCAAAACCACCGGCGCCGCGGCGGCATCAGCGATGCGTCCGAACGGCAAGCCGAAGACATCATCGACGCGGCGGCCGACCAATGGCGCCTGCGTTTCGGCGATCTGCTGGTGAATCGGCGCATTCGCCGCCAGAATCCGGCCGTCTTCATCAAGCGCGACCAAGCCTTCCGATGCCACCTCCATGAACTCGCTATGGCGATTCACGCGCAGCACCCATTGGTGCTCGAAGCGGCGCAAGAAATAGGCGTTTTCGATCTGCCGCACCGTTGCCGCGACCATTTGCATGATCAGCAGCTGGCTGCGTTTTTCGTGCGGCGAATACAGGGCTGATGCGTCGAGCACCGCAAGCAATTCGCCGGTTTCCGAACGGATTGGCGCGGCGCTGCAGGTCAGTGTTGTGTTCGGCTTTCGAAAATGCTCGGCGTGATGCACCGTCACCGGCGCTTTTTCCACAGCACAGAGCCCAACCGCACACGTGCCTTCCAATTCTTCTGACCAACAGGCACCGAGATAGAGCCCGGCTTGGCGCAGTTCGCGGTCCAAGGGCTCGTTATTCATGAAATCGACGGTGACGCCATTGGCGTCCGTCAGCAATACCACGTAACCGGCGTCGCGCACTTGCGAAAACAAGCTCTCCATGCCGCGCCGCGCAATCTGCAGCAAAGGCTCCAGCGGCGCCCGATAGTCGCGTAATCGGAATTCCGAAATGACCTGCGGCGGGTGCGAGCGACTGGGGTCCAGCTGGTAGTGATCGGCCGAGCGCTTCCAAGATCGAACGATCGGCGGCTCAACGGTCCGGCGATCCCAGCTGCCGTGCGCGAGCGCATTGATCATCTCGGAATGCGAGAGCGGTTGCGGTGTGCTCATGGAACATCCTCCTCGTGTTACTGGCCAGCATGGACGCCGGCTCTCTTAATGTTTTGTCTTTATCTCGCAGCCCAACTGTACGCCGTTGGTCTGCGGTCGTGCGAAACGCGGCGGGCTGCGACACCTGTGTCATCGCCCCGCTGCTATCCGTCTAGCGGCAGAGAACATGCCAAGGCCGTTGCGCTGGCCAAAAATTTGTCGAGCAGCAATTCTCGCTTCAGCGTTTCGTCGGTTTCCGCCAACGTCGTGTTAAGTGGCCAATAGTTCAATAAATGTTGTATTATTGAACTATGGACGAAATGCTCGCAGTCACCGCGTTGAGCGCACTCGCTCACAGCCAACGCTTGCGGGTGTTCCGGGCGCTGGTGGTCGCGGGGCCGGCTGGGGTTACCCCAAGCGTACTCGCCGAATCGCTCGGCGTTGCGCGCAATGCCTTGTCGTTTCATTTGAAGGCGTTGGCGCACGCCAACCTGGTGTCGATCGAACAGCAAGGCCGAAATCTGCGGTACCGCGCCGACTTTGCTCGGATGAATGCATTGCTCGGTTATCTCACTGAACACTGCTGCGAAGGTGGCAGCTGTGAAGTCGCCCCTAGCGCCTGCGCAGCCGCCTGCTAAGCGACGCTTCTTACTTTCCAATCCTGATAGACGTTATGACTGCAGAAGCCATTACCAAACCGCCCGCAGCCGAGCCGATGAATCGCTTCGAGCGCTATCTAACGCTCTGGGTGCTGCTGTGCATCGTGGCGGGCATCGCGCTCGGCCAGATCGCCCCGGGGGCGTTCCAACTGCTGGGCGGATTGGAGATTGCGCGGGTTAATCTACCGCTCGGGCTGCTGATCTGGGTCATGATCATTCCAATGCTGGTGCGCGTGGATTTTGCTGCGCTCGGCGAAGTACGCAAGCATTGGCGCGGCATCGGCGTCACGCTGCTCGTGAATTGGGCGGTTAAACCGTTCTCGATGGCCTTTCTTGGCTGGTTGTTTATCCGCCAAATCTTCGCGCCGTGGTTGCCGGTGGATCAGCACGACAGCTACATTGCCGGCTTGATTCTGCTCGCTGCAGCGCCGTGCACGGCAATGGTGTTTGTCTGGAGCCGCCTCACCGGTGGCAACCCGGCGTTCACGCTATCGCAGGTGGCGCTGAACGACACGATTATGATTTTTGCCTTCGCGCCAATCGTCGGGCTATTGCTGGGTATTTCCTCAATCACCGTGCCGTGGGCCACGCTGTTGATTTCGGTGCTGCTCTACATCGTGCTGCCAGTGATTCTGGCGCAACTCTGGCGCCGTTATTTATTGCGGCGCGGCCAGGCTGCGCTCGACGCCGCACTGACGCAAATGGGGCCGTATTCGATGGCCGCACTGTTGGCCACACTCGTGCTGCTCTTCGCATTTCAAGGGCAGGCGATACTACAGCAGCCGCTGGTTATTGCCATGTTGGCAGTGCCGATTCTGATTCAAGTCCTGTTTAACGCCAGCCTCGCCTACTGGCTGAACCGACGCGTTGGCGAAGTGCACCAAGTCGCCTGTCCGTCAGCCTTAATCGGCGCTTCGAATTTTTTCGAACTGGCCGTCGCTGCCGCGATCAGTCTCTTTGGTTTTCACTCCGGCGCGGCACTCGCCACCGTCGTCGGCGTGTTAATCGAAGTGCCGGTCATGCTCTTGGTCGTCAACGTCGTCAACCGTACACGCGGCTGGTATGAATGCCGCGCTGTCTCCACTTCTCATCCTTGAGGCCGTTATGAGCGCTATCACGATTTATCACAACCCGGCTTGCGGTACGTCGCGCAATGTTTTGGCGATGATCCGTAACAGCGGTGAAACGCCTACGGTTATCGAGTATCTAAAAACCCCTCCAAACCGTGAAACGCTGACCGCATTAATCGCCGCAATGGGCATTTCGGTACGCGCCGCACTGCGCGAAAAATGCTCGCCTTACGAAGAGTTAGGGCTCGCCGACCCGAAATGGACAGACGCCCAACTGCTCGATTTCATGCTGCAGCATCCGATATTGATCAACCGTCCTATCGTCGTTACTCCGTTGGCGACACGCCTTTGTCGGCCATCAGAATTGGTGCTGGAAATACTGCCGCAACCGCAGCGGGGCCCGCTGGCGAAAGAAGACGGCCAAGTGGTCGTTGGCAAACGCACTTGAGAGCCACCGGTGACCGCCGAACTTCCCAACCTTGATGACAACTGCTTCGCCGCAGTCGATAAGGCGCAACTGTTTAACGCCACACCCGCCGCGCACGCACCGCGCTTCCTGCTGCTTTACGGCTCATTACGCGAGCGTTCGTATAGCCGCTTGCTGACGGAAGAAGCCGCGCGCTTACTGCAAGCCTACGGCGGCGAAACACGCGTCTTCGACCCCAGCGGCCTGCCGCTGGCAGACACGGCGCCAGATGATCACCCGAAAGTCGCCGAGCTACGTGCGCTCGTACAGTGGTGCGAAGGCATGGTTTGGTGCTCACCGGAGCGCCACGGCGCAATGACCGGCCTGATGAAAACGCAAATCGACTGGATTCCTTTGGCGCTCGGCGCGGTCCGGCCCACGCAAGGCAAAACGCTGGCAGTGATGGAAGTCTCCGGCGGCTCGCAATCGTTCAACGCAGTTAACCAACTGCGCCTACTCGGCCGCTGGATGCGCCTGCTGACGATTCCCAACCAATCCTCAGTGCCGAAAGCTTTTCTGGAGTTCGACGACGCCGGACGTATGAAACCTTCCGCCTACTACGACCGCGTGGTCGACGTCGTCGAAGAGCTCTATAAATTCACGCTGCTGACCCGCGATGTCGCGCCCTACCTCGTCGACCGCTACAGCGAACGCAAAGAAAGCGCCGAAGCGTTAATGAAGCGAGTGAATCAGCGGGCGATTTGATCATGCGCGAACCGTGAGCCGCCCAGATGCCTTTGCTGGATGCTGCGGGCGGGCACCATCTGACCTCAAATTTTATCTGAGTCGCGGCGCCCAACTAACGCGCGATCCAGCCTAAACGCGTATACCTTGTTGTGCCGATTAAATAACAACAGGTTTGTATTGTGCCGTGGCGCGCCGACGCCAATTGCAGTGTATCTTTTCAGGTTCGAGTAGGTCTCAGTAAAGACCATTTGGCACAAAAAACCCCGCATTTAGCGGGTTTTTTTGCGACTCCAGAACAATTGAAAATGCACTGAAATCTATACTGGCTGGGAGACTAGGACTCGAACCAACAAGCCATCACATTGATAAAAAATAATTTATCGGTTCAAAGACTTTCGATTGCTACACTTTTTGCTACCCCGAAGTGCTTGCTTGGCCCTCGCTGTTCGCTGAGCTTACGCAGCCTCGATCTCCACATGGACGCGACGACCGAGCGCGGTTGCGATATTCACAAGCGCGTCCAGCGAAAACCGCGACACGCGGCCGCGCAGCAAATCATTCATGCGCGGCTGCGTCACACCGCAACGCGATGCCGCGTCAGCCTGGGTCCAACCACCCGACGTGATGATGGCGGCAATCTGCCTCATCAGATCAGCCCTTGCGCGCAGGTTCGCGCTTTGCTCAGGCGTGTCCGTAATGGCGTCCCAGACGCTGTTGAAAGTTTCGTACTCAGTCATGGCACACCTCTCTTGAGCTTCACGTACCGCGAACGGGCCAGCTCGATATCCCGGTCCGAGGTCGCCTGCGTCTTCTTCGGGAAGGCATGCAGCACGTAGACCGCATCGGCAAGCCTGGCCGTGTAGATCACCCGATAGGTGCCGGACTCATCCCAGATGCGCAGTTCTTCGACCCCGAGCCCGATGGACGGCATCGGTTTGAAGTCGTCCGGCTGCTCACCACGCTGCACCTTGTCGAGCTGATAACCGGCGTCCTGACGCGCATCGTCCGGGAACTCCCGCAGGCATTTGAGCGAGTCTCCGACGAACCTTAGCGGCTTCATGGCGAGATTATACTGATTTGGATATACCGAACAAGCTCATGGCTGGGACGATTCCGTCGGTTTGCTCAGAATCTCAACGCGCATAGACGCTGGCGATATACCGCCCTCGCCCGTCGCCATGTCCCAAGTCCTGCGACGTCGCGGCGCGCGCCTCGCGCGCGCTGAAGCCTTGCTGCCGATAGCCTTCAAGACGTTCTCGCGCGAACGCATAGCGCGCCGCGTGACTCTGGATGCCTTCACGGTGGCACAGATTGCGATAGATATTCCTGGCCTGCTTGAGATTCGCCGCCGCTGAGCCGTCGGCCTTGCGAACCAGGTAGCCGCCGCCCTGCGATTGGATCAGCGACCGCGCTTCGCGGATCGCGCTAAGTGCCCTTTCGACATTGGCGACATGAGTGTCCCGCGGCCGGCCGCCCTTGGTGCCCTCGACGACGTACACGCAGCCTTTCAGCGTGAGTTCGCGCTCCCATCGGGCTAGCGTGTCGGCGCGTCCACCGCGGATGGCTTCGGTTTCGCGCAAGCCCAGCGCCCTTTGCAGTTCCAGCGTCAGGCCGATGCCGGGTCGGTTCACGGTGGCTTCCCGGAACCCTTTGAGGGCCGAGTCGGACAGTGGCTCCTTCGTGCCGATCCGCGAGCCCTGCGCGATGCCGAGCGCGCGATTGCTGTACTCCGGGTTGCGGGCCAAGCCGGGCTTGCCGACATGCTCCAGCACCGCCCGGATGTGGCTCATCTGATTCGCCAGCGTTCGAGGGCTGATCCCTTCTTGCACGCGAGCGGCGACAAAAGCGGTCAGGTGCCGGCCGCCGATCTGTTCCGCGCTGCGGATGCCGAAGCCCTGCGTTCTCATCGTGTCGGCGAAGGTTCTGAACGTCAGATCCCGCGCTTCGCGTGTGAGGTGGGCGCCGCTCAACTGCGCCGATTCTGCCGAGATCAGCCACCAGCTCGCTCTTTCTGCTCATGCCCTTTCCTTCCTTCCCCCTTCATTTCCTTTGGCGCGTCTTGCGCTTTTTCGGGAGCGCAAGCCGCCAGCTTCAGCTCGTAGCAACTGCATCGAAGGCCATGACCGCCCCTACATCTGCAAACCGGATGGGTGAGTTTCGGGGCCTCACCGTCGCGCGTGCCGGGGCATGCGTGACGGCCGGATTCGCGGTGGCGAAATCCGCAGGGAGGCCGGAGCCTGGGGCTCGGTCGTGACCAGGGTGGTCGATGAAGGCTTCCGTTGCGGAAGCGGGGTCGAGGGACGTGCGGGACGTCGGAAAAGCGCGTGTCACTGGCTCAGGGAGCCAGTGTTGGCGCAGCGGCAGGGATGCCGCGGAGGATTGGTCCAGCTGTGCGTCACTGTCTCGCGTTGCGCGAGAACCGTGACGCAGGCGCGTGCAGGGTTGGCGCAGCCCAGCGTTTCGGCGGGCTGGTGCAGGCGTGAACGTTGCCGCAGAAGACAGAGCGGCGAGGAGCCTGACGGGGATCAGGCAAAGCGAGCGTTGCGCTCGTGAGGTGGAGCCAAGGGATCAGCCTTCGGGGGAAGGCTTGCGGCTGGATGATCCCGAAAGCCGCAAGGGCACGACGAAGACCTCGTCGCCAGGTGAAAGCGGCAGCGTGGCGGGTGTGGACTGCGCCAGACGCATGCTTGTCGGGAAGGTTCGTTGGTTGTATCGGGCTGCGCAAGCAGCACGTCCATAGCCGTCCAGAGCGATGCGGAAGCCGGCAGCATCAACGGTTTTGCGCGCATCAATTCCGGCGCAGGTGGGCGACGGTATCCGCCACGAGTTGCTGAACCTGAGAAGCTCGCTCCGAACGCGGCGGAACCGCTGCCTGGATCGCGCCCCCTTGCTGAGCTTCGCGGCGTAGCCGCTCCTCGTCGGCGAGTTCGGGAACGAAGGTGCCGGCGGCGGCTCGTTTGACCAGGGTGGTCAGGTAAGCCAACGGCTTGTGCATCGAGCCTCGCCGCAGACGTGCGGACCATTCGTCGGCGACAAGCTGTTGCTGGGCTGCCGGCAACGACGACAGCAAGGCCTGCGCTTTGGTGCGGTGGGCACTGGGAATGCCTGCAGGCAAAGCCAGCGAGTCCGACACGCGGTGCCCGCGTTGTTGTGGTGATGGTTCTTCTTCTTTTGGTTTCGTAGTGGTGGTTATGGGTGGCACGGGACCACCACCGTCCCGGCACGGTGCCGGGAGGGGTGGTGGTGGTGTGCCGGGAGGTGGTGGCAATTTGCCACCACCCGCTTGCGAGCAATGAAGGTGGTAGACATTGCTGCTGGGATGGCCGTTATGAAAACGACGCTCGATGTGCAGGTAACCGTCGTGTACCAGTGCCTGAATCGTGCGCTGCACGGTGCGCTCATCGATCTCGCACTGATGGGCGATGTACGGGATCGACGGAAAGCACTGGCCGGAGTCGTTGGCGTTGTCCGCCAGCTTCAACAACACGACCTTGCGGGTCGGCGAGCCCAAGCGCAGTTTCCAGGCCCAGGCCATCACTGCGACGCTCATGCGCCGGACAAGGCTCCGCAGGGTCGGCGTGCTTCGGTGATGCGCTGCTGAATCCAGGCCCCGACCTCGGAAGCGAGCCAGCCGACCGCGTGATCGCCCAGAGGAATCGGCTTCGGGAAGGTGCCGGCGCTGATGCGCTCGTAGATGGTGGACCGGCTCAAGCCGGTGGCGGCTTTGACCTCCGGTAGACGTAGGATGGTGTCGGGCAGCATGGGCGGAGGTTCCGTTTCGCAGTGGACGACCCACGGTGACTCAGGCGATGTAGATGTGGAACCGATAATCCCCCCAGCCAAATGATGGATTTTCGCTCGAAACCAAGCGCCAATTGCCACCGGTCTAAATACACCAACCGCGGGCTGATCCGGCAGTGACCGAACGTCCACTTCGTGCCAACTCCGGACGCTCAGCATCTACATTTCGAGTCAGAAAAGCGGACGTTCAACGCTTTAGGCTGGAGGTGCAGCGCGGCTACCTACGCCGAAACGCAGGTCATTCTCGCGGCGATCCCGTAGTGCTGGCTGAAGCTCTGGCACAGCCGCATGCTGCTGACGCCGCTGCATTAGCTGGCGGTGGGTCGAGGAAGCGTGAGGGCAGCCCCGCTCGATAAACTCGCACTATGTCGCTGCTACTGTCAGACCTAGTGGCCTGTAACAATTAATTAGGTAGTGATTCGGCGTGACGTATTGAAGTATTTCCACTTTACGGGTTTGGCTTGTTTGTTGTAGTGCCGGATGTACTTCATGAGTTTCCTTTTCAGGTCGGTA
>JALNYU010000033.1 GCA_023229645.1 Nevskia sp. | reverse complement strand
GGACTTCACCCGCAGGCCGACGACGGCTCCGTTGCAGCGCCGTCAATTCCTGCCGCTCCCCTTCACTCAAATCGATCTTTTTCATCCACCTTCGACACGGTGCTATTTCAATGGTTCATTGGACTAGGTACTTCATGGCGCCTTGCCTTGCAGCTTTTGTACGTTGTGCACCAAGGCAAACAGCTTCCACTATGCATCCACCTTGCGTCGGGTTCTGAGCGTGAATCGGCGTAGGTGGTGATTGTGCAGATTGCCGAAGACCGGTTCGACGATGCCCAGACGCCGGCTGTACAGTAGTCGCCCTTCACGGCTGTCGATTCGGGCTTTCATCGCGGTGGTTTGCGGGTGCAGGCCTTTGGCCTTGCTGCCGTCGAATGCTCATTAATAGGCGTAGACTAAGATTATGCAAGATAAATAGTGGATAATTCCAGTCTGACCCTAATTTTGCGGCGCCGTATCACCAGACAAGGCCATGAAGACGATGTTTTCACGGCAGGCGCGTTCGATACTGCGAGACGAGGTTAACCCACGGGCATAGCCCAGTAAAACCACTTTCAGCAGCACACCGGGGTGATAGGCCGAGGCGCCGGTTTCGTCGTTGCGATAGCGAGCGTCAAACACGCTCAGGTCAATCTCGTGATCAACCAGCCAGTTCAGCGCGTACTCGAATGTCCCTGGAAGAATTTGCTCCGAGAACCGAACCGGTAGCAGCTTTGAGAGATGCGGATCAACCGGTTTGTAGCGCGCCATTGGCGTCTCCTGTCTTCTCCATTTGGCAGCGTGATTCATGCCAGTTTTTGGGTTTTTCTACAGCCTCAACGCGCAGGTTAACCGGCGGCAATGCAAAGCATTGACGTCCGAGTTGAACCGACTGTTAGGCTGCGGGCAGATGCTGTAGAGGATGCGCTACTCATTCAGTGCCTCACAGAAAGCCGATTCTGTTTGCTTTCTCTTCCCGCTTTTTTACGGATTTGAGGAGAAAGTTCAGTTGTGACACATGTTGGATTAACTGCACCTTGTCACCCTCTTCGGTGACTCCATAGAACGTAATCACGTTAGGTTTGGAGAAGCCAATCTGCTGTGCATGAAATAGGACCACCCCACCAAATGAAGCAAGACGGACTCCGACTTCGTGTTCCTCATCAAGCGTGTGTTCAAACTCTTCTACGTATCTTTTTAGTGTCTCACACACTTCAACAACAGGATTGTTGCGGCGGTGTGCTTGCTCCGTAATTTGATCCATTAACTTGTCAGTGCCAAGCAGTTGTGATTGGATGCTGCTGAGTGATGAGTAACTGGTCATTGAACTTTCCTTAGTGGGGCCTAACGCTATTTAGACCGACGGCAAATTAGCCCATCGTTCCGCCTATCGTCAATTCGTTGATTTTAAGCCTCTGAAAAATTTTGGGTTGGCATTGCGTTTTCATTTTATAGCCAACTAAAATTTTCCGGATAAAGATAGACGCTCAAAAGCCGCCGAAACTCCTGGATCAGATTCGGTTGGTGTTGCGTGCGCATCATTACAGTACCCGTACCGAGCATGCCTACTTGGACTAGGCGCGGCGTTTCATTTTGTTCCACGGCAAGCGTCATCCCAAGGATATGGGGCCGAGCGAGGTGGCGGCTTTTCTTTCGCATTTGGCGGTGGATCGTTCGGTTTAACCGTCCACTCAGAATCAGGCGAAGTCGGCAATTTTGTTTCTGTACAAGCGCGTACTGAATATTGATCTGCCTTGATTGAATGAGGTGGTTCAGGCCAAACGCAAGGCGTGCGCGCGCGGAATGACATGAACGGTGTTCGCAGCGCAGAGTGGATAGCAATCCACCTGTCGAGATGAAGGCGACGGTGTTTGCGAGCGGGAAGCGCTACACCGCCGCGCCTAGATTGGGGCGATACAGCAAGTGTTGGAGTCCCCCGCCCGCTCATTTTGCTGCGAGCCGGGCTCCCCAGGCGGATGAAGGCTGCGGTGATCGGAAATAGGCCGCTGCCGAAGCTGCAGCCGGCAGCCGGCAGCCCGAGCATGCCCAATTCACCCGACCATTGACGCCGCATTCAAGATGCCGGTGGCCAGCGCTAGTGCTGCGGCGAGTATTGCGACGGAAACGCGGTCTTCGACGATGTCTTGGGTAAGCTTTGGATACGCGAGGCGCATCACCAAGTAGAGCGCCAGTTGCACCAGCATCGCGATAACGCCCCAGATTAGAAAATCGATCAGATTGGCGCCATGCACCAGCGCGCTGGCCAGCGGCAATACGTAGCCGAGCACGGTGCCGCCGACCATTACCGCGGCGCTCACGTTGCCGCCGCGAATCAGCTTTAGCTCGTGCGGCGGCGTTATCCACACATAGAGTGCGATAAACGCGCCGGCTAGCAGCAGCGATAATCCCAGCCATTGCAGAAACGCCTGCAGGTGGATCAGATATTCGCTCATGGCTGCTGCGCTCCGTCGATAAAGGTGACCCCGGCGATTGTGCGGGAATCCGGCGCCGTGCGCAGCCGCTGCAGCCGGTTCAAACTCTGCACCCGCCCTTTGTTTTTGACGATGGTTCGATGAGTAATTCCGATTGGATGGCGCGCTCGCTTGCGCATGTCTGGCATCCCTGCACACAGATGAAGGATCACGAATGGCTGCCGTTGGTGCCGATCCAAACCGCGCAAGGCCCGTGGCTGACTGACTTTGATGGCCGCCGCTATCTCGACGCCGTAAGCTCCTGGTGGACCAATATTTTCGGCCATCGCCACCCGCATATTGTGGCGGCGGTGAAGGCGCAGTTGGATCAACTCGATCACGTATTGCTCGGCGGTTTTACCCACGAGCCGGTGGTTCGCCTCTCGGAGAAACTCTCGGCGATCACCCCGGCTGGGCTCAACCGCTGCTTCTACGCCGACAACGGCAGCTCGGCCGTTGAAGTGGCGCTGAAAATGAGCGCGCACTACTGGCGCAATCATGGCAAGCCGGCGAAAACACGGTTCATCTGCCTCAATAACAGCTACCACGGCGAAACGCTGGGCGCGCTCAGCGTTAGCGGCGGCGGCATGTATCGCGATGCCTACACCCCGCTGCTGATGCAGCCGATTAGCGTTGAAACACCGGACTGCTTTCACCGCGCGCCCGGCGAAGCCTGGGAGGATTACACGCGGCGCCGCTTCCGCGACATGGAAGACGCCCTCGCCCGCCATGCCGATGAAACGGCTGCGGTCATCGTCGAGCCGCTGGTGCAGTGCGCGGGCGGTATGCGCATGTACCACCCGATCTACCTGAAGCTGTTGCGCGAAGCCTGCACCCGCCACGGCGTGCATCTGATCGCCGATGAAATTGCCGTCGGCTTCGGCCGCACCGGCCGCCTATTCGCCAGTGACTGGGCCGGCATTACGCCGGATTTCATGTGCTTGTCGAAAGGGCTCACCGGCGGCACGCTGCCGTTGGCGGTGGTCATGACTACCGATCATGTTTATGAGGCGTTTTACGCCGACTACGCCACGCAGAAAGCTTTTCTGCATTCACACAGTTACACCGGCAACCCGCTGGCCTGCGCCGCCGCGCTGGCGACGCTGGAAATCTTCGAAGAACAGGATTGGCACGCCCGTAACCGCCGCAGCGGCGCGCTGATGTGGACGCTGATGGCGGAACTCGCCAGCCACCCGCGCGTGGCTGACGTCCGCCAACAAGGCATGATTTTGGCCGTCGAACTGGCAAAAAATCCGCGTAAACGCGAGGCCTATCCGGCGGAGGAACGGCGTGGCTTGCGGGTTTATCAATACGGGCTGGAACACGGCGTGTTGCTGCGCCCGCTCGGCAACGTCGTGTATCTCATGCCACCGTACGTGGTAAGCGACGAGGAAATGGCGCAAATCTGTGAGGTGGCGATCCAAGGCATCGAGCACGCGACGCAGAATTGAGCCCGCATTCCGCCGCGCGACGGCAGCAATTTCCGGCCGCAGGCTGCGCACAGCGCGCTTTGCCATTAAACTTGCAGACTTCAATCATCAACTTGTTCGAAAAGCGCGCGCCATGACCTTTGTCGTCATCGAAAATTGCATCAAATGTAAGTACACGGACTGTGTGGAAGTCTGCCCCGTCGATTGCTTTCACGAAGGCTCGAACTTCCTCGTCATCGACCCGGAAGAATGCATCGACTGCACGCTGTGCGAACCGGAATGCCCGGCGAACGCGATTCTGGCGGAGGACGATGTCCCCGCTGATCAGGCGCATTTCATTCCGCTGAACCGGGATCTATCGCGGATCTGGCCGGTGCTGACCGAGAAAAAAGGCGGCCTGCCCGACGCCAAAGAATGGGATGGCAAGCCGGACAAGTTCAAGCTGCTGGAGCGCTAAGCCCGCTGAGCCGCGCGGGTTTGCGCTAATACTGCGCGGCGGTTGTTACTACCGAATAACAGACCGCCCGCATGTTCAGTGACTCGCCAGCTGGCGTTGTAATCCCCACCGCAGTCGATTTTGCCGATGCGGTCGCGCGCCGTTTAGTTGCCCAACATCGCGCTGAACTGCCTGATTTATCCCATTTAACGCTCGTGGTTGCAGCGCCAGCGATGGTCCGGCCATTGCGCTTGGCGCTGGCGCACGCCGCTGGCGGCGCAGTGCTGGGGCCGCGCTGCATCACCGCCGCGCAATTGGCTGCAGAAGCATTACCGCCGGATAGCCCAACGCCGTTTTCTGCACTGGCCTGCCGCCTGCGTCTGGCTGAGTGGCTGACTCGCCTGCGCTCGGTCTTTCCGGACCAAGATCCGCTGCGCCTTGCAGACGCGCTCTACCCGATTTTTGAACAGCTGACGCTGAACGCCGCACCGCTGCCAGACGATGAAGCAGCGTTTACCGCGCAGCTCCGCCACGCTTATCAAGCGCCCGAATTGGCAGCGCTATCGCGCGAAGCGCAAATCGTGCATCGCCTGTGGCGCGCTTACACCGAAGAAATTGGCGCGCGGGCACCGGCCGTTGCCTACCTCGCCGGGCTTCACGCGGCGCTGGCCGAGCCGCAACTGCAGTATTGGCTGGGTTTTGATGAGCTTAGCCGCGCCGAATGCCGTTTGCTGCAACCGGCGATCCAGCAAGGCAGGGTCTGCTTCTGGACGCAAGGTCGGCTCGAAGGCCGCGATGGCGCGGCGCTGCGCAGCTTGTTTGCGGCGCTCGGCGTCGCCAGCGAAATCGCCGCCGCTGTGCCGAATCCGCGCACCGCGCTACTTGATGCCTGCTACGCCGAAAGCCCGGAACCCGCGCGCGCGCGGGCGGCGGCTTTGCACGCCAATGGCGACAGCGGCTTACACCTAGCCGCGGCGGCGAATGCCGAGCACGAGGCGCATATCGTCGAACTGGCGGCACGGCTTGCGCTGCTGAACGGCGCGCGCCGCGTCGCGATCGTCAGCAATGATCGCCGCCTCGCGCGGCGCCTGCGCGCGCTGCTCGAACACGCTGAACTGGCGCTGGAAGACCGTGTCGGCTGGGCGGTCACCACGAGCCGTGCCGGCGCTGCGTTTATGTCCTGGCTCGAATGCTTGGAAACCGGTTTTCACTTTCGGCCGCTATTAGATTTACTGAAGTGCGGCTACTACATCGGCGAACCGGAACAGCGGCCCGAACCGTTATTGGCGGCGCGCCTGGAACGCGAAGTGTTATTCAACGGCCATCAGGAAAACCCGCCGGTCAGCGGCCTACGCGCGTTTGCGCAAGCGGTGGAAAACGCGTTCCCGGCGGTGTTCGAGCGCCTGCGCCTCGCTGCCGCTGAATTGCCGATTGCAGGCCCCGCGCGCGCCGGGGCTGAGTGGGCGGCGGCCATCAGCCGCAGTCTAAAAGCAGTGGGCCTCGCGGGCGGCTTGGCGGAGGACGAAGCCGGCGCGCAGCTTATTGCCGCGCTGAGCCTGCTTGAAAACGCACTGGCCGGCACCGCGCTGCGTCTGGATTGGGGCGACTTCCGTGCCCTGCTCGAACGGCATCTGGAAAGCACGCTGTACCGGCCGACGCTCGCCGGCAATGCCCGCGTTGCCTTGTATACGCTCGAACAAACTCAGGGGCTGACTGCCGACGCGCTGATTCTCGCTTCGGCCACGCGCGCGCAACTCCCCGGCAGCGCCGCCGGTGAAACCTTTTTCAATCAAGCCGTGCGACGCGAACTTGGCCTGCCGGACTGGAGCCAGCGGCAAGCGCAAACGCTGCTGCGGCTGCGGCGCGTACTCGAAGCCGCGCCGTCGGTAACGATCACCTACGCCGCCGCAGGCGATGGCGAGCCGGCGCAATTGTCGCCGTGGCTGGCCGGCTTATCAGCGTTTGCCGAGGCCGCCGGGTTCACTACGCTCACCGATGAAATGCTCACAGCGCGCGCCGGTACCGCGGCGACGCAGGTCTCGGCGAGCACGGCGGCTATCGATGTCCAGCCGGCCGTCATGCCGCAGCCATCGGCGGCGGCTGATCGGCTGAATTTCAAACTCAGCGCCAACAGCCATCAGGCGTTGATCGACTGCCCGTACCGTTTTCACGTCCGCAACGCGTTGCAGCTCTACGCCGAGCAAGCCCCGGACGAAGCCGCCTCGCGCCGCGACTACGGTGAGCGCGTGCATGAAATTCTGCGCGGCTTTTACCAGCAGCACACGCCGACGCTGCCGGCACCTTACGCCGGCCCGCTGCAGGCTGGCCGTGAAGACGCGGTGATCGGCAAGCTTGCAGAATTGGCCGACGCCGTGTTTGCCGCCGACCTCGCCGCCCGGCCGCTGGCGAAAACCTGGCGCCATGAATTCGCGCAATTGGCACCGTGGCTGGCCGAGCAGCTGATTGCGCGGGGCGACGCCGACCACATCGAAGTTGAAGTTGAAGTGCCGCGCGGCATCGCCGGCTGGCAGTTGCGCGGCGTTATCGATCGCCTGGAACGCCGCGCCGACCAAACGCGCATCGTCGACTACAAAACCGGCGGCAGCGTGCCGACGCGCGACGACATCCTCAGTGGCGAAGCGGTGCAGTTGCCGCATTACGCGCTGAGCGCCGAGGCCAGCGCAGTCGAATACTGGAATCTAAAAGATCAACGCTTGATCGCGGTCGAAGACGGCGAATTATCCGATCTCAGCGCCGCAGTTACTGAGCGACTACAGCAGCTGCACGATGATCTCAGCAGCCGTCACGCTTTGCCCGCACACGGTGACGACAATAGCTGCAGCCGCTGCGAGTACGACGGCATTTGCCGCCGCAACGCGTGGCCCGGAGTACAGGCTTGAACGCGGCGCTTGATCCGCAGCGTTCGGTCAGCGTTGCCGCTTCGGCCGGCAGCGGCAAAACCTGGCAACTGGTATCGCGCATCGTCCGGCTGCTGCTGGCGGGCGTCGAGCCAGGCCGTATTTTGGCGCTGACGTTCACCCGCAAAGCGGCATCGGAGATGCGCGAGCGGGTCGAAGCCCGGCTGCGCGAACTGGCCTATGCCGACAGCTCGACGCTCGATCGCCTCCTGCGCGAACTCGATCTCACGCCCGACGCCGCCCTACACGCTCGCGCCCGGGCGCTCTACGAGCCGCTGCTGTTTGCGCCGTTTGGCCTGCGCGCACAAACGCTGCACGCGTTCTGCCAAGACGTACTGACGCGCTTTGCCGTCGAGGCCGAAGTACCGGCCGGCTTCAGCTTGATCGAGGACGAACAGGAAGTGCTGACGCGCGCGCTGGACCGCTTGCTGGCACAGATCCAACGCCAGCCGGAAAGCCTGGAAGCGCAAGCGCTCGATGTCTTGATCGCAACGGGCGCCAGCGAAAGCGCGATCCGCGGCTGGATCGTCGGCTTTGCCGAACGGCGCAGCGACTGGTGGGCGTATAGCGAAGTCTGGCTCACCGATGGCGAAGATCCCGCCGCCGCTGCAAGCACCGCGCTGGCCTTGGAGCTCGATCTTGATCCCGACACCGATGCGCCTGAAACGGCATTCGATGCGCCGAGTTTTAGCCAAAACCTACAAGCGCTGCATGACCTACTGCTGGAATTTAAAGGTCTGGGGCATCTGAACGCCGCGCTGCTGGCACCCGCGTTAATCGCGGTTGACGCACAAACGCGCGGACACGCCGCTGCCAAGCTGCTGACGGCAACCGGCGAGCGGCGCAGCTTGAAGCAAAAGAAAGGCGTTACCGACGCCGCATACGCGCGTTTTATCGAATGCTACGAAACGCTCTGCGGCGTGCTCGAAGCCGTGCGCGAACAAACATTGCGGCGTGAAACCTGGCGTCGCAGCGCGGCCGCGTTCCGGCTTGGCAACGCCTTACTGGCGCAGCTCGAAACGGTGCTGCAGGCGGCGCAGGCGCTAACGTTTGCCGATCTTGAGTGGCGCACCTACCGCTTATTGCGCGACCCGGAGCGGGCGGATTGGGTGCGCTACAAGCTCGACCAACGGCTCGATCACCTATTGCTCGACGAATTTCAGGATACAAACCCGACGCAGTGGTCGCTGCTGCTCCCGCTGCTCGACGAAATGGCGGCTGGCGATCCCGAACGCAATCGCACGGCGTTTATCGTCGGCGACACCAAGCAAAGCATCTACAGCTTCCGGCGCGCCAATCCGGAGCTGATGGCCACCGCCGCGGCCTACGTCGGCACAGCGTTTAATGGCGAGGCGATGCCGCTGAACGACTCACGCCGCAGCGCGCCGGCGATCATCGATTTCGTCAACGCGCTCTTCGCGGGCGCCGACGGCGTGGCAATCGACTTTCAAACCCACGGCACCTGGCGCCGTGAAGACTGGGGCGCGGTTGAAATCGCGCCGCTGGTACGGGCATTGCCGGCCGAGACCGTCGCTGAGACTGCCGGCTTACGCAATCCGCTGACGACGCCGCGCTTGATCGCCGAAGACCTGCGCGCACGCACCGAAGCGCAGCAAATCGCCGCGCGCATCGCCGCGCTGGTCGCGGCCGAATTACCGGTTGCCGACGGCAGCGGCGCGCGCGGCTTGCGCTATGGCGACGTGATGATTCTCGCGCGTCAGCGCACTCATTTGCATCTGATCGAACAGGCGCTCGCCGCCCGCAATATTCCATTTTCCGGCGCCAGCCGCGGTACCTTGCTCGAAACCGTATTGGCGCGCGACCTGCTCGCGCTGCTGCGCTTTCTCGATGCCCCGCACCGCGATCTGGAACTGGCGCAAACGCTGCGGTCGCCGTTATTCGGTGCCAGCGATGACGACTTGCTGACCCTCGCACGCGCCAGCGGCGGCAGTTGGTGGCAACGTCTGCAAACGCTCGCCGTAGCCGCAGACGCCAGCACGCCACTGGCCGAGGCTGCCGCACAGATCGGCGCCTGGCTCACCGCCGCACGCACTTTGCCAGCGCACGACCTGCTGGACCGCATCGGTTTTGAAACCGCGCTGATCGCGCGTTACGAAGCGGCATTGCCGGGTGATACCCGCGTCCGTGCCAATTTCGGCGCGTTTCTGCAGCTGCTGCTCGACACCGATCAGGGCCGCTACCCAACCCTGGGCCGCATTAATCATCACTTAGCGCAGCGGGCCCGCGCAGCCACCAGCGCGCCGGACGAAGCGCCGCCGCCGGGCGACGACGCCGTACGCGTGATGACCATCCACGCCTCGAAAGGCCTCGAAGCGCCCGCGGTGTTTTTGGTCAATAGCGCGCCTTCGCCACGTAATCGTAACGATGGCTGGCTGATCGAATGGCCGTCTGGCGATGAACGCCCGAGCCGCTTTCTACTCGCCGGCCGGGCTGAACAACGTGACGCCCTAAGCCGCACGTTGGTCGATAACCAACGCCAGCGCGATGCGCGCGAAACGCTAAATCTGCTGTATGTGGCGGTGACGCGCGCCCGGCAATATTTGTTTATCTCGGCATTCGAGAGCGGCAAAAAAAGCGCTGGCGGCGAACTCAGCTGGCACGCGCGCTGTTTGGCGGCGATGACCACCCTCGCTGCCGAAGCTGCGCTGCCCGGCGCGCCGGCCGATACGCTCGGCTACCGCCGCGGCGTAGTGCCCGATGGCGTTGTCCACCGCGTTGCGAGCCCCGCGACGGCAATCGACGATCGGCGCCTGCGCCGTCCGCTAACCGCATCAACGCCTAGCAAACGCCTGCCCTCTGGCGAAGACGCAACCCGTGACGCTGACGACGCCGTCCGCGGCCGGGCCATTCACTGGCTGCTGCAACAACTTGCGGAGGATCGGCTTGGCGATCCGGAAAAACTAGCCGCACGCATCAATGCCGTGCTGGCGACGAGCATCGACGAAACTCAGCTGCCGCTTTGGCTCGCCGACGCCCGTACGACCTACTCGGCGCCACAGCTCGCGGCATTCTTTCAGCCACAGCACTATCGCCGCGCCTGGAACGAAGCACCGGTGCAATGGTTGGACGACGGCGAATTACGCAGCGGCGTGATCGATCGACTGATCGACGACGGCAGCACGCTGTGGATACTCGACTACAAAACCGCGCCGCGGCCGAACAGCGAAATCTTAGTCGCGCGGCATCTGCCGCAGCTCGAAGCCTACGCTGATGCGGTCGCAGCACTCTGGCCAGGTCGGGCGATCCAAGCCGGCTTGGTCCTAACCGCCAGCGCGCAGTGGCACTCAGTGCTTCAGCGTTAAGCAATCAACCGGGGCTTATTTCTTCGCTGGCGCCGCCTGCTCGGCACGATACGCGGCGCTCAGCGTGCCTTTCTTCTCAGCGAGGCCGAGCAGCGTCGGATAGAACTGAACAAACGTCGTGTCGACCGCCGCGTGGTCACGATGGCAGCTGTAGCAATCTTCGGTCATCGGCAGCAAACGCCCTGAACCATTTTCGGCGACGTCAAAAAAAGCCCAGCCGGTGCTCGGAAAGCGTTTGGAATCTTTCACATGGACTTCAAGACCTAGCTTGCTATCATTTTGGTAGCTGCCGTGTTGATTTATTGAGCCCTTGCTGGTGCCCTGCCGTACTTCGAGCACCAACATCGTCTGCTCGGGCCAGGTGCCGGTTTCGAGGAACGCTTGATACGCCTCGGGATTAACGAACACGTTATCGAACACCGATGACGACATCGCGCTGCCCTCTTTGCTGTAACGCATATCGACGCCCGACGACAAAAAGATCCACGTGCGGTAGTTCGCGAGCGGCTGCGGCTGCAATCCGCCGTCGGCGGTATAGGCCGGGATATTGCTGGCAGGCGGCACGTCGGCGTTGACCATCGAAACCGCAGTCAAACCGAATACGGCAGCGGCGCTAAGTATAGAAAGGCAAACGTTACGCATTACGCGAACTCCTGAAGATAGAGCGCCGACGCCGGCTTACGCGGCGCACGGCGGTTTATCGCGCATCGAAAAATGCGCGCTAATGAGCGACAAATATTTTCTAATTCAACGAACGGCGGCTGCGCGCGCCGGCCCAAAGCGCGCCTGATACGCTGACGGCGATAGCCCAAAACGGCGCTCGAATGCCCGCCGGAATGCGTCAGCACTGCGGAAGCCCACAGAAATTCCGACTTGCTCTACCGTCGCGCCCGCTTGATCCAGCCGCTGACGCGCTTCGGTCAAACGCAGATGGTCGACCCACGTCGCTGGCGTGCAGCCGAAGGCTTCGCGAAACCGACGGCTGAAGTGCCGCGGGCCGAGGCAGGCGCGCGCCGCCAAGGTGTCGATTGTTAACTCGGCGTCGAGATTGGCGCTGGCCCAGGCCGTTAGGTCCGCGAAGCGGTTATCGGCTCTGGCCTGAAACCGCAGCGGTTCAGAATATTGCGCCTGACTGCCTGGACGCTTCAGATAAACCACGAGATCGCGCGCGACCGCGAGCGCGATGGCCGGCCCGAGGTCGTCTTCGATCAAGGCCAGCGCCAGATCGATTCCAGCGGTGACGCCGGCCGAGGTGTAATACGGGTCATCCTTGGTGAACAGCGCATCGCCGTCGACTTTCAGAGCTGGGAACCGCCGCGCAACATCGGCGGCAAAACGCCAGTGTGTGGTGACGTTGCGGCCGTCTAGTGCGCCAGTCGGCGCCAAGCCATAGATGCCGGTACAAATCGTTGCGACGCGACGGGTATTGCCGATGCGCGTCTGCAACCACTGGGCGACGCGGGTATTGGTCTGCGGCAAGCGGAGGCCACTACCACCAGCAACGATGAGCGTATCGAGTGCTGGCGCCGTCGCCAGCGTGTACTGCGGCATGAATACCACGCCCGACTCGGCGCTAAACGGCTGCGCGTCAAGCCCGATCACGTGCAGACGATACCCGCAATCACGCCCGGCTTCCGCCGCAAAAATAGTCGCCTGCGAAAATGCTTCCAGCGGGCCGACGAGATCGACGGCGTTAACGCCTTCGTAGCCCAGCATGCCGATGTCGAGTCGCTTCATATCCAAACGCGTCCAGTTGATGCGTCAGACTAGACCATCGTCAGCGACACTCAAAGGACCGCGATCCGACTATTTCGGACGTCCCCGCCAACATTCGGCAACGCCGCGATGGCGCCGCCGTTGGGTTAGACGTCCCGCACCTGCAAATAGACCAACGTCTGGTTCAGCAGCTGATAAGCGATCTCGCCGAATGTGACCGGCCCCGTTAACGAGCCGGTCCGCTTGCCTTCAAGCCCCGAATACAAGTAGTTGAGGATGCAGTTGCAGGTAAATTCAGGCTGAGCGAGATTCTGCGGCAGCCGCGCCGTAAATGCCTCGATGTAGTTCGTTACCGGTTTAGCAACGCGGTATTCAACGCCGCGGAAAACCGGCGCGTATAACTCGACTTTGCCGGTATCGGAATCGATACGCTGCAAGCTCACGTTGATCATTTCACCGTGATAATCCGCCACCAACGGCAGTAGCGTATCGACTTCGCTATCGACCAAATAGGCGGCGAAATTCTTCGCTTTGCCATTGACCAAACAGTTTTCGACCGTGAAGCCATCGGTTTCGAAACGCAGCACGTCGCCATCGCCTTGTTCAAATAGATTAACGATGCCGACCACAGCCATCTTGCCCGGCAGCAGCGTTGCATGCAGCACCACAGCTTGATCCAGCAACGCTTGGCCAGTAACACCGTTGTAGACTTTTGGCGCGACTTTACCGATATCCGCCAGATCGACGCCGGCGATCCAGCCGACGATTTGCTTCATGAACAAGCCCGGATAATCCGGCGCGTCTTCGGCGTAGCGCGCGTGCGCCGCGCTCATGCCGGGAATGATGACGATGCTGAAACCGTCGTCCGGGGAATCGCTGGCGATCGCCGGCAGGGCATCGATACCGTAGTTTTTGATCACCGTTGAAGCAATTTGCGCAGATTGCTCCTGGACAAAAATCTTGTCCTGGCTGAACGTGCCGCCGTCGGTGTCCATAAAGTACGGGATTGTGCCGCCGATCCAATTACCTTTCGGCAGTTGCGCCAGCAGTTGTTCGTCGCCAGCCAGATAAAGGGTCGCGCCCGATTTAATTTTCGCGACGACTTCTTGTGTTGTCATTAACATGGTTGCCTCCTCCCTGCGCTCAAAAAATGGCCCGAAGCTCGTTCTGATAGATGCTTTCGTACTTGGTAAAGAATACGTGCGCCTCCTCTATACAAGCGCGCAAGGATTCCGGTGAACTATCTCGTGAATATTTGCGATGACATTGACTCAACATCATATTGCCAGCAAACACTGAAAACTGAGTTTTGATTTCACCTTTAACCAGAGACGCCCACTTGGGATGATTTTTCGGCGGGATCATGGCGCTTTCCTCACGCTTAAGCCTTCGAGCAAATTTTTGGCGATTTGCATTTCCTTTAGGAGGCTTAGAAATAAAATCTCCTAAACCACGCTCGATACACTTCCGCTTCTCAATGAATTTGATGCAGCGCGAGGCAGCAAATAAATTAAAAAATGCAACCAGACCAATAATCTGTAAGAGAAGTGTTCTCTGCGTGCCGACGACCATACAGAGTATTTCCGACAATTGTAATGTCACCAATCCGCCTAACAGCACCGGTTATCTGACACCACGCACTCGTCACTGTTCTGGCAGTCATTTCTCCCTACGGAGACCTGCAAGATCGGTGCTAGCGCTTGTTATTTCGTGAACATTGTCTGCTTATATACTGGCGACAAGCCGGCACCGCTCAGCAAGCTTTTTCGCTTTTTTGCATGCGAGCCTAACAACGCTAGCAGGCGCGTTACGGCCAATCCAGCGTCAATAAGCCCCACCTTATTTATCGTATTGCGGATCAGTACCTGCGCTTAATAGAGTTCGATATTAGCGTTATATGCCGAAACAAATGACTGCCAGTCCAGCCGAACTTGGTCGGCGTAGCTGAATGCAAAAGCCCCCAATTCGGTCTGCAGTCCGGTGGTTTTATCGGCACTCTTAATCGCAGTGTCGATGTCGTAAGGCACAACTGCGGCGTCGTAATCCTGATCCGCCAACGCGTGGGCACTGGCAAGTGCCCGCCCGAAATAGGCCATCGCGGTGTTGAATTTACCGGCACTGCTCAACTGCGTGTAATCAAAACCTTCATCGTACGGTGAGCGCTCATGCACGTAGTAGCGCAGAGTGCCAACGCTGGCGTAACCAACCAGTACATCAGCATTTTGCAATTGCGCTTTCGCAGTCCGGGCAATGCGATTCCCTTCATGGCTACCGTAAGCGCCGCTAGAGAGTTGCCCCGGCGCCGCCAGAGACACGGCGCTTACCGTCGCCTGTTTCATCTCGATCACGACATCGTCTGACGTCGCGGTCGTAGGCCCTTCGAGCAGAATGAAATAACGGAGTTTCCCGAGACTGCCGACGCCGGAACCCAGCTTCTGCCGAATATCCTTTACTGCGTAATAGCTCGCTGCGTAGCGCTTAGCGGCGGCGATTGTCGCCGTGTATGCCGGAATCGCAGCCTGTATCGCGCTATACGTGCTTGCGCTGGGCGTCACCAGTTCGGCGCTGCTTTGGAATTTCCGTACGCCGCCGCTCACCGTCGTGTACTTGCTGAGCAGTGCGGAGCGCGTATCGTTTTTGGCGGCACTGATCAAATCGTCGACAACGCCGGTGGTGTTGGCGGTCGTCAGTAGAAAACTCTTTTCGCCAGTACCGCCAGCAAACGTACTGATTTGGCTAACGTACTCGGCGATAAACGTGTTCAAGCCGGGGCGAATGTCCGCGTCTGCTAAGCCGTTTTCGCGTCCGGCCAATACGGCAGCTGCCACGAAGCGCCGCAGATCCCAAACATATTGGCCAAGATAGCCCTCGTCGGCGTCGTTCACGGCAAACGCGAAATTGCCGCTGCTATCACGCCAAGCACCGAAGTTGCCGAGGTGACTATCGCCTTGCAGCCAGGTGTAGGCCGTCGTGCCTGAGGTGTAGGCCGAAGCTGGCAGCGTCGCCATATCACGGGAGAAAATATCGGAAGTGCCGCGGTAAAACAGCCAAGGACTGGCACTCATCGTTTGCATTTTGGTTGCGAGATCGGCGCTGTCGGTCGCGGCCAACGGATGATTCCAGCTGTAAATTTCGTTCACGACCCAGTTGTATCGCGGCGTCGCCGCGTGCGCCGGCTGCGACAACAATACGGCGATACCGACCAGCGCCAACACACGTTTTAGTTTCTTCACGGCTAAGCCACTCCTGCGGCAGTTTTGAGCCGAACACTGTGGCGGCAGGGGATAAACACTGCGTTTCAGTTCGATGAACGCTTTGTTGCAGTCCGTCGTCGCGCCAGAAAGGCGACGACGTATCAGCCGATCTTTATGCGTTTTTTATATTTCTGGGCGCGGGCTCATCTCGATTTCCTACGGCCTCAAGACGCCTAATAGCGCGGCCGGAATCGTCCGGCCTTCGAGGCTCCGCAATGATCGTTATCTTGTTGGGATTAGGCGCCGCCAGCTTTGCTGCGCTAATTGCCTACGTCGCGTTTTGCGAACGTCTTTGAGTCACGACAATGAACTTCGATCACCTACTCGGCGCCATCGCAGTCACCATCATCGTCGTCTATCTCGGCTACGCGCTGCTGAAGCCTGAGAAATTCTGATGTTTTCTTTATTTTTGTCAGCACAGCAGCAGTGCGCACAGCGTTGGAGAATGCCATGACGCTCAACGGCTGGATACAGATCGCGCTATTTTTTGCCCTCGTTACAGCGCTCACGCGCCCGCTTGGCGGATACCTCCAACGGGTATTAAACGGCGAAAAGATCTTCCTAAGTCGACTATTGGGTCCCTTAGAACGCGGCTTCTATCGGCTCGCAGGCGTCGACGACGGCGCAGAACAGCATTGGACGCGCTACGCGGTGTCGGTGCTGAGCTTCAGTCTCGCCGGTTATTTAACCCTGTACGGCCTGCAACTCCTGCAAGGCGCTCTGCCGCTGAATCCTCAGTATTTGCCCGGTCTAAGCGCTGACCTCAGCTTTAACACGGCGATTAGCTTCGTCACCAACACCAACTGGCAAAGCTACGGCGGCGAGACGACGATGTCGTACTTGACGCAAATGCTGGGTTTAACCGTCCACAACTTTCTATCTGCCGCCACCGGCATTGCGTTGGCAATCGCGCTAATCCGTGGGTTTACCCGCCGCAACGCACAAACACTCGGCAATTTCTGGGTCGACTTAACCCGTGCGACGCTCTATGTGCTACTACCCCTATCGGTCTTTTTAGCGCTATTTTTTGTCTGGCAGGGCGTGCCACAGAATTTGAATGGCTACACCGAGGCCACGACTTTGGAGGGCGCCAAGCAAGTTATCGCGCAAGGCCCGGTTGCATCGCAAGTGGCGATCAAAATGCTCGGCACCAACGGCGGCGGCTTCTTCAATGCCAACGCTGCCCACCCTTACGAAAATCCGAGCGCAATAACGGATTTCGTCCAACTTATCCTGATCTTTCTAATTTCAGCTGCGTTGACCAATACCTTCGGCCGCATGGCGAAGAACGAGTTGCAGGGTTGGGCGCTGTATTCAGCAATGTCGGTTCTGTTCTTGGCCGGCGTCGCCGTCGCCTACTGGGCCGAAAGCCAAGGCAATCCAGCATTCATAGGCATGGAGATCGATCAACAAGCCAGCGCAATGCAAGCCGGCGGCAATATGGAAGGCAAAGAAGTGCGCTTCGGTATCGCCCATTCGGCCTTGTTCGCAACCGCTACTACCGACGCCTCCTGCGGCGCTGTAAACGCGATGCACGACAGCTTCACGGCGCTCGGGGGCGCGGTCCCGCTGGTCAATATCATGCTCGGAGAAGTCGTGTTCGGCGGCGTTGGCAGCGGCCTCTACGGCATGCTGCTGTTCGCGCTGATTAGCCTCTTTATTGCGGGCTTGATGGTCGGACGCACACCCGAATATCTCGGCAAGAAAATCGAAGCACGCGAAATCAAGATGACGATGCTCGCGATACTCTGCATGCCGTTGGCCTTACTCGGCTTTCTAGCGGTTGCAAGCGTTTCGCCGCTCGCGCTAAAAAGTCTTGCAAACAATGGCCCCCACGGCTTCACCGAGATGCTGTACGCCTACACCTCAGCAGTCGGCAATAACGGTAGCGCATTCGCCGGCTTGAGCGCGAACACTCCGTTTTGGAATCTGACACTCGGCGTTGCGATGTTGGTCGGCCGCTTCGCCGTTATCGTACCGATGCTGGCGATCGCAGGCTCGCTCGCCGCAAAAAAATATACACCGCCTTCAAATGGCACATTCCCAACCGATAGCGGTTTATTCGTAGCGCTCTTAGTCGCAATCGTCGTTATCGTCGGCGGGCTGACCTATTTCCCGGCGTTGGCCTTAGGCCCTGTCGCCGAACATCTGGCGCAGCGCGCCGGCAATTTATTCTGAGTGGAGACGACTATGCGCCATCGGAAGGATGCCAATTTGCTATTTGAAAAATCGCTATTGATCCCAGCGCTCACGGAAAGTTTTCGTAAGCTACGCCCAAGCTCACTCGCAAAAAATCCAGTTATCTTTATAACTGCTCTAGTTTCCCTGCTGGCGACAATTCTATTCCTCCGCGATGGCCTAACAGGCGGTGGCCACCTCCTGTTCTCTGGCCAGATTATCGTCTGGCTTTGGTTCACGGTGCTCTTTGCAAATTTCGCCGAAGCACTTGCCGAAGGGCGCGGCAAAGCCCAGGCTGCAAGCCTGCGACAAACCAAAACACAAGCTATTGCCAAACGCTTGCTCGACAAACACGATCTCGCCAGCGTTGAACAGGTGCCGGCAACGGCGCTGGCACCTGGCGATTTCGTTATTGTGGTTGCAGGCGATCTTATTCCGGGCGATGGCGAAGTCGTTGAAGGCGTCGCCACCGTCGATGAATCGGCTATAACGGGCGAATCCGCACCGGTGATTCGCGAATCCGGCGGCGATCGCTCAGCAGTCACCGGCGGTACGCGCGTTTTGTCAGATCAGATCAAAGTCCGAATCACCGCCGCACAAGGTGCCGGATTTATCGACCGAATGATTGCATTGGTCGAAGGTGCATCTCGGCAGAAAACACCAAATGAGATCGCACTGAATATTCTACTCGCCGGCATGAGCCTGATCTTTGTTTTTGCGACGGCGACCATTCCAAGTTTTGCGCATTATGCAGCGGCGGGAAATCAGGCGGGCGAAATCAGTGTCATCGTGCTTGTGGCACTTTTTGTTACTTTGATTCCAACGACCATCGGAGCCTTGCTGTCTGCAATCGGCATCGCCGGCATGAACCGCCTCGTACGTTTCAATGTACTAGCGGTCTCCGGCCGCGCTGTCGAAGCCGCTGGCGACATCAACACGCTGCTGCTCGACAAAACCGGCACGATCACGCTAGGCAATCGACAAGCTGCCGAGTTTTTACCAGTGCCGGGCGTCACCGAACAAGCACTTGCCGACGCTGCCCAACTCGCCAGTCTTTCCGACGAAACGCCGGAAGGGCGCAGCATTGTTGTGCTAGCAAAAGAAAAATACGGCATTCGCGGCCGCGACTTGAGCGGCCTGCAAGCGCGCTTCGTCCCATTCACGGCACAGACGCGCATGTCGGGCGTTGATCTCGGCGAAGAAGGCGCCGCCAATGCCCAACGTATCCGCAAAGGCGCAGTGGAATCCATCGTCGACGCCGTGATTCGCAACAGCGGCGCGCGCGCTATTCCAGCAGAGTTGAAAATAATTGCCGAACGCGTATCGCGTAGCGGCGGCACGCCGCTGGCAGTAGCGCAAAACGGCCGCGTTCTCGGGATCGTGCATCTGAAGGACATTGTTAAAGGCGGCATCCGCGAGCGCTTTGCCGAACTGCGTCGCATGGGCATTAAGACGGTAATGATCACCGGCGACAACGCACTAACCGCCGCCGCGATCGCTGCGGAAGCGGGCGTCGACGATTTTCTCGCGCAGGCAACGCCGGAGGACAAACTCGCGCTCATCCGCAAAGAGCAAACCGGCGGCCGGCTCGTCGCGATGTGCGGCGACGGCACCAACGACGCTCCGGCGCTGGCCCAAGCCGATGTTGGCGTCGCGATGCAAACCGGCACGGTCGCGGCGAAAGAGGCCGGCAACATGGTGGATCTCGACTCCGATCCGACCAAATTGATCGAGATCGTCGGCATCGGCAAGCAGTTGCTAATGACCCGCGGCGCGCTGACAACATTTTCCATTGCCAACGACGTAGCGAAATATTTTGCGATTGTGCCGGCCTTATTTACCGGGCTCTACCCGCAATTAAATGCGCTTAACATCATGAAACTTGGCAGCGCCGAAAGCGCGATTCTATCCGCGATCATTTTCAACGCACTTATTATCATTGCATTGATTCCACTCGCGCTACGCGGCGTCCGCTATCGGCCGATGGCCGCAGCAACGATGCTGAGCCGCAATCTGTTGATCTACGGTCTTGGCGGTCTGATTGTTCCATTTATCGGAATCAAACTGATCGACCTGCTGCTTGGCGCTACTGGCCTCGTTTATTGATCCGGCCATTAAGTGCTTGAATAAAGACAGTTCAATGCCAAACCAGATGCCGCACTTCCGAGAAAGCGAGAAATGGCCGGATCAATAACAAAGCAATTTGATTTTATTATTAATTCGGCCACTCACGCCGTCTCGAAAAAGTGCGATCTCAAATTGCCCCGTAGCACCTCGTTCAACTATTTTGTGGCCGAATCAATAATTATCCATTAGGAGATTCTAATGCGCGATGCACTACGCCCTGCATTTGTATTATTGGGATTATTTACGCTATTAACCGGGCTCGCCTATCCGCTGGCAATCACCGGATTGGCTCAAGCCTTATTCCCGTACCAAGCGAATGGCAGCTTGATCACACACGAAGGAACGATCATCGGCTCGGCACTTATCGGCCAAAATTTCGCCGCCCCCGCCTATTTCCACGGCCGACCTTCAGCAACCACCGATAGCGACGCGGCGGACGCGACTAAAACCGTGGCGTCCCCTTACAACGCGGCGGCATCCGGTGCGTCTAACTTGGCGCCGAGCGCACAGGCCCTGGTCGATCGTGTTCGTGCCGACACCGCGTTGCTGCACGCCGAAAATCCTGAAGCTGCGGTGCCGGTGGAGTTGGTTACGACCTCTGCGAGCGGTCTTGATCCTCATATCTCAATGGCGGCGGCACTGTTTCAAGTCCCACGGGTCGCGCAAGCACGTGGCCTGGATCCACAAGTGCTGCGCGATTTGATCATCGTCAGCACGCAGCCGCGACTGCTCGGCGTGCTCGGCGAGCCGGTGATCAATGTACTGGCCTTGAATCGTGCGCTCGATGGCCTCTCACCCGTTCACTGAGTCGGCAGTGATCACGTCATCGTGGCGATTGACGGCGATGCGGCGACAGGCCAACAGTTTCGAAGCGCGTGCGTATACCCTCACAAAACCACAATCAGGCTCTAAGATACGCGTCCACTAACTGCCACCACGATGCCTAACCCAACGCCTACTGAAAGTCGTCCATCGCCCGAGGCGCTGCTCGAAGACGCGCATCGGGAGCAGCGCGGCAAGCTGAAAATCTTTCTCGGTGCGGCACCGGGCGTTGGCAAAACCTACGAGATGCTGCTTGCCGCCCGCAAAAAAGCCTCAGACGGGATCAACGTCGTCATTGGTGTGGTCGAGACCCATGGCCGTGAAGAAACCCAGGCACTAATGCAAGGTCTGGAGGTGCTGCCGCGACGAGCAATGCCATATAAAGGCCGGGCGCTGGACGAGATGGACCTCGATGGCATTTTGCAGCGTCGGCCGCAGCTGGTATTGGTCGATGAGTTGGCCCATACCAATGCCGAAGGCTCACGCCACCCGAAGCGCTATCAAGACATCGAAGAACTACTCGCGGCGGGGATCGATGTCTATACCACGCTGAACATCCAGCACATCGAAAGCCTGAATGATGTCGTCGCGCGCATCACCCAGGTGCGCATCCGCGAAACGGTGCCGGACCGGATTTTCGACACCGCTGACGACGTTGAAGTGGTTGATCTCACGCCGCAGGAACTGATTCAACGGCTAAACGAAGGGAAGGTTTATGCGGGTGAGCAGGCCCAGCAAGCGCTGCGTCACTACTTCAAGCAAGGCAATTTGACCGCACTGCGCGAGCTGGCACTACGCCGCACGGCCGAACGCGTTGACGACCAAATGCGCCATTACATGCGCAAGCACGCGATTCGCGGGCCGTGGGCCGCCAGCGAACGCGTGTTGGTCTGCATCAACGAATATCCCGCTGCGGCTGAACTGGTGCGGCGTGCCAAGCGTGTTGCCGATCGCCTCAATGCACCGTGGTTTGCCGTGTACGTGGAAACTGCGCGCACGCACCAACTCAGCGGCAAACAGCGGGAGCGCGTCGCCGACACGCTGCGGCTCGCGGAATCATTGGGCGCCGAAACACTGACGCTGCCCGGCAGCCGGCGCATCGCCGACGATGTGACGCACTACGCGCGTGACAACAACATCACGCAAATCATCGTTGGCAAATCAGTCCGGCCGTGGTGGTTTAAACCTTTGCACGGCTCGGTGGTGCAGGATTTAGTCGAGCGGGCGAGCGGCATCAATATCCACATTCTCGCCGAAGATGCGCCCCTACCCGCAGACGACAGCGCCCACACGCCAAGCACCGACACCGCCAACGACGCGATTACCGAGCATTCGGAACACCGACTGCGCGAAACGATACTGACCTACGGCAACACCGCGCTGATGGTGGCCGGCGCTACCTTGCTCGGTCGTGCCGTGGTTGCGTTGGTGGATGTACCCAATATCTCGCTCGTGTTTCTCGCATCGGTGTTGTGGAGCGCGATGCGCTATGGCCTCGGGCCGTCACTGTTCGCGTCGTGCTTGAGTACGTTGAGTTACAACTTCTTTTTTACCGAGCCGTTGTATGGCTTTACTGTCGCCAACCCCGGTCAGGTGCTAGCGCTTATTTTCTTCTCGGTCGTCGCGGTGCTCACCAGCACACTAACGGCGCGCGAGCGCCAGCAGTCGCTGAGCGCACGCGATCAAGCGCGGACGACGGCGGAATTGTTTGCGTTCAGCCGCAAGCTCGCAGGCATCCGCAAACTCGATACGTTGATGGCGGCGACGGCGGCGCAAATCGCAAACATGCTGCACGTCGATGCGATTCTAATGCTGCCGCATCCGAAAACTGGCGAGCTGCTACAAGTCGCCAGCGCCCCAGCCGGCAGCGCCTTAGACGAAGCCGATCTGGCCGCCGCCGCATGGTGCTGGGACAAAAATCAGCCCGCTGGCCGCGGCACCGATACCCTCCCTGGCGCGCGTCGCTTGTTCCTGCCGCTACGCACTGGCCAAGGCCGCGTCGGCGTCGTCGGCGTGAGTCGTGACATTGCCGGTTTTCTGCTCGCGCCGGCTGAGCGGCGACTGCTCGATGCACTAGCCGACCTCGCCGCAATCGCAACCGAGCGTATCCGCCTCGCCAAGGACGTTGATCAAGCGCGGATGCTGGCTGAAACCGAGAAGTTGCGGGCGTCGCTGTTGACTTCGATCTCACACGATCTGCGCACACCGTTGGCGTCGATCATCGGCTCGATATCTTCGCTGCGCAGCTATGGCCCGCTTTACGACGATGCCGCGCGTGAGGAGATGCTGACCAATGCCCAGGATGAAGCCGAGCGCTTGAATCGCTATGTCGCCAACCTGCTCGATATGACACAGCTTGACGCAGGCGCACTAAAACCAAAACGCGAGCCCTGCGAGTTGCAGGACTTGGTGGGTGCAGCGGTCCGACGCACGCAAAAGCAGTTGAGCCAGCACCGGTTGAAGTTGTCGATTCCCGCGAATCTACCGTTGCTGTTACTAGACTTCGTGTTGATGGAGCAAGTGCTGGTTAATTTGCTCGATAACGCGGCGAAATATTCGCCGCCGGGCACGCAGATCGAAATCACCGCAAGCCGGCACAAGTTCAGCGTCGTCATCACGGTTCGCGACGAAGGGCCGGGTATTCCGCCGGCCGATCAACAGCGCGTCTTCAACAAGTTTTACCGCGTGCGCGAAGATGCCGACCACGCACGCTCCGGTACTGGCCTGGGACTCGCAATCTGCCGCGGCTTTGTCGAAGCGATGGGCGGCCGCGTTTACACCCGCAACCGCACGGACGGCAGCGGCGCCGAGTTCATCATCGAGTTTTCGCCAGAAGTGGTCGCGGAGCTGCCGGCTGAAACCCGGCAGCCGGATACGCCATGACAGTCGATGCCGGCCGTATCTTGATAGTCGACGACGAACTGCCGATCCGGCGCCTGCTGCGCAACACGCTCAAAGTGCAGGGCTATACCGTGCTTGAAGCCGGCAGCATTAAAGAGACGCTGCAATGCGTCGCAACCGAAAAATTCGACGTCATGATTCTCGACCTCGGCCTACCCGATGGCGACGGACTGCGGATCATCGAGCAATTGAAGCCAGCACTGCCGCAACCGATCATCGTGCTCTCAAGCCGCGGCGACGATGGCGGCAAAGTTACCGCGTTAGATGCCGGCGCCGATGATTACGTGACCAAACCGTTTAGCGTGGAAGAACTAATGGCGCGCATCCGCGCCGCATTGCGCCACCGTGTGCAAGACCAGGGCGGCAAGCCTCTGTTTACCGCCGGCGGGCTGAGCGTAGACCTCGTCCGCCGGACAGTGCAGCGCGACAGCCTAGACGTAAAGTTATCGCCTAAGGAATACAGCATCCTGCAGCAATTGGTCGTTCATGCCGGCAAAGTGCTGACACATCGGCACTTACTCCGCGAAGTCTGGGGTCAGGAAAACGTCGAAGACGTCGCCTACTTGCGGGTCTACATCCGGCAACTGCGCGGCAAACTCGAGGTCGACCCTGAGCAACCGACGCTGATCATCACCGAACCCGGCGTCGGCTATCGACTACGCGATAGCACTTAACGAGTCTGTAGAAAATGCCCGCCAGCGCTTTCACTAGAATGCGCGAAAGCGGTGATCGGTTCTGATCCCGCGTTGTTTGATCGGAACGCAATCATCTGACGACTCCATTGTGTGGCCGGCCTCGGCGGTGGCAGGGCCGTGTTGGACGATATCCTACCGGTTCCGGCTTTGCTAGGTGCATTATGGCGCCTTGCCTTGCAGCTTTTGTACGTTGTGCACCAAGGCAAACAGCTTCCACTGTGCGTCGACCTTGCGTCGGGCTCTGAGCGTGAAGCGGCATAGGTGGTGATTGTGCAGATTGCCGAAGACCGGTTCGACGATGCTGAGGCGCCGGCTGTACAGTAATCGCCCTTCACGGCTGTCGATTCGGGCCTTCATCGCGGTGGTTTGCGGGTGCAGGTCTTTGGCCTTGCTGCCGTCGAATGCTCATTAATAGGCGCAGACTGAGATTATGCAAGATAAATAGTGGACAATTCCAGTCTGACCCGAATGGCACTTCCTTAAGCTACCGGCAGCGGGACTGCGTAGGCAAGTGCTTGAGTCTATGAAGAAAGCTGGCGACCGAGCAAACTGTGGGTACCACCCACACAGCGTGCCCTTTTGGGCCGCCAGCC
>JALNYU010000032.1 GCA_023229645.1 Nevskia sp. | reverse complement strand
AAAGATTTGGATAAAAAGCTCATGCGCTATATCCGGCAATACAACAAAAACGCCAAACCACTAAAGTGGAAGTACTCCAATCCGCACCATAGAATCAGGTGCTATTCTTCTGGTTCGGCGGACTAGCAAAGCTGGAAACGGTAGGATATCGTCCAACACGGCCCTGCCACCGCCGAGGCCGGCCACAGAATGGAGTCGTCAGATGATCGCAATCCGATCAAACAACGCGGGATCAGAACCGATCACCGCTTTCGCGGATTTTGGTGAAAGCGCTGGCGGGCATTTTCTACAGACTCGTTAGGCATGGGGGATCTCGTGGTTACCGTTTGCCTTGAAGAGCGCGAATGGAGAGAACCGAGGATCGTGTTTACGGTCCCGCTGCCAGAAAGGGAGCCGGTGTTCATGTCGACGAGCATCACTGACTACAGAAAGAAGAACTTCGGTATCGTTATCGTAGATGCACAGAAGTTCTTACGCCTCTGGCGTGCTGACCCGTATGGCCTTCATCGAGCAGAAGCGAACGGCACACCCGAAACTTGGCCCAATGACTATAAGTATGATCGCGCTGTTGATGGGTTTTCCCATGGCCGAGAGAATCCCGTCCCGCTTGCGGACGTCTCCTACGGAAAAGCAATCCGAACATCCGTCACGTATAAGTTTTTACGGTTCTGTAGAAATGAGCGCCAGGACGAAGTCGAGTACGTCGCCTTCACGAACGGCATCACAAGAACAATTTGGTTGCTCACTCAGGGTTGCGTGGCCTTTCCTGTTAAGTGCGGAATGTCCTGTGCGCGTGAGCTTTTCGGGGCTGCGGCGGCGGAGGGAACATCGTTTCATTTACTCGGCGAATTGGCTGAGGTGGCACCCCATGCCTAACCCTGCGGTCAACACGGACCTTGCGCATAAAGCCGCGCAAGGCCGGTTACCTCCACGTTAGGCCCCCACAAAATGCCGTCCTTCCCGCTGATGCGCGATCTACCAACAGTCGTTGAAACGAATGGCTGGGCTTGGCACTCATTTAAGGCTCCCGTTGCGCCATCAATGAACTTCTGGCTCGGTACGGATTGTCAAGGTAATCGCTGGCTAACCAAACTAACAGGTGACTTCCACGCCTATCGCGAGATCGTCTTTGGAAAGCTCGCGCAGCAGATGGGCTGGTCTTGCCAAAGTTCGGTCTTCATGCGCCTCGATCAAGACAGCGCCAAAGCAATCGGCAGGAAACCCGGTGAACTCCACGCCGCACACTGGTTTCTGGATGAACACGCGCACCCTCCGTGCCATAAAGATTGCGCAAAATTAGGGTCAGACTGGAATTGTCCACTATTTATCTTGCATAATCTCAGTCTGCGCCTATTAATGAGCATTCGACGGTAGCAAGGCCAAAGACCTGCACCCGCAAACCACCGCGATGAAAGCCCGAATCGGCAGCCGTGAAGGGCGATTCCTGTACAGCCGGCGCCTCGGCATCGTGGCCCCCGTCTTCGGCAATCTCCACAATCACCACCTACGCCGCTACACGCTTAGAAGCCGACGCAAGGTGGATGCACAGTGGAAGCTGTTTGCCTGGGTGCACAACGTACAAAAGCTGGAAGACAAGGCGCCATGAAGCACCTGGCAAAGCTGGAAGCGGTAGGATATCGTCCAACACGGCCCTGCCATCGCCGAGGCTGACCACACAATGGAGTCGTTAGATGATCGCAATCCGATCAAACATCGCAGCATCGGAACCGATTGCCGTATTTGCGCGTTTTGGTGAAAGCGCTGGTGGGCATTGTCTACAGACTCGTTGGGCCCCATGATGGATAAGGTTCAAAGGTCAAGCTTTTACGAGAAGCTGTACTTCTATGAGCTTGAGCGCCGCGAGAAGATCAGCGCGCGGCTTGCCATTCCATTCGGCGTCATCGTCGCAACCATCGGGCTTCTGTCTTTCATGCTCAACGCAGCCGAGAAACCGGGTGCAGAGCCGTTCCGGTCATTATTTTGGCTGCTTCTCGCGAGCGCTGCAGTTGCATTGGCTGTCGGCGCATGGTTCTTCCGCAAGGCCTGGTTCGGGCATACCGACAAGTTGCTGCCAACCGCAGGGCATCTTGAGGCGTACTATAGGGAGCTCCAAGAAACCTACAAGAGCTACGAGAATGCAGATCAGTTGGTGAAAGAAGCATTCAATGACGCTCTATTCAATTACTTCACCGAGTATTCTTCAGAGAATGCAATCAGCAACGACGCGCGGTCGTATAATATCTATCGCGCCACCGCAAGCCTAACCGTAGCGGTTTTCTTGGCCTTTCTCGCCGCAGTCCCGTTTTTTTTCGGAGCCAGTCAGGTTCCCGGAGCCAAACATGGCGTCACCCAATCCCCCTCCGCCACCACCTCCCCCACCACCAGGCCGTAATGTGCGAGGCGACACTCCCAAACCGCCGCCTCCGCCGCCACCTGCTCGGCGGTAAGGTCCAACCATCGCTTCCAGCCAAAGTCCCTGTCGCCGCTTCGCGACGTCAGAGCCGCGCCTGAATCGTGGCGTTGATATGACTTCCGCCGTCAAGCATTGAACGAGGGTTGTTGTTGGATTTATCGATTCATGATGTGGGTTGAATCTTCTGAAGGTGACGCAGCCAGCACACTCGACGGTTGCTCATGCTGATATACGTGGGTTGGTTACCACCGTGCTGGAATCCGTCTATGCACCTGCCGCGGTCTGGGCACGCGAGTCAGCGCTGCCTTGCTGTCGCCTAACGCCATCGCGGGTTGTGCACACTCACCGGGCTGCGCCACCCTCAGAAGACTCGTTCTCCGTTGCGGTGTGTGAATGGAAGAGATCGAGGGAATCAGGCAGCCGCGATCGGCGTTCTTCGCGCGATGTCCCAGATGAAACCGGCCAGCTCCCGCGCGATGGCGGTCACCACGACGTTGCGGTTCTTTCCCTGCAGGATCAGCTTTCGGAATCGTCGGCAGAGCCGCAGCTGTGCATCCCAGGCTCGATCGATGATCGGCTTGGGCAGGCCCTCGTGTCGCTTCTGGATGATCGGGCTGACCTTGGCGATGTAGCGATAGCTCCAGGCCGCCTCGATCAGCAGCTTTCGCGCGACGCTATTGCCGGCCTTGGTGATGCCGCCCTTCTTCACGCTCGCCCCGCTGCTGCGCTCGCTGGGCACCAGCCCCAGCCAGGCCATCAGCTGGCGCGGGTTATCGAAGCGAGACAGGTCGCCGGCCTCCGAAATCACGCCGACCGCGACGGTGAATTGCACGCCGCGCAGTGCCTGCAAAGCCTGGATCACCGGATAGAAACGCCAGTCCGGCGCGGCGTCGCGCAGCACCTGCTCCAGACGCTGACACTGCGCCAGCCGATCCTCGACCGATCGACGATGCTCTTCGAAGGCGAGTTGGGACCAGACTTCGAGGAAGGTGAACCGCGACAGCCAGCGACGATGCGCTTCGCGCCAATCGGCACTGCCGGTGTAACGCACGCCGTGGACCAGCAGGAAAGACTTCAGGCGCTGCTTGGCCTGCTTCAGATCCTCCTTGGCGCCGCTCCAGGCACGCACCAGATCGCGAAACGCCTCGTCTCGCTCATCAGGCACATGCACGAAGGACAGATCGCCGCTGCGCAGCGCCTTGACCAGTTTCTCGGCATCACGCCGATCGGTCTTCACCCGATCACCGGCCTTTTTGGCGATCAGCGACGGAGCACAGACATGGCAGGTGAAGCCGGCCCGGCTCAGCTGGCGCTGCAGGCCGTAGCCGCAAGGCCCGGCTTCATAGACGAAGACCACGGTCGACGCCTTGCTCTGCATGCGCTTGCAGAGCCGATCGACATCCCGCTCCAGCACACCGACATTGCCGATGCTCGACACCTCGCCAAAGCCGACCGAATAGGCCGCCACGATCGACTCTTTATGGACGTCCAATCCCACAAAAACGGTGCTATCGTTTGTCATGCTGACCTCCGCGTAAGGAAACCGATCGATGAGCGCAGTCCTATCTCGCTCCTGCGGCTCTGGCGTCAAGCTAACCCGCGTTACGGCCTTGGCGGAGGTCAGCACCTCTGACGGCGGTAGTCATACTGTCTGGGCCTAAATAATGGCCGAGTACTTACTGCGAATTCTTATCGGCGGTCTTGCCGGTTTCGGCATTGGTTCTGTGTTTTTTCTTGTCGTCGCTTATCGGTCGCGCGGAAGCACGGCACCCGCCGTTAGGGCTCGGCGTATTGCTGGGCATTACGGAAAATGGGTGGCCATCATCATCGGTGCGCTTCCTCTAAAAGACCCCAATGCAGGCTATGCCGGTGGTTCAGGCTTGGCCGTCGCAGCTTGGCTTTACGGCGGAGCGGTTATGTCTGTCATTGTTTTCCTGGTCGCCTATGCAATGTTCAAGCTGCGCTCGCGTGCGGTTCCGGCCCAACAAGGCGTTGCACCGGAAAAGGGACTTGACCCGAAATAGTTGACACTCTGGCCCAATAAGGTTGGACTTCCCCCAGAACATTAGACAAACCGGCGCCTACCTGCCAGGCCGCCCGGCTGTCGTACCGGCCATAACGCTTGCGACGAAGCTTGTCGGCGCCGCGAAATGGATACATCGATTTTGCCCAACACGGAAAACGACAAGCCGAGCTTGTTATCGCTGCTGCGGACGTTCGTTCGTGATACTGCACATTACGCTGGCGGGCGCGGCTGGGCTGCGGCTGCGTTGATTGCCAGCGGGGCCGTATTGGAGGGGATTGGTCTTGCTTTGTTAGTGCCGTTGCTCGCCGTATTGCTCGGTCAAGTGCCGGTGGCGGGCACGTTGTCGCTGCTCATGGCTTCGGCGTTCGCGACGTTTGGAAGCTTAAGCCTGCTGGCGCGCTTGGCGGCGTTGATGGCAGTGTTTGCGGTGGTGATGTTGTTGCGCGCCTTTGTCGTTGCGATGCGTGACATCACGCTCGCGCGCTTGCAGATCGGCTTTGTTGAAACGCGGCGTACGGCGATTATTACCTTGCTGAGCCGCGCGCACTGGGCGCAGTTGGCAACATTGCGGCACACGCGGATTACCCATTTGCTCGGCGGTGATATCCAAAGGATCAGCGTTGCGATGCATTGCTTGCTGCAGTGTTCGGTGGCGCTGGTGATGTTGGTTGCGCAGTTGGTGTTAAACACGACGACATAATTAATGCAGCATGATAATAATATGGCATCATTCTTTATCTCGGGAGAAGGACGATGCGCAAGCTGCAAATACAGGATGCAGACGTGATGCGGCTGGCGATCCAGCAGGAAATCGAGCGAAGCGAAGAGTCGCGCTATGACCATCGATTGCATGGTTTGCTGCTGGTGACGGCAGGCCATTCCTGCCGCGAGGTGGCCGCTCTGTTCGGCGAAAACGGCACGACCGTCCAGCGCTGGGTCAATCGATTCGAGCAAGGCGGCCTGGATGCCCTTCGGGAAGGCGAGCGATCAGGTCGGCCCCAGACGCTGGATCCGAAAGATTGGAAGAAGCTGCAATTAGATCTACGCAGGACGCCACGTGACTTTGACGTCGCCGCAACGCTCTGGGATGGCCCGACCTTATCCGAACATCTCCGCCGGAATTACCATGTCGATCTGGGCGTGCGGCAATGCCAGCGTCTATTCCGCGATCTGGGCTTCCGGCTTCGCAAGCCGCGCCCTCAGCTCGCCCACTCGGATCCGCTGAAAGTTGCGGCGGTAAAAAAAACTTCGCCGTTTGGCGCATCGTCCCGACGTCGAACTGTGGAGCGTCGATGAATGCCACTTTCAGCAACACGGTTCCCGCTGCCGGATGTGGGTACCGCCGGAGGTCAAAGACCCGATCCTGCGTCATGCGCCGACCCGCAAGTCCATCGCGTGTTTTGGAGCGGTCAGTCTTGCGACAGGGCAATTCGTGCGAATGACGTCCCCAATTTTCAATGCCGTGACCTTCCGGACATTCCTGGGACGTCTGCTTCGCCAGCAGACGCCCGGACGAAAAATGATCGTCGTGCTCGACAATGCCCGCTATCACCATGCAAAGCGCCTAGGCGATTTCCTGCGCCATCACGCAAAGCGGCTGCAATTGCTTTTCCTGCCCCCCCTACAGTCCGCAACTGGCTCCGATCGAGCGCGTGTGGAAACTGACCCGGCGCCTGGCAACCCACAACTGTTACTTCGCCACGCTCAAGGAAGTGATCAAAGCAGTGAATGCCTGCTTCGATCGCTGGCGTCGACCCAATAAAATACTGCATCGACTATGCTGTATTACTTAAGACGCTGTGTTTAGCGTCGTTATTGGCACCCCGTCTTACCGTGTTCGCCTTGCTCGTTCTGGGCTTTAGCGCTTTGGCTATGTGGCCGTTGCTGCGGCGGGCACGGGCGGCGGGGCAGTACGTGACCGGCGCAAATCTGACGTTGCTGCATATGACCGCGCAGTTTCTTGGCGGCTTAAAACTGGCGGTGAGCCAGAATCTGCAGGCCGGGTTTGTCGCCCAGTTCGAGCGAACCTTGGCGGCGCTGAGCGCGCAGCAGATCGACCATTTGCGCCAGCAGACGCGGGCGCGACTCGCGTTGTCGACGGTCTTAGCGTTCGCCGGCGGCACGGCGGTGTTGGTCGGGGTCGCGGTGTTCGCGACCCCCGCGCCGGTGTTGATCACGTTCCTGCTGGTGTTGATCAGGCTCGGTGGCCCGGTTGCGTTGCTACAAAGCGGGCTGCAGCAGCTTGCCCATGCGTTGCCCGCCTACGCACAAATGTTGATGCTAGCGGACGAATTACGCGACACGGCCGCCGTTCCGCCGATATCGTCCGAGACTCCAGTTGCGGCGCCGTTGGCCGGGCCGATTGTGTTTGATGATGTGTCGTTTCAGCACCGTGAACTCGACGCCGCGTCCGGCGTTGTTGGCGTCGGCGTGCATAACCTGCACTTGCGTATAGCGCCGGGCGAATGCCTTGGCGCTGCTGGGCCGTCGGGTGCCGGGAAGACAACGTTTGCTGATTTGCTGGTTGGGCTCTATCCCCCACAGTCAGGCACGATTTATATCGGCACGACTGCGCTTGACGACGCGCAACGCCAGCGTTGGCGGGCGCAAATTGCCTACCTGCCGCAAGAACCTTTTTTGTTTCACGACAGCATCCGCCGCAATCTTTTGTGGGCAAAGCCGGAGGCGGATGAAGCGGCGTTATGGCAAGCCTTAGCGCAGGCGGGCATTGAGGCACGCGTACGCCAGTTGCCGCAGGGGTTGGATACGATTGTCGGCGAACGCGGCAGCCTGCTTTCGGGTGGCGAGCGTTAGCGCATTGCACTTGCGCGCGGGCTGCTGCGCGCGCCGACGTTGCTGGTGCTCGATGAGGCAACCAGCGCGATTGACGCACCCGGCGAGCACGCGCTATTCCAAACCTTGCTCGCCCTGCCGGCGCGGCCAGCAATCGTAATGATCGCGCACCGCGCTGAAAGCCTCGCGCTGTGTCAGCGTGTTGTGCGATTTGAGGCAGGCACCATTTCGCCTGGCAGCGTGGTCGCCGGCTAGCGGCTGCGCCCGTGGTGGCGCACGCGGCGCCATAACCACAGCGGTAAGCGTAAGAGTGGATAGAGGAACGTCAACGCTGGCGGCAGTGGCAGTATTAGAAAGTCGGCCTCATAAGTGAGCAAGCCGCGTAGTTCGGCCAGTTGATAACGCCGACGAGCGCTGAATAGAAAATGCGAAAAAGTGATTATGGTGGTACCCCAGCGCTGGTCTAGCACCTCGCGCGTAGCGGCGCCGCTTTTAAGTGTGCGTAACGCGATGGTACATAACCAGCGATTGCGGCGGCTGCGTGCCAATTCGGCGGCTAACGCGGGCGGCAGCACCGTGCCGAATAGCGCTTGGCAGAGTAAAAGCGCCGAACCGACGCAAGGGCCGATCTCCCGTTCGATAGCCTTGCGATAGAGGCGTTCGATCCCAGCGGCATCTTCGTCGGCGAGCAGCGCGGCGATGTCTGCTGGCCATTTCAGGCGCATCCAGGCGTGCGAGGCGCCGTGTACGCAGAGGTAGAAGAAGAGATCGTCGTGGTCGAGAATATTGAGGCTTAGCGCATTTTGCAGCGTTATCTGCTGCCAGCTTGATTGCGGCGGCGTTGGGAAGAGATGCAGATTATCTGTTAGGCGCCAGTGCAATTCGAGTTGAATACCGCGGACGGGGTCGATGAATTCGCATTCTTTGCGTACCGCAACATAACGCCGCCACAGCACGGGCTGAATTAAGTCCGCTGGCGGGTGAATGCGCTGGTAGCCGGCGGCAGCGATGACCGCCAATGCCGCCTCGATTTTGTCTGGCGCGACGACGATATCGATATCTTTGCTATGGCGCAGCGTGAAGTCACCGTAGGCGCGCTGGCCCAGCGCTGCGCCTTTCAGCATCACCGCGGCGATGCCCCGTTGTTCAAGCAGCTTGCGCATGCGGCCGGCTTCAGCGGCGAGTAGCAGGCCATGACGCGCTGTAACGGCCGCCGCGTGACTGAGCGCAGGGCCGGTTGCACCCGGTACTTCAACGCACGCAAGTTGCAGATTGCGCCAGACGATGCCGGCGATGCGGTGGCGCTGAATCACCTGCAGAAACTGCGGCCAGTCGATGTTGCTTGCCGCCGCGCGAATAGCGTCCTGACTTTGGGTGGTGGCCGGCCAAACGCAGCAAAGTGCTGCCAATTTGAATTCGCGCATTCCGCACGGAGCGGGCGCCGCTTGTCGATCCACAGTGGGTAGTAATGCCGATGTGTAGCCACCGCTGAACGCCGCGATTGGCTGCATGCCCGCAATCCCGTTTTCGCCGACAACAATCTCACCGGCGGCCTCAACCCAGGCGTGGGCGGTCAGCGCGCCATGCGCGTCTTTGCCAACCCCTAAATGCAGGGTAGACGCGCAATGTCGCCGTTTCAGCATCGTCTGTGCGGCGATTGCTTGCGCAAGGCAGGGCGTTGTTCCCGGCAATTGCCGCGCTGCCAGCAGCACGGCGCGGCGTATATGCGGTGCCTGGGCGACAGTAGAGGCCGATTGCGGCGCCGCTGCAGGGTTTTGTAAGCGTTTGGCGATGATGCGGAACGGAACGCTGGACGCCGCCAGCCGTGCAAGCACCAGCACCGTTACCGCTTCGGCTATCAGGCCGCGCTCGGACCACCTCATGGCGCGCCAGCGGTGGTATTTCCCTATTAACGACATCGTCCGTATCCGTGATCCCAATCTCGCGGTGGTTGGCGTGCGCGTTCAGCTGTCGAGACATTGTGCAGCATGTGTTCGCAGTACATTTTAGAGGTTTGCAATTGCCACCGTGCCGGTTCACATCGACCGCCATTACGCAGGGAGGAGAACACGGCGCAATTCCAGGAGCCAGCGGACGTCTTCCAGACGAATAAGAAAGTATTGTCGGCCGTGATCGACAATATCGACAATGAAGGTGGTGCTGATGAGTGTCGATCGAGGCCGCTATTACGCGCTTGACGCATCGTCAGCGATATTGGGCGGTGGCTGGAGTCGGCCCGACTCAAGTCGAGCTGATTGACGAATTGGTTGAACACTATAACGGCGACCGCGAACGCATCGAACGCGATGTTGCTGCCTTGCGCGTGCGGCTTGCTGGTGAAGGGCAGATCGATGCCCAGGCCAGCGCGCGTCGGCCGCTCGTAGCAGCGCCCACCAACGCCAGCCCAGCCAGCGTCAGAGTCGCCGCCGCCTCGACGAACGGCGTCCGCTCTTAACGGCCAGCGGCGCAGCGATTCGAGTGGCGCGAGCATGCGCCATTATGCGAATTCGTGGTGAGTCTGCGTTAGGCTTTCGCGTATGATGAAACGGCTCTGATCTTGAAAGGATGCTCGTGGAGGAAAGCAAAATGGATCATTGGCTTGCCGTTGGATCGATCCGGCCGGACCGGGCCTTGCTGTCGACTGAGCTCGACGGCGGCGTGGTCTTGCTGAGCGTCGACCGCGGCCGTTACTACGCGCTCGACGCGGTCGCTAGCGCGGTCTGGCGACGGTTGGATCCGGAGCCTGCCGCCGAGACGCTGATCGCCGGTGTGATCGCCGATTTCCAGGGCGATCCGGAGCGCATCCGTGGTGACGTGCTGGCGCTTCTGAGCCGCTGGCTGTCGGAAGGCTTGGTCCGTGTCGAGGCATGATTCGACGCGGGCGGAGTCGCTGACTGTCCCAGGCGCCGCCTATCGCTATCGCATCTTCGGCTGGGGTTTGCTGAGCGAACTAGCGCTACCGGATCTGCCGCCCGGCGACGCGGCGGATTCGATCGACGTCACCTTCCGTCTCGGCGAGGCGCCGTCGTTCGACGACCCTGTCCAACTCGGGGCTCTGGTTGCATATCGCCGCGACGGCTGTGTCCGCATTGAAATCCCGGGCGTCGCCGCGTATCTCGTGCAGCGCGGCCGGGAGGTTGTAATCGAGCCGCAGATGGCACTCGACGCGCCTGATATCCGCGTCTTTCTGCTGGGCAGCGTCGTTGGCATTCTGTGTCACCAACGCGGTGAGCTGCCGCTGCACGGCAGTTGCGTCGAAGTCGACGGTCAGGCCGTGGTGTTGTCGGGCTTGTCCGGCACCGGCAAGTCGACACTGGCGGCAGCGATGGTTGCCGGCGGTGCCCGGCTGCTGGCCGACGACGTCGCGGTGGCGATGCGCGTTGATGGCGGCGGCTTCCGGATTATGCCGGCATTCCCGCGCCAGAAACTCTGGCGTGACGCGCTGACAGCGCTGGATCTGCTGGCGGGCCGTCGAGTACGCAGCAGCGGTGATGCGGAGAAATTCGAGCACGCGATTGATGATCGCTTCTGTCCGGATCCGCGCCCGCTGGCTTTGGTCTGCCACCTGAGCCGCGGGCTCGATGCGGCGGCCGAGCCACTGCTTCATACCAATGGCTTCGAGGCGCTGCAGGCGGTCAACGAAGCGGTGTATCGATTGGGTATTGGTCAGGCCGTGAACGGCCAGCAGATGTTTGCGGCAGTCGCAGCGTTGGCGAAGTCCGTGCCCCAGCTTCGCTTGCCCGTGCCGGACGATCTGAATGCGCTGTCTTCGTTCGCAGCCGAACTGCCGACGCTGCTGAGGCGCTACGGCGGCTTCTGACGTGGCGGACCGCGCGCCGGCACGGCTGTACTGGATCGCCTCGTATCCAAAATCCGGCAACACCTGGATGCGCGCGGCATTGACCAGCCTGCGTCGTGGCGGCGGCGCCATCAACATCAATCGCTTGGACGGTGAGCAGATCGCCTCATCGCGAGCCCAATTCGACCGTCATGCCGGGGTTGAGGCTTCCGATTTGACCGACGCTGAAATCCAGCGTGCGCGGCCGGCCGTGTTCCGCAGTCTGGCGCGATCGCAGCGGGAGCCGCTGTTGTGCAAGGCGCACGAGGCTTATGTCCGGGTCGGCGGCGAGCCGCTGTTTCCATCCGACGCGACGCTCGGCGCCGTTTATATTGTCCGGGATCCGCGCGATGTCGCCGTGTCGCTTGCGCATCATCGGCAATGGTCGTTGGCGCGGGCGGTCGATTTCCTGTGCCAGCCCGACGTCGACTTCTCCGCATCCCGCGGTCGACTGAACCGACAGCTGCGGCAACCCCTGGGCTCGTGGAGTCAGCATGTCAGTAGCTGGGTTTCGCAGGAAGGTGCGGCCGGCGCGTTTTCGGTTCGCGTCGTGCGCTACGAGGCGATGCATGAGGATCTGCAATCCATTCTCGCCGGGCTTGCATCGACACTGGGTTGGGGTGTGGACGATGCGCAGCTCGCCAGCGCCGTCGCGTCCAGTCGCTTTGAGCGCCTGCGGGGCCAGGAGGCCGCCGGCGGATTTTTCGAGCGACCGGTGGCTATGCCGGCATTTTTCCGCAAGGGGCGCATCGGCGGTTGGCGCGAGGTGTTGTCGTCGGCGCAGGTGGAGCAGATCAGAGGCTGCCACGCCGAATGGATGGCGTCATTCGGCTATGACTGATGGACGAAGCGGCGGCACCGCTTTCGCCTTGCCAGCAGGACGCTAGAGTGTCGCGCCGCGTTGCGCCAGATAGTCGAGAAAGCGCGCGTGCTGCAGGGCTCGGTGGAGGTGCTGGACACGATTGATTTCGGCTGCCGTCGCGGTGCCGATGTGTCGTAGATGGGCTCGCATTTTCGCTAGGTCCAGACAATGTCGAACCAGCGGAGATTTGGCGTGTCGCTCGAGTTCGGCCTGGTAGCGCGGTGCCTGCGCAATGACTCGCTGCACGGCCTCGGGACATTGCCGTCCACGCAGCCGATTGTTGACAATCGCGGCGGGTAGCCGGTCTGACAGCACCCGCCGCGCGAGGTGCCGCGTTTGGCCATTGCGCAGATATTGCTGCAGCGGAATCGACAGGCAGAACTCGATCAGGCGCTGGTCCGCCAGCGGCGGTGTGAACTCGGCCCGCCAGTAGCGCTGCAGCGGACCGTGCAGATGACGTTGACGCTGACTGCGGCCGATGTGCCATTCGCGGTGGTCACTGCCGCCAGTCGGGATCGGCGCGCCGGCATCGAGCTGGTAGGGCAGCCAGGCCGATGACTCGACGAACTCGCTGTTCAGGTAGGCGCGTTGCAGGCGCTGGCGTGGCCACAGTGTTGGGTCGCGGCGCATTCGCCGGTAATGGCTGAAGCGACGACTGCTTGCAAAGGCGGCACGGGCGATGTCCCAGCCACGATGGGTGTCGCTGCGGGCAAGCGCCGCGTACTCAACGGCAAACCGGATCAGCGCACCTTGATCCAGCAGCGCCGGCAGCAGCGACTGGCCATCGTAACTGAGCGTGATGTTGCCAAAACCTCCGGTCAGCACGGTGCCGACGCCATGTTGTGTCGCCGCTTCGTAGGCGGGGCTGAGCCACGCTGCGTTCAAGGTGTTGTTCAACGGCATGCCGGCGAGGTGGATAATTGCCTCGTTGATCGCATCCTCAGCGTCGAGGGCGCTCCAAGCCTCAATGGAACGCAGCGATGGAATGCGCTCGCTCAGCATCCGGACGTACGGAGTTTCGTCGTTGTACTGGTGCGGGGACTGCGGCAGCACGGCGCCGGGAGCCGGTACGCCAGTGAAGCCGAGCAGTACGGTGTTCGGAGCGAGCGCTGCGATGGTTGCGGCGAGGCCGGCGCTATCGAGGCCGCCGCTAAGCGCGATGCCGATCGGGCCGGTCGCGGGCAGGCGGCAACGAACCGCTTCATCAAGCAGGGCCCTGGCGGCGTCGACGTAATCATCATCGCGCGAATAGCGCAGACTGGTTTGCGGCAATTGCCAGTAGCGCCGCGACACAGTGCTTCCGCGCCCGATGCGTACGCTGCTTGCTGGCGCCACGGCTTGGACATCGCGCCAGATCGTGCGGTCGGCGGGCGGCAGGCCATCGATCAACAGATCAGCCAGCACCTGGGGATCGAGCTGCCGCGTCTCGGGCGCGAGTGCGAGCAGGACGGGCAGCGAGTCTGCAAAAACGATGCGATCGGCCCGGAGCAGATAGTACAGCGCATGCCAGCCGCCGATGTCGCGCGTCAGGCATAGCGTGCGTTCGCGCGCGTCCCAGACGGCGTATGCGAAATCCCCGAGTAATCGAGCGGGCGCTTCTTCACGCCAGCGTCGATGCGCGCCGGTGACGAGCGCTCCGGCGTCTGAGTCCAGCGGCTGGCCGAGGGTGGAGGCGAGCTCGCCGGCGTTGTCGAGGCGGCCGATGAAGGCGGCGAACTGCTCCCCGTCGTTCGCCAGCGCCGCCGTTCCGCGACCGCCACGTGCCCAGGCTTCGGTAGCCACAGCAAACACGGCGTCAGACTTGCTGCGGGTTTCGACCGAGTGATAGCCCGCTCCGGATAACGCCCGATGCAGGCTGTCAGTATCTACTTCCGCTGTCGCCGTGACGCCGACGCTAAAATTGACGATGCCTGCGAATCCGTGCAACTGATGTCCTCTGGTGCTGTCCGCATCTTCCCGATATTGCGCCACCTCGGGAGCCGCGACCATCGTCGCTGCCGTTAGTTGGGCTCAGACCGTCTCGCAGCGTCAAATCTACCCGACAAAAAGCGTGCTGGGCCACGCCTATTCGGCGATTAATTCAACGCGCCCCGGCCGCGTTGCGCGTGGTGGTCGCCTTAAGTCGGTGACGCAGCCTCAGCTGCAGCCTCAGCTTATGAGCCGAAAGAGGTCGGTGCGTCGAAAGTGGTGAAGCCAGCGGTGCGAGTCAGTGTGTTGACTTCAGCAACAGTCATCTCTGGTGTTTGCCAGACCGGCCGCGAGTCGGCGGTGCCATCGGATTCCAAATTCTTGGTCTCGAAATTTTGCATTGCAATCTCCCTATGTCGGCCATCAAGAACCTGCTCTCCATTGTAGAGGAAAGCGAATTGAAAATAGTAGAAAGGATTGCCATTGATGCAATTGACTTGGATCAGTGGCATCGACTGCCGCTGAGCGGTATTCAGATATCGGCTTGCAAATCCGCCGAACGCGCTGGATGATGACGGCCAGAAAACGGGGGGCGGTTGTCTGTAGCTTGTCGCAAGGCGGGCATCCGTTCAAATAAGGTGCTGTGGCGCCGCAGGCGTGAAAAGGAGGTGCGTCTTGGATCCTTTCTTGGGAGAGATTCGCGCGTTTTCGTTTGGCCTCATTCCAAAGGGATGGGCCCCGTGCAGCGGGCAATTGTTGCCGATTGCACAGAATTCCGCGCTTTTTGCTTTGCTCGGCACCCGCTTTGGAGGCGACGGCGTTCGAACGTTCGGCCTGCCAGATCTACGGGGACGCACGCCAACGGGGGCGGCAAATCTCAGCACGGACGTGGGACTGGCGGGCGGTCAAGAAACCGTCACCCTGAACATTGCTGAGCTGCCCGGGCATACCCACCCCGCGGTGGCAACCGTACTAGCCGCTAATTCCCCTGCGCCAGCCAGTGGTTTGCTGGCGCAAACAGGGTCGACGTTCCCAATCTACGGGCCGCCTACGCAATTGACCGCGATTGCGCCGGAATCGATTAATCCTGCTGGCGGTGGTCAGTCGCATCAAAATATGCAGCCGTCGCTGGTGATCAACTACTGCATCGCCCTGCAGGGCATTTATCCGTCCCGCTCGTAAGCGCGCCGGCCTCAGACCGAAATTCAGGAGGCTCCAATGAGTACCCCTTTCGTGGGAGAGATCCGTCCATTTGCGGGTAATTTTGCGCCGGTCGGCTGGCATTTCTGCGATGGCTCGCTGCAGTCGATCAGCGAATACGAGACGCTGTTCGCTCTGATCGGTACCACTTATGGTGGCAATGGCACCACGACGTTTGGACTGCCTGATCTGCGCGGACGAGTTGGCATGAGTCAGGGGCAGGGGCCCGGATTGACGAGTCGGGTTCTTGGCCAGTTATTCGGCGCCGAAAACGTCACGCTGCTGCAGGCGGAGATGCCGGCGCACAGCCACCCCTATTACGCCAGTAGCGCCGACGCAACTGCGAACCTGCCGACTGGCAATGTCGTCGCGACGGCGGTACCGGCTGGCGGCAACACGCAGCTGTTTTATTCTGCAGTTGGTAGCGCGGGCGTCACTGCTGTTCTCGACTCGCATTCGGTCGGAATTAGTGGTGCCGGATTCCCGCATGAAAACATGATGCCGACGGTGGCGCTGAGCTACATCATCGCGCTCTACGGCATCTTCCCCAGTCAGTCTTGAACCACGAAGGAGCACGACGATGGCAGACCCCTATATTGGTGAAATCCGGGCATTCGGCTTCAACTTCGCGCCGACTGGCTGGTTGAGCTGCAGTGGAGGACTGCTGCCGATCAGCCAGTTTCAAGCGCTGTTCGCGATCCTGGGCACGACCTATGGCGGGAATGGTCAGAGCAATTTCGCGTTGCCGAATCTGAACAACTCGACGGTGATGGGAACTGGCGACGGGCCGGGATTGTCACCGCGTGTACTGGGCGAGATTGTTGGCGTCAGCAGCGTCACGTTGTTACAAGCGGAAATGCCGCAGCATACACACCCATTGGATGGCTTCGTCTCACGGACGCCGGCAGGGGAAACGGCCGGGCCGGGCAGCACGGCGATGTTGAGTCGCGGCGTGACGATGGTCGCGGGTCAGCCCCAGACGGCGGCGGTCTACAGCACGACCGACGTGCCGGATACGGTGATGGCGCCGCAGACTATCGGTGTCACCGGTAGTACGACGCCGCATCCGAACCAGCAGCCGTATCTGGCTCTGAACTTCTGTATCGCCTATGAAGGGGTATTCCCACAGCATCCGTGAGCCAGACGATGCTGCCGCAGCTGCACGCTGCGGCTGGTGAGCTGGGCTGGTCGCTGCGTGAGGAAGTCGCCGACGATTTCGACTTTCTCCGGCGCTTGTACTGCGAGGACCGAGCGCAGGAGTTCGGGTTCCTGCCCGAACCGCAGCAGCAGTTGCTGCTGACGCAACAATTTTGCGCCCGTTACGCGAGCTACCGCGCCGTTGACGGTCGTTGGTTCGCGTTGTTGATCGACGCTTCAGATCATCCCATCGGGCATTTGGCGCTGGCGTTCGGGCCGCCAGCGCTGCATATGATCGATATTGCCCTAGTTGCGTCGGCGCGTGGCAACGGCGCTGGCAGCGGACTATTGCGGGGCTTGATCGCCGACGCCAAGGGCCAGGGCTGGGATATGGAACTGCACGTGCTGATCGACAGCCCGGCAGGGCGCCTCTACCAGCGTCTCGGATTTGAAGCCGTTTCTGAATCCCCGCCGTATCGGGCCATGCGTCGCCGGCATCCCTGAGCAACGCGCACCTGGGCTGCGCGCGCATTGCGGGATTGACGGCCTAGCGATGTCCGCGCGCCTCGCGAGCGTCCAAGCTCGCGCTTCGAGCGGCAAAATCGCCGCGTTCGCGGTATGTTTCGTGCTGCTATAAACCTTTTTGAAATCGTCGGCGTCCTAACACATGGCTCCGAGTCCGCTTACGGACTCGGCCCTGCCGATCCCCAACCGAACCACCAGTCCGAACGGAGACCCCCGGATGGATAGACGAGATTTTTTGAAAACCGCCAGCGCCAGCGTTGGCGGTCTGATCCTGCCGATTTATGGCCATGCGATAGCTGCAGAAGCGCTGACAACTAAAGTTGACGTGGCGTTGAAGAAAAAGTTGGCCGATATTGCGCTGAACGCCGCGACCAAGGCCGGCGCTAGCTACTGCGACGTGCGCATTGGCCGCTATCTGCGGCAGTTTGTGATTACCCGCGAAACGAAGGTCGAAAACGTCGTCAACACCGAATCTACCGGCATCGGCGTTCGCGTTATCGCAAACGGCACCTGGGGCTTCGCGGCGACTAGCGATATGTCAGAGGATGCGATCGCCAAAGCGGCCGTGCAAGCCACGGCCATTGCCAAAGCAAATTCCAAGTTTCAGTCAACGCCGGTGCAACTGGCGGCGGTGAAGGGCGTCGGCGAAGTGTCTTGGGCGACGCCAATTCAGAAGAATTCAATGACGGTGCCGATCAAAGACAAAGTTGATCTGCTGCTCGGCGTCAATAATGCCGCGCTGAAAGCCGGGGCAGACTTCATTCGCTCTGTGCTGTTCTTAGTCAACGAGCAAAAATATTTCGCATCGACCGACGGTTCTTACATCGACCAAGACGTGCACCGGATCTGGGCGCCGATGCAGGTCACCGCCATCGATAAGAAAACCGGCAAGTTCCGCACGCGCGACGGCCTTTCGGCGCCGTCCGGCCTCGGTTACGAATATCTGGACGGCAAAGCGGCCGGCAAAATCGCGCTGCCCGGTGGCGCCATCGCCTATTCCAGTTCCTACGATATGAAGGAAGACGCCGTTGCGGCGGCCAAGCAAGCGCGTGCCAAGCTCACGGCGCGTTCGGTGAAGCCCGGCAAATACGATTTGGTGCTCGATCCTTCGCATCTGTGGTTGACGATCCACGAATCAGTTGGCCATCCGACCGAACTCGACCGCGCGCTCGGCTACGAAGCCAACTTCGCCGGTACCAGCTTCGTCACGCTCGACAAGTGGAAAGCAAAAGACTTCAAATATGGCAGCGATAAAGTCACAATTTTTGCCGACAAAGTGCAGCCCGGCACGCTTGGCGCCGTGGGCTACGACGACGAAGGCGTGAAAACCAAACGCTGGGACCTGATTAAAGACGGCGTTTTCGTTAACTATCAGGCGATACGGGATCAAGTCCACATCATTGGCGAGAAGGAGTCACAAGGCTGCTGCTACGCCGATTCCTGGTCTAACGTGCAGTTCCAACGCATGGCCAACGTGTCGCTGACGCCGGGCAAGGAAAAGCTTTCAGTCGCCGATATGGTCAAAGGCGTCGAAAACGGTATTTACATCATTGGCAATGGCTCGTTCTCGATCGACCAACAGCGCTACAACGCGCAGTTTGGCGGCCAGCTGTTCTACGAGATCAAAGACGGCAAGATCACCGAGCAAATCGAAGACGTGGCGTACCAGATGCGCACGCCCGAATTCTGGAATGCCTGCGCCGCAATTTGCGACGAAAGCGATTACCGCTTCGGCGGCTCGTTCTTTGACGGCAAAGGCCAGCCGCAGCAGGTGTCAGCCGTTTCGCACGGCTCGGCGACGACGCGCTTTAACGGCGTCAATGTCATCAACACTGCGCGCAGCCTCGGCTGATCGAACTAATTCGAGGACAAACCCAGATGAGCATTTTTACCGAAGAACAGGCCAAGGCGATTTTGACCAAGGTGGTCAAACTCTCGAAGGCCAACGAATGCACCGCGCAGTTGGAAGGCTGGATTGAAGGCAATGTGCGTTACGCGCTGAATAGCGTCTCGACCAGCGCCATCGTCAGTGACTGCGAGCTGACTGTGAAAGTCGCGTTCGGCAAGCGTGTTGGCACCGCAATGATCAACGAGTTTGATGATGAGTCTCTGGTCAAGGCGGTGCGTCGTGCGGAAGATCTAGCCAAGCTGGCGCCAGAAAATCCCGAGTTCGTGCCAGCCATTGGCAAGCAAAAGTACGTGCAGAGCGCGACGTATTCGGAAAAGACCGCGGCGATTACGCCGGAGTACCGCGCGCAGGTCGCGGCCGACTGCATCATGCCGAGCAAAGCCGGAAAACTCGTCGCTGCCGGCTTTTTCACCGATGGCCAGCGCTTCTTCGCAACCGCGAACAGCAACGGCAATTTCGCCTACCAAACCAGTACCGACGTTGATTTCACCTGCACCGTGCGTACCGACGACGGCACCGGCTCCGGCTGGGTCGCGCGTAACGTTATCGATGTCGCGCAGTTTGATGCAAAGCGGGAAATCCGCACCGCGATCGACAAGGCCAAAGCATCGGTTGATGCCAAAGCGCTGGAGCCGGGCAAGTACACTGTCATCTTGGAGCCGGCCGCGACAGCCGGTTTGATGGGCTTCATGATGCGCGGCTTCGACGCCCGTGAAGCCGATGAAGGCCGCAGCTTTTTGACGAAGAAAGGCGGCGGCAATCGCATCGGCGAAAAGGTATTCGATGAGCGCGTAACGCTGTACGCCGACCCGGCCGATCCGATCGCTGCCGTCGTACCGTGGGACGATGATGGCTTACCGCGCGAGCGCACGCCGATCATCACCAAAGGCAAAATCGACTACCTGCATTACTCGCGCTACTGGGCCAAGCTCAAGGGCAAGAAGGCGGTCGGCCAGCCACGCAATCTGATCATGATCGGCGGCGACAAGTCGACGATGGACTTGGTCAAATCGACGAAAAAAGGTGTGTTGGTAACCCGGACTTGGTACATCCGCATGGTTGATCCGCAGACTGTGTTGCTGACCGGACTCACGCGCGACGGCACGTTCTACGTCGAAAATGGCGAGATCAAGTATCCGATCAAGAACTTCCGTTTTAACGAGTCGCCGATAATCATGCTCAACAACATCGAGGAGATCGGCAAGCCGGAACGGGTGAGCTCGAACGAGTCGAATTACATCATGATGATTCCGCCGCTGAAGATTCGCGACTTCACCTTCACCTCGCTTTCCGACGCAGTATAAAGCGGTACCGTCCGCCGCTTGGTTTGAGCGGCGGACGGTCGTGGTTGTGATACGGAGAATAGTTATTTTATTTCTGGAATCGATCAATGAAGCCCGGTAACGCGGACTCGCATGGCGTTTACGACTTCTGGTTTACGCGCTTGATGTACGAATCCGGCGATTGGGATGTTGATCAACGCATGCCGTCGAACATCATCGATACGCTGTTGCAATATACGACGCTGCGAGTTGATCCGGAAGAAAAGATTATTCCATTATCAGATTCCAGAATGTTAACAGCGCCGTTCTGTTATCTATCTGGGCACAAGCTGGTTGAATTTAATCCAGACGAGCGGCGCAATTTTGAGCATTACGTTAAGAACGGCGGCTTCGTTTTTGTCGATGACTGCAATCACGACATCGATGGTTTGTTTTCAAAAAGTTTTGAGCGCGAAATTGTGTCTATTTTCGGTAAAGACGCGCTAAAGAAATTGCCGAAAGAACACCCGATTTATTCTAGTTTCTTTGCGTTCGATGGCCCGCCGGCAACCGGCATCGAACTCAATGGCTGGGGCGATGACCTCGTCCACGATTACTTGCAAGGCATCACCGTCAACGGCCGGCTGGGTTTGCTATACAGCAATAAGGATTACGGCTGCGAATGGGATTTCGACTGGCGCAATAAGCGCTACAACGCTGAAGACATCACGAAATTCGCCGTCAACATCATCACCTACGCGCTTAGCGCGTAGTCGTCAGCCTGGGATACGCACGATGGATCACGCTGCAAATGCTGCTATTGACGAACGCTTAGTCGAACAACAACTGGCGAAACTTGGCGAAGTCCGGCGGGCGATTGCGCAAGCGATCGTCGGCCAGGAGAACGTCGTCGAGCAACTGCTGATCAGCTTGCTGGCCGGCGGCCATTGTCTATTGGAAGGCGTACCAGGGCTCGGGAAGACGTTGCTGGTGCGCTCGTTGAGCCAAGCGTTGGCGCTTGATTTCCGACGCATTCAATTCACGCCGGATTTGATGCCCAGCGATATTCTCGGCACCGAAATTCTGGAAGAGGATCATGGCACCGGCAAGCGCTATTTCAAATTCCAAAAAGGCCCGGTGTTTACTAATTTGCTGCTCGCCGATGAGCTCAACCGCACGCCGCCGAAGACCCAGGCAGCGTTGTTGGAAGCGATGCAAGAGCATACGGTTTCTTATGGCGGCACGACCTATCCATTGCCGGAGCCGTTTTTTGTGCTGGCGACGCAAAATCCGCTAGAACAGGCGGGCACTTATCCGCTGCCAGAAGCGCAGTTAGATCGCTTCCTGCTGCATATTCGCGTTGATTATCCAACGGAAGCCGAAGAGCGCGCGATACTCGCGCAGACCACCGGGGGCAGTAGCGCGCCGATTACCGCAGTGATTGGCGGTGAAGCCGTCATCGCGTTGCAAAAACTGACGCGCGAAGTGCCGCTGAGCGACGACCTGCTGACCTGGATCACACGCTTGATCCGGGCCACGCGGCCGCAGGACGACAGCATCCCCGAAGTACGCGATTGGTTGCGCTGGGGCGCAGGCCCGCGCGCGGGCCAGGCGCTGGTGTTGGCCTCGAAAGCGCGGGCGCTGTTGCACGGCCGGTTCGCTGCGACGCGGGATGATGTCGTTGCGCTTGCCGCACCAGTGTTGCGCCATCGCCTGCTGTTGTCGTTTGCCGCTGAGGCTGAGCGGCGCGCGCCGGACGACGTCATTGCCGCGTTGTTGCGTGCGATTCCATTTCCTAGCTGAAGCCGCGTTCTGGCGATGAGCACTGCGGCGTTGATTCCGCCTGAAGTTCGTGCCCGGCTGAAGGCGCTGCGTCTGCGCGTGCGCGCGGTGCCGGCCGGGCAGGGCTTGGGCCAGCACGCCAGTCGTAACCGCGGCGCCGGACTGGAGTTCGCCCAATACCGCGGCTACGAGCCCGGCGACGAGCCGCGGCGTATCGATTGGAAACTCTACGCCCGCTCCGATCGCTACTTCGTCCGCGATGCCACCCGCGATAGCCCGCTGACAGTCTGGCTATTGATCGACACCAGCGCCTCGATGACGCAATTCGATGCCGCACGACCAGAATATCGCAAGCTCGATGCCGCGAAAGCGCTCGCAGCTTGCGTCGCCGAGCTGGCATTGCAGCAGGGCGATGGCTTTGGCTTCGTCAGCGTTGGAGGCAACAGCTTAACCGGCGTGCCGGTGGCGTCCGGCGTGCGTCATCGTGATCGTCTGCACTTTGCGCTTGCGGCGCTAAATGCTGCCGGCCCGATGCCGAGTGATACCGTGCTTCGTGGTTTATGGGAGCGCATCCCACCCGATGCTTTGGTGGTGGTGCTGTCCGATGGCTTCGACGACGCGCTCACCGCCGCCGCCGAGCGCTTGGCGCTGGCGCGGCGAGAGGTGATTTCGATCCAGATCATCAGCGCCGAGGAGCGCGATTTCCCGTACACCGGCGGCTATTTGTTCCGCGATCCTGAAACCGGCGCGGAGCGGCGCATTGAAGGCGAGGCCGCACGTGCGGATTTCATCGCCCGCTTTGCCGCCGCCCGTGCCGCGCTGGCACGGCGCTACGCCGCCTGCGGGATCCGCCACGTCGAATACATGCTGGATGAGCCGCTCGACCGCCCGCTGCAACGCCTGTTCGGCGCGCGCGGCCTTGAAGCAGCGGCGCCGTGATGGCTGCGCTGCTTCAGATATCCCTGTCGCCGCTGACCTGCAGCGAACGCGGCGGGATTGATCGCAGCGCATGATTGAATTCCTCTCACCTGCCGGTCTGTTCGCGCTTGCGGCGCTGAGTCTGCCGCTGCTGATTCATCTCATCCGCCGTCCGCAGCGGCAATTGCGTGATTTCGCCGCGCTACGCTGGCTCGCCGAGCGCAACCGGCCGCGAGAAAAGCTGCGCTGGCATGAACGTCTGCTGCTGCTGCTCCGTTTGCTATTACTGGCGGTGCTCGCGGCACTGCTGGCGCTCCCGGCTTGGCGTGCGTCGCCGCTCCCGGCGGGCACGGCTTGGGTCTTAGTTACGCCGGGTGTTGACGCTGAAACAGCGCAGCGTTCAGTGGATCTTCCGGCCGCTGAATGGCACTGGCTCGCACCCGGCTTTCCGCAGTTAATCGCAGCCGCTGAGCCGCCGCCGGCCGCGCCGGAGTTCGCGAGCTTGATCCGCGAATTAGACCAACAGCTGCCGCCAACAACAGCGGTGACGATCATCGTGCCGGCGGTGCTGAGCGGGCTTGATGGCGGCCGCTTGCGGCTGCAGCGCAATGTTGATTGGCGCGTGCTGCCCGGCGTTGCCGACAACGACGCTGAAACCGAATTGCATGCGCCGTTGCGTGTGCAAGCGCGTGCCGATGCCGACGGCAGCAGCGAATTCGCGGTCGCCGCCGCACTGGCGCAGGCATGGCAGGCGGCGGGGCGGGACGCGAGCTACGACACCGCGGCAGCCGAAGCCCCGGTTCCAGTCGGAACTGGCATTGTGTTTTGCTTCTGCGCGGTATTACCGAACGTACTCGAACGCTGGGTTGCGGACGGCGGCACGGCGCTGCTTACGCGGCAGCCGGCGGACAGCGGCGAGCCGGTGCGCGTCGATGACGGCGGTGCAATATGGCTGCGTCGGCGGCCGCTCGGCCACGGTCGCGTATTCAGCGTGTCTGCGGCGTTGACGCCGCAAACACTGCCGCCGTTATTAACGCCGGATTTTCCGGCGCAGCTGTGGCGGGCATTACAGACTGAAGCACAACCCGACCGCGCACCCGCCGCTGCCGTTGCGCCACAAAAACAAGATGCCGCGTCGCCTGGCCCGCTGCGGCCGCTCGAACAGGGCCTAGCGCTATTGGCGGCGCTGCTCTTCGCCGCTGAGCGGCTTTGGGCGGTGCGTCGGCGCCGAGTGCCGAGCGGAGCTACCGCGTGAGCGCGCCGTTATCGGCTGATCTCGCTCGCGCGCTCGCGCAGTTGCGCCGCCGTGCCCAGTGGCGCGAAGCGTCGATCTTATTCGCGTTGGGATTGGCGCCAGCACTCGCCGAGGCCTGGCTGCTACTGCGGGTCAGCGGCAAAACCACAGCCGCGATATTCATCGGAGTGGCGCTTGTTGCGCTGGCGGTGGCCGCTTGGCGCAGCGCACGCCGTTTTGATCAACACTGGTTGGCGCGCCGCCTCGACGCGCGCGTGAGTGCATTTGAAGACAGCACCGCGCTGGCGCTGGCCTTTGAAGCGCCAGCTGCCGGCCTGCAGCAGTTGCAGCAAGCGCGTATTCGCAGCCGCTTGACCGCGGCAGCAGCGCGCGCCGAGTTACCGGATTTGCGACCCGCCTATCCGCGGCGCGGTTTCGTGATCAGCGCCGCAATCACGTCGGTCTTGCTGCTACTGGCGCTATTTTGGCCGCGGATGGTTCACGTCGATGCGCCTAGCGAAGCAGCCACCGCCGCGCCAGCTGGCGGCGGTCAAGCGGCGATTGCCGTAACGCTGATGATCACGCCGCCCGCGTATACCGGCCTAGCCGAGCAAACGGTGCGCACGCTCGACGCCAAGGCACCCGGCGGCAGCCGCGTGCGTTGGGCCTTGCACCCGGACGCCGCCGTTGCCAGCGCCGCACTGGTTTTTCACGATGGCAGCCGCGTGCCGCTGACCCGTGATGGCGCGACGTGGCGCGGCGAATACAACCTCGCGGCGTCGGCCCTGTATCGCGTCGAACTCGATGGCGCGCCGACGCAAGATCGCTTGTCCCGGCTCGATGCCATCCCCGATCAGCCGCCGGAGATCAAAGCCGTCGCGCCGGAGAAGACGCTGACCATCGTCGAAACGCCGTTAAAAACCTGGGATTTCGCGTTTGAAGCGCGCGACGACTACGGTCTCGGCGCAGCTGAGCTGAGCGTAACCCTGACCCAGGGCAGCGGCGAGCAGATCAAGGTAACCGAACAAAAAATTGCGCTCGGCGAGGGCGGTGGTCGCTCCCGCACCTATCGTAAAACCTTGGACCTTGCAGCACTCCATTTCGAAAAAGGTGATGACTTAATCGTGCGCTTGGCCGTGGCCGACAACCGCACGCCGCAGCCGAACATCGCCAACAGCGCCAGCTTCATCCTGCGCTGGTTGCCGGATGGTGCCAGCGATAGCGTTGGCCTCGAAGGCGTGGTGCAAAAAACCTTGCCGGCGTATTTCCGCAGCGAGCGCCAGATCATCATCGATACCGAAGCGCTGCAGGCGCAGCGGCCGGCGTTGGCTGAGGCGCGTTTCGCCAAGCAATCGGACGAACTCGGCGTCGATCAAAAAGTGCTGCGGCTGCGCTATGGCCAATTCCTCGGCGAAGGTTTCGAGAGCACCGCTGAACACGCGCCGGGCGCCGATACTGCAACCGCCGGGGCATCGCCAGCATTGGCGCAAGTGCCGGGCGAGTCGCCGCCGGCCGCCGCGCCGCGCGAAGGCTTTGGTCAGGATCAAGACACGCTGCACGAGTTCGGCCACGCGCACGACATTGCCGAGGCCGCGACGCTGCTCGACCCCGAAACACGCCGCATTCTCAAGCTGGCGCTGAACGAGATGTGGCAGGCCGAGCTGCATCTGCGGCAGGCGCAGCCGGAAGCGGCGCTGCCCTATGAATACAAAGCGCTCGACTACATCAAACAGGTGCAGCAAGCGGAGCGTATTTATCTTGCGCGGGCCGGCTTGGAACTGCCGCAAGTGGATTTGTCGCGCCGGCTCAGCGGTGAACGCGCCGGCTTGATCGACCGCACCCCGCTGCTGCCGCAGGCCGCGACCGATCCGGTAATCGGCGCGATCTGGGATGCGCTGGCGGCCGGCCGCGCGCCGGATACCGCCGCACTGGCCGACTGGTTGCGTCAGCATCCCGAAACCGCCGATCCACTTGCGGTGCTCGCCGCCGCCGACCGCCTGCGGCGCGATCCCGATTGCGCGCTGGCGAACAAGCCGTGTGCAAGTCGTAGCGAGCTCCAGGCACGTTTGTGGCCGCTACTACCGGTGCCTGCGGCGGCGGTACGCGCGCGCCCGGTGCCGGACGCCGCGAGTGCGGCCTGGCTCGATGCGCTGACGAGGCCGCCGCAGTGACCCTCGCGCCAGCAATGATGACGAACATCGCAATCGCCGCTGCTGCGGCATTAACGCTGAGTACCGCCTGGGCGCTGTGGCGTCGCCGCGGCGAAGGCGCGTGGGTCGCGCTCTTGCAGCTGCTGTCGGTGCTGCTGTTCTTTGCGCTGCTGTTCCCACCGCACCTGCAGGTGCCCGCAGCGACGCTGACGGTACTGACCCCCGGCGCCACCCCAGCGCAGTTGCAGGCTGTGTCGGGCCTGCGGCCGATCGTTGCGCTACCGGATGCCGCTGCGCCGCAGACCGTTGAGCGCGTTGCCGATGTTGCCAGCGCTCTGCGCCGCTACCCCGAGACCACCGCGTTGCAGATCATCGGTGGCGGTCTGCCGCTGCGCGATCAAGCGCTAAACCCGAAGCTGGCACTGGGTTTTGATGCTGCGCCGGAGCGCGGTTTGGTTGAACTCGCGGCGCCGGCCCGCGCCACGCTGGGCGGGCAGTGGCCGGTCACCGGAAGGCTCGCACCTCCCGCCGTGCGGGCCGAATTGCGCGATCCCGCCGGTCTTGTCGTCGATGCCGTCGCCGCTACAAACAGCGGCGCATTTCAGCTTTCGGCGCCGCTGCGTGCAGTCGGGCCGGCGCGTTTCGAGCTGCGGGCGCTGGCGGCGGATGGCAGCGTCGTTGAATCGGCTTCGGTGCCGGTGCTGATCGAAGCCGGTGAGCGCTTGAGCGCGGTCGCTAGGCTCGGCGCGCCGGATCCGGAATTCAAATACTGGCGCCGCTGGGCGGCGGATGCCGGCGTTACGCTCGGCTTTCTCGCCGGCATCAGTGAAGGCGTTGCGCTGCGCGATGGCGATGCCGCGCTCGACCCCACGCATCTTACGCAGCTCGACTTCGTCGTTATCGATGAACGCGCTTGGGCGGTACTCACGCCGGCCGAAAAAGCCGCGCTCACTGCGGCCGTGCAAAACGGGCTTGGCTTACTACTGCGAATCAACGGCCCGGTGCCACCCGAGGTCGCGGCGGATTGGCAGGCGTTCGGTTTGAATACGATGAATCTCGATGCGCCACAAACTGTCGCGCTGGATCGCCGCACCGGCTTGCACGAGCGCGCCGAATTCACCGCCGCGCCGGCCACCGTCGACGGCCCTGGCTTCACGCCGCTGCTACAAGCCGACGACGGCAGCACGCTCGCAGCTTGGCGGGCGCTGGGGGCTGGGCGCGTCGGCTATTGGCGCTTGCTCGATAGCTACCGGCTGACGCTGGCGGGCGAAAGCGCGCGTTACGGCGCGCTCGCCGCGCAGTGGGCCAGCGCGCTGAGTCGGTCGCGGCCGCAAGCGCCGCAGCCGCAATTGCCCGTTCCCGGCTGGGTTGACGAACGCACCGTGCTCTGCGGCCTCGGCGATGCCGCTGGCGTCGTCACGCCGAATGGAACTGACATCCCGCTAACGAGAACCAGCACCGGCTGCGCCGCCTACTGGCCCGCAGAAAGCGGCTGGCACCACTTGCAAACTGGTGCCGACACACTACCGTTCTACATCCGCGCCAGCACCGACGCCCCCGGCCTTCACGCCGCCCGCGATCACGCTGCAACACAGGCCCAAGTAAACCCCGCACTACGAGCGAACAACGGCCCAACGCGCCCGCTACCGCTGCCCCGCGCGCCGCTGTTTATCGCTTGGCTGTTGATCGTGGCCGGCTTGTGGTGGCGTGAGCGACGGAGTTTGTAGGTCAACCTAGCTTCCTTGTTGTTCTCAGTTTTGACTCTATTTTTCAGAAATCCCTAGCAGAAATAGATCGGCAATTACAAGCATTGGCGCGTTGTTTAAGTTGAGCTTTTGAGACTCACATCACACTCCAAATCAGCGTTAAAAAAGTTGCCGAGGTCTTTGAGAAAAAAGACACGGCGTGATAGACAGCGCCAAGCTGCGGTGATAATAATAAAAGCGATTTGTTACATCGTACGTCAGTAAAGCGTGTCTGCAGGAATACAATTAATAAGGGGGCAATGATGCAAATGCGGGCTGCGGCAAAAATGGGATTAATCGCCTTGGTTTCGGTCGTTTTCGTGGGCTGTGCCGCCACGCCGAAGGTGGAGAAGGACGCGCCTGTTACGGTATTTGAACAGCCGATTGCAAAGGTGCAAAAGGCGACAGTTGATGCGCTGGTTGTGACGGGGTTTGATGTTAAGAAAAGTGAGCCGACTTATGTAGAAGGATTCCGGCCGCATAAAGTGGGTCTTGCTGTTGGGTCCGGCGGCGAAACAGTTGGCGTATGGCTCGCGGCAAAAAATCCAGACGTTACGGAAGTAAAAATTGATACTGCTAAATCGTTAGTCGGTATTGTTGGGCAGCGAAACTGGAATGCAGATGTATTGGCCGAGATTAAAAAGTCACTCGGACAGTAGTTGCTAATGGACCCCTTCAAGAAAATGAAGCCCAATAGATTGTTGGCGTTGCGGCTTGGATTGATTGTGGCACTAACGCTGCTTGCATCATGCGCGACGAGCCAAGGGCGTCATGTGCCGCTCGGAAATGCCTATCCAGCGCAATCGGAAACACATAATGTCGACATTTTTTTTGAAGGGGTTCCGCCGCGTGAATTCGACCGTATCGCGCGTCTTGATGTGCATTTAGAGAAGACGTTTTTTGTCCGTTCAGCATTAGAAGACGCGCTGCCGGAGCTAAAGCGGCAAGCCCGACTATCCGGCGCCGATGCGATCATCGAATTTAGGGAAATTTCGTCGCAGTCGATAGAAACGCGGATTTATCACGTCACCGCCACCGCAATTCGCTATCGCCAATAAGCTTGCGTTGCGCGGAAATGCCGGAAGGTTTGATTAAGACGGAGCGTCGCAAAGGCACCCGGTCGATCCGAAATTTAATTTGGGACTACTTCTAAAAACATATAGTCGGTTCGGGCGCGTCGTGTGACGGCACCAATTATGCAGCTGCGGCTTTTAGTCGTTGCTGCAGAGACAAGTGCGCCTAATCCTGGTTGGGGTATCTGCAACGCGCCTCAGCAGCTGGCCGGCGTGCTCGCAAAACTATAGGACTTATCTAGTCGGGTTAAATGCCTGGATAGATGTGCGCTATTCATAGACCTTGCCCATGTAAAGAAACTCAGCGATATCTTGCCAAGACAAGGGCCGAGACTCTGGTCGGTTCGAAAAATGCACTAGACCCGCGTAGATAAAAGACGAAATATCACCGTTTTTCCAATCTAGCGCACCGTCTATGCGATGGCGCTGAGGCGATTCAGATTCAATCTTTCTAGCTATGCTGCGTTCATCGGCTAGTCCGCCGAACCAGAAGAATAGCACCTGATTCTATGGTGCGGATTGGAGTACTTCCACTTTAGTGGTTTGGCGTTTTTGTTGTATTGCCGGATATAGCGCATGAGCTTTTTATCCAAATCTTT
>JALNYU010000039.1 GCA_023229645.1 Nevskia sp. | reverse complement strand
CTGGTGGTTTGGCGACTCCCAGAAGAGAAAAAAGCCGTGCCACGCACGCACGGTTTTACCGCGATACTACGAGTTAACCTACTGAAAGAAAATAGGTTGATGCGAATTTATGAGGGGAAACCTCAGTCTCCGACAACTTTAATTGGCAGGATTACCTGCTCTACAACGCGCAAGAAGGCTTCGCGTTCCTGATCGACTCCGAAGACGGCTGGTTGATTTATCGCACGCTCACCGGCACGCCCACTCTCGTTTCAGATCGCGTTGTCCGCTGGAACGGCAGCCGCTACGAACGCACCGAGCAATACATGGCCAGCGTGCGTTATGTCGAAGGCGAGTTCTACTGGCAGGTTCAACGTGGGCAACAGATCCTAACCAGCGACTACAGCGCCCGCGGCGCCGAGTCTTGGAAGCGGCTATCGCGCGAAGAAAACGCGCAAGAAGTTATTTGGTCGCAAGGCCAATTGGTTTCGGCGAAGTTGATCCGTGACGCGTTCAAACTGGCACCGGACCGGGCGTCGTCTTTATCAAATGACGTCGGCCCAACGTCAGACTCGGTACAAATGAGCCACGTCGTGATCCTGATTTTCGTCGTGCTCTTTATTCTGGTCCTGCTCTTCAGCAGCCCCGATCGCGACAATTACGCGGGCACCTCCGGCGGCGCTTACGGCGGCTACAGCAGCGGCGGCGGACACAAATAAGGCCGATGGCAAACGCTACTCATCGACCGCCGCCTGCCGAGCTGGCGTTGCTGGCATCGGTATTCGTTGTTGCTGCTTGCGGCTTGGTCTATGAGCTGGTAGCTGGCACGCTGGCCTCGTATCTGCTTGGCGATTCGGTGCTGCAGTTCTCAACGATCATCGGCACCTACCTGTTTGCGATGGGCGTCGGCTCCTGGCTATCCCGGTTTCTAACGCGGCAACTGCCGGCGCATTTTCTGCGCATCGAATTATTGGTCGGCGTCATCGGCGGCCTGATGCCCGCCTTGTTGTTTCTAGTCAGCGCCTATTCACCGTCACCGTTTCGTGGCTTGCTGTATGGCTTGGTTTGGCTGGTCGGCGTGCTGGTTGGCTTGGAGATTCCACTCGTCATGCGCCTGCTACAACGCGAGTACGCGCTGCGCGAACTGGTCTCTCAAGTGTTGACATTCGATTACCTCGGCGCACTGGGGGTTTCGATCGCGTTCCCGCTGCTGCTGGTGCCGCGCCTGGGCCTCATCCGCACCAGCGTTCTATTCGGCTTGCTGAACGTCGGTGTTGCCGCCTGGGCCTTGTGGCTCTATCGCGGCGAGCTGTTACGGTGGCGCGCACACGCGCTGGCCTGCGGGCTGAGCGTCCTTGCGCTGCTGGTGGCGTTCGTCGGCGCCAATCACATCACCAGCTGGAGCGAAGACCGCTTCTACGCCGACCACGTACTCTACGCGGCATCGACACCGTATCAACGCGTCGTCATCACGCAAGGACGCGCCGGCCGGCTCGATAGCATTCGCCTGTTTCTAAACGGCAACCTGCAGTTTCACGCGCGCGACGAATACCGCTACCACGAAGCGCTCGTACACCCGGCGATGGCCGGCTTTGGCGCGGCCAGACACGTGCTCGTGCTCGGCGGCGGCGACGGTATGGCGGCGCGCGAGATTCTGAAATATCCGAGTGTCGAAACCATCACGTTGGTTGATCTTGATCCGAACGTCACGCGGCTGTTTTCGCAACAGCCGATGCTGCGAAAATTGAACCACGACGCCCTGCGCTCGCCGAAGTTAACGGTCGTCAACGCTGACGCTTTTCAATGGCTGCAGACCCGGCTCGACGATGCGGCAGCCGAACCGTTTGACGTCATCATCATCGACTTTCCAGATCCGAGTAACTTCTCGCTCGGCAAGCTCTACACCACGAGCTTCTACAGCTTGGTCGAGCACACGCTCGCCGCCGATGGTTATATCGTCGTGCAAACAACGTCACCGCTGATCGCCCGCAAAAGTTTTTGGACTGTCGTTGCGACGCTTGAAAGCATCGGTCTGCGCACCACGCCCTACCACGCACATGTACCAAGCTTCGGCGAGTGGGGCTTCGTGATCGCTGGCCATCGGCCATACCACCTACCCACTGGGCTGCCGGATGGCTTGCGCTTCCTCAGCGCGCCGACGCTGCCGCTGCTATTCGACTTTCCGCCCGACATGGCACGCGTTCCGGCGGAACCGAACCGGCTCGCCAACCAAATGCTAGTGCAGACTTTTGAAGCCGAGTGGGGCGAAGTTGAGAATAATCATTGAAGGCCCCTAGCCGCCGTCGGTTTCTGCGCGACACAGCGCTCGGCCTCGCCAGCACGCTGAGCTTACCCGGCTGCAGCAATCAATCGTCGCCTGGCGACTGGCGCGCGCTACTCGGTTTAGCACCGCCGCCCTGTAGCGGCGGCTTTGTTGGCCAGCGTTACGACCGCGGCCATCTGCTGCGCAGCGCCCGCAGTCTCACGCCGGATGAAACCAAGCGCACGGCCGTCGCCATCATCGGCGCCGGGATCGGGGGTCTTGCGGCCGCACGAGCTTTGCAACGGCGCGGAATCGACGACTATCGATTGTTCGAACTCGAAGACGAAGCCGGCGGCAATAGCCGCGGCGGCAGCGTCGCTGGCTACGCCTGCCCGTGGGGTGCGCACTACCTGCCATTGCCTGGGCCACATGCCGAGGACGTTGCCGAGCTATTGACCGAGTACGGCCTGCGCCGCGAGACCAATGGCCGAGTCGAATACGACGAAACCCAGCTCTGCCATAGCCCACAAGAACGGCTCTATATCGATGGCGGCTGGCAAGATGGCTTACTGCCAGTTCGCGGCCAAACCGCCGCCGCATTCGCGGACTATCGCGCTTTTGCTCAGCGCGTGCGCGAGGTTGCCAAGCCCGGCGCATTCGCGATTCCAACCAGCGCTTCGCAGTGGAATGCAGAACTCACCGCGCTCGATCAACTCAGCTTCGCCGCCTGGCTTGATCAACAGCAACTGCAGCACCCTGCACTCCGTTGGTATCTCGACTACTGCTGCCGCGATGACTACGGCGCCAGTAGCAACGCGGTTTCTGCTTGGGCCGGCCTGCACTACTTTGCCAGCCGCCACGGCTTCAGCGCCCCCGGCGACGAATCCGAACCAGACCAAGACTTCGGACACGATGGCGTGCTCACATGGCCGGAAGGCAATGCCCATCTCGCACGCCGCCTCGCCGCGCCGCATACCGACCGCACACAAACGGCGGCGCTGGTGCTGCGTGTGGAGGAGTCCAAACACGGCGTCGAAGTCGATGTGTTGGACCTCTCCACTCAACGCCTATGCCGCTGGCAAGCGCAGCGCGTAATCTTCGCCACGCCGCTGTTCATCGCCGCGCGCCTGCACACCGCCCCGCCGCCCGCGCTACGCGACGCCGCAACACTGATACCGCACGCACCGTGGCTGATCGCCAATCTCTATATCGATGCGCCACTCAAGGCCCTCGCCGGCAATGCGTCGCTGTCCTGGGACAACGTGATCTACAACGGCGCAGGCCTGGGCTACGTCAACGCGACGAATCAAAGCACCCTGCCCTACGCCGGCCCCACGGTGCTAACCTACTACCACGCGCTCGGCGACAACCCCGCTGCCGGCCGGCGAACCCTCGTGGATCGCAACTGGGACGAATGGCGCCAACACATTCTCATCGACCTTGCCACCGCACATCCCGACCTACCCAGCAAGCTACGCCAGCTCGAAATCATGCGCTACGGCCACGCCATGGCCATCCCCGCACCCGGCGTCCGCAGCAGCACAGCACTTGCCGCGCTGCGCGAAGGCAGCAAACGCATCGCCTATGCGCACAGCGATCTATCCGCCTATTCGGTGTTTGAAGAGGCCTTGCATTGGGGGCTGCGGGCGGGTGTGAGCATCGTCTGAATAGTTGAATCGTATTAGCTCAGCATCCGGCGACCAACACGGCCGACGCCCATTCTCGAAACACTCGAAAAGCAGCGCGCAACCCAGTGTTCAACAGCACCGGCGCGCTGACCGTAGCGATGAAAGCTCAGATCGCCTATCGCGAAGGCCAGTTGATCTGAAGCCGACGGCCGAGCATCGTCAATGCCGCCATTCGGCAACCTAGACTCCCAGTCGTAGGCAATTTGGATTCAGAACCCGAGGCGCGGCTTATGCGCACCCGAACCTGCTTGCCCTTGTCAACAACCTGCAAAAGCTTTAGCTCAAAGCGCCTCGAAGCCAGGCTTGGAAGATTGTCTGAATCGCGTTATCGTCTGGCCGAAAAAGAACTACCCTTTTGACCAACGAAAGTCGATGCTCAGCAAAATCCATGTTGTAAAGCCTTTATGCATGATTCCCGCGCCAAAATCAAAAATGGCATGCAGCGCCCTTTATTGTGGCGTTTTTTACCGTACCGTTTAATGCTCCCCAACATGAACGAGGAGCTCGCCGCCGCTTTGATTAAGCGTTGTAGCCGTCATCTTTTGCCGGGATCAATTGGTCTAAGCTATTACAGAGTGTGGGTAGCAAGCGAGGAAGAGGTCGCGCCTGGCGTGTCCAAAGCGTTGCGGAGCATTGCGAAAACGGAGTTAGGCACGGCTGATGAACTACTTGTAAGAAGCGCTATTCAAGCTTTGGGGTGTGTAGGAGCGGAAGACGATATTAAGAACTTACAAAGCCTTTTGATCTCGGCCTCCGATCAAATCTATGTAGATGTCGAAGCGGCTATTGCCCTCATCTACCATAGAGGTAAGAGCATTGAGGTGCTGCTAAACGAAGTCATAGACCAAGCATCTTTCGTTGTGTTTGCAACTGCACTAGTCCAATGAACCATTGAAATAGCACCGTGTCGAAGGTGGATGAAAAAGATCGATTTGAGTGAAGGGGAGCGGCAGGAATTGACGGCGCTGCAACGGAGCCGTCGTCGGCCTGCGGGTGAAGTC
>JALNYU010000008.1 GCA_023229645.1 Nevskia sp. | reverse complement strand
GGTTTGGCGACTCCCAGAAGAGAAAAAAGCCGTGCCACGCACGCACGGTTTTACCGCGATACTACGAGTTAACCTACTGAAAGAAAATAGGTTGATGCGAATTTATGAGGGGAAACCTCAGGGTCAGACTGGAATGGCACTTACTTAAGCTTTTTCGGATGTCCATAGAGTTGGATGTCACGGTGTGCGAGCTGTCGTGGTTTTGTCAGTAGCGGGAAGGGTTTGGGTCGTCGTTTCAGGGCTCTTGGCTCGATCCGGCCGGGTCGAAGCCCGACCCGCTGTTGCGCGATGAGCACGAACAAGCTTTCGGTCGGCGGGCCGGCGCCCAAGGCTGAGTGACGCCAGGCCAGCCAGAGTTGAAGCGTGTGTTTGAAACTGATCTGACGCGGCAGCACATCGGCGTAGCGGGCAGACCCGATCATCAGCAGCCGGATCAGGTTATAGGCCAGCATCCCCACCCACCACTCTTTTTCACTCATCTGCGGCGTTTTGCAATGCAGGGCTTCCAGGCCCAGGGTGGTCTTGATGTTGCGCAGATCTAGTTCGATATTCCAACGCCGCTCATACAGGTCTCCCAGCGCCTGCCTGCTGGCCTGTGCGGGGGACAGCAGCGTCGTCACCAGCACCTTGGACTTGACCTGAACCTCGCGGAGCATCTGCGCGTCGGGGAGCGCGTCGTAGAGCTCCTGGCTGAGCCAGTTCGGACACAGCTTGGGTTTTTCCCACGTCACGATATGATCCTTGGTGCCGAGTCGCCGGCCTTTGCGGAAATCGGTAATCCGTCGTTGGTGCTGCGGGAAAAGAACATCGGCGCCCCGCGCGCGCAACAAGGCAATGACGAAGTAGGCGCAGTAATAACGATCAGCCAGAATCAGGTCGCCTGCCGCGACGCTGCCCGTCAGCGCTCGAAACAGCGCATGCTCGCTGCCGGTCTTCCCCGAATAAGGCCCCATCGCGGTATCCAGCACCGCGCCCGTCGCCAGGCACAGCAGACCGACCAGTCGTGCGATCGGAAAACCCAAGCCTTGTTTCTGGTTGCTTTGCTGCGGATAGCGAGCCTGGTTGTCCGGCGTATCCGGCAGGGTCACGGTGGTGCCATCGACAAGCTTGACCGGGCGCCCCTGCCACTGCCACGCCGCAGCCGCTCTCCCGGCAATCATCTGCCCGGTTTCGCGAACCAGCGTCTGCACCAGCGCCTGCGGCATGCGCTGCCGTGCCTTGCAGTAAGCGCCGGTATGTGCGTATTCCGCGCGAAGCTGGTCCAAGATTCCGCGGCATGCCGGTCCACGATTCCGCGTGATGTTGGTCCAGTGAGGTGAGGCGGGATAACCCCGCTACCGTGGCGCCCGTTTCTTTGAAAAGGGGTCGCTGGTGGCGCAATCGAGGTTATCCGTGCGCAAGATTCGAGAAGTTCTTCGCCTCAAATTTGAGGCTGGTGTAGGCGAGCGGCAGATCGCCGACGCTTTGGGTGTAGCCCGTTCCACCGTGCAGGAGGCGCTGAGGCGGGCGCGGGAGGCGGGATCACCTGGCCGCTGCCGCCGGAGCTGACCGAGGTCGCGCTGCAAGCGCGGCTGTATCCGCACAAGGCGGTGGCGCCGACGATCCCGCTGCCTGATTTTCCGACGGTTCATGCCGAGCTGTCGCGCAAGGGCGTGACCCGCACGCTGCTGTGGCAGGAGTACAAGGCGGTCCACGCCGACGGGCTGGAATACAGCGCCTTCTGCGATCACTACCGCGCCTGGGCGTCCACGCAGGATGCCGTGTTGCGCCTGGCGCACACACCCGGCGACGAACTGTTTGTCGACTACGCCGGCCAGACCATGGGCGTGGTGGAGCGCCTCACCGGCGAGATCCGATCCGCGCAGATCTTCGTCGCCGTGCTCTGGCATTCGAGCTACACCTACGCCGAGGCCACCTGGACGCAGACGCTGCCGGATTGGATCGGCGCGCATGTGCGCACGCTGGATTTCATCGGCGGCGCGCCGCAGGCGATCGTACCGGACAACCTCAAATCCGGCGTCACGCGGGCACATCGCTACGACCCCGACATCAATCCGAGCTACCAGGACTTCGCGGAAGCCTACGGTGTCACCGTGCTGCCGGCGCGCCCGCTCAAGCCGCGCGACAAGGCCGCCGTGGAGAACGGCGTGCTGATTTGCGAGCGCTTCATTCTGGCGAAGCTGCGTGATGTCACGTTCTTCAGCCTGGCGGCGCTCAACGACGCGATTCGCGTGCTGATTGCCGAACTGAACGCCAAGCCCTTCCAGAAGCGCGATGGCAGCCGCCAGAGCGTCTTCGAGGCAGTCGAGCGCCCGGCGCTGCGGCCGCTGCCGGCGCATCGCTACGAGTACGCCACCTGGAAGAAGGCCAAGGTGCATCTGGACTTCGCCCGCGACACGGTGTCGCGATAGCGTGGGTGCGGGAGCGGGCGAATGCGGCCCCTCCCGCACCCACGCTCGCTGCGCTCACGGCGCCGTGTCGGGGCCGCACGTCGAAGTCGAACGTCACTACTACTCGGTGCCGCACGCGCTGATCGGCAAGACCGTCGATGTGCGCCTGACCGCCAGCACCATCGAAATCCTGCTGCACGGGCAGCGCGTCGCCGCCCATCTGCGCTCCGAGCTGCGGGCGAGCTTCACCACCATTGCCGGTCATCGTCCCGAGCGCCATCAGGCGGTGGTCGATCTGTCGCACGAGAAACTGCTGGCGCGCGCCGAAGCCATCGGCCCGGCCACCGCCGGCGTGCTGCGCGCCCAGGTCCACGCGCGCAAGCACCCCGAGTACGCGCTGCGCGCGTGCCTGGGAATTCTGCGGCTGGCGCAGGATTTCAGCGCCGTGCAGCTCGAAGCCGCCTGCGTCCGCGCGCTGCAGCTCAAGAGCACCAGCGCTCGCGCCGTGCGGGCGCTGCTCAATGCCCCGGCACCGGCCCAAACCGAACGCGCGCTCGACAGCGACATGTCGCTGTCACTACCGACGCACGCCAACGTGCGCGGTCCGTCGTACTACCACTGAAGGAAACTCAATGCTCCAACAACCCCTCATCCACCAGCTTCAATCCCTGCGCCTGCGCCTGCGCGGCATGGCCGCTGCGCTTGAACATCAGCTCGCTGCACCCGACACCCTGGCGCTTCCTTTCGACGATCGCCTGGGCTTGCTGCTGCAACACGAGATCGCCGATCGCGCCAGCCAGCGGCCGCATCAGCGCCTGCGCTGGGCCAAGCTGCCGCTGTCGGTTGTCCTTACGGCGCTCCCGAAGGCAAGCATCAATCCCAGCTCAACGCCCCACCCGTCTGATACTCCGTCACCCGCGTCTCAAAAAAGTTCTTCTCCTTCTTGAGATCCATCACCTCACTCATCCACGGAAACGGATTCTCCGCCCCCGGATAAAGCTGCTTCAAGCCGATCTGCGCGCAGCGGCGGTTGCAGATGAACTTCAGGTACTCGTTGAACTGGCTGGCGTTGAGGCCGAGCACGCCGCGCGGCATGGTGTCGTGGGCGTATTTGATTTCCAGTTCGGTGGCTTCGCGCAACATCGTCGCGATTTCTTCCTGGAACGTCGCCGTCCACAACTGCGGATTTTCGATTTTGATCTGGTTGATGACGTCGATGCCGAAATTCATGTGCATCGATTCATCGCGCATGATGTATTGAATCTGCTCCGAAACGCCGATCATCTTATTGCGGCGGCCGAAGCTGAGCAGTTGCACGAAGCCGACGTAGAAGAAAATGCCTTCGAACACGACGTAGAACGCGATCAGATCGCGCAGCAGGCGCTGGTCGTTTTCGGTGGTGCCGGTGTGGAAGGTTTGGTCGGCGAGGCTTTGCGTGAACGGCAGGCTCCACGCGGCTTTGTCGTGGATGCTCGGGATTTCCCGGTACATGTTGAACACTTCGGCTTCGTCGAGGCCAAGTGATTCGATGCAGTACTGGTAGGCGTGGGTGTGGATCGCTTCCTCGAACGCTTGGCGCAGCAGGTACTGGCGGCACTCGGGGTTGGTGAGGTGGCGATAGACGGCGAGCACGAGGTTGTTCGCGACCAGGCTGTCGGCGGTCGAGAAGAAGCCGAGGCTACGCTTGATGATCGTGCGCTCGTCTTCGGTCAGGCCGTTCGGGTCTTGCCAGAGCGCGATGTCGGCGCTCATGTTGATTTCCTGCGGCATCCAGTGGTTATTGCAGGCGTCGAGATATTTCTTCCAGGCCCATTCGTATTTGAACGGCACGAGCTGGTTGAGGTCGGCGCGGCAGTTGATGATTTTCTTGTCGTCGACCTGAATCCGGCGGGCGCCGATTTCGATGGTTTCGAGGCCGGTGGCGCCGGCTTCGGCCTGCGCTTGCGGCGGCGTTAGTTTGAATTCCGAAGGTTCCGGAATGCGCGGCGTGGCGGCCGGGGTTTTGACCGACATCGTATTCAGCGGCCGCGCCGGCACAGCGGCCGGCGGTAGGAGGTCAACGCGCGGATCTTTACGCGGCGTGGCGGGGGCATCGTCCCAGTCGAGCATGGTGGGTTCCTCATTTTGGACGTGGCGCGGGCGGGGGCGGGCGTCACATCAGGGTGTTTGGGGTGTTGGAAATTAGCGCTACGCACCGCGGCCGGTAACGCCAGCGGCGCGTTAGCTTGGGCTACGGCCACTGCGGCGGCGGCCGTATTGCAGCAGGGGTTCAGCGTTTGTGCCGCTCGCCGCAACGACGCACGAGGCGGCGTTGCGGTGAGGGCGGCGGTATCGCGTTTGGCGTGCCATTGGAACACCTCCGGCTTACTGCTTGTTACGTACGGACGGGTTTACAACCGGTTTACTGACAGGCCTCGCATTCCGGGTCGAGGATCGAGCACACCTTAGCACTGCCGATCTCGCTGCTGGCGGCCGGCGCGGCAAAACTACCGCTGCTGGCCGATGTCGCGCTGTTGCCGCTGCCGCCCACTTGGTTCAGGCGGGTATCGCGAATCGTGGTCTTTTCCGCGTGCGTGGCGCCGAGCGTGCGCAGGTAATACGTGGTTTTCAGGCCGGAAAGCCAGGCGTAGCGGTACATTTCGTCGAGCTTTTTACCGCTCGGCGCCGCCATATACAGATTCAAAGACTGCGACTGATCGATCCACTTCTGGCGCCGCGCGGCGGCGTCGATCAGCGCTTTCGGGTCGATTTCAAACGCGCACTTGTAGAGCTGTTTGATCTCGCCCGGAATGCGGTCGATCTGCTGCACGCTGCCGTCGAAGTATTTGAGGTCATGAACCATGACTTCATCCCACAGGCCGAGCGCTTTCAAGTCGTTGGCGAGGTATTCGTTGACGACGGTGAAATCGCCGGACAGGTTCGATTTCACATACAGGTTTTGGTAAACCGGTTCGATCGACTGCGAAACGCCGGTGATGTTGGCGATGGTCGCCGTCGGCGCGATCGCCATCGTGTTCGAATTACGAATGCCGACGCGTTGGATCTGCTCGCGCAGCGCCACCCAGTCGAAACGGCCGGATTGGCTGCGGTCCTGCTCCAGATATTTGCCGCGGGTGTCGGCGAGCAGCTGGATCGAATCCAGCGGCAGGATGCCTTGATCCCACAACGAGCCTTTGAAGCTGGCGTAGGCGCCGCGTTCGGCGGCGAGATCGCTCGAAGCTTTGATCGCGTAATAGCTGACCGCTTCCATGCTGTCGTCGGCAAACTGCACCGCGGCCTTGGTTTCGTACGGCATGCGCAGCTTAAACAGGGCATCGTTGAAGCCCATGATGCCGAGGCCGACCGGGCGGTGGCGCAGGTTGGAATTGCGCGCGGTGGCGATTGAGTAATAGTTGTACTCGATGACGTTATCGAGCATGCGCATGGCGGTGGTGATCGTCCGCTCAAGCTTGGCGTAGTCGAGTGTCGGGCCGTTTTCGCCCTGCACGATGTGCGCCGGCAGGTTCACCGAGCCGAGATTGCAAACCGCGATTTCCTGGTTCGCTTTCGTGTTCAGCGTGATTTCGGTGCACAGGTTCGACGAATGCACCACGCCGACGTGCTGCTGCGGCGAACGCAGGTTGCACGGGTCTTTGAACGTGATCCACGGATGGCCGGTTTCAAACAGCATCGACAGCATTTTCCGCCACAGCGTCAGCGCTGGCAGACGTTTGGTGTTCTTCAGCCGGCCTTGGTCGGCCAGCGCTTCGTATTCGGCGTAGCGCGTTTCAAACGCGGCGCCGTAAAGCTCGTGCAGGTCCGGCGTTTCGTCCGGGCTGAACAGTGTCCACTGGCCGTCTTCCATGACCCGCTTCAGGAACAGGTCCGGCACCCAGTTGGCGGTGTTCATGTCGTGCGTGCGGCGGCGGTCGTCGCCGGTGTTCTTGCGCAGTTCGACGAACTCTTCGATGTCACGGTGCCAAGTTTCCAGATAGCCGCAGACCGCGCCTTTGCGCTTGCCGCCCTGGTTGACGGCGACGGCGGTGTCGTTCGCGACTTTCATGAACGGCACGACGCCGTTCGATTTGCCGTTCGTGCCCTTGATCCAACCGCCCATGCCGCGCACCGGGGTCCAGTCGTTGCCGAGGCCGCCGGCGAATTTCGACAGCATTGCGTTGTCGTGAATCGCGTTGAAGATGCCGTGCAGATCGTCCGGCACCTGCGTGAGGTAGCAGCTCGACAGCTGCGGCCGCAGCGTGCCGGAGTTGAACAGCGTCGGCGTGCTCGACATGAAGTCGAACGACGACAGCAGCGTGTAGAACTCAATTGCGCGGGTTTCGCGGTCGATCTCGTTCATCGCCAAACCCATCGCCACGCGCATGAAGAACGCCTGCGGCAGCTCAAAGCGCACTCTGTTCGAGTGGATGAAATAGCGGTCGTACAGCGTCTGCAGGCCGAGGTAGTCAAACTTGGCGTCGTTGTCCGGCAGCAGCGCGGTGCCGAGCTTGTCGAGATCGAACAGGCAGAGCTTGGAATCCACCAGCTCTAGTTCTGCGGCCTTGTGGATGTAGGCGCGGAAGTAGTCGCTGTAGAGCGCCTTCATGTCTTCGAAGGTCGGCCGGGTTTCGGCGGCGCCGAGGAATTTCAGCGCTTCGTGGCGCATGGCATCGCACAGCAGGCGCGCCGAAACGTAGGTGTAGTTCGGCTCTTTCTCGATGCGCGCGCGGGCGGCGAGCGTCAGCGCCTGGCTCAGTTCGGTTTCGGTGATGCCGTCGTAAAGATCGCGCAACGCGGCGGCCAGCACTTCGGCGGCGTCAACGCCGCTCAAGTTGGCGCAGGCTTCGGTGACCACGCGGCGCAAGCGCGCTTCGTTCAGCGGCAGCAGGTTGCCGTCGTCCATCTTGACGTTCAGCGCGGCGGCGGCCGGCAGGTTTTTCTCCGCCTGCTGAACCGCAGCTTCGGCAGCGCGGGCGCGGGCGCGTTCGTCGCGGTAGATGACGTAGTCGCGCGCAACTTTGTGCTCACCGGCGCGCATCAGCGCCAGTTCAACTTGATCCTGAATGTCTTCGATATGCAGCGTGCCGCCGCCGGACATATGGCGGGTCAGCGCGTGGACGACGGCGCCGGTGAGCTCGCTTACTTTGTCGCGCACGCGGGCGCTGGCCGCAGCTTGCCCGCCTTCGACGGCGAGAAAGGCTTTGGTCAGCGCGATGGTGATTTTGTTGGCGTCGAAATTGGTCAGCTTGCCGTTCCGACGAATCACTTTAACTTGGCCCGGCGCGGCAGCGTTCAGCTCGGCGCTCGGGGTATTTTCGGAAGTCGGAATGCGCGCAGGGGTAGGGCTATTGGCTTGGGTCTGCATCGTGGGGCTCCTGCGAAGGTTAACGTCAGCGGCTGGTGGTCAGCCGGGGCGGTTAACCAATATATAGTGGTTATTGGCGCGGTCAACCCCTACATTCTGTGTTTAAGCCTGTGCGGGGGGCTTGTTCCAGCGGTGCATCAATTGTGGATAAATGTCTGGAAGTCTCGTAATAACTGGGCGTTCGACCGGTGTGCACGCGTCGGGTTCCTGGCGGGGAACGGATGTTGCAGCCGATAAACGGTCGATCACTGGCGGCTGGAATTGCGCGCGCTGCAGCGCGGTGGCGACGACCGAATTTATGGCGCACATTTTGCGCACTGCAACAACCGTCTCTCGGCCGCAAGGGAATCAGCAGCATAGGCGGCCTGGGGCCGCCAAATTTGCCCTGAGCATCCCAGCGGTGGTTCGCCTTGCGGTAATCTCCGACGTTCAAATTTGCCTTTGGAATCCTTGATGACGCTCTTGCCCGTGCTCCTCGCCGGCGGCTCCGGCACCCGTTTGTGGCCGCTGTCGCGCGAGCAATACCCGAAGCAGTTTCTGCCGTTGATCGATAGCCGCAGCCTGCTGCAGAACACGGCTTTGCGCGCGCGGCAACTGCCCGGCGCGGTTGCGCCGCTGGCGATTTGTGGTGAGCAGCATCGGTTTGTCGTCGCCGAGCAGTTGCGCGAGTCTGGCATCGCGGGCGCCACCGTATTGTTGGAGCCGGAAGGCCGCAATACCGCGCCGGCCGCGGCGTGCGCCGCGCATTGGGCGGCGCAGCACTACGGCCCGGAGACAATTCTGTTCGTGATGGCGGCGGATCATGTGATCCCCGATCAAGCCGCGTTCGCCGCCGCCGCTGAAATCGCGATCGCCGCTGCGCAGGACGGGCACATCGTCAGCTTCGGCATTCAGCCCACGCACCCGGAAACCGGTTTTGGCTACATTAAAACTGGGGCGCCGCTGGCCACCACCGGCAAGGCCGGCGCTTACGAAATCGCCGCGTTTGTCGAAAAGCCGCCGCTGGCGCGCGCCGAGGCGTTTTTGGCCGAAGGCGGCTACTACTGGAACGGCGGCATGTTTCTGTTCCGCGCTGACGCCTTCTTAGCCGAGCTGCAGCGGTTGGAACCGGCGATGGACGCGAGCTGCGCCGAGGCTTTGGCGCGCGCGCAGCGCGATATCGATTTCATCCGCCTCGACGCCGCCGCGTTCAGAGGCGCTCGGAGTGAGTCGATCGACTACGCCGTCATGGAAAAAACCACCAAAGCGGCGCTGGTGCCGCTGAACGCCGGCTGGGACGACGTGGGCTCCTGGACCTACCTCGCCAAGCTGCCGCAGGACGCGCGCGGCAATGTCGCGCGCGGTGACGTGTTGCTTGAAGACAGCGATAACGCGCTCGTCCAAGCCACCTCGCGGCTGGTGGCGGTGGTTGGCGTACAGGATTTGATCGTCGTTGAAACCGGCGACGCCGTGCTGGTGGCGGCGCGCGACCGCGTGCAAGACGTGAAAAAGATCGTGCAGCGCCTAAAGGCCGCCGGCCGCAGCGAGGCGCTGAGCCATCCGCGCGTCTATCGGCCTTGGGGCTGGTACGAAACGCTTTCGCTGTCGGATAACTTCCAGGTCAAGCACATCATGGTCAAGCCCGGCGAAAAACTGAGCTTGCAGATGCACCACCATCGCGCCGAGCACTGGGTGGTAGTGAAAGGCACGGCCCGCGTCACCAACGGCAATGACGTGTTTCTGCTCGCCGAAGACCAATCAACCTACATCCCGCTCGGCCACAAACACCGGCTAGAAAACCCCGGCAAGCTGCCGCTGGAGTTGATCGAAGTGCAGTCCGGCTCGTACCTCGGCGAAGACGACATCGTGCGCTTCGAAGATGTTTATGGCCGCACGCCGGACGTTGCCGCCAAAGGCAGCTAGCATCGGTTAGCCTCGTGGTTAGTGCTTGCAGCCACCGGCTATTCGATAGTCAGCTGCGTGATCCAGCGCGTATCGGGGGCAATATCGGTGCGCCGGTCTGGCGAATACGGCGGCGTTTCGGGGTGATCCGGCGGCGCGCTGATTTCGTTTAGATCCACCGATTGCGGCGTGCCGACGATGCCGTGCGGGCCGATCTGCATCTGAAAATAAATGCCATTCCAGAGCTTGGCGCCGAACTCGTTCGGGGTTTTATAGAGGAATAGCAGGCTGTGTTCGAGCCAGCGCAAATCGCTAGCGGTTACGGTTGCTGCGTGCGGGTAGGGATACGGCACATGGCAGAAAATTTCGTCCGGGCCATCAACACATTTAAAGCCATGCATCGACAAGAAATGGTCTTGCAACTGGCTCCGGTCCAGCTTGATCTCGAACTGCGCGCCGCCGCCGGCCAGCGGTTGGAATTCGACGCTGCCGAGCGGCCGCGTTTGATGGTCACGCGTGTGCAGCAGGATTTGCCGGCTGCCGCTTAATTCCCAGGCGGACGCCGGAAATGCCGATAGCAGCGGCAATGCCAGTGCCAGTAACGCGGTCCAGCGGCGCAGTGTTTTCATGTTCAGGACTCGTAACGGCGGGTTTCGCCTTCATCGCGCAGCGAGAACGGCGTGAAATTGATGTCGCGGTCATAGGTGTCAACGTTTTCAACCCGCTTGAGCCAGCCGACGACAAGATACGTTGCCGGTGTAAATAATACCTCGACGCCGACTTTGAACAGGAAGTTGAAGCCCATCAAAGTTGTCAGCGTGTGGTCGTCGATCAAGCCGTAAAACGCAATCGGATAAAACAGCAGCGAGTCGATGGCCTGACCAAAAATCGTCGAACCGATTGTGCGCGTCCACAACATGCGGCCGGCGGTCCAGATCTTCATCTTCGCCAGCACGTAAGAATTGACGAAATCGCCAACCCAGTAGGCGAGCATGCTGGCAACGACGATGCGCCAGGTATTGCCGAAAACCGTTTCCAGCGCTGGCTGTAACACCTTGTTGTAATCGGAGCTAGGGCTGGCTGGCATCGCCAGAATCACCACGCTCATAAAGGTGGCGAACAACATTGCGGCGAAGCCGGCCCAGATCGCGCGGCGGGCGCGGGCGAAGCCGTAGACCTCGGTCATCACGTCGCCAAAGATGTACGAGATCGGGAAAAACAGATTGCCGGCGCCGAAAGTGACTACGCCGATCCACGGCAGCGTGACGATGCAGGCCTTGGCCGGGCCGATCAAGTTCGAGCACAGCAATACCGCGACCGTGCCGGCCATCAGGAAATCGTAGTAACGAAAGTTGTGCACGGCGAGTCCGCGTCGTCGAGGGTGAAGGCGACATACTAGGCGAATGGCGCCGTTTGCAGCAGCTGCTAGGCCCGATTGCCGAATCGATGCCGGGCCGAAAGCGGTTCCCTATTCAGGGCGGAGGTTTGCGCCGGCGTGCGCGGAAACTTCGACGGCCGCCATACCGATGGTGCGCCGCGTTGGGTGTGCCGCAAACGGCGTAAAATCACCTATCTCCCCAACTCCTCTTGCTCCCATGTGCGGCATCGTCGGCGTCGTCGCCTCGCGTAACGTAACTCCCCTCCTGATCGAAGGTCTGCAGCGGCTGCGCTATCGCGGCTATGACTCCACCGGCGTCGCGGTGCTCGGCGCCGATGGTCGGCTGCAAGTGCAGCGCGCGGTTGGCAAGGTGGAGATGCTCGAAGCCCGTTTGGCGCTCGCGCCCTGCGTCGGCACGCTCGGCATCGCCCATTCGCGTTGGGCTACGCACGGCGGCGTAACCGAAGCCAACGCCCATCCGCATGTGTCCGGCGGCCGGGTTGCGGTGATCCACAACGGCATCATCGAAAACTACGAGGCGATCCGCCTGGAGCTGAGCGCCAAGGGTTATGTCTTCGAATCGGAAACCGATACTGAAATCATCGCTCACCTCGTGTACGACTTGCTGAAGACCTGCGCCACGCTGGTCGATGCCGTGCGCGCCGCCGTGCGCCGCTTCGAAGGTGCTTACGCCATTGTTGTGCTCGATGCCCAGGCGCCGGATCGCCTCGTCGTCGCCCGTATCGCCAGCCCGTTGGTGGTGGGCCTCGGCGACGGCGAAAACTATGTCGCATCGGACGTGCAAGCGTTGCTGCCGGTCACGCGCCGCTTCCAGTTCCTCGAAGAAGGGGACCTCGCCGAAATCCGCCGCGATGGCATCAGCATCTTCGACGCCGAAGGCCGCCCGGTTGAGCGCGCGGTGCACGCCTCTACCCAATCCGCCGACGCGGTTGAGCGCGGGCCCTACGCGCACTACATGCTGAAAGAGATTTACGAACAGCCGCGGGCGATTGGCGATACGTTGTCGGAGCGCCTCGTGCACGGCCACATGCTGGAAGCCGCGCTCGGCCCGAAGGCGGCGGCGATTCTGCCGAAAATCACCGGCGTGCATATCGTCGCCTGCGGCACCAGCTATCACGCCGGCCTCGTCGCGCGGTATTACTTCGAGCAGGGCGGGCGCTTGCCGTGCACCGTGGAAGTGGCCAGCGAATATCGCTACCGCAGCCCAGTGGTGGTGCCGGGCACCTTATTCCTGGCGATTTCGCAGTCCGGCGAAACCGCCGACACGCTGGCGGCGATGCGCGAAGCGAAGAAGCTCGGCTATCTCGCCACCGCCGTGATCTGCAACGTGCCGGAATCGTCGCTGGTGCGCGAGGCGGATCTGGTGCTGATGACCCGCGCCGGCCCCGAAGTTGGCGTGGCCAGCACCAAAGCGTTCACCACGCAGCTCGCCGCGCTCGGCCTGTTCGGCTTTGCCATCGCCCAAGCGCGGGCGCTGATCCCGCCAGCGACGCTGGCGATGTATGCCCGGCAGCTGCTGCACGTACCGGAGCTGATCGAAAAAACCCTGCAGCTCGATAGCCAAATCCAAGCCTGGGCGCAGCGCTTCGCAACCAAGAACCACGCCCTGTTTCTCGGCCGCGGGCCAACCTATCCCGTCGCGCTTGAAGGCGCCTTAAAGCTCAAAGAGATTTCCTATATTCACGCCGAAGCTTATCCCGCTGGCGAACTCAAACACGGCCCGCTGGCGTTGGTTGACGCTGATATGCCGGTTATTGCCGTGGCGCCGAATAACGCGCTGCTGGAAAAGCTCAAATCGAATCTACAAGAAGTGCGCGCCCGCGGCGGCCAGCTGTTCGTATTCGCCGATCACGACGCCGGCTTCAAGCCAAGCGAAGGGATTGATGTCATCGTCATGCCCGAACACATCGAAGCCTTCCAAGCGCCAATCGTCTACACCGTGCCGCTACAACTGCTCGCTTATCACGTCGCCGTGTTGCGCGGCACCGACGTTGACCAGCCACGAAATTTGGCGAAGTCGGTGACAGTGGAGTGATTGACTTTTGATCGGGGCTGTTTGTCGTCCCGCAAAGGAACCGGTAAATCCTGTTCCTACCGATTAAAGTCGTGAATTGGTAATTAAAGTCGTGAGCTGCTTAACCCGAATGGGCCGGCTGCTTGGCAGCGGCCGTTCAGTGCGGGGTCTGAAAACGAAGCGCCAGAAGCAGTATGTCGGCAATATGAAAGCGGGGCATTGTAGTTGAGCTGTAGCGATTTGAGCGGGTGTAGTCTCTATTTGATCGTAATGGAATACTCTAAACGTGGTATTTTTTGCGCCAATGTTATACGAGAGTTCCGGGCAGTTTTAGCCCTGCCTGAAGCCCAGCGGAGGCCGCATATCCCGGCGATGCGCTTGCGATTGGCGTTTGCTTTTTCTCTGCCTGCAAATAAGTGCGCTACGCGGCCCAATCCGCACACAGCAAGTTGGCCTGCTCGAGAACGGTCTTTACCGCTTCATCCTGCAAGTCAGGCGGATAGCCGTACTTGTTTAGAATGCGTTTAACCATCACGCGAATCTTGGCGCGAGCACTTTCGCGGAGCGTCCAGTCAATTGTCGCGCTCTTGCGCACCTGAGTGACGAGTTCGGCGGCAATGAGCTTGAGCTTGTCATCGCCCATTGCCTTTACCGCACTTTCATTGGCGGCGAGTGCGTCGTAGAAAGCAATTTCGTCATCGGTCAGCCCCAAGTCGTCGCCGCGCTTGCTTGCCGCGTCCATTTCCTTGGCCAGCTTGATAAGTTCCTCGATCACGACCTGTGTTGCGATGGCGCGGTTGTGGTAGGCATTGAGCGTCTTCTTGAGCTTTTCGCTGAAGACTTGGCTTTGAACGAGGTTGCGCTTCGCGCGGACCTTGAGCTCGTCCTTCAGTAGCTTCTCCAATAGCTCGGCCGCGACGTTCTTGAATTTCAGGCCGCGCACTTCGGCGAGGAAGCGCTCATCCAAAATTCCAATGTCCGGCTTGGGCAAGCCAGCAGCGGTGAAGACGTCGATCACCTGGCCTTCGGTGGTGATGGCCTTGCTGACGAGTTGGCGGATGGCGGCGTCAATCTGCTCGGGCGTCTTGCGGTGGTTGGTGATCTGCTTGTTCAGCACCGCTTGCAGGGTCTGGAAGAAGCTCACGTCATCGCGAATTTCCGTAGCGGCATCGCTGGCGGCGCACAGTGCAAATGCCTGCGACAGCGCCATCACCACCTGCAACCAGCGCTTCTTGCCGTCCTCCTGCTCAAGGATGTGTTCCTGTCCGGCCGGGATTAGTGCGAGGCGTTCAGTGGGCGTGCCGGTGGTCCATTGATCCCAGTTGAAGCCGTGCATCATGTCGCAGGCAATGCCGTGCTTTTCCAGCATCACGGCGATGGCTTGTGCAGTGTCGAAGGTCGGGTCCCCCTTGCCGCCGCTTTCGGTGTAATTGGCGAGTGCACGCCGGAGCTGATCGGCGAGGCCTAGGTAATCCACCACCAGCCCACCGGGCTTGTCGCGGAAGACCCGATTCACCCGTGCGATGGCCTGCATGAGGCCATGGCCTTGCATCGGCTTGTCGGCATACATCGTGTGCAGGCAGGGTGCATCGAAGCCGGTCAGCCACATGTCGCGCACGATCACAATGCGGAAGGGGTCTGCGCTGTCCTTGAATCGATTCGCCAGCTTGCGGCGTTTGTCTTTGCTGCGGATGTGGGGTTGGAAGGACGGGCCGTCGTCGGCGCTGCCAGTCATCACGACCTTAACCACACAGGCTTTGTCCTTCTCAGCTTCGGCATCGTCGTTCTTGGCGCTGGCCCACTCGGGGCGGATTTTGATCAGCGCGTTGTAGAGGTCCACGCAGATCCGGCGGCTCATGCAGACGATCATCGCCTTACCGTTCATCGCTTCCACGCGTTTATCGAAATGCGTCACCAAGTCAGCGGCGATGAGCGCAATACGCTTCGGGTCGCCAACCAGCGCCTCTAGCGCGGCCCACTTGGTCTTGAGCTTTTCTTTTTTTGTCAGCTCCTCGCCTTCGGTGATCTCCTCAAATTCCGCGTCGATCTTCGGCAGCTCACTGGCGTTCAGACCAAGCTTGGCGATGCGACTCTCGTAATAAATCGGCACCGTGGCTTTGTCGGCAACGGCGCGCTGAATGTCGTAAATGCTGATGTAGTCGCCAAACACCGCCCGCGTGTTCGCGTCGGTCTTTTCGATCGGTGTGCCGGTGAAGCCGATGAACGACGCATTCGGCAAAGCATCGCGCAGGTTGCTGGCGAAGCCGTAGGACATCTCGCCGGTCTTTTCATTCACCTTGCCACCGAACCCATACTGGCTACGGTGCGCTTCGTCGGCGATCACGACGATATTCTGCCGGGTGCTCAGCTCCGGCATTGCCTCGCCTCGCTCCGCAGCGAACTTATGGATGGTGGTGAACACCACGCCGCCGCTCGCCCGGTTCAGCAGCTCGCGCAAGTGCTCGCGCCCGCTGGCCTGCACGGGCGTCTGGCCGAGGGTGTCCGCACAGCGTTGGAATTGGCCGAAAAGCTGATCGTCGAGATCGTTGCGGTCGGTCAGCACCACCAGCGTTGGGTTCTGCATCGCTGGATGCCGCACCACGCGCGCGGCGTAAAAGAGCATCGAAAAGCTCTTGCCGCTGCCCTGCGTATGCCAGACCACCCCCGCGCGGCGGTCGCCCGGCTTACCGCCGTGCATGCGGCCCGCCCAATAGCTGCCCAAAGCGGATTCCCGGATGCCAAGCGGTTCGGTGATGCCGCTGGCGCGCACGGTTTCTTCCACCGCTGCATTGACCGCATGAAACTGGTGATAGCCGGCGATGATCTTGTGCAGCGCGCCTGAGTCCGGGTCTTCCTCGAAGACGATGAAATGCAGCAACAGGTCGAGCAAGCGCCGTGGCTCGAACACCCCACGCACCAGCACCTCCAGCTCCAGCGCCGTCTTCGGTGCATCGCCTTCGCCGTCGATCGTGCGCCAAATCTTGAACCACTCCTGACTGGCCGTCAGCGAGCCAATCCGCGCCTGCACGCCGTCGCTCACGACCAGCGCCGCGTTGTAGGCGAGAAGGCTAGGAATCTCCGCCTTGTAGGTCTGAAGCTGCGTGTAGGCACTCCAGATCGTCGCGTTCTCATCCGCCGCGTTCTTCAGCTCGATCAGCGCCAGCGGCAGGCCATTGACGAAGACCACGATGTCCGCCCGCCGGTTGTGCGGCCCCTCGATTATCGTGAACTGGCTCACCGCCAACCAGTCGTTCGCGCCGACATTGCCGAAATCCACCAGCCGAACATGATCGCCCGCGATGCTGCCGTCAGGCCGCGGATATTCCACCGGCACGCCATCGCGCAGCATCCGGTGAAAGGCGCGGTTCGTCTGCGTCAGCGAAGGCGTTCCCACCCGCAGCACCTTGCGCAAGGCATCCTCCCGCGCGTCTTCGGAAATGGCCGGGTTCAGCCGCCGGATGGCCTCGCGCAAGCGCCCCACCAGCACCACATCGCCAAACGAATCTCGCTCCGCCGTCGGTTCACCGGGTGCCAGATGCGGCCCGTGCGCGACCGCATAGCCCAGCGCTCCGAACCATTCGAGGGCGGCGTCTTCGACGATGGATTCGTTGATGCCGGTCATGCCTCGATCCAGTGGGCGATGGGCTGCGCCAGGAATTCTTCAACCGGTATGCCGTCCCCGCCGACCAGCAGGCTGCGCTGTGGTTTGAATGCATCAGCGAAGGCCGCCAGCCCTGAATGCGCCACCGGCGCGCGGCCACTCTTAACCTCGATCGCGAGCAGGCGGCGTCCGGCCTTCACCACGAAATCCACCTCGCTGTTGCGCTCGCGCCAGTAGTACAGGCTGCAATCGCCCGCTGTCGCCGCGTTGGCCAAGTGCGCGCCCACCGCCGACTCCACCAGCCGCCCCCAGAACTCCCGGTCCGCCCGCGCTTCCGCCGGGCTCATGTCGGACATCACCGCCATCAGCGCCGTGTTCAGCACCTGCAATTTGGGGCTGGAACCGCGCTGGCGCGCAGCGTCGCCAGCGTATTTCTGCAAGCCCGTCACCATGCCCGCGCCCCCCAGCAGGTCGAGGTAATGAGCCAGCGTGGTGGCGTTGCCCGCATCCTGCAACTGCCCGAGCATCTTGGTGTACGACAGCACCTGCCCCGAGTAGCGGCAAGCCAGCTCGAACAGGCGCCGCAGCAGGGCCGGCTTGTCCACCCGCGACAGCAACAGCACGTCGCGCGAGATAGAAGTCTCAATCAGACTGTCCGCCACATAGCGCGCCCAGCGCTTCGGGTCATCCACCAGCGGCGCCGCCCCCGGATAGCCGCCGTGGAACAGGTATTGATCCAGCGACCAGCCGAAGGCCTCGCGCATCTCGGCATACGACCAGTGCGGTAGATGCAGCATCTCGAAGCGCCCGGCCAGACTCTCGGTCAGGCCACGGGCGATCAATAAGGGCGCGGAACCCAGCACCACCACGCGCAGCGGCCGCTTGCCTCGTGTGTCCTCATCCCAAAGGCGCTTGACGGTTTCCGACCAGCCGGAGATTTTCTGCACCTCGTCCAGCACCAGCAGCGCGCCGGCCTCTCCAGCCTCCGCCGCGCTCAGCTGTGCAGCTTCCCACTGCTGTGCGATCCAGTCCGCGCCGCGCAGGCTCGGCTCATCCGCACTGGCGTAGCGAAAAGGCCCGCCCGATGCTTCCGCCACCGACTGCACCAGCGTGGACTTGCCCACCTGGCGAGGGCCCGCCACCACCTGGATGAAGCGGCGCGGCTCGCGCAATCGGGCGCGGAGCACGGCAGCCTGGGGACGTTGGTAGGGCATTTACGATTTACTCAGTGTCGTGAGTAGTTTTACTCAAGGTACTGAGCGAGTCAAAAAGCGGAAGAACACGCACCCGGTTATCGCCCCGTAACGGGACCCGCAACTCCCGAGCTTTCAGGCCCGCGCGAACTCGATGACCTGCTGCCGTTCCCGATAGGGCACTACGCTGACCCCGGTATCTTCCAGAGCGTCGGTGATCTCGCGTGCGGCGCGACCGCGAATATATAAGGGTGTTCGCACCGTCCGCATTGGCAAGGCAAACGGCATACTCCACCGCCGCTCGCATGTCTGACCGCGCATCCGTCCGCTGCTTGAACTCCAAGTGAACCGACACCGGAAAATCTCGACTATCGAGCAGCCCACGGGCAGTATGTCGAGCTTGAATACGGAGTCTGGACATGACGCAGCAGCGACTCGAATTGGTCTTGGATGATGTGGTTGACGGCCAGCCCGTCAGCCCCTCGTCCATGCCGGTCGGCCTGCTCAATCAGTTTCATGACCAGGTCGCCCGCTTCCTCAAGGGTGCTCATCCCGACATCGACCTTGACACCCTGCGCGTGAGTATCGAGCCAGGCTCATACAAGCTCGTTTTACCCGCGATGGCATTGGTGTCCGGGCTGGCGTCAGATTTAGCTCTGCTGCGCAGCGGAAACGTTGACGATATGGACGTCAAGCGCGCCGCAGTGATCGAGGAGTGGCAGAAAACCGCGCAGCGGGTAAAGACCCGCCGCTACGCCGTCCACGCGGACTCCGCCAAGCCGGTGAACATCCATGCGGGCAGTCATTTCGAGCGCCACGACAACGCGATGTGGGCGACCGTGGAGAAATACATCCACGGACAGGTGGTGGACTTGGGCGGCAAGAAACCGAACCTGCATCTGCAGCTGGCCGACGGCACCATGCTCAAGGTCAACACCAGCCAGGATCAGGTGCTGCACGAGAAAAAAAATCTGGTTTATCGGACGGCCTTGCTGCGCGTTCGGGCAGAAGAAGACGTCGCCACCGGCAAATTGCGCCATGTACACCTAATTGAATTCGTTAGCTATACACCTGCCTTCGATGCGCAATCATTTGAAGCAATGGTCGCCAAGGGCCGCAAGGCCTGGGCTGATGTGCCGGACGCAAGCCAATGGGTTGAGGAACAACGAGGGGCCGCATGACTGCGGCTTTTTTGCTTGACACCAGCTTTCTCATCACGCTCGCTGATGATTCACGCCCCGGGCACGCTATAGCGCGGCAATATTACGAGCATGCTTTGCAAGAGGGAGCGCCGTTGCATGTGTCCACGCTTGCCCTTGCTGAATTCGCGACCAAGCAAGCCGTGACTGACTTGCCGCTACGCACCTTCCGCATTGAGCCCTTCAATATCCGCCACGCTATCAAGAGCGGCGAGCTTTGCGCCGGGCTGATGCCAACGCGGGATGCCGGCGACAACCGGGCGGTAGTCAGAACCGACCTGCAACTCATCGCCCAGGCGGCCTCAGAAGGTATTCCTTTCATATTGACCGAAGACCGAAATACTCTGAGCAAGTATGTCGAGCGCGCGAGATCCGCGGGCTCCTGTCAGTGCCGCGCCATTCTGCTGTCGGACGGCTTCGATGAAGCTTGGTTTAACGATGGCCAGAAGGTGTTGAAACTATCAGCGCAGGACACCGACGCATCAGAAACTTAACTACACGCTAAGCTCTCCGCGCACGCAGACCTGAATGTTTGTGCCCCTTCATGGCTCATGTGGCTTGGACGTTCTCGCATCCAGGATCGCCATGTCGATCAAGTCGAACACGCGCTTCTTGGCGAACTTGAAGTGCATAAAATCGAACCAGTGCTCCATTTGTCGCTGCGGCGCGAGTGGCACAAAAGCCCAGTTCCCTGCACCAAAGGGAGACGCCTTCGACGAGTGCTTCACTAGGGGCATCACTCATGGCGCTTTAATTGGTTTCATCCAAGGCAGCACTCGCTGCTGGAAGGCACCGAACTGCTTCACGAAATCCTCCGCCCAAGCCGCAGACTCTTCGACGGACTTCTCGATTGCCCCGGCCGGATAAACGAACTTCTGCCAGTGCTTGTTCCGGGCAAAAGCATCCTCAAACATCCACGTTGCTCCTCTTCCTTCCTCTTGGAGAAACGCAATCACACATTCTGCTGCCTTTCCGACATGCGGTATCTCGTAGAGGTGTCCGGATGGGTCCGTGTTCTCGACGACTACGAACTTCGAGGAAAGCGCGTGGCGCATCACTTTCTGAAGAACGGACTCTCCAAGCTTGTCCGGCTGGTCTTTGATGATGACTGCGTAATACCCGAGAGCTTCAAGCCGTGAGGCTATCAACCTGAGCCGGTCAAGTGCCTCGTCGGTGTCTTTGCCGAGCACCAAGACAGTTTCAGAGTTCTCCAGAATCAAGTCCGCCCGAGAGCCGACTGATGTGTAAGCAGCGTCGATTGTCTCCACTAAATCATTGCCGCTCGTCATCACAGAGAGGCGAAGCTGCCATCGGACGAATATGTGTGGATCATCATCATTCTCCATGCAACCCTCGGTGAAGGGGTGCCCTTCGGCAATGAACCGTTTGATGGCTCGGAGCATCGCACCTGCGAAGACACGGCCATGCCATTTGTGCTCCCAATATTTCGTGTAGATGTGCCCAGTGATTTCTGCGACTAGCCGGTCACCTTCACGCCATATTGCGGACTCCGGAAAGTAGTCATCGAACACTCTCACCGTGACGCCTTCCGGCAACGCTGCAAAAGAATCAACCAGTGCAAGGTCAGCCTTGCGGGCTTCAAAGAGGTCTTCCTCCGCGTCGTCCCCTGCATCCTTCATTTCTTCGAATTTAAGCATATGAGTTCTGTGGCGTAGCGCTCCCCGGTCAGCAGCTTCGGAAGCAGGGTGTCGCCTGGGATTGGTGGAGGTTGGCGTTCACTTCTTCTTTTTCGCGGGCTTGCCCTTCGCTCCGACACGGAGGATTGCCATGTCGAGCGCGTCGAAGACGCGCTTCATCGCGAACTGGAAGTGGCGAAAGTCAAACCATTGTTCGAAATACTTGTTGGAACCTCCGTCCTCGTCCGCATAGCGGAACGTAGTGCCCGCTGGATCAATCTGCTCGAGCTGGAGAATCCACTCCCGGATCGGCGGTGGCAGCGCCACTTTCCTCCGTTGCTCCACGAGTTGCACGCAACGAGCCAGCGAGTGAGTGACTTCGTCAATCTCGCCAATCAGCTTCAGATACAGCTCCAGTGTGTGCCGGTAGGCAAAAAGCACCGGATACGCCCATCCATCACCTCGTCCTTTTCAAGCGCCGTCCGAAGCATGGTTTCAGCGACGTGCCGGTAGCTCCGAGCCAGTTCGAGATATTCATACCGCCCGACCCCCGCGAGCAGGATGCCGTGACGCCAGGTTTCATCGAGGTCATCAGGCGGCTCCTGAATCAATGGGGTGTGCAAGTAGAGGTGCTCCACAAAAGCGTCCTCGCAGTGTTCCCCCTGATTTAGCCCGACCTTGATGCACTCGACATCCGGTTCTTTCTCCCAGTAGTACCAGACATACATCAGCACCAACAGATCGACATCGTTGAACATCCGCACCTTGCCCTTGGCCGGATTGGCGGCGGCGGACAGGTAGTCCTTGAAATCGAAAGTCCACCGTTTCACTTGTGACACATCCACGCCGACAATCTTCGCCACTTTGGCGGCGGTGCGATTCATGCTCAATCCTCCTGCTGACACTCCGCCACGCTCAACTCCCCGCTCAGCAGCTTCGGCAGCAGCGTGTCGCGCAGGGTGGCGAGAGTGCGCGATTCTCTCTCGTTGGAAACTATCTGCCGGAAGATTGGCTCGGAGAAATCGGCGAACGCTTTGACAACGTCTTTAGTTGGGAGCACGAACGACTGCCGCTTGAGGTCCGTCTGCGTTAGCAAAGGCTGCGTTGAACCACGGTTCAGAGTGATGAGGTCAAATCCCTGCAGAACGAAATAGGTAAAGTCGAAGAATCCGGTCTGCGGTTCGACAATGAGCGTGTTGTCAGATGGCCACGAAGGTTCCGCTGTTCGGAAGATGAGGCCCAAAGTCCCAACCCGCCCGGTAAACAAAATGGGTTTCTCGTAGAGCGCAGAAGGCACATACCCCATGCGCCCACCGCCGCCGTAAAGCGGGATGTTGCACTCGGGACACAGAAGATCAAGGCGGCCCTCGGGCCGCTTTCCGCTACCGACACTGGCGATTTCCTCAAGGTGCGCTGTGCGCCACCCATGCGGGATGGGGCCGAGGGGGGAGTCTTGGAAGGTGGCGGGGAAGAGGGCGGCTGTGGCTGGGTCGAGGGCGGCGGGGGGGCGTCCGTCGAGTTTGGCGCGGACGGGGTCGAAATCCACGAACCAGCTCTGGAACAGCGCCCGCGCCATCGCCTCCAGCGTCGCGTTCATCCGCCGGTTCAACTCGATCTTGTCGTCCAGCGCCCCCAGCACCGCCGCGATGGCTTTTTGCTCGGCGAGGGGTGGGAGCGTGAGCGGCGTGTTGCGCAGGATGCCGAGATTCGTATGCGGCACGCCTGTCGTAATCGCGTTCTGGGCAATGTAAGCCTGCTGTTCGGCGCTGATGAAAACGTAGTAGAGAAAAAGTGCGTCGGCTTTTGTGGGGTCGAGCGTGACCTTCATCTGACTCTGCGAAATCAGGTAGCGGTCTGCGCCCTTCTTCGGAACGAGCGCGACCTGACCAAGCGTTCCCCGCTGCGTGAAAACGAGGTCACCGGGCTTTGCGCAGTTGGATGAAAGCGAATCGGCTTTCTGTGGCGTCACATAGACGAACTCGCCATCGACCCATCTGCCGTGGCCCATGTTCGCGCCTCGAATAACCGGAACTCCGGTCGGAACGTAATCGCGGGAAACCAAGTCGGAACCGAACGGCCCACCGACGAGCGCATTTCGGCTCGGAGCCGCAACGTCACCGACCGTGCATTCGGTTAGCGTTTCACCCGCCATAACCCAGCCCCCTCAGGTTTGCTTTGATGGCCTGCTCCAGCCTCAAAGACTCGGCGAACTGGGCGTGCAGTTCGGCAACGAGGCGCGGCATCTTTTCCTCGAAGGGGTCGCCGTCGTCTTCAACTTCTTCGGCGCCGACGTAGCGGCCGGGGGTGAGCACAAAGCCGTGCGCGGCGATTTCGGCGGTGGTGGCGGATTTGCAGAAGCCTGCCACATCGGCATAGGCCGCTGTGGGGTTATTGGTTCCGGGTTCTTTGTTCTTGGTGGAAGAGTCACCGCGCCATGCGTGGTAGGTGCTGGTGATTTTCTCCAGGTCGGCGTCGGTCAGCTCGCGGTGGACGCGGTGGACGCGGTGGACGCGGTGGACGCGGTGGACGCGGTGGACGCGGTCGATGAGGGTGCCGAGTTTGCGGGCGTCGATGAAGAGGGTTTGCTTGCGGCGGTCGCGGAAGCTGCGTTTGGCGTCGGCCTTTTTGTTTTTTGCGAGGAACCAGAGGCAGACGGGTATCTGCGTGCTGTAGAAGAGCTGGCCGGGGAGGGCGACCATGCAGTCCACGAGGTCGGCTTCGATGAGGGCGCGGCGAATGTCGCCTTCGCCGGATTGATTTGAACTCATGCTGCCGTTGGCCAGAACAAAGCCGGCCATGCCCTGCGGTGCAAGGTGGTGGATGAAGTGCTGCACCCAGGCGAAGTTGGCGTTGCCCTTGGGCGGCACGCCGTATTGCCAGCGCACGTCGTCGTCCTTGCGGAACCAGTCGGAGTCGTTGAAGGGCGGGTTGGCGAGCACGTAGTCGGCGCGGAGGTCGGGATGGAGGTCGCGGCGGAAAGTGTCGGCGTGCTCGGGGCCGAAATCCGCTTCGATGCCGCGCAGGGCGAGGTTCATGACCGCAAGACGGCGGGTGGTGGCGTTGCTTTCCTGGCCGTAGATGCTGATATCGCCGATTTTTCCACCGTGCGATTCAACGAATTTTTCTGACTGCACGAACATGCCGCCGGAGCCGCAGGCGGGGTCGTAGATGCGGCCTTTGTAGGGGGCGAGCATTTCGACGAGGCAGCGCACGACGCAGGACGGGGTGTAGAACTGGCCGCCGTTCTTGCCCTCGGCGCTGGCGAAGCGGGTGAGAAAATACTCGTAAACGCGGCCGAGTAGATCGACGGAGCGGTGCGTTTTTTTCTCCTTCCGAAGCGGCGGTGAGTTCGATGGTGGCGATGACGTCGATCAGTTCGCCGAGGCGCTGTTTATCGAGGCCGGGGCGGGCGTAGTCCTTGGGCAGCACCCCCTTGAGGCGCGGGTTGTCGCGCTCGATGGCGACCATGGCGTCGTCCACGAGTTTGCCGATGGTGGGCTGCTTGGCGCTGGCCTGGAGGCGGGACCAGCGGGCTTCCTTGGGCACCCAGAACACGTTTTCGGCCTTGTATTCGTCCGGGTCTTCGGGATTCGCGCCAGCGCAATCACCCGCACCGGCGGCGAGCTTGGTGTGGAGCGCCTCGAAGGTGTCGGAGATGTACTTGAGGAAGATCAGGCCGAGGACAACGTGCTTGTATTCCGCCGCGTCCATGTTGTTGCGGAGCTTGTCGGCGGTGAGCCAGAGCTTGGCCTCGAATCCCAGATTTGCCGCACTGCCATTGCGCTCGCCGCCGGCCTTCTTCTGACGCGCCATTCCATGCCCCTATTCAAGAAGCGCAATAGTGACCCAGCTTGAGCCTTATTGTCAGGCGCTGGTTGGCAGTTGCTGCGTCGAGCGAGGATATTCCCGCGCGTGCACCTTGCCCCGTTTGTTGCCGCGCCCAGCGCCGCCTTCACGTCAGGGCTCGTGCTCCGGGGGGCTGGCGCGCGTGTCGGCCAAGGTGGCGACGTTGGCCAGGATGCGTTTACGCATGGCGCTGTCGAGCGCAACGGTGGCGCTGCCGACACGCACTTGCGTGCATCGCGCCAGCGGCACGCCCGGTGCGCCTTCCGTGATCACGACCGGGTTGTCGTCGTGGTCGTGATCGGCTTCGATCGTGGACATCATCTTGCGGGCCGACGCGAACGGAATTTCGCCGATGCGGGTGAAGCGCTTTTCGCGGCGGGCGGTGCCGCCGAGTTTGCGCTCGGCCACCAGGAACGCTGCTTCTGTCGAGCGCCTGGATCGCTGTTTTCTCGTCTACGCAGAAGACCACCGCATGCTGTGGCGGTTTCAGGTACAGGCCGATGATGTCGGCGGCCTTCGCCTCAAAATTCGGATCGTTGGCGGCCATGTATCCCTCAAGGCGGTGCGGCTTCAGACCATGTTTGGCCCAGATTCGGGAAACCGTCATATGGGAAATGCCGCCACCCAACGCCTGGGCGAGCTTGCGCGACGACCATTGCGTCGAGCCGTCGGCAGGTTTGTGCTTGGTCGTCCAAGCGAGAACACGGGCTTCCAGCGGTTCGGTCAGCTTGTATCGGCTACGTCCCTTGTGCCGAGCAAACAACCCGGCCAGACGCTCGCTTTCAAAGCGCCGACGCCACCGGCTAATGAAGCTGTCGCCGCAGTCCAACTTGCTGCGAATCTCCGCACATGTGTCGCCTTCAGCCAGAAGCAGAACCAAGCGCGCCCGACGCGCGCTATCGACGCGCCCACCCCGCGCGCTCACCTGCCGCTGCAGCTCCGCTACTTCGCTCTTCGTCAGTTTCATCTCACCCTCCATAGGGGTGATAACACTATCTAATTAACTGTTACAGGTCGCTAGTTGCTACGAGTAGCACGCTGGCCCCTGCGCGCCTGAGTGGTAGAGCGCGGTGAAATCACGACTTCATCTCGAGTGGATGGCGATCTGGAAGCCGCCAAGAGGAAAATACCCACGTATGCGCGATACCGCACCGAAGTACGGTGAAGGCAAGGCTATTGTAACTGCGCAACATCGATCCAGGTCTTCGCAATTTCGCGATAAGCAGGATTTAGAGGTCACTATGATCACTCGAAACAAGCAGGATACTGCGCAAGCGATAAAGATCCTCGGCCGCGTCCCCAATACACGAATTCGGATTGGCGCCCCGCTATTTGCACGCAAGCGTATGTTAGAAGCCACCGAAAGCGCGTTGGGAAACGCACTAGAAAATCGGAAAGGTGATGCCGCATCACCAATTCAACTGCCGGGGCAGTGCATATGAGCCTGCCTAGCGTTGACGAAATTAAAGGAAAGTGGAAACAGCATGTCGGCGACGCCAAGATTGCATGGGGCAAGTTGACCGAAGATGAATTGCTGAAATCCGAAGGCCACGAACAGAAGCTCGCAGGCTTGATCCAGGAACGTTATGCGGTGACGCGCGACGAAGCCGACGCGCAGATCAAAAAGTTCTTCGCAAAACATAAGCCTAAAGCTTAAGCGTGATGCCGATGCTGCCTGTTATTTATTGATTCGGCCACAAAATAGTTGAACGAGGTGCTACGCGGCAATTTGAGATCGCATTTTTTCGAGACGGCGTGAGTGGCCGAATTAATAATAAAATCAAATTGCTTTGTTATTGATCCGGCCATTTCTCGCTTTCTCGGAAGTGCGGCATCCGGTTTGGCATTGCACTATCTTTATTCAAGTGCTTAATGGCCGGATCAATAAGGCAGCATCGGGTCGAACCGCGCGGCTCTTTGCCGTAAGGCGCTGGCGCTGCCGTCTCCCACGTATCCGCCTGCTCAACGTTGGGCGCTTGTCCCGCAGCGCTACGCGATAAACGCTTCAGTGATGAAATTTCTAGAAATCGGACTGATCAACGGACATCAGCAGCCGTCTCAGTGTAGACAACGTTAATGCCGCGCGTTCTTAGAATTAGATCAATGGCGAGCGTGTTTCCAATTTACAGCATTTGGGTACGGTGCCGAACAGAACCGGTCTTCGCCACGGGCTACGCTACACAATGCGAATTCGCATTGAATTATCTTAGGATGCTGACATGAAGCTAAAAACACTATTAACGGCTGCGCTGTTGGCCAGTAGCGCTGTTGTCGCTTCCGGCTGCGCACATAATGGCCACGAACAGACGGGCGGCGCCGTGTTATCAGATGTCGGCATTACAACAAAAGTAAAATCGGCGCTGCTCGTTGAAAAAGAAGTGAACTCATTTGATATTCGAGTTGAAACATTTAATGGCGTGGTGCAGCTCTCTGGTTTTGTCGATTCGCAATGGCAGATCGATAAGGCGGCGCAGGTTGCATCAAATGTCGAAGGCGTGGTTCGCGTTAAGAACGATTTAATTCACAAGTCGAAATAGTATAAAGCCCTTGGCGGGTCAGAATCCGCATAATTCAGCCCGCCCTTTCTCAACGCACGATCGCAAGAAAGACGCTTGAGAAATTGTTTTGTAGAAGAGCCGTATACGCTCAATTCGCTCATTTTTATTGCACGTACCGCCGCTGTGCGGGTTAACGGTTGCTACGGTCTGCCTGGGCCGCCAAGCTAAGCATGTCAACTGCCACGAGTAGCATACGCACGGCAGCGCCCGCGTGTGGGCCGGCGAGCACGGTAACCGCTTTCGTCACCAGCGCCGGCTGGCGCATTAATAGCCGTATCGTCGCGCTACGCGGGTAGCGGCCGCTGCTGGCGGCGGGTTGCATCAGGGTCTGTACAATCTGCGCACGTTGGACGCCAAGCTGGGCACGAAGCGCGAGTCGTTGCGCAGCCAAAGTTGATGTTTGCGGCGTGGTCATAAGTGCGCTTTCAATATGCTCGCGTCGGCCGCTAATTCTTCGGCAGAGGCAGCGAAGCTGCGATTTGCGAGATCGGCATTAATCTGGAAGCGCCAGTAGCCGAATGCGGTACCGATGATGGATAAGACGATGAGCCCGACGACCATATGGATCCGGTACGGCGTTTCCCAAGTTGCTAGGAGCGTCGCGGCCGCGATCAGCAGCAGGGCGCATAATAAACAGGCGAAGCCGACGACTGCGGCCACCAGCATCCGAAGGAGGTATTGCCGCGCCTCTTGCCATTCGATACGCGCCAGTTGCGCCTGCAGCAAGGCCTGAGTAGAGAGCGCGCCGCCGGCCGACTGCAGCAGCCGTAGCAACGCCAGCGGTTGCTCAACTCGGCCTGCCGCAGTCGGTGTCGGCATCCGGCTTAGGCTCGACGGGCGAGTACGAAGCCCAGCAGGAAGCCGAGCGCCGCGCCGGCGCCGATCGCCTGCCACGGTTGTTCATGGACATAGTGATTGGTGCGCTCAACGGAGCGCCGAGCGCGGTGGCCAAGGTCTTCGCCAATTTCATCGACTACGTGCTTGACCGCAGCAACGCGTTGGCTGATTTCCGCCTTGGCACGCGAGAGATCTTCGCCGGTCATTGAGGTCGTGGCTTTAACCATGTCTTCAATATCGGTAAGAATATTGTGGAATTCTTGCGAGAGCTTCGATGAGCCTTTGCCATCGAGTCCGGCCGAGGGTAGCGTGGTGTTAGTTTCAGTTTGCATGATGGGTCCTTGCTGTGTGTCGTGATCAGGAATCCAGCCGCCGTCCATCGCGGCGGTCAAAATGGGAAAGCCGGGCAGCATTACGAGCCAGCCCGATGCCGCATGTGTTGGCCGCCGCGGCCGTGATCGCGGAAGACCGCATCAGCAGCGCGCTTTTGGGCGTCTGGCATGCTGTCGTACAGTGCTTTAAAAGCCGGCAATAAATTCCGCGTTCCGGTTTCGTGAGCGCCGGAAATTTCGGCATAAGAGTCCAAATTGTCGACGGCGGTCATCGTCTTGGCGCTCTCAGAGCGCTTCATGGCGAGCTGGGTTACGGTGACGGCGTTGTCGCGCATGATCGTGGCGACCTTGCGCCACATCTCTTCCTGGCCCGGTGTAATCGCCAGCTTATCGTGCAGCGCCGTGATTCTTGCTTCCGCGTCAGCGGCGTCGTGCATCATCGCTGGGTGACCCATATTTTTCTCTGCTGGCCTTGCAGATTGCCCAGCTGCCGCGGTGGACTTATCGTGTAGGTGATCAAAGCGGGCATCAGGTGAGTCCCCGATAGGCGTCGCGGGCTGTCCTGGCGTCGTACCGGACTTATCGTGCAGATGATCAAAGCGAGCGTCGGCAGAGTCGCCGGCTGGGCTGGTCGTCGAGGGCAGTGTGGCAGGCGCCGGTTGTTGATTCGCGCCGGCGGCGAGCGGTTTGGTCGTTGCCGGTTCGCCGGCCAAGACAAGTTCTGTCGCGCCAATAGGATGAGTAAAGGCGGCGAGCGTGGCTAGGGCGATGAGACGGTACGGGCCTAGGCGTCGCGGGGTGTTTATTTTATTCATGGTCAAACTCCAAATAAATAAGGGCTAGATGGGACATGGTGCCGCGCGTGTCTGGCGATGCAGATTTGCGCTTAATGGCGGTCATGGTGTTCGCCGCGGCCTGGGTCCCGGTTATGCCCTTCATCGCGGTCGCCACGGCTATGTTCCCAGCGCCGATGGCGGCGGTCCCAACGGCGCTCTTGATAGATCACGCGCGGGCCGTAATACAGCGGCGGCGCGGGGCTGTAATAGCGCGGCGGCGGTTCGTAGTAGATCGGCGGCGGCTCAACGTATAGCGGAACGCCGAGACCCAGGGTCACGTTGAAATCGGTTCGAGCGTCTGCGGCGAAGGGAATCAACGCCAGCAGCGCAAGGCCGCCGAATGCGTAAATAAATGTGTGTTTCATGATGAACACCTAATATGGACTGCAATGCTGCGTTAAATCTGAAGCATACGAGTGCTGGAAATAGATTTATTGATCCGGCCATTAAGTACTTGAATAAAGACAGTGCAATGTCAAACCGGATGCCGCACTTCCGAGAAAGCGAGAAATGGCCGGATCAATAACAAAGCAATTTGATTTTATTATTAATTCGGCCACTCACGCCGTCTCGAAAAAGTGCGATCTCAAATTGCCGCGTAGCACCTCGTTCAACTATTTTGTGGCCGAATCAATAATGGCCAGAAGAAAGTCCAACATCCAGCACGATAACTATTGTTGAGCGCCGGCATTCTGTCTGTTCGATTCCACACGTAACGACAGTATTCTTCTGCGGTATACGGCAGCGCATCGGCAGCGTTATCCTATCGACTGGCGCTGTCTTATTGCATCGCCAAAATCATGTTTGCGCTGCAAATTTTCTAAAGACCAATCCCCCGTTTTAATAATAAAATTACTCTGTTACCGGGGGAAATTGCTTTAAACAGGATGCGAGCATTTTGCGCCGACTCAAATTCGGCCGGTCAATAACAGCACGACGAAAATGACAAGAACGAAGCCAAGAACGCTACTGGGACCATAGCCCCAGCTCCGACTATGCGGCCAGCTCGGAAAGGCGCCGATCAGCATCAATACAACGAGAATAATTAGAATCGTACCTAAGGTCATGGGAATCTCGAAAGTTGATACCAAAAGCAAAGCGGAAGCGCGTGCGCTAGGCCCAAACAAGCGCCATGCGACTGCGGACAGTGCTCTATTGGCTTAGCCTACACGCGTGAGGCCGTGATTTCGGTACGCTGACGAACACAAGCGCGCGGTGCTGCCTGGGCAGGCGGTTAGAATATAGAGTCCGTCGCTATAAAGTCTGAAGACCTATGTCGGCGCGGCGTATCGTCCGCTGTACCGAATATAATGTGACGGACTTTAATTCAGCCGCTGAGCGTAGTCGTTGATTGACGCGGCGTAGCACTCGCAGGAGGCCGCTTCCAGGCCGTTGCGATTTAGAATTTGGATTTCGCCGCGGGTATAGTCGATTAGGCCGCGCGCTTGTAACGCGGACGCCGCAGTAGAAATCCCGCTACGACGGACGCCGAGCATATTCGCGAGAAACTGATGCGTTAGATGAAAGTGGCTTGCGTGTGCGCAGTCGTGTGTCATTAATAAACAGCGCGCCAAGCGGGCATTCACCTCATGAAAGTGGATGCAGGTGAAGGCCTGCGCCAATTGCGCCATCATCACATAAAGGTAGCGATGCATCGTCCGCAGTAGCGCCGGGCTGCGAACCAGTTCATGTTTAAACTGCGACGCGGATACGCGCAGCGCTAAGCCTGAGCCGTACACGATGCAGCGCAGTGGAACGGCGTTAACGCCCAGTACAATCGTCGCGCCGAGCATGCCTTCGCTGCCGATAATGCCTAAGTCCAGCGGTTGGTGGCCGCTGACGCTGGCGACTAGGGAAACGAAGCCCGAATGCGGGAAGTAAACGTAGCGTAGTGGCGTATCTGCCACGCATAGCACGTCGCCGCAAATCAGCTCGACCGGTTCCCCACCGCTTAAAAGGCGTTGCCGCTCGCGCTCCGGCAAGCCGGCGATAAGGCGGTTAGGGTGCGCCGCAGATGTTACTTCCGCCACACGACGCTCCGCAGCTTGTGGAAGCCAGGCATTGGCACGGACGAGGTGCTGAGGCTAATCCGATGGAATGAGTATGCGCTATTCCGCAGCGAGCTCTGTTCGACTGCGTACTAGCGGCGCGGAAAAACTGACTTAGGCAGCACAAAAATGCGCTGCATTATTCGGGGCGTACGCGCGGCACGTAGTTCAGCAGTCGATCAGACTCTTTTTTAACCACGGCGTAGCATTCGCAGCACAGACGCTCTAATTTCAATCGGTCCAATACTGTAATCTGCCCGCGGTGGTATTCAATGACCCCAAGTTTCTGCAAGCGGCCTGCGGATTCGGTAACGCCTTCACGGCGCACGCCGAGCATATTTGCAATTAATTCTTGCGTCATCGTTAATTGATTGCTTGCCAGGCGATCCAGTGACAACAACAACCACCGGCAGAGTTGCTGATCAATTGTATGGTGGCGATTGCACACCGCGGTTTGCGCCATTTGGGTGATTAAAGACTGTGTATAGCGCAGCATCAGCGTCAGTAATTCGCCGTGGCGGTTGAATTCGTCTTTGAGCCGGCTGCCGAGCAAGCGGTAGGCGCCGCCAGCGCTTTGCACGACCGCTCTGCTGGGCGTGCTTTCGCCACCCATAAACAGCGCAACGCCGATTATGCCTTCGTTGCCAACGACGGAAATTTCAGCAGACGCCCCGTTTTCCATGACGTAAAGCAGAGACACAATGCAGTCGATCGGAAAATAGACATGCCGCAGTGTGTCGCCTGATTCGTATAATACTTGACCCAGCGCGAGCGGCATAAACTCAAGATGAGGCAGTATGCGCGCCATGACCTCGTGCGGCAATGCGGCAATAAGATGGTTGCGCTCCGGGGCATCAACCTTTGGCATATCGGCATATCGGCATATCGGCATATCGGCATATCGGCATATCGGACGTCGTCGTCTTCGGGAATAGCCCTTGTGTCCCCAGCATACCGGATTATTTTATGAGGTATGTACGGCAACGGACATTTATATTGAGAAACCGGTTATAACCTTAAGGGCGCCTGTTGTTATTGATTCGGCCACAAAATAGTTGAACGAGGTGCTACGCGGCAATTTGAGATCGCACTTTTCGAGACGGCGTGAGTGGCCGAATTAATAATAAAATCAAATTGCTTTGTTATTGACTCGGCCATTTCTCGCTTTCTCGAAAGTGCGGCATCCGGTTTGGCATTGCACTGTCTTTATTCAACTACTTAATGGCCGGATCAATAAGGCTGGCCAACTTTTGACTGCTGCTTTGTACGAAACCGCACGGAGCTGCTCGGGCGTTTGGCGCACCCTGGGCGCTGGCCCTTTGCGCCCTAGGGATAAACAGGAGATCCGCTGTGCTTGAAACTATTGCTATTATATTGTTAATACTATGGGTATTAGGTTTGGTATCGTCCTATTCCATGGGCGGGCTGATCCATATTCTTTTGGTTGTCGCAATCATCATGGTTCTAGTTCGCATTATTCAAGGCCGACGCATCTAAAATAAAAATAAGGGTGTGTTATTCGAGTACGCCCCGCGTCGATATTTGAATAGTTCCTGCGCTCCGCGGGCATTGCCGCATCTTATCGGCTGTAATAATTCCAATAGTGGAGCGGCGCTCTGTGCGCTGTCAGACCGACGCGGCGTCGGCCGCCGCGTAAAACTAAAACATGACGCGCGCATAGGACGATCAAACCCGTTTTGGCAGACGCCGCCGATTGCCGTATTTAGCGCGGACTAATACAAACTAAGAGGATTCCATTATGAAGACTGTCATCAACCCCTATTCCATGCTGATGGTCTGCGGCGCTTTGGTGCTGTCTGCCTGCGCCACCGCCCCGCAGCCCCCAACCGACGCATTGCAGGCGGCCGATATCGCCGTGGCCAATGCCGATAAGGACCGCGCCGCTGAATATGCGCCGTTGGAAATGCGAACCGCACATGAAAAGCTCGCAGCGGCACACAACAACGGTGACAAGCCGGATGAGCAGCGAGTAACACAGTCGCGCTGGCTTGCCGACGAAGCGCGCGCCGATGCTGAGCTGGCATCGGCAAAGACACGTTTCGCGCAGGCGGATCTGGTGAACCAGGATCTGCGCAAAAGCAGTGAAACCCTGCGTCAGGAATTACAACGCAGCTCAGGAAATTAAGACATGAATACTATTAATGCCGTAATTAAAAAGACGCTATTTGGGCTAACGCTAGGCGGCGTTGGGCTGGTAATGGCGGCCTGCGCGCCGGAGCCGGTGAAAGACCCCGGTGCCGTTCGTGTTCGCGCCGCGTTAACCGACCTGCAGGCCGACCCTAACCTCGCTAGCCGGGCACCAGTAGCGATGCACGACGCCGAAATCGCGGTGAAGGATGCTGAATTACCGCAGACCGACCCCGCGGTGTCGACGCATCTTGTTTATGTCGCAGATCGGCGCGTGCAAATCGCCACTGCACAAGCCCAGACCCGCTATGCCGAAGATCAGCGCAAAACGCTGACAGACGAAAATAGTCGAATTCAACTCGACGCGCGTACACGCGAGGCGGACTTGGCAAAGCGCAAGAACAGCGTTTTGCAAACGACGGCGGCCTTTCTGCAGGCGGAAACCGATTCCGCTAATCGCGAGAACGATGCGTTAAAAGCAAAAGCCGACGCCGCGCGTCTCCGTAACGATGCGCTTGAAGCCGAACTTGCTGCGCTGCAGGCGAAGAAAACCGACCGCGGCATGGTGCTGACCCTGGGCGATCTCTTGTTCACAACCGGCCGCGCGGATCTCAAAGCCGGCGGCATTTCGAATCTCGACCGCCTCGTTACCTTTCTCGATCAGGCGCCGGATCGGAGCGTCAGAATCGAAGGTCATACCGACAATCGCGGCAGCGAGAGCTTGAATGCGGTGTTATCCCAACGCCGTGCGGACTCGGTTGCTGATTATCTGACTGGTCGCGGCATTAGTAGCAGCCGCGTAACGTCTGTCGGCGAAGGCTACGCCGTGCCGATTGCCGACAACAATACCGAAGCCGGGCGGCAGGCGAATCGCCGCGTCGAAGTGATTATTCAAAACCCTACCGAATAGCGCAGCGGACGACCCAGCCGCGATGGCCTGTACGGCGTCGCGGCTTTTGTGCGTCTGCCGCAGCATGCGTGACCGGTGGCGTGGCGGGAATTGCGCACGGGATCTCGCAAATTCCTGAACGGTGGCGTGATGCGCTGCGCGAGGTTGAGACAGTTCAGCCGTTGTTGGCTGGATTGCTGCAGCGGCGAGGGCTTTGATGCATTTTCGTTCGGCCGCCATTTCTCGGGTTCTGTACAGCCATTTTTTTGACGCACCGTATATGGAGCTGAGGCGGGTCCGTTCCAAGCGTCCGAAGTACAAGAAATATTCAATGCTGGGCAGCGTTCTGCCGGTATTTGTAGCGCCGCAACCATATGACCGCTATGGATAGCGCCGCAAGCGTTTCGGTCGGTCAAGATGTTTGCGAAGCTTTTTAGCCGCTCTGGTCCATGGATTGCACGAGCCCCTACGACAGCCGCCGTATCGGCTGGGGTTTTTGCAGATTAAGTGTGTCGCCCAAGGCATCGGGCGTAGCAGTTGATGAGGTTCCCCATGAACATGATTCAGAGTTTAAAAGCAGCCCACGCCCGGCATTTGAAGCGCAGAGCGCGTATTGAGGCTTTTCTGGCGCGGCGCAGTAATGCCGCCACAACGGATTCCACGCGGCCCCATCCGCCTTTACGACACGCTTAGAAAAGCGCTGGGGCAAGTGGCGGCGTACGATCAATCGCCGCTGTGATAGAGCAAAACGGCGCTGCGCGCTGCAGAAAGTGACGACCAGCGTGGTGAACGCAGGCCAGCGGTGGTCAGCGCCTTGATTCAGTTCGGTAGCTAGGCGCGGTTGACCACGCAGGAAAAGCAGCCTTGTTTGGCATTGTGAAGGTGGATGTAAGCCGCCGCAGCATTGCTGAAATGCCGCGCAAGTTCGTCGGCTAACACTGCGCCCTCACAAACGGCGGCCGAGATCATCATGTGGGCGGCGTCGTAGGCACGGACTGACATCAACCGCTGTGATACATACGGCGGAATTTCGCCGGCGGCCAGCTTGCGCTGCTTTGCGCCACGGCGGACGTAGATCGGCCCGGAAGCGCGGTACGGCGATGCGGCCGGTTGGTGCTCGAACGGCAGCAGCAGCAATTCTTCGCCGATTGCAGCATCTTCGAGGCTAACGCGGCACGGAAACCCCGGGCTTTCAGTTGCGAAGCGCCGGACGGCGCCGAATTCTTCGAGCGCGGCGTCGGAAAGCTGAAACAGCGGTGCGAACGGTTCTGCGGCGATTCCCATCAGTTGAAATGTAGGCATGGCGTGGCCTTTGGGCGGTGTGTGCCGCGATATTGGCCGCCTGCCGCTGGATTTACGCGCCGGATTCGGACTTGGCAGTCATCGCCTAAGGTAAGGCATCGGGCTTTCGCATTACCGCCGGCGCTGCGGTGCCAATGCAGCGCCGGGGATTTGTTTGCTAGGCCTTTTACTCGACGAATTCGAAACTCGGCCCGGCCGTTTCGCCGTTGCCGATCGGCGTCTTCATCAATTCCAGCGCTTTATATTTCAGGTCGTACATCAGTGGAATCGTTGCCATGAACGTTTCCGGCTTGCCGTTGCAGGCGTTATGCAGGCCGGTCAGCAGCGCCATATACGTGCGATTGAATTCATAGGTTTTGTTCCACAACTCCGAGCCCTTCTCGTAGTCAGCCATTTTCGGGTTTGGGTGCATGTTGTAAGCGGCGTCCCATTCAACGGCGACGGGTCGGCCGCTCGGCGGCGCTTGCGGCGAATCAGTTGGCAAATACATACGCTCGACCATGATTTCGTTAAAGCGGAAGTAATGCGCGTATTCGATGTCTTGGCCGAACAGGCGATGATCTGGGTCGATGATCGAGCCATTCATGCCTTCGCCTTGCCCGACGATTTCGTCGATCGCCAGTGTGGCGTCATCCAAGTTGTGGATCGCCAACAACTTGCCGCCGCTGCCGTAGTAATGCTCAGGTGTGATCTGGCGCGCCGGATCGCCGGTGAAAATGCCGCCTGGCGTTACGTGCTGGAGATGTCGCAGCGCGTGTTTAATCGCCTGGTAAAACTGGCCAATGGTTTCGTAGTGGTCGGCTTCCGGCGGGGCGAAGCGCTTGGCCGGCTTTTCAATATCTAGAAAGACCGCAATCGCATCTTTAGAGAATTTCTGCAGCGGTACCAGGAACTCATCGCTGCTGTGCGGCAAGTAGGTGGGATAGCTCGGCACGAAGTGGCGGGTATTAATCGCCGGATGGCCGCCGACGGCGTTCAAGAGGTTGGCCGCCAGCACCATGTGCAGCATTTCTTCGATGACGATACCCTGGATAGTTTGGGCGGCGAAGGTGTTGCTGCCGTCCTTGATCGAGTACAGGGCAGTCAGATAGACCGGAATGGTCGAATGCTCGATCTCAATCGCGGTCTGCAAGTGGCGGCGCAGTTGTTCAATTGTTTTGATGCTGCCGCATTGATCGACAGTTAACTGGTCCTCGAATAACAACTGATGGCGTTGGCGCCGCGTATTCTGTTGGAAATGTGTGCTCATGGGCGGTTATTGCTCAAGTTGTTTGAGGACTGCTTGCGCCGCCATGAAGGTCATGGCGGTCATCGTCAGCGTCGGGTTGGAGGTGCCGAGCGTCGGCATATTGCCGCAGCCGACCAAGTAGAGATTGTTGTGATCCCAGGTGCGTTGATTGGGGTCGACCACCGAATCTTCCGGCTTGGCGCCCATCCGATGGGTGCCGACGATATGGCCGGCGCCGCGGAAGGTATAACCGCGGCCGCGGTAGGTGACGTAGTCCGGGTCGGTTGCGGCGTCGTAGTTGGTGTAGTCGTCGATGCCATTTGCAGCAAAGATTTGGTCGGAGACTGTCTTTGCGGCTTCAAATGATTTCAGCATGTACTCGGACGCGTTGTATTGGATCACCGGGCGGTAGTTGTCCAATTGATCTTTATATTGCGGATCGATTGTTATGCGATTCGTTGGTTCTGGGGTTTGCTCGCACTCGAAATGCAGCAGCGCTTGTCGGGTGACGACATCGTTGATGTGTTTGCGGAGTTCCTTGCCGAACAGGCCATCGGCGGTGACGGCTTGGGTGACGTCCGAGCCGGGCGCAAACGTTGGCCACGACCAGCCCCAGTTATCAATCGGTGAAATCCACGCGGCGAAGTCTTTTCTGAACTCGCCGTCGCGGAAGGTCGGGATGTACGTTGTGCAGCCCGGTCCTCGGTACGGGTAGACTTTTTCCGGCAGCAGGCCCCAGGTCAGCAGAACCAAGTGGTCCATCAAATTGCGGCCAACTTGATCGCTAGAATTGGCTGCGTTCGACGCCAGTAGAATCTTCGCGTTTTCGATCGCGCTGGCGGCCAACACATAAATTTTGCCAGTGGCGACGGCGGTGGTGTACTCGGTCGAATTCGGTTCTTTATAGGATTTATAGACGACGCCGGTGATGGCCTTGCTGTGTTCGTCGATCATCAACGTTGACGCCACCGCCTGGGTGATGATGTCGAGCTTGCGCGTGTCGGCTTTCTTCAGCGTCTTCAGCGCGTTGTACTTGGCCTGTACTGGGCAGATCGGCACGCAGCTGGCGTTACCCTCGCAGCGGTTGCCGATGTTTTGATTCCATAAAGCCCCGACGACTTCGTACGTGCTGGTCGCTGGCGTCAGCTTCAGTTTCTGATCGGTAGCGTCCCATTTCACGCCGGAATACTGGTATTGCGGGTTCGGATTGGAATTTCGACCCTGCGGCATGCTAATGCATTGAATGGTGTACTGCCGGCCGTAGAGGTCGACCTTCAGATTGTCCGACTTCTTCATCCACACTTTGTCTTGATAACTCTGTGGGATTTCTTCCATCGGGAACACATAATCTTTGCCGTAATTCTGCGACCCCATATCTGGGCCAGTTTGCGCGCTGACGCTGCCGGCGACGCCGATTTCATTTTCCGCCATCTCGTAATAAGGTTGCAGATCCGTGTACGAAATCGGCCAGTCCACGCCTTGCCCGTAAAGCGTATTGAGTTTGAAATCGTTGGGCAGCATGCGCGGCACGTTGCCGAGCCAGTGCAGCGTTGTGCCGCCGGGTCCACGGAGGCAGTCGCTGGCGAACGGCAGCGGCCCGAGTTGCACGAGATAGCCTTCGTCATACGGCGTTTTTTGCTGAATTTGCAGCACGTCGATCGACTGGGCGTCGGTAATATCGGGGTACGGCGTGTTCGTCGCCTTGATGGTGCTGGCGTAGAACGTTTGCAGATAATCTTGATAAGTTTTGTAGGCGCGCTCGTTATCCAGTGCGATGCCGGCTTGCAAGCCCGCTTCGAGCATCAGTACACGCTTGCCGGCCTGGGTTAGTGTCTTGGCCATGACGGCACCCGCGATGCCGGTGCCGACAATTACGACGTCGTAGTCATGTTTCATCGTCATTTCGTTTTCTTATGGAATGGGGCAGCGACTAGGCGGGAATGCGAATCGGCGGTTCGGCCCACGAGCCGTACCCCGGTTGCTTGGCGCCCGGCGGGTGCGTTTCGGCGGCCGTCCACATCAAGCCCTGAACGTAAGACTCGCCGTTGATCTGGCTGCTGCTGATCGTGCTCGGGTCGTCGGTTTGGGTGTACCACTCGCCGGTGTACCACATCAAAATGATGTTTTTGGCTAGGCTGTTGTAACAAGAATCGGGGATGAGCCGGGACTTGATTTGTGCTAGCGTCTGCGCTTCGTCACCGGCTGTCTCGGCCAAAATTGCAGCCGCTTCGGCGAAGAAATAGTCGACGTCGGCCGCGCTGTTTTTCGCGATCACGGTTTGATAGTAGGTATCCACCATGCCGGTACCTTGCAGCTCGACTTGCTCGAAGCCAGTTAGCCACGCCGAGATGGCGAGAAATGTTGGAACATGCGTTTTAGAGTCATTCATTTTTTTGCACGAGCGTTATGTGGATAGATCGAACGCCACGGAGCAGCCCCCGCGGTTTCGCGATTGCAAAGCGTTTCGGTGCCGCTAGCAGCGTAGGTGGGGTGCTGTCGGTCCTGCGGGGAAGCACCCCAGGCTTAATGACAGACGCAACGACGTAGGCAGGCGGCGACACTGGCGGCGGCAGAAACGGAGCGGCGGATATCGGCGACCTAGCTTACGGCGGCGTGCGCCGTCGCTTCTGCGGCAGTCCGATATTCTGCATGCAGAAGCATGCAGTGCGGTTATTCTGTTTATTGTTATGCACTGATCAGAATTTGGCATGATCCGTTGCCCCCTCCTTCCGTAGACCTCTGAAGCTACTATAGGCGACGGCTGACGGCAATGGGGTGCCCAGACTATTCCGAACGGTGAAACGCTATGTTTATTGATTTAGCTGCCACTGCACGTGCACGCCAGATTCTCGTCGGAGCGATCGGTGCATCGAGTGGATTTTTAAAATGTGCCAGATGTGGAGTCCATGATGTCCGACGCGCACTCCACAGCAGAATCAATGGCTGCTGCGCGCGCGCGGATGTGCGGTGACCCGCACTTTAAGCACGCGGGCTTGCTCCATTTCGAGGATTTGAATCGAGAAGTCGTCGAAATCGGCGCGGTCGCCTTTTACTGGAATCTGCCCCAGTTTTGCGATCACCATGCCGCCGACGCTATCAACCTGATCCGCCTCGATCAAGATATCGAGCATCCGCTCTAGCGAATAAATCGGCATTGAGCCGCTGCCTTCGTAGACGCCATCCGCGACTTCGAGCCACTCATCTTTGCGGTGTGGGAATTCATCCTGCATCTGGCCATGCAGCGTTTCGAGCACGTGCATTAGTGTCGCGAAGCCGACTAAGGTGCCGGCGTCGTCTTCGATTAAGGCGAAGCGGGTGGCCCCTAGTTTGAGCTGCTCGAATAGTTCGGTGCCGGGGCGGTCGCGATGAATACGGATTACGGGCCGCAGCAGGGTTCGCAAATCTATCGGCTTGTGTTGGCGCAGCATCGAAAACAGATCTTTAACATGGACGATGCCGAGCACGTTTTGGCGCTCGCCCTCGTATACCGGATAGCGCGAGTAGCGGGCGTCGTCGACGGTCGCAAGAAGGGTTTCGATCGGCTCGTCCACGTCCAACATCAGCAGATCGCGCGCCGGGCGCATGAAATCACCGACTTCCAGCTCGGGCAAATCCAGCGCGCGTGAAAGTGCTTCGGCTTCGTGTTGGTTGAGCTCGCCGTGCCGATGGCTGGCCACCAACACTTTTTTAATCTCGTCCAGCGAATGAGCATCTTCGTTGCCGTCACCGGCGGGCACCCCGATTATGTGCAGCGTCGCATTGGCGCTGACGTTCAGCAACCAGATAAACGGGAACATCAACCAGTAGAATAGGTACAGCGGCAACGCCGTCCACAACGAGAGTGATTCTGGCCGGCGGATTGCCATCGACTTCGGCGCCAACTCGCCGAGCACGATGTGTAGAAACGAAATCGCGCCGAATGCGAATGCGAATGCGATGTCGTGAATCAGTTTCGGTGATGCGATGCCGAGGCCGACTAGCACCGGCTTGATCAATTCCGCAAATGCCGGTTCGCCGATCCAACCCAGCGCCAGCGAGGCCAGCGTAATGCCGAGCTGGCACGCGGATAGATAGGTTTCAAGATGCGTTCTGACCGTCTTCAGCACGCGCCCTGGTAGCCCGTGGTCTTCCGCCAGTGCTTCGGCTTGGGTGATGCGGAGTTTCACCAGCGCGAACTCGGCGGCGACGAAGAAGCCGTTCAGCAGCACCAGCAGCAGCGCGGTCAGCGTAAAAAGCAGGTTGTCCAAGGTGATAATCCGAATGCAGTTAAGGTGCAGGGTAACGCGACTGCACTTACTTTCGCAGCCCACGCGTAAGCCGCCGCGAGCGGGGGTGGCAGCGTGTTGCCGCGTGCCTGCGCAATCTGCCAGTATCGGCCGCCTGCCGCAGCTGGTTTTGGTTGTCACGCGTGTGCGTACGGACCGCACAAGGCGGCGCCGCTCATCAAGAAGATGCCTATGAAAATTCGCTACTTCAGCGATCTCCATCTGGAGTTCACCGACTATGCACCGGCGGCGCTGCCTTCGATCGGCGAGGATGTGGTCGTTCTGGCCGGTGATATTGGCCGCAGCACCGAAGGGATCGAATGGGCGAAGTCGGCGTTTCACAATCGGCCGGTGTTGTACGTGCTCGGCAATCACGAATTTTTTCGCGGTCATTGGGATGGCTTAATCGATGACGCCCGCCGCGCAGCCGAAGGCAGCAACGTGCAGGTGTTGGAGCGCGATCAAGTCGTCATCGATGGCGTCGCCTTCCTTGGCGCCACGTTATGGACGGATTTTGCGATCCGCGGCGCCGGGCTGCGCGAGGAGGCAATGCTCAACGCCGAGGAATTGATGTATGACTATCGCCGGATCGAATGCGGGCGTGGCAGCCCTCTGCGCCCGGCCGACACCGCCGCGCGCTGCCGGGAGACTACCGCTTGGCTCGAAGCCAGCATCCGCGCGGCGACGCTGCCAACCGTCGTCATCACCCATCACAGCCCGACACTCAGCAACGAGCACCCGGAGTTTCCTGGGGCATTGACCGCGGCGGCGTTTCATAGTGATCGCGAATACTTATTCCAGCCGCCGGTTCGGCTCTGGATTTCCGGCCACACGCATTATTCGGCGGCGACGCGCGTCAACGGCATTCCGCTGTTATCGAACCAGCGCGGTTATCCGCGCGAAGCGCTGCCGTTTGATTGGGAGGCCTGCGTCGCGCTTTAGCGAGCGGGTCCGCCACGTTTTGTTGCTGCTCAGCGCTAGAAATTGCGCCTGCGAGCGGGTAGCGTGCGTGGGTTGGCAGTGTTGTAACTTTCTAAACCTGTAGTACGAGCCTGAGCAACACCCGATGCGATCTCTGTTGGCGTTTCTGCGTCGCTTCCGCATCAGCCTCGCGGTGCTCGCAACCTTGGTTGCGATCTACACGCTGTGCGGCTTTTTCCTGGTGCCGAAGCTTGCGCGCTCGGCGGTTACGCAGCAGTTGGCGCAGGACGGCCGACGGGTGAGTATCGCGCACCTCGCGTTTAATCCGTTTACGTTTGAAGCGCGGATCGAAGGTTTTGCGCTTAGCGATGCCGATGACACGCCATTGCTGGCGTTCACTGCGCTGAAGGTCAACGCGGCCCTTTTAGCATCGGTGTGGCAGCGCGGCATCGTGCTGCAGGAAGTGAAGCTCGTCGGTCCGTATGCGCTGCTCGTGCGGGAAGCCGATGGCGCAATTAATCTGCGCAAGCTGATGCCGCCCGCTGCGACCCCTGCGACTGCCGAGCCCGCACCCGCCGCCGCACCGTTGCCGCGGATTCGCATCGGCGTGCTGGCTGTTGATGATGGCGCGTTTGATGTCAAAGATCTGAGCCGCCCGCAGCCGTTCTCAACGCGCCTGAGCCCGATTCGTTTCAGTTTGACTGACTTCAGCACCGCGCTGGCTTACGACAACGCCTATCAATTTAGCGCCAGCCTCGCCAGCGGCGAGCAGCTCGACTGGTCCGGCGCGTTCAGCGTGCAGCCGCTGGCGTCAAACGGGCAGTTTGCGTTGCGCAATCTGCAGGCGACGACGGTGCAAGCTTATTTGCAGGATCAGCTGCCGGTGCAGCTCGTGTCCGGCGTCGGCGCGGTAGAAGGGCATTATCAGCTGACGCTCGAGCCGAGTTTGGCGTTGGATATCACCCTGCCGGCGGTGACGCTGCAGCAATTTGCGCTGGCCGAGCGTGGTACCGCGCCGGCCGCGCCGCCCGTCGCACTAGACGCGCTGAAGATCGCCGATGTCGCGTTTTCGCTGGCACAGCGCAGCGTCAGTGTCGGCAGCGTAGAAATCGACGGCGCGCGCATCAACGCACAGCGCGAAGCTAGCGGCGGCCTGAGTTTGTCGCGGTTACTGCCGCCACCGGCGAAAACGGCGCCAGCGCCGGTTGATCCCACGGCCGCGGCGGCGAGCGAGGCGCCGTGGCAGATCGGCATCGAGACGATCAAGGTCGTCGATGCCGCGCTGGTGCTGGACGATCGCGCCGTCACCCCAGCTACGCACTTTGCGTTACAGCCGATCAATCTCAGCATCGACGGCTACAGCAGCGCGGCCGACGCCAAACTAAAGCTCAACGGCGATCTCAAATTGAATCGCAGTGGCCGCCTCGTATTGGTCGGCGATCTACAGCTGCAGCCGTTGACGACGACGATGAATCTCGATTTGCAGGGCTTCGAGCTGGCGCCGCTGCAGCCGTACTTGACCCCGTACACCGGGCTCAAGCTGAAGTCCGGCCAGCTCGGCGGCAAGCTGCGGCTGCGCTACGCGGCGGCAAACAAAGGACCGGCGCGGGCCAACGTCAGCGGCACGCTGGGCATCGCCAATTTCGTTTCACAGGACGCCAATCAGCAAGACTTCTTGAAATGGCGCCGGCTCAATATCAGCGGCATCGACTATCAGCAGCAGCCGCAAAAGCTGACGATTGATCAGGTGCTGCTGGCCGCGCCGTATGCGCGCGTTGTCATCGAGCAGGATCGCAGCGTGAATCTTGCGCAGGTATTGGCAGCGCCTAGCGCTGCCACTGCAACGCCGCCGCTGGCTGTGGGTGCGCCGGTTGCGGCTAAGCCGACGACGCCCGCCACCGCAGCGCCGGCCATGCCGATTCGCATCAATACGATCAGCCTGAGCGGGGGCAGCGCCAACTTTGCCGATCACTCGATCCAGCCGCAGTTCGCCACCGGCATCGTCGGCTTGGCTGGTAAGATCACGGGTTTATCAACCGAGCCGTCGTCGCGCGCCAAACTGCATATCGAAGGCCGTATCGACGAATACTCGCCGGTTGTGATCGACGGCGAAATCAACCCGCTCGCGGCGAATCAGTACGCCGACGTTGGCCTCAATTTCAATAACATCGACCTGACGATTTTCAATCCGTATTCCGGCCGCTTCGCTGGCTACAACATCGCCAAGGGCAAGCTCAGCACGCAGCTCGCGTACAAAATCGAGGCGCGTAAGCTGGACGCCACGCACCACGTGATCGTCGATCAGCTCGAATTTGGCGAAGCCACCGGCTCGAAAGAAGCGGTGCCGCTGCCCATCCGTTTTGTAGTTTCACTACTCAAAGACCGCAACGGGGTTATCGAGCTGAATCTGCCCGTTTCCGGCAGTCTTGACGATCCCCAATTCCGCATCGGCCCGCTGATCTGGAAAGTGTTGCTGAACCTGCTCGGTAAGGCTGCAGACGCACCGTTTGCGCTGATCGGCGCGCTGTTCGGCGGCGGGCCGGAGTTGTCTTACGTCGATTTTGCTGCCGGCTCTGCGGCGCTGGACGCGGAGGCGCAAGCGAAGCTAATGAAACTCTCGATGGCGCTCGCGGCACGGCCGCAACTGCGGCTGGATGTGCCATTGGTGCTCGCCGAAAATCTCGATCGCGGCGCCACGGCGCAGGCGGCGTTGGCGCAGCAGCTCGCCGCCGTGCCGACGACGACTGATCGGATGAAAGCGCTGGAGCAGCTGTATCGCGAGCAATTCCAGAAGGCGCCGGATTATCCGCCCGCCGCCGGCCCGGCCGAAGAAACCGCGCTAGCGCGGCGCGCTTACCTGGAAACCGCCTTGCTGCTGCGGCTAACGCCGGACGCTGCGGCCTTGGAGCAACTCTCGAAAGACCGCGCCCGCGCCGTGCAATCCGCGCTGCTGGCCAACCCCGGCATTGACCCCGAACGCATCTTCATCACCACCGGCCACGACGCCGCGCCGGTCGAACAGAATTCGGTGCGGATGGCGTTGAAGTTGAAGTAATTTCGGAGATGACACGGATTCGGTATGAAGCACCGCTTGTCGGCCAAGGCTTGAGCTAAATTGTGTTTGCCTTAATTTAAGCGTTGTTATGCTTTATTAGAGGCAAATTTATGGCTCAAAAAAAATCTCTGCGCCCGGCGCCGATCAGTGAAGTATTGGCGCCGGGCGCCGCGCTTGCGCTGAAAGAGCCGGTTCCCGCATTTGGCTCGGCTTCACCCACTCGGGCAGAGAAAATAGCGCTATCGGTCCCCGCCAGCAGCGTTAGCGGGGCTGGGAAACGTGCGAAACCGAGACAGGTCCAGAAGCGCCGGGCAACCGGGGCTGCGTCGAAAGACGTTACGGCCTTGAGTGGCTGCGCTGCCGCTTTCAGCTTTGCGTTTTTGGCCAGCGGTTCTGACGCGCCCGAGCAGCAGGTGCAGCTTGAGAAAGACGGCGTTGAGTGCGCGCTGCTTGATGCGCTTGCGACGACGCTGGCGCTGCCGAAAACGGAGCTTTACCCGATGATCGGTATCGCCAAAGCGACGGCAGAGAGCCGCTTGCGTAGCGGCGCGCGCGTCGATGGTGCACCGGGGTTTGCGCTGATCAGCCTGGTCGCCCTGCTCGATGATACCCAGCAACTGCTCGCCGATAGCACACAGCCGGCGGCGCAGTCGTTCGCGGCCGGCCCTTGGCTGGGGCGCTGGCTGAAGACGCAGCAGCCGGCGCTCGGCGGGCGATCACCGTCCGAATATATTGCAACGCCGACCGGCCAGCAGATTGTCCGGCGCTTGCTCGGATCAATTGCGTCCGGCGCGTATCAATGACGGTTTCGCTGTGGCGGATCGCAACTGAAGCCCGCAACTACCCAGCTGAAGACCTCAGCGGCACCGGTGCCGCATTGAATCCTGGCCGTTGGAATGACCACGGCGAATACGTTGTCTACACCGCAACCACGCGCGCGCTTGCAGTGCTTGAAACGGCCGCGTATGTGGGCGCCGCGGGCTTACCATTAAACCGATTTTTGCTGCAGATTGCGGTTCCCGATGCGGTGTGGAATCAGAAAAAAGAATACGCGGCAGCGCTGTTGCCGCCGACGTGGGCGGCAATTCCCGCCGGCCGTAAGAGCGTCGAGCTGGGGTCGGCCTGGTATCGGCGGCGGACCAGCGCGCTGCTGCTGGTGCCGTCGGTCATTGTTCCTGAAGAGACGGTTGTATTGATCAACGCCAAGCATCCCGACGCAGTGCAGATCAAGGCGCAGGTGATTCGAAAATTCGAGTACGACAGCCTGTTTCGCTGATCGCTGATCGCTGATCGCTGATCGCTGATCGCTGATCGCTGATCGCTGATCGCTGATCGCGGCCGGCGTTTGCAGAACAGAACGCCGGCCCGTGAATTTGCCGTTATTTCCGCTTCAACGCATCGGCCAACGCATTCCCGAGCGAACCTAACGGCGCAGCCGTGGCTTTCGCTGGCTTGGTGCTGCGCCGGTCTGGCGCGCGGTCGGGGTTGCCGCGGGCGCCGCTGACGGGCGCGGCGCTGCCGTCGTCTTTTTTCATCGAGAGCGCGATGCGTTGGCGTTTGATATCGACATCGACCACGCGGACTTTAACGATCTGCCCGGCCTTCACCACTTCATGCGGGTTTTTGACGAAGCGGTCGGAGAGTTGCGAAACGTGCACGAGGCCGTCTTGATGGACGCCGATGTCAACGAAGGCGCCGAACGCGGCGACGTTAGTCACGGTGCCTTCCAGCATCATGCCGGGTTTGAGATCGGCGACTTCGTTGACGCCATCAGCAAAGCTGGCCGTGCGGAATTCTGGGCGCGGGTCGCGGCCCGGCTTTTCCAGTTCGGCGAGGATGTCACGCACCGTTGGCAGGCCGAAGCGGTCGTCGACGAACTGGCGCGGGTCGAGGTTTTTCAGCGCGGCGCTATCCGCCATCAGGCTGCGCAGATCGCGGCCGCAGGCCTGGACGATGCGGCTGGCCAGCGCATAGGCCTCGGGGTGTACGGCCGAGCCATCCAGCGGCTCGGCGCCGTCGCGGATGCGCAAAAAGCCAGCGCATTGTTCAAAGGTTTTCGGGCCGAGGCGGCTGACATCGAGCAATTGCTTGCGGCTTTTAAATGCGCCGTTTTGATCGCGATGGAAAACGATGGCCTCGGCCAGCGTGTTGCCGACGCCAGAGACGCGCGCTAGCAGCGGCGCCGAGGCGGTGTTGAGATCAACGCCGACGGCGTTCACCGCGTCTTCAACGACGGCATCGAGCGATTTCGCCAGCCGGTATTGGTCGACATCGTGCTGATATTGGCCGACGCCGATCGACTTCGGATCGATCTTCACCAATTCCGCCAGCGGATCTTGCAAGCGCCGGGCGATGGAAACCGCGCCGCGCAGCGAAACGTCGAGCGCCGGGAATTCGTTGGCGGCCAGTTCGGAGGCCGAGTACACCGAGGCGCCGGCTTCGCTGACCACCACTTTGCGCGGGTGCGGTTCCGGCAGCGCCGGCAACAGCTCGGCGACCAATTTTTCGGTCTCGCGGCTGGCGGTACCGTTGCCGATTGCGATCAGCTCCACGCCGTGTTTTTTGATCAGCCGCGCCAGTTCGGCCTGCGCACCACGCACGTCGTTACGCGGTTGGAACGGGTAAACGGTGGCGGTTTCGAGCAGCTTGCCGGTGGCATCGCACACCGCCGCTTTAACGCCGGTGCGGATGCCGGGATCGAGCCCGAGCGTGGTCCGCGAGCCGGCTGGCGCGGCCAGTAGCAGGTCTTTTAAATTGCGCGCGAAAACATCGATCGCCTCGGCCTCGGCGCGCGTGCGCAGCTCCATCATCAAGTCCAGCGATAAGGTCAGCGACAGCTTCACGCGCCACGTCCAGCGCGCGACGCCCATCAGCCAGGCATCGGTTTCGCCGCCGTCGGCGCGGATGTTTTGAGTCGCGGCGATCATCAGCTCGACCGGCTTGAACGGTGCCACGTCGTCAGCGTCAACTTCGATTTCCAGGCTCAGCATTTCCTCGTTGCGGCCGCGCATCATCGCCAGCGCGCGGTGGCCGGCGACTTTGGCCCAAGGCTCGACGTGATCGAAGTAGTCGGAGAATTTAGCACCGGCCTCTTCTTTGCCGGCGACCACACGCGCCCGCAGCACGCCGTGTTCGCGTAGGTATTGGCGCAGGCGGCCGAGCAGTGCGGCGTCTTCGCTGAAGCGCTCCATCAAAATGTCGCGAGCGCCTTCGAGCGCGGCTTTGACGTCGGCGACCTCGCCTTGCACAAACGCTTGCGCGGCGATTGTTGGCACCTGTGTGCGGTCGTTCAGCAGCAGCTCGGCGAGCGGGCCGAGGCCGCGTTCACGAGCGATTTCCGCCCGCGTGCGGCGCTTCGGTTTATACGGCAGGTAAAGGTCTTCAACTTCGGCCTTGGTGGTTGCCGCGAGCAGCTTGGCTTCGAGGTCGTCGCTGAGTTTGTCTTGGCTGCGAATCGACTCGATCACCGCCGCGCGGCGATCTTCTAATTCCCGCAGATAGCCCAGGCGTTCGTCGAGCTTGCGCAGCTGCGTATCGTCGAGCCCGCCGGTGATTTCCTTGCGGTAACGGGCGATGAACGGCACCGTTGCGCCTTCGTCGAGCAAGTCCACCGCGGCCGCAACCTGACGCGGTTGGGCGCTGATTTCGGCGGCGATGGTGTTCAGGATGTCCAGGCGGACGCGTTCGGCGGCTGCGGTCATAGCTTCGTAACGTCGGGGTTCAGGCGGGGCGGGGACGATAGCGCCTACGCGGTCAGAATCCAAGCTAAACGGGCGCCGTCGGGCGGCTGCGCACGGCCGAAAGCGCTGCGGCAATGCGCGGCTTTCCGGGGCGCAAGAGTGGTTAAGTGGCGCGAACGTCGCCCAGGAAGGTGCGTAGCGTGCGGTTGAAGGCCTGCGCGTGGGTCGAGGTCATGCCGTGCGAAGCGCCCGCGATCGTCGCCCGCTGCGCCGCCGGAAGCTGCTGCGCCAGCCAGTCGGCGTTGCGCTGATACATCGCCGGGCTGCGGCTGCCATCGACGAGCAACGTCGGGCAGGCGATTGCGCGCGCGGTTTCGGGTAGATAGGCCGGTAGCGGGTCGGCCAATTGCGGCGCCAGCGTTGCCGCGTTGTCGCGTGCCATGGCCTGAAACATTGGCAAGCTGCGCGCCCATAAACCAGGCTGGCTGACAGAATCGACAAACAGCATTAAGCCTTCATCAACCCGGCCTTCGGCGATTAATGCAGCGGCGCGTGCACGCAACGCAACCACTTCAGCCGTTAGCGGTTCGGCTTCGGCGGCGTCGATCGGGCCACCGGGATCGACCAAGGTCAGGCTGGTCAGCAAGCGGGGATGCGCGGCCGCAACTTGGTAGGCGATGCAGGCGCCGCGTGAATGCCCAACGAGATGAATGCGCGCCGCGCCGAGCTTGCCGAGAAATGCGCCGAGTAAGGCCACGTGATTGCGCCAGCTGAACGCGCTGTTGGCGGCCGAAGGCAAGCGCGGATGATGGTGGCTGAGGCTGGGCGCAACGGTGCGGTGCGAGTCTGATAACGCAGCCAGTTGCGGTTGCCAGTAGCGGTAATCACATAGCGAGCCGTGGACAAACACCAGCGCTTCGCCGGCGCCGGCCTCGACGTAGGCCATGCCTTGCCCGGTATTGAGCAGCTTGATCTTTACTTTCGCCGCGCCGTCGATCGTCATTCTGCACCGCCCTAGCAACCAATCGCCGTCTATCGTTCCGGTTACGAACGCGGCAGGTACTGCCCGCGGCGGTAGTAAAACTACAGCAAGCACTGTGCCGCCGACTGTTGCAATGCGGAAATTTGTCGGGCGCGCGCGCATTGAGCGGCGCATGGCCTCACAATTCGCAGCCCGCGCCATTTTCGGCGTGGTTTACTGATTGGGTGAGTGCGTGGAAACCAAGCCGTTTACGAGTCTGCCGTTGCATCCGGCGTTGCTGCAGGCGCTCGCTTCGCTGGACTACCAGCAGATGACGCCGATCCAAGCGCAGAGCTTGCCGCCGATGCTGGAAGGCCGGGATGTGATCGGCCAGGCCCGCACCGGCAGCGGTAAAACTGCGGCTTACGGGCTCGGTTTGCTGTCGCGCATCGACCCGACGCTGACCAAAACGCAGGCGCTGGTGCTATGTCCGACGCGCGAGCTGGCGGATCAAATCGCCAAAGAAATTCGCCGCTTGGCGCGCTGCCTGCCGAACGTGAAGCTGACCGTACTCAGCGGCGGCATTTCGCAGCGGCCGCAGCTGGCTTCGCTGGAGCACGACCCGCACATCGTCGTCGGCATGGCCGGGCGGGTGTTGGAACATCTGGCGCAGGGCACGCTGAAGCTCGATGATCTCAAAGTGCTGGTGCTCGACGAAGCCGACCGCATGCTCGACGCCGACTTCGAAGAAGCCAGCCGCGCGATTGTCGATCAGGCGCCAGCCAGTCGGCAGACGCTATTCTTCTCCGCGACGTTCCCGGACGCCGTGCGCGGCTTGAGCCGGCGCTTGCAAAAGCAGCCGCTGGAAATCACGGTGGATTCGGCCGCCGATGCGCCGCAGATCGAGCAGATCTTTTTTGAAGTCGATCCGCTACGGCGGCTGGACGCACTCGCGCATTTGTTGAGCGTGCATCAGCCGGAATCGGCGCTGGTGTTTTGCCACACCAAGAAAGATGCGCAAGAAGTGGAGACACAACTCGCGCGGCGCGGCTACTCGGTGCTGGCGTTGCACGGCGATATCGAGCAACGCGAGCGCGATGAAGTGCTAGTGCGCTTCGCCAACGGCAGCAGCCGCGTGCTGGTGGCCACCGACGTCGCCGCCCGCGGCCTCGACATCAAAGACCTCGCCGCGGTGATCAGTTACGAACTGCCGCTAGATCCAGACGTGCACGTGCACCGCGTCGGCCGCACCGGCCGCGCCGGGCGCAGCGGCTTGGCGCTGCATCTATTTTCGTCGCGCGAGCGCAGCCGGCTTAGCGCCGTCGAAGCCCGCTTGGGTACGAAGCTGACCATCGGCAAACTGCCGATGTCGGCGCTGGCCGCAGATCGCCCGGTGCCAGCGACGTTCGTCACGCTCTGCGTCGACGCCGGACGCCGCGATAAACTCCGCCCCGGCGATTTACTCGGCGCTCTAACCGGTGATGCTGGGCTGGCCAAAGAAGCGGTCGGCAAAATCAGCACGTTCGATACCCGCACTTATTTTGCAATCGATAAGAAAATGGCAGCAACAGCGTTGAAGCGCCTCCGTGAAGGCAAGATCAAGGGCAAGAACTTTCGGGTTCGGCCGATTGAGTAGCGTTCAATGGTAATTTTATAAGGATGACTGCGCCGAGGGCGCTAGTTTAAAGTTAGGGGTTAAGCACGGAATCAATAGCTCGCTCGCTAGCTCGATATGGCCAATAGAAATAGTCTGAGACTTGTAGTCGGGGTTGCTGCATTCTTACTCGTTGGCTGCGTATCAACGTACAAAATGCCAGGTTTGCCGGGCGGAGGTCTGTCTGAAATTGCAGTGCTCGAGCATCAAGACAAGAGCCTGAATTCAAAATTTTTCATAATCAAGATTGATGGCCGAGTTCGAGGTATTGGTTGGGTTGATCGATTTGAACTTATCCCAGGGCGCCGAGCCATCACCGGAGAGATCAACAGGGCGTACTTTAGAGGCAACAATATTGTTCGCTACTTCACGGCTGAAGCCGGAAAATCCTACCTATTTGTAGCGCGAGGCGACCTCGAAGCCAAGCGGTGGGACTTTGCGATCATCGATAAAGTAACTGGTGAACGCGTTGACTCTGCAGCGCCATAGTCATGTTGGCAGAGCGACGCTTATCTCCGCATTTATGAATCTGGGCACGGTGTGCCAATTCACGTATGCCACGAAATAATTTGGATGGCGCAGATGCGAATAAGCCTGATGTCAAGTCACCTCTTACGAAGCGCCGCGTGAGTGGCGTACTGCATACGGCGGGCAAACCGTATAGAGAGATAGAGTTTTATCGGATGTCGCGCCGAAAATAGAACCCATCTTTACGTGCGTAGAAACCATTGTCGCGTAACGCCCGAGCCGATGTTTCGCCCCGCTGGGCGAATCACTTTCTTTTGGCGCAAAAGAAAGTAATCAAAGAAAACAGGCCCCGGTGCTACGCCGGAAGACGATAAAACTGTCTTCCGGTGCCCTGCGCGTCTCGGTCCTGCCGGGGCTTTCTGACGCGCCATCCTTGGCGCGGCAGAAAGGCTTCGGCATCGTGCCTCGCCCCCTGCGGGGCCTATCCGTCAGGCCCTGCGATGCTCGGCTTGCTAAAGGGGGCCGGAAGCAACGTCAAAAGCTGGCTGGGTCGGCGCTTCTGCCGTTGCCGTTGCCGTTGCCGTTGACTCCAATTCCCCCTGCGCAGCGCCGAGCATCGCAGCGGGCAGAGGGGTTGGCTGGCAGGGATGCCAGCCAAGGACTGCCGGGCCACGGATGGCCCGTCAGGCCGGTACCCCGGAGAACGCGAGAAGCGCAGGGCATCGATTTACAGCTGTATCGTGAATCGACGTGAGCCGGGGGTGCGCTTCTTTTGGTTACTTTTCTTGCGCACCAAGAAAAGTGACCCGCGCAGCAGCGCGGAACCGAAGGTCAGATTCAAACGTTAATGGTTTCTACGCGCAGAAGTTCGTACTGCGAATAGCCACGTTATCGCGTATCCGGCCTCCCGGCCGAAAATAAAATCCATCTTTACGTGTGTAGTAACCATTGTCGCGTAACGCCTGAACCGATGTTTCGCCCCGCTGGGCGAATCACTTTCTTTTGGCGCAAAAGAAAGTAATCAAAGAAAACAGGACCAGGCGCTGCGCCGATTCGTCCTTATTGGCCACCATCAACAGGCCATCCTTGGCGCGGTTGCGCGCTATTGAGCTGAGCCCGGCCCGGCCATCCATGGCCGGGCGTTCGCATCCGCAGCGAGCAATGCTCGCAAAGCGCGGACGCTCACCCTATGCTTCTCGGTCCTGCCGGGGCTTTCTGACGCGCCATCCTTGGCGCGACAGAAAGGCTTCGGCATCGTGCCTCGCCCCCTGCGGGGCCTATCCGTCAGGCCCTGCGATGCTCGGCTTGCTAAAGGGGGCCGGAAGCAGAAGCCACTGCAAAAACACGGCAACAACAAAAGCTCGGGCCATGGTTAGCGCTTCTGCCGTTGCCGTTGTTTTAGCTTTTGATTCCAATTCCCCCTGCGCGCGAGCCGGGGGTGCGCTTCTTTTGGTCACTTTTCTTGCGCACCAAGAAAAGTGACCCGCGCAGCAGCGCGGAACCGAAGGTCAGATTCAAGTGCTAATGGTTTCCACGCGCTGAAGCGCAATAGCATGGCAATGCGTGGACGGAGCAATGGTGATCCCGCGTCCCACCAAGAATGGAATCCACCTTCCGCGCGTAGAAACCATTATTGCGTAACGCCTGAGCCGATGTTTCGCCCCGCTGGGCGAATCACTTTCTTTTGGCGCAAAAGAAAGTAATCAAAGAAAACAGGCCCCGGCGCTACGCCGGAAGACGATAAAGCTGTCTTCCGGTGCCCTGCGCGTCTCGGTCCTGCCGGGCTTTCTGACGCGCCATCCTTGGCGCGGCAGAAAGGCTTCGGCATCGTGCCTCGCCCCCTCGGGGCCTATCCGTCAGGCCCTGCGATGCTCGGCTTGCTAAAGGGGGCCGGAAGCACGGTCAAAAGCACAACAACAAAATCGCGGACGCTTGGCTCCGTGCCGTTGCCGTTGACTCTAATTCCCCCTGCGCAAGTCGGGGGTGCGTTTCTTTTGGTTACTTTTCTTGCGCACCAAGAAAAGTGACCCGCGCAGCAGCGCGGAACCGAAGGTCAGATTCAAACGTTAATGGTTTCTACGCGCTGAGGCTGGAGCGAATGATCCAGCCCACAGCCGGCCAATTCGAAAAATGCAGCTCATGCTGCCTTGTTTGCCGAAATCACCGGGTTCAAAGGCTCGGCAAATGTAAAATAATCGCAGCCCAGGCTCAGCTTTTCCGCCCACCCAAGAGCAATAACACGCCGCCGATGGCGATAGCCCCGAGCCCACCCCAGACCGGAACATTGACAGTCTGCTTTTCCTTGACGGTGAGTTCCAGCGGCCCGAGTTTTACGTCGTGCGTTTCTTTGGTATAGCTAAAGCTGCCGTAGGCGAGTCCGAGGATGCCGCCGACGATCAGCACCAGTGCGACGACTTTGGTCAAGTTCATTTCGGTGTTCTCTCGTAAGCAGTAAGCGATCAATCGCAATCGCTATTCTGCGCTTCTACGGCGCGCCGCGCGCAGTGCTCTGAAATGTTCCTAGGGCCTGTTATTGATCCGGCTGCTTGACATTGATCGGCTGGTGCCCCAATCACTTCGGCGAGAATCGGGTCAGGCGCGCGTAGTGGCAGCCGGACCAATAACACAATCAATGTATTTTGGTTATTGAGTCGGCATCATCCGCCTCGTCGGAAAGGACGCAGTACGCTTCAATGGCGCGCCCACGGTTCAATGCCTTGATGCCGACTCAATAGCAGGCCCTAGATCGGGCGTAGCTGCTCGGTCAGCGTGCGAGTTTTTTCGGTGATGACGTCACCGGTGTGCTGCGTGGTTTTTCGTTCGATCAGCATGATCTGGCATTCCTCGTCGGCAATCGGATTGTGGCGCACGCCTTTCGGGACGACGAACAGCTCGCCAGCGTTCAGTTCAACAGCGCCGGCTTCCATTTCGATGCGTAAGTGCCCTTTCAGAACCAGAAATAACTCATCTTCGTTGTCGTGCTGATGCCACGCCAATGAGCCCTGAACTTTTGCGACTTTGATATAGGCGTCATCGACTTCGGCGATAACCCGTGGCGACCAAAGCTCGGTGAGCGCGGCGGCGATGGCGGTGGGCGAGGTGGGGTGCGGCATGGCAGCTCCGAAGCAGGGTCGAGGCTTGGATCATCGACCACCGATGCACGCTTGTCGACGAAGTTACGCCTCAGGCACGCCCTAAGCGCTTGCAGCTGCGGCATTTATTCCGCTGGGGAATTAGCGCTATGTGGCGGCGCAGCCTTCTTCGTCCTGGGGGATTGGCCGAGTATGCGTCCCACGACATGCCGATCGGCATTCACAAACCCGGAGAACCCCGATGACCAAATTTACCGCCTATACCGCCGAAACCGCCCCGGAAGCCGCCAAGCCGACCCTTGAGGCGATCAAGAATACGTTTGGCTTTTTGCCGAATTTGCAGGCCAATATGGCCGAAGCGCCGGAGCTGCTGGCGGGTTATACGGCGCTGTGGGACTTGTTCTCGAAAACCAGCCTGACCGTGCATGAGCAGCAGGTGGTTTATATGACGGCGAACTACGAAAATGATTGCCACTACTGCATGGCCGGCCACACCACGCTGGCGAAGATGCAGAAAGTGGACGCTGGCGTGATCGCAGCTTTGCGTAGCGGCGAGACACTGCCGGACGCGAAGCTGGAAGCCCTGCACCGCTACGCGACGATCATCGTGCGCAACCGCGGCTTTGCCTCCGACGCCGATATCGAAGCTTTCCTGGCCGCGGGTTACACGCGCCGCAACGCGCTGGAAGTGGTGCTCGGCGTTGCAACGAAGGTGATGAGCAACTACACGAACCATTTGACGCATACCCAGCTCGATCCGTTCATGAAGGGCAACGAATGGACCAAGCCGGTTGCCAAAGCCGCGTAATTCGACACGCGCGGGCACCGTAAAAGGCGCCCGCGCGGCGTTTATTGATCCTGCCATTTAGACCTTGGATAACAGTGCGCTGGCAGACCGGTGGCGTACTTCCGGGAGGCTGGTAATAGTTGGATCAATAACAACAAAAATTTGATTTTATTATTTATTCGGCCACTCACGGCATCCCGAAAAGTTCGGCCTCAAATGGTTGCGCCGACCGTCTCCAACCATTTTCTGGCCGAATAAATAATTAGGAGAATAACGATGTCATTGCAAGAAAAACTTGACGCATTCAAAGCCGATTTCCGCGGCGGCAAGCCGCCGTACAACGCACCGGCTTGGATTCATCCAATTATGGAGCGGGCAACGGCTGAACTCATCGCCTCCGGTCTTGCCGAGCGGGCGCTGAAAGCCGGCGACAAAGCGCCGCCATTTACGTTGAACGATCCAGACGGCGTGCCGGTATCGTCCGCCGCGTTGCTGCAGCAAGGGCCGCTGGTTCTCAGCTTTTATCGCGGCGTTTGGTGCCCGTACTGCAATATGGAATTGCAGGCTTTAGAAGCGGTGCTGCCGGCATTCCATGCCGCGGGCGCGAGCTTGGTTGCGATCTCGCCGCAGAACGGCGTCAACAGTCGCAAATCGGTGCGCACGAATCAGTTGAACTTCCCGATTCTGAGCGACACGCGTAACGATGTAGCCGCTGCGTTTGGTCTGCGGTTTGCGCTGCCGGAGTATCTGGTCGAGTTGTATCAGCAGCTAAAGAACGATCTACCCGGTTTCAACGGCGATGACAGTTGGACGCTGCCGATGCCAGCCCGGTATGTGATCGGCCGCGACAGCACGATTCTCTACGCCGAAGTAAACCCGGACTACACCCATCGGCCGGATCCGGAAGAGTTGTTACCGGTGCTGCGTCGGCCGCTGGCGCAGGCCTCTTAAAAACAGCGTTAGCGCGTTCGTTTGGGGTCTCTGCGGGTTTGAAGCCAGCGAACGTTTCGCGCGAATTGCACGGTTGGGCCGATGGCGGGCGATGGCATGCGCTTCGCCCCTCGGCGCAACGTTAAGGAGTTACCATGAACAGCCGCACTTTTCTTATTACCGGCGCCAGTAAAGGTATCGGCTTAGCCGCCGCGCAGCGTTTAGCGGCGGAGGGTCATCACGTTGTCGGTATTGCCAGAAATGCCGATGTCGCGGATTTCCCAGGTACGTTGGTGGCGCTTGATCTCGCTGATCGCGCCGCCACTGCCGCAACCCTACAGCGCTTAACCGAACGCTACGCGTTTGACGGCGTGGTCAACAACGTTGGCTTAGTACGGCCGCAAAAACTCGGCGAAATTGAGCTGGACGCATTGGACGCTGTCTTCGCCGTCAATCTCCATTCGGCAGTGCAGACCACCCAAGCCCTGCTGCCGAACATGCGCGCGCAAGGTTGGGGCCGCGTCGTCAACATCTCTAGTTTGACGATACTCGGCATGCCGCAGCGCACCGCGTACGCCGCTGCGAAAGCTGCGCTGGTGAGCTTTTCGCGCTCTTGGGGTTTGGAGTTGGCACGCACCGGCATCACCGTGAACGCGGTGGCGCCAGGGCCAACCGAAACCGAGTTGTTCCGCGCCAACAATCCGCCGGGCAGCCCTGGCGAGCAAGGCTATTTGGCGGCGGTGCCGATGGCGCGTTTCGGCCAACCGGCGGAAATTGCGGCTGCGATTACGTTTCTATTGTCCGAAGACGCGGGTTTTATCACTGGACAGACCTTGTACGTCGATGGTGGCGCCTCCATTGGTAAGGCAGCGTTTTAATTGGATTCTATACGGTCGAGACGATCTCCCGTTCTGTTGTCGCACCAGGGAATGGTTCCCGGTTCATCATTTCATTGAGGTTATTGGTATGAGCAAACTTTTTTCGCCGTTGAACTTAGGCCCGCTGCAATTGGATAACCGGGTCATCATCGCGCCGATGTGCGAATACTCGGCTGAGAACGGGCAGGCGACCGACTGGCATTTGATACACCTCGGCAATTTGGCGCTTTCTGGCGCTGGCTTGCTGATTACCGAAGCCACCGCGGTCGAGCCGCGCGGCCGCATTACCTACGCTGACCTCGGCTTGTGGGACGACGCCACCGAGGCGGCGCTAGCCCGGGTGTTTAAGTCGGTGCGCCGTTATTCCAGCATGCCGATTGCAATTCAGCTGGCGCACGCTGGCCGCAAAGCCTCGACGGCGCGGCCCTGGGATGGCGGGCACACAATTGCACCGGATGGCGAGAATGGCTGGCAGACACTGAGCGCTTCCAATATCGCATTCCACGCCGGTGACCCGGCGCCGAAAGCGGCCGATGAAGGCGACATCGAAGGTGTGATTGCGGCGTTTGCGGCTGCTGCACGGCGCGCGGATCGGTTGGGTGTCGATGCAATCGAAGTCCACGGCGCGCACGGCTATCTGCTGCATCAGTTCCTATCGCCGTTATCGAACCAGCGGCAAGATGCCTACGGCGGCAGCTTGGAAAATCGGATGCGCTTGTTGCTGCAAGTTTTCGACGCGGTACGCGCGGTCATGCCGGCGAGCAAGCCGGTTGGCGTGCGGATTTCGGCAACGGATTGGGTCGATGGCGGTTGGGATCTCGCGCAAAGCATCGTCCTTGCGAAGGAATTAGAGCGCCGCGGCGCGGCCTATATTCATGTCTCCAGTGGCGGCGGCAGCGAGCATCAGAAGATTCCAGTCGGCCCCGGCTATCAGCTGCCGTTTGCCGAAGCGATCAAGCGCGAAGTCAGCATGCCGGTGATCGCCGTGGGTTTGATCACTGAGCCGCAGCAGGCCGAGCACGTGCTGCTCGACGATCAGGCGGATGCCATCGCGCTCGCCCGCGGCATGCTCTACAACCCACGTTGGCCTTGGCACGCCGCGGCCGTGCTTGGCGCGAAAGTAAAAGCGCCACCGCAGTATTGGCGCTGCGAGCCGCACGCGGTGAAAGGCTTGTTTAAAGCCGCGTAGTTAAGGATCGTTAACACGTACGCGGTTACATATGTGTTAACAGGGCCTAGCGGTCGTCAACGTTTGCCGTGTCGATGTTGGCCGCGGCAAGCGTCGCTTCAACGAACGCGACAAACGCCCGCGCCTTGGCGCTGGCCATGCGCCCGGCCGGGTAGACCGCCCAGAGATCGAGCAGCGGTAGCGCCCAATCGGTTAGTACCGGCTGCACGGCGCCACTCGCCAGTTCCGGCGTAAACATCCATTCCGATGCAATCGCAATTCCCATATTCGCCAATACCGCGGCACGCACGCCTTCGGCCGCGGTGACACGCACACGGCCGCTAACCGCAACGGAAATCTCCGAGCTGCCGCGTCGGAACGACCACGCGTTGCCGCCGCCGTTTTGGCTGTAGACGACCGCTTGGTGCAGGTTCAACTCGGCCGGGGTTTTTGGCACGCCAGCAGCAGCGAAATACGCTGGCGTGCCGAGTACGAGCCGACGCGCGCGGGCAATCCTGCGCGCAGTCATGTTCGAGTCCGCGAGCGGGCCCATGCGCAGCGCGACATCGATGCCTTCTTCGAGCACGTCGATACTGCGGTCGTCGAGCACGATATCGATGCTAAGTTCCGGGTGCTCATCGAGAAACGATTGCAGCCGCGGCAAGATGTGCTGGCTGGCGAACGTCACCGCTGCGCACACGCGTAGCCGGCCGGACAAGCCAGCGCGGGCGCCGCGCGCGGCGAGGTCGGCCTCGTCGGCTTCGTCCAGCGCACGCCGGGCGCGCTCGTAGAAACTTTGCCCGGCTTCGGTCGGCGTCAAGCCGCGCGTGGAGCGCAGCAATAAGCGCACGCCCAGGCGTTTCTCCAACTGCGCGATGGTTTTCGAAACCGCCGGTTGGCCGACGTTTAGCCGCCGCGCAGCAACCGAAAACGAGCCGGCTTCGAAGACGCTGACAAACGTTTCTAATGCAGCAAATCGATCCAAGTGAAACTCCAGTGGTGTCGGTTCAATCGTACTGCGTGGGCTACAGTATGTGTGGGTTGGAACTGCCGGCGTTCAGCAGTGCGGTGCCGACACGATCAAGCCACGGACATTGAATCAATTACGCCGCCGCGTGCCGGCGGCCAAAACCCCAGCCTCCGCTTTCGCTAGACGTGCTTCCAAGTGCGCGATGAAGCGACGCACCCGCAGCGGCACGAAGCTGCGGCTGGGGTAGACGACGTGAATATCGGCGGGTTCGTCGATGGAGTGGTCGAGCACGGTGACCAGCTTGCCGTCGATGAGGTCGTCGGTGACGTCCCAAATCGACTTGCGCGCGATGCCTTCGCCGCGCCGTGCCCAGTCTTGCATCAGCTCGCCGCTATCGCTGCCGAGCGGGCCGCCGATGGCGAGCGTCAGCGGGCCATCCACGGTGCGGAAATGCCAGTTCGCGGTGTCGCGCCCAGGACGCAGCAACGGGATGCAGCGATGCTGCGCCAGATCCTCCGGGCGTTTCGGCGTGCCGTGCTTTTTTAGATACGACGGTGCCGCGACCAACACCAGACGACTATTGGCAACGCGGCGCGCGATCAAACTGGAGTCCTGCGGCTGGCCGATGCGTACGGCGAGGTCATAGCCGCCGCTAAGTAGATCAACGACCTCGTCAGTCAAGTGCATATAAAGCGATACCTGCGGATGCGCGCGCGAAAACTCGGCCGCCAGCGGGCCGAGCCAGCGCCGCCCGAAGGCATTGGTGGCGGTGATGCGCAGCGTGCCCTGCATTGCCGCCTGCTCGCCGGCAGCAGCGGCACCGGCGTCTTCCAACTGCGCCAGCAGCGGCGCGATGCGCTCGTAATACGCCGCGCCTTCTTCGGTTAGATTCAAGCGCCGCGACGTGCGTTGAATCAGCCGAACGCCGAGGTGATTCTCCAGCCGGCTTAAGCGTTTGCTGGCAACAGCTGGCGAGATTTTCAGGCTGCGGCCGGCGGCGGATAAGCTGCCGGCGGTAATGGTGCGCACGAACAGCAATAGATCAGGCAATTCCACCGATTCGTGCGCCATCGATCCGCTCCAACGTTTGTCATCTTCAACGATATCGAAAAGAAGGTTTTCCAGACGGATGGCTTCTGATCGTTTAAGGAAAGGTTGATTCTATGCCGTCTTCATCCGGCATTCCATTAGCGCCATTGCGGCGCGGCGCCGGGCCTTATTTCTAGGAGTACGTCATGGGTTTCCCGTTACCGCTGATCGCGTTGGCATTGGCCGCGTTTGGCATCGGCACTGCCGAGTTCGTCATTATGGGTTTGCTGCCGGAAGTGGCGGCCGATTTACACGTTGATATTCCGGCCGCAGGATTATTGGTGACCGGCTACGCCATCGGCGTCGCGGTTGGCGCGCCGATCCTCGCGATTTTGACCGCGCGGATGCCGCGAAAACCGGCGCTGATGATGTTGATGCTGCTGTTCATCGTCGGCAATTTATTGTCAGCGCTGGCACCGGATTACCACTGGTTGCTGGTCGCGCGCGTCATCGCCGCGTTTTGCCACGGCGCGTTTTTCGGCATCGGCGCGGTGGTGGCCGCCGGTTTGGTGCCGCCGAACCGGCGCGCACAGGCAATCGCCCTGATGTTCACCGGGCTCACGCTGGCCAACGTGCTCGGCGTGCCGGCCGGCACAGCGCTCGGCCAAGCCGCCGGCTGGCGGGCAACGTTCTGGGCCGTGACGGCAATCGGCGTGCTCGCCTTCATCGCCATCGCCGCTGCGTTGCCGCGCGCGTTGCCAATGCCACAGACACGGCTCTCTGCCGAGTTCGCGGTACTGCGCAAGCCGCAGGTTTGGCTTGCACTGGGCATGACGGTGCTCGGCTTTGGCGGCGTGTTCACGGTGTTTACCTATATCGCGCCGATATTGGAGCAAGTCAGTGGCATTTCTCCGCACGCGGTTACCGGCGTTCTGCTGCTGTTCGGCGCCGGTTTGACCGTCGGCAACACGCTCGGCGGCAAACTGGCCGACTGGAAGCTGATGCCGGCGTTGATGGCGATACTTGCCGGGCTCGCGGTCGTATTGCTGCTGTTCTCGTACACCAGCCGCGCGCCGCTGCCGGCCGCGATCACCGTATTCATCTGGGGCGTATTCGCATTCGCCACTGTGCCGCCGCTGCAAATGCGTGTGGTAGCGAAAGCGGCCGAAGCGCCGAATTTGGCCTCGACGTTGAACATCGGCGCATTCAACCTCGGCAACGCGCTCGGCGCCTGGTTGGGTGGTGTGGTGATCGCGCAAGGCGCGGCGCTGACCACGGTGCCATTCGCCGGTGCCGCGGTGGCGCTGGCCGGGCTCGGCCTAACCGCGATTTCGGCGGCCTTAGATCGCCGCGCGCCGCAGCCGGCACTGGTGCAGGGCTAGCGATTAAGCGCGCCGCGGCGGCGCACTTAGCAGCCAATGCCCTGCTCGATTGCGCTGCTGATGCAGGCCGCGCGCAGGGTGCTGGTTGATGCTCGCAGGCATTGAAATCCCACTGGCCGGCCACGGCGCATCATCGCCGAGCGCTGTTCGCCGCCAAGGCCGCCGAGGCGGAAAAATCTGCCGGAAACCGTTGAACCCCACAGATCAGCCAGAATGGCGAAACTGACGAAAACAACGGGGCAAACAATGGATCGTTTCGCGGTATTAGTGGATGCCGGCTACCTACTCTCGCAAAGCGTGCAAATCCTCAGCACGCGGGAGAGCAAATCTCGGAAGGACGTGGCGATTCGTGACCCGCAGGGGCTGGTCAGCCACATCATCGACCACGCAGTGAAGGCTTTGGGGAATCCCAATCTGCTGCGCCTCTATTGGTACGACGGCGTATCAAGCCGCCTCTCGGACGAGCAGGAAGCGCTGTCGATGTTGCCGGACGTGCAACTGCGGGCCGGCATCATCAGCCGGTCCGGCGTTCAAAAAGGGGTGGACTCGAAAATCATGGTCGATTTGATCGAGCTCTCCAATAACCACGCGATCACGGACGCGGTGCTGCTCACCGGTGATGGCGATCTGGTCATCGGTATCGAACTAGCGCAAAAGCGCGGCGTGCGCGTGGCCGCGCTCGGCATTGAAGATTCCGCGTTCGGCGTTGGACACAACCAAAGCTTTGAGTTGGTGTGCATCGCCGACCGCGTGCGCCGGCTGGCGCGGAGCGATATCGAGCCCTATCTCGCGTATGTCGGCGCAAGAGCAGTATCCAGTCAGCCGTCTGCACCCGCTGCACCCAATGACGCGGAAAATGTCTCAAAACGCGCCAAGCCAGCCGCGGCGGCAAAAGCAGCGGCGGCACCGAAGCCGCCTGCCGCCGCCAAAGTCGCGCCGGTAAAGAAACCGGCTGCGGCCGCAAAGAAAGCCAAGGCCGCCACGAAAGCAGCCCCAGCCAAAGCCGCGCCGAGCAAAGCCGCGCCATTACCGGCGCGCAACGTGGTGCCGGAACTCACCAAGCTCTCCGACATCGTGAACCAATTCATTGCCGCAGCCGTGCCGCCGTTCACCGACACATCGATTACCGCCACCGGCGCGATCGGCCAAGCGGTGGACGGCCGGCTGCTCCACGCCGCAACCGCAGCACTAGAAAGAAAGCCCACCCCGACCGAGCGCAACGAATTGCGGCGCTTGTTCCGGGAACGGTTGATCGGGCGCTGAGGCTGTAGAAAAGCCCCGGTACTGGCCATGAATTCCATTGCCGCTGCCCAGCCGGTTAAAGCGCCGTGCCTGCGCAAGCCGGGCATCAGCCCGTATCAGCAAGTCGTCTTCTTCGACGGCAGCAGGACCAAAGACCTGCACCCGCAAACCACCGCGATGAAAGCCCGAATCGGCAGCCGTGAAGGGCGACTACTGTACAGCTGGCGCCTCGGCATCGTCGAACCGGTCTTGGGCAATCTCCACAATCACCACCTGCGACGAATCACGCTCAGAACCCGAAGCAAGGTGGGTGCGCAGTGGAAGCTTTTTGCCTTGGTGCACAACGTACAAAAGCTGCAAGGCAAAGCGCCATGAAGCATCTAGCAAAGATGGGAACGGTACGGTATCGTTCAACAAGGCCATGCCACCGCCGCAGCCGGCCACAAAATGGAGTTGTCAGATGATCGCGTTCCAATCAAATAACGCGGCATTAGAGCCGATCACCGCTTTCGTGCATTCTAGTGAAAGCGCTGGCGGGCATTTTCTACAGACTCGTTAGGGGTCTCATGCGCAAACTAACTCTTGTTCTGGCCATGTTCAGTTGTCATCTGTGTTTCGCTGCGCCCGACGAGGAGGTCGTAAAGGCGGTGTCGAAAACAACAGGCCTTACGGCTGACGAAATACGTGCGGACTACAACGCATGTGGCAGCGGGGTAACTATCCGTATAAAGATTTGCTTGAACTATGATTTCACTGAACAGGACCGTCGGCTGAACAGCCTTTACAAGAAGGTGAGAGCAAAAGCAAAGGAAGAGGGCTTCGAGAAATCGCTCCTAGCGTCACAGCGAGCTTGGCTATCGTATCTCGAAACCAACTGCCAACTCCAGGCTGACGCATTTAATGGGCAAGGTACCGGTTGGGGAGTTTGGTATCTCGGTTGCAAAACAACCCTTACTCGTGATCGAGCAAACGCTCTCGAAGAATTTATTAAAGAGAATTAAGTTCAATGCCCCGGAAAATAGGGGTGGAATGGAAAATAAGGGTCGAACTAAACTGGTCCAAGCCTGAAGTCAGCGTCTTTCGGCAAGTCACCCTCTTCGACGGCAGCATGGCCAAAGACCTGCATCCGCAAACCACCGCGATGAAAGCCCGGATCGACAGCCGTGAAGGGCGATTACTGTACAGCCGGCGCCTTGGGATTGTCGAACCGGTCTTCGGCAATCTGCACAATCACCACCTACGCCGATTCACGCTCAGAGCCCGACGCAAGGTGGATGCACAGTGGAAGCTGTTTGCCTGGGTGCACAACGTACAAAAGCTGCAAGGCAAGGCGCCATAAAGCACCTGGCAAAGCCGGAAACGGTAGGATATCGTCCAACACGGCTATACCGCCGCCGAGGCTGGCCACAGAATGGAGTCGTCAGATGATCGTATTCCGATCAAACAACGCGGCGTTAGAGCCGATCACCGCTTTCGCGCATTCTAGTGAAAGCGCTGGCGGGTATTTTCTACAGCCTCGTTAGGCCTCTTCAAAACTCGGCCAAGGCAGATCGAAGACCGAGGTATTCCACAAACGGATCAAAATCCCTGTCGCTGAACAACAAGGTGATATCCGATTCGATGCACCTCGTTGCAATCAGCGTATCTATCGTCTTTCGAATTGTCACGCCGCGTTCACGTAGTGTTCGGAAGTTCCTCGCAGCCTGAATTGCAATTTCCTGGCCGCCAACGTCCACTTGTTCCAGCGTCAGCAGAAGCTTGCGCGCCTGGTTGAACTCCTTCTCTCCTCGGAAGCCTTGAAGCACTTCGGCCAAGATCAAGTCACCTACGGCCAACGGCTCAGCCCCGAGCAAGCGGTCCAAGGTTTCAACCTGAGGTGTTGCCACCCCACGAAAAAAGTCGATCCAAACGCTTGAGTCCACAAGAATCACTTGTCGGCCCTCATCGCTTCAAGGTCCCCCTCCCACTGCAATTTGCCACGCAGCTGGCGCAACTGCGCTTGCTGCTGCAACCGCAGCAGCGTACGAAGGCCCATCTCTACAGCCTCCTTCTTCGTCTTCGCTCCGGTGAGGCGAAGAGCATCGCTCATCAACTTGTCGTCAATCTCAATGTTTGTGCGCATGATGTGTACCGTTCAAGGTCAACCTACACATCATAGTTGCTTCGAATCTTCATAGCAAGTCACTGCACAGGCAGCACACGGTCGCGGCTGCGCTGCCTCCGCTTGGCGGTTGGCAAAGTCTCAGCTACAGTCGAAGCAAAAAATTGACGCGTAACAAGGGAGTGGCATGGTTCAAAAATCTACTTTCCTCATGAAAATCAACCACTTAACATGTTAACCCACAGCCAGGTTACGCATCACTTGTGATGGCGTCTTGGGTTACACCTCACCTCTAGGTGAGGTCTAAATTACGTTAGGCTCTTCATTGCCACCTAATATGACAATTCATCAGTCAGACGTAAAAATTCTATGGGCAAAAGCCACAGGGCGATGCTTAATGCCAGATTGCAGGCAGATCCTAGTTGCAGAGTCCGAAACCCACATTTCGGGCAATGTCCTCTTTGGAGAGAATTGCCACATTGTCGGCGAAAGCGAAGACGGGCCTCGTGGCAAAAGCCCATTAGCCATTCCCGAACGGAACAGATATCCAAACCTTATTCTCCTCTGCAGAAATCACCACGGAATAATTGACAAAGACCCAAAATCGTGGCCTATAGAGCGCCTACATCAAGTCAAATCCGATCATGAAGTATGGGTCGAAACTCAACTTACCCTTGGCGCGAAGAGCATCAGCGATCAAATATATTCATCTATAGCAAACTTGGCCGCAGATCGCCTACTCCTATCGCAGTGGGACGCCATCACGGATCATGCAATTAGAGGGTTGGTCTTTAGCAAGTTCATTGAGGGAGCCGTAGATTTCTATGTAACAGTTCACCGAGCAAACTGGCCAGGAGATAAGCCACAGATTGAGCTTAGTGCCACAAACCTAGCAAATAGACTGCAGGCTTATGTGGAGCACTATCAAATATTAGCATTTACCCCGGACGGGAATTGCTGGCAAGAAGACAGAAGATGGAAAGCAAAATGGCGCGCTGATTGTGATGCACTACAAGATCGATCAGAAAAATGGAGCAGCACATGTATAAGACTTCTTTTCAATCTCTGCATAGCTATAAATGAGTTCGCCGCCGCAATCAGATTCAACCTGAATCCAAACTACTTCGCGCTTCAGGGTTGGTTTCTTGTATACGACTCCATGGGGGTGACAAACAACCTACAGGAAACTTGGTATGGCCCCGAAAATTATCAAGAAATCTAATAAATTCACTGGTAAAGCTTCGCTCAACGGCCTAACTGTCGGTTCAACGCGGACGCCAACACTGGTCATGCCTTCGGCATTTTTATGGCCAGTGTTGGTGCCCTCCGCCCTTGCGGGCTCCGGCGCCGGTTAACCTGGGCGTTGAGGCTGTAGAAAAACCCCCAAACTGGCATGAATCACGCTGCTAAATGGAGAAGACAGGAGACTCCAATGGCGCGTTACGAGGCGGTTGATCCGGATCTCTCAAAGTTGCTGCCGGTTCGGTTCTCGGAGCAGATTCTTCCAGGGACATTCGAGTACGCGCTGAATTGGCTGGTTGATCACGAGATTGACCTGCGCGTGTTCGATGCCCGCTATCGCAACGACGAAACCGGCGCCTCGGCCTATCACCCCGGTGTGCTGCTGAAAGTGGTTCTGCTGGGCTATGCCCGCGGGTTAACCTCGTCTCGCAGTATTGAACGCGCTTGGCCAAAGCACATGCAATTCGTCTGTATCACGCCTGCAAGCCATATCGTCGTTAGTCAGCAGGCCAAAGGCCATTGATGCCCAATAAGACGCTTCAGCGGTCCCGCCCGCGCTACTTCGCGCCGCAAGGAACGCCACTGAACGCGGGCGTAAGCACGCGCGGCTGGATGCGGTCGCCGGCTTTATTATTTAGCCGCGCCGTGAGGGGTGTTGAGTGGAATAGCGGCGTGCGCTGGCGATAGCGGGGACGTCGGCGTTTGCGCAGCGGCTTGCGAGTCCTGAAAAACCACCCAACCGAGCGTAACGGGTTGCGGCGCTTGTTTCGGGGGTTGATTGGGAAGCCGCAAGTGTAGGAGGCGCTGATTGCCAACGATGCAAGTGCAAGTGCAAGGCAGTGCATGCTTCCGCCCCGTACACCAAGCACAATCCCGCAAGCAGATATTATCTACTGGTCAACCGCTACATAATTTTATCGTAGTTTTATCGTATAAAATTCCTCAAGTACAGCGTATCTTAAACGCGCAGCCCTCAGCGTCACCCAAATACTCGAACTATGATTAATTCTCAATCCTTGCGTCTACGGGCGTGTGTTTTTTTGCGCCCAACCGTTGCTGCTGCCCTGCTGCTTACGTTATCCGCATGTGGCGGCGGTGATGGTGGCGCGCCGCCCTCACCACCGACGGTGTCCTTGGCGTTTTCGCCAGCCACGGTATTGCAGGGGGGAAATTCGATCTTGACGGTGCGCATCGCATCGGCGGCTAGTACGGCGGCGACAGGTGTGGCTTTTAATCTCGCATTTCCAGCAGGACTGGTTTCCGCTGGCGCAGTGATCTCGACTTGTGGCGGGACTGCGACATCGGTGGAAGGTAGCGCAGCCGTGACTCTGAATGGTGGCCAAGTGGCTGCGACCTCGAACTGCAGCATAACGCTGCCAGTGAACAGTCCAACGGTTGGCAACTACGAGCTTACGCTGGCAGCGGGTGCATTGACGTCGAGCAACGGCAGCAACACTAACTCTGCGGCCACTAGGCTGAGTGTTGAGGCAGCTCCCGTCCGAGAGGCGCTACAACCGCTGGTCGACGGAAATTTGCGACTGTTTGACCCCACACTGCCAGTGTCCGCGTTGAACCCGGCGCTCGTCGACACCGGGGTCGGACGCAGCTTCCCGAATCCGCAATATGTAACGGTTTTCGCCGGCAATCTCAATGCCGGTCAATATTCCAACATTCATCCGCAGTTCTTCGCATATTTGAATGGCGTGCTGCTGCCGGGCGGCGTATTGAGGAATGGTGTATTGAGAGTGGTCGATCTGCAGGGTCCGCAGTCTCAGGTGCCGAGAGCGGTGTCGACTGCCAGAGGTGTCTGCGCCATACGCGGCGTTTATACGGACTCCGACCCGGCCCATACCTGGCTCAGTCTTGAGGTCGCCGGGGGCGATAACCGCTGCGATACTTTTAACGACAACAACACCACGACCCTAGTGCGCCTGGACATGGGGGCAAGCAGCGAGCCTTTGCAGATTACGGGCCTTAGGTCGGTAATCCCCATACACAGCAGCGCTGGAGCGATTTCCGGCTTCTTCACACTCGAAGGCAGCACGTTGATGCGCCGCGATGCTGCTTTCGGCAGCCCCGAAACGATGATTGCACTTAACCCTGACCCCGGTATTTTTCCGCTTGGCCCTTTAGGTGAAATTGGTGGTGGACGTCTCTATTTAACGCTATTAGCTGTAGGCGACGGGCACCCCACGCTGTATCGATACGATGTTTCCTCCAGAGTTCTGACGCGGCTTTATGAGGCAAGTGCTGGTGTGATTGGCGCTGACGCGTTTAACGGCACCTTTCCACGTGATGAACAGAATCTATATTTCGGCGAGGGTGCCAAGCTGATGCGCCTAGCTCTCAATGGAACGACTCCGGAGCAGGTCTCGGAGGGGGCCGGACCGATCTATAGCATCCATCTGACCGCGAACCGTATTGTCTTCGATTACGATGGTTCCGATGTCAATACAGGTGGCGTTCTACGCTACGTTTCAAGTGCACTCAAGACGGCGACAAGCGCCTCCCCGACGGTCTTGATCCAAGCGCTACAGAGCGACTCACTTCCAACGGTTGTATACACAGACCCGAGTGGGCTGGTCTACATCGACAGCACCGCCAACATATCCACGGCGATGTTATTCCGCGACGACGGTACTTCACTGGCCACCATACCTGCTGGATCATACAGTGTGGGAATTGCCGCTAGCGAAGTCAGCCTCGCAGCCCGTAGCGCCGCTCCATTTGACCGGCTACTACTAGCGCGAGACGCCGGCGGCAGTGGCGCAACGTTGGACCTGGTTCAGTCGTCGACCGGCGAAGTTGCCCGCCGCGTCGGTACGCTCGTTACAAACTATCAATTTGTCTCTGCAATCGGCTTGGGGCGCTATCTGCATGTGCAGGCACGTGTGGATCGCAGCGGTACGGGGAATGGCCCTTTTGATGTTGACAGCTATACCGCAGATAGCCAGATAGAAAATTTGATACAGCCAGTCGGCGTGACGTCCGGTACGGATGAGTTTCTCCCCCTCAGTGTTTTCTGCATCATCACGTGTACGTCAATCGAATGACAATTGTTCGCTCCCTCCTAAACGACTGGGGTCTAGTTGGTGGCATCGTTATCCTGTCCTGTTTCTTAGAGCGTGTTAATGAAAATAGGGGTCGGACTGACCCCTATTAACGTGACCCCTATTAACGCCCCTATTAACGCCATTAGGTAGAAGTCGGAGGCGCCATTGAAGTCTTTTGCAATAGTTACCGCAGCTGCTCTGTTGGTTACGATGGCACTTTTACTCAAGAGCCACGCCGTTCATGCAGCCTCACCAGCTGAGGAGGCGTCGCCACCTACGGTATTCGTGTTCGTAAAAGTGCCCGAGAACATTCTGCCAATTGCGCGTGGCGAAAAGTACGAAGATCCGCTTGATCATTCACTAAAGCAGGCGCATTTTGGCGAGGTCACTGGCGGCGGTAGCCAGCTTAGTGCCCCGGATAAAGACGGGCGGCGCAGTGTCGAGTGGGTGGGTCTGGACGTGGAGATCTCGGATCTCCAACGGGGCCTGGCTCTTCTCAAGTCGGAGCTGAAGCGGCTCGGCGTGCCTCGAGGAAGCACACTAGAATACTCGCGCGACGGAAAGAAGGTGGAAGAGCCGATCTGGTAGTCCGTCGCAGATGGTGTCTAACTAGGTGTTCAAGCCGACGCGGCGACTCCTACGGTTAAGTGGACACTCTGATCTATTCGATCAGGAGTATCACCAATTGCAAAACCAGGACCCAGAACGACGAACCGATACAGCGATGAATCCAAAGCCACTGCGGTCAAGCTGAGTCAGCTTCCGGGAGTTCTGGTCAACGATGTCGCTGTCTCACTTGCAATCCACCCGAACATGCTTACGCTTTGGCGCAAATATGCGCGAGCGGGGTTGATCGTGACCAAAGGGGTGCAGTGGAGAAGGACATTGCAGCCGAGCTCAAGGCGCTTCGGCGGATAAAGAAGGATTACGAGCGGCTCAAGCTAGAACACGAAATCCTAAAGAAAGCCATCGCGTTCACTTCCGCTCGAAAGGGAACGTCTTTGCCTTCATCGAGCGCTGTCAAGAAGCCTACCCAGTGAGAACACTTTGTCGGCTCAATGACGTAAGTGCAGCCGGCTTTTATGCCTGGAAGCCGCGTCCTGCCAGCGCGCGCAATCGACGACGCGCAATGGGTCGAGAAGATCGGCAGGATTCACCAAGCCAGCCGGCAGACTTATGGCAGCTCTGCCGTCTGCCACTTCGTGCCTCCGGGACGCCACTGAACGCGGGCGTAAGCACGCACGGCTGGATGCGGTCGCCGGGCTTTATTATTTAGCCGCGCCGTGAGGGGTGTTGAGTGGAATAGCGGCGTGCGCTGGCGATAGCGGGAGCGTCGGCGCTTGCGCAGCGGCTTGCGAGTCTTGAAAAACCAGCGTGACGCGCGCGCCGCCGCCGTCGGCGTCGTCGATTTCGATGCGGCCGCCGCAGGCGTCCATGATGCTGCGGGTGATTGCGAGGCCGAGCCCGGCGCCGGCGTGACGCCGATCACCGCGCCAGAAGCGCTGAAACACACGGTCTCTTGCGGCCGCGGGGATGCCTGGGCCGTGATCGCGTACGGCGATCTGGGCGCCGGGGCCGACGACGATTTCTACGGCGCTGTCGGCAGGCGTATGCGCCAGCGCGTTCTCGATGACGTTGCGCAGCGCCCGCGCTAATAGTTCGCTGTGCCCGAGCACGAGGCCGCCGCCATGATCGCGGTAGTCGATGCGTTTGCCGGCGCCGATGGCCAGCGGTGCCAGTTCGGTGGCGACCTGATGCGCGAATTCGCTCAAATTGCTGGTGGCGCCGCGCGGTTCTTCGTGGGCGTCGGCGCGGGCGAGGTCGAGCATCTGGCCGATCAGCCGCGTCATCGCCGCGGCGTCCTGGCGCAGCTTCTGGCGCTCGGGTGATGGCGGCAGGCTGTCGATCGAGAGCGTCATCACCGCGAGCGGCGTGCGCAATTCGTGGGCGGCGTCGGCGGTGAATTGCCGTAGCGTGTGCATCGCGCGCTCAAGCCGGTCTAGTGCGCGGTTGACGGCGTGCAGCAGCGAGCGCACTTCTACCGGCGACGCCGGCACCTGCAGGCGCCGGCCCCATTCGGCAGGGGCCAGCGCATCGACATCGGCGACCGCGCGTTCCAGCGGCGTCAGCATGCGGCGGACGATGGCGACGTTAAACACCAGCAGCAGCAGCGAGAGCGGAATCAACGGCTGCAGCGCGTGTTCGATCACTTCCTGATACAGCGCCGGCAGGAACGGCCGCAGCCCTTGGCCGGAGATCGCCAGCGCCAGCCACAGCGGGCGGCCGTTGACGACGATCCGCCGCGTGCCGCTGACTAGAAAATGCCGGCCGATCATTTCGCGTGCGGTTTCGAGGTGGCGCTCGGCCAGCGGCGCGGCCGGTAGCGGCAGTTGCCCAGGGTTATCGCTGAGCAGTAGCGCGCCTTCAGCACTAAACACGGCAGCGGCGCGTAGCGGCGAAGCATCGAACAGCGTGCCGGCAGGGAGTGCCGTACCGCGCTTTTCGAGCAGATGCGTAATGCGCGTGGTTTCCAGCGCCATCATGCCGCCGCTCAGGGTCTCTTCGTCGCGCGCGTACATCGCGAACACGATGACGACTTCCAGCAGCGCAAACAGTAGCGCGACCGCGAGCAGCCGCAGCGCAATTTGATACAGCAGCCGCGCGTGCAGCGGGGACGATTCAGACATGGGGCGGGGTGTTTTCTCGAACGATGGGCAGCAGCATGTAGCCAATGCCGTGCGCAGTGTGGATTTGGACATCCGCCGCGGCGCTTGATAGGCGACGACGCAAGCGGGAGAGCGCGGCGTCGATGGCGTTCGGCGTGACTTCGGCGCGGAGGGTGTAGAGCGAAGCGTCGATCGCCGCCTTGGTCACCATGCGGCCGCTGTGGCGCATCAATTGTTCGAGCAGGGCGGTTTCGCGTGGCGGCATTTCAGTGACTTGCCCGGCAACACGGACCTCGCGCGCTGCGGTATCGAGCGCAACATTGCCGACTTCCAGTACGGTGCCGAGGCAGCCGCCGGGGCGGCGCAGCAAAGCGCGGCAGCGCGCGGCCAGTTCGGACGTCGCAAACGGTTTGACGAGGTAGTCGTCGGCGCCGGAATCGAGCCCGAGGATGCGGTCGCCGAGTGCATCGCGCGCGGTGATCACCAGCACCGGCGTGGTCACTTGTTTGCGGCGCAGCGCGCGGATGAAGTCAATGCCGTTGCCGTCCGGCATGCCGAGGTCGAGCAGCGCGATGTCGTAGTGCCCGGCGTCGAACGCCTGCTGGGCGGATGCCAGCGTCGCGCAGACATCGACCGCGAAGCCTTCGGGGATCAGGCTGGCGGCAATTAATTCCGCGAGCCGCGCGTTGTCTTCGATCAGGATCAGTCGCATCGTCGCCTCACCGTCGGGCCGAGTGGCAATACCGCATGCGCACAGACTACGGTGGAAAGCTGACGAAAGCCTGACATGAAAAATAAGGCGCCCGGTCAGGACTTCGTCAGAACCCAAGCCTAGTCTGGGCTGCAGTTGCCACATCCGGCAATGCCCAGGAGAACGAACCATGACGCGATTGAAAACGACTTTGGTGCGCGCTGCCGTATTCGCCGGCCTCTGTGCCGTTGCAGTGACCGCGGCGGCCGATACGCTCGACGCCCAGACCCGTAAAAACATTGAGACCGCAATGCGCAGCGAGGCCTACGCCAGCCTCAAATATCTTGGCTACGCCAAAGCCGCGCGCGCCCACGGCAACGAGAAGCTGGCCCGGCTGTTTGAAGAATCGGCCGACGTTGAAGCCAATCACCATTTCGTCAGAGAGGCCGCAGCGCTGGGCTTGCCCGGCCCGGACATCGAAAATATTTCAGATGCCATCGTCAGCGAATACGACGAGAACAACAAGATGTACAACAGTTTCGCCGATCAAGCGGCGCAAGTGGGTGATCATAAAACCGCGGCATTATTCCGCCAGATTGCGGCGGAAGAAGGCGATCACTACCAAGCCTATAAAGATGCGCTGATGCGGACCGATCTACCCGCGACGCCCGCAACGAAGCCCGCCGCGCGCGAAGTCAAACGCAGCGCGAAATGAAGCAAGGCGCTTGGCCGGCGCGCTGGGCGTTACGTCCGGCGGCCGGCCCTGCGCTTGCGCGGCTGCGGGAACGCGGCCTGATCAGCCCCGCGCCACGCCGTTGAGCTGGCAGTCGCGGCGGCTTTGCTTGCAGGCAAAGACTAACGCGACCAGGGCCGCCTAGTAAGGGTTTCAGGGCATTACGGCGCTGCGAAAGTGCGCTGCTTACCGGCAGCGAGATCGCCCACGGCTGAGCAGCCCGGTGCCGATTCCCTCTACACTGGTCAAAATATTTACGGAGCGACCATGGCCAAGCCCAACTACCAATTCGATAAGCGGCAACGCGAGCTGAAAAAGAACAAGCAGCAGGAAGAAAAGCGCCTGAAAAAGCTGGCTGCGCGCAACGACAGCCCTGAACCCCAACCGATCAAAGAGGAGCAGATCTCATGAGCAAAGCGATCGACCGCAAGAAAGAAACCAAAAAGAAGCCCGCCTCGACGTTGATGGAAAAGCGCGCGGCGAAAGCGGAAAAGAAAAAGAAGTAGTTAGCGGGCGCGATTGAGCGCCAAAAGCAGGGCCGGAATGATTCGGTTGCTGGTGTTTTTGACGTTCATGAGCATTGCCGGCTGCGTTTTTCTGCCAAACGCCGGTTTGTCAGCGAGGGTTTTGGCTAACGGTGGCTTATCCCGTGTAGCCGCATAGCCTTGAGTTTGGTTGCCAAGAGACGCAGCGGGCAATCATCGCTGCCGCGCCAATGCCTGCGCAATCAAGGCAAACGCGTGACGGTCGACGATCATGCCGAAATGCGAGCATTCCACTTCGGCGTGTTGTACGTTGGCGCTGCGGCGGTCGATGCAGGCAGTCCACGAAACAACGGCGTCGTGGCGATCATAAAGCGCCGTTACCGGTACTTTTAGCGGCGTGCGTTCTTCGCGCAGCGCGGTGCCGCGTTCGAGCCGGTCGAGGTCAAAGCCTTTGCGGCGGTACCAGGCGGCGGTGGCGGTGTATTTTGGGCCGCCGATGACCGGCGAGCCGAGCGTAATCACTTGTTCAATGGCTTCGGGATGTTCACGGGCGATTTCGCGGGCAATCGTGCCGCCGAGACTCCAACCAACCAAGTGCACTTTCTGGCTGTGCTTGAGGTTCAGCGCCAGCGCTTTTTCGATTGCCAGCGGCACCAGCTTCTTCATGTCGCCAGAGTTAAAGCCGAGGCCCCAAGTTTTAGCGTGGTAGCCGAGGCGGCGCAGGCGCTGCAACAGCAGTAGCATCGCCGCATCGTGGGTGCCGAAGCCTGGCAACAGCAGCACCGGCGCGCCGTGTCCGCGCGGTAGCGGTACGGCATTCGGCCGCGGCACCAGCCCGCTGATCAGTGCCGGCAGCGCACGCAATTCCCACGGCCAAAGATGAAGGCCGGGTGCGGTTGGGGAAACTTCGGGTGGGGGCGGTGCGGTCTTGGTGCCAGACATGACGCATTCCTATGCGAGGGAATCGGCACAGTATCAGCGTCGCAACATGCTGTCGCGGCGCTCAGAAAAAGAACTGCGGGGAGAACGGGTTACGCCAACAGCTGCGGTGCGCGCCGCGAACTTTCCTGACGTGAATCTTAGGCCGCCTGTGCCGCGTCACGGGTGCAAAGCCGCTGCTCCCGCGGAGACGGCTCGAAGAATTGAGCCTCGACCGACGCGCAGCTCAGCGCCAGTCGGCAGCTAGGTTTGAGAACGGCACGCCGCAGTGGACGGCCGCGGCGCTGTCGCGAGCGGCGAGATCACCGCAAGCGATGGCAGCAGAACCAAGGTCAACGTGCTCGGTGCACCGAGCAGTGCTGAGGCGATGATGGCTGCGGCCAAGCGATACTGTTTGCAAGAACGTACTTATTAGGCATGGAGCCTCCGGGGCGTTACCGCGGCCATAGCCGCCATTCGGAGCCTTAATCTTACGGCTAAAAGCTGGCCGGGCGCGAAGGCGGGTTGATTGATTAATGTAATCAACCTGTTGGCGTTCAATGGGAAGGCGCTTTGATCGGATGTTTTGGGTGGAAATTTTTGCCGCTTTTTCGCGATCCCTTCGGTGCCAGCCAGCGAAGCGCCAGCACCGAAGGCTGTGGGTTTTGTCTCAGCAGAAAATACTGACGACGCGCGGGCAATCAGCAGTAATAGGGGCTGCTATTGGTGCCGCAGGTAATCGGGATGAAGTAATACACCGATAGCGGCGTGACAACGCCAGTCCCAAGATCCGTAACAGTTACTGTTGCTGTCCCCTCTACATCTTGGGTTCTGGCAGTGGTCGAGTATGAGCAACTGGATGTTGCCGACGTACAGGTATTGGGTGTTGGTGCTTGCCAGACATAAGCCTGATTCCCGCTGCCCCCGGAAATTTTGAAGATCATGTTATAGCGTGAACTCGCATATGGCGGAGTGCAGTACTCCCCAAACTGCGCTGGCGGCCCACCTAGCACGGAGATTGCGCAGGTTAACTGCAGCGGGGCCTGGGTTTGGGCGAGTTGCACAGACTCTCCCGATTTAAATGCCGATGCATCTCCGGCCGCCGCGCCAACGGATACCAAAGCCGATAGCCCGAACACTAATTTTGAAAGCCGTTTCATTTAATACTCCTGTTATTCGGAGTCGATTTTCTCCGTGCTTATTTTTTACAGGGCGCATGACGACAACGTCAACAAATGATGCTGGCCGTATGTCGGTGAGTAGGTGGCGGAGAGGGTCGCCACATAAGAACCGCGTAGCGCACAGATTGTTTTCTATGCGGTACTGGCGCTCAATTTCGTTGCGAAACTGGTTTTTACCTTCGTCTGGCGCAACCGACTTGCTGCGACGCTGCGTCTAAACCCCAACAACGTATGGACAGCGCATCGAGCCGACGCAGCGGCAGCGCGAGGGCGACTGCGCGCTGCGACTCGAATCGTTCCACTAAGCCCGCCGCCAGCGCTGGCCGTCTTTCGAGTCTTCGATCAGCACGCCGCGGGTTTTGAGGTCATCGCGGATGCGGTCGCCTTCGGCGTAGTTTTTGGCGGCTTTGGCGGCGAGGCGGGCGACCAGCGCGGCTTCGATTTCGGCTTCGCTGATGGCGTCGTCGTTGGCGCCGTGGGCGAACCATTGCTGGTGCGTTTGCTGCAGCAGGCCGAGCACGCTGCCGGCGTCGCGCAGTTCGGCGACAAGCCGGGCTTTTTCGGCCGGGTCTTCGCTCTTGTTCAGCGTGCGGACGATTTCGAACAACTCAGCGAGCGCGGCCGGGGTGTTGATGTCGTCTTCGAGTGCGGCGAAGAACGCGGCGGGCGCTTGGGCCTCGCTGGCGGCAACGTCACCGGCATCGCGCAGCGCGCCGTACAGGCGGTCGAGTTTGCGCTTGGCGTCGGCCAGCGCTTCGTCGTTCCAGTCCAGCGGCTGGCGGTAGTGGCCGGTTAGCAGCGCGAGGCGGATCGCTTCGCCCGGCGCGTGTTTGCGAATCTCTTTGACCAGCAAGACGTTGCCGAGCGATTTCGACATCTTTTCGCTATCCATCGTCAGGAAGCCGTTGTGCAGCCAGTAGCGCGCGAAGACTTTGCCGCCGTGGGCGCAGACGCTCTGAGCGCGCTCGTTTTCGTGATGCGGGAACGCGAGATCGATGCCGCCGCCGTGGATGTCGATGGTTTCACCGAGCAGCGTTTCCGCCATTGCCGAGCATTCGATATGCCAGCCCGGTCGGCCGCGGCCCCACGGCGATTCCCAACCCGGTTGATCCGGCGTTGACGGCTTCCACAGCACGAAGTCGCCCGGATCTTTTTTGTACGGCGCCACTTCAACGCGGGCGCCGGCCAGCATTTCGCGCAGATCGCGTTTCGAAAGCTCGCCGTAGCCGGCATAGCGCTTCACTTCGAACAACACGTGGCCTTCTGCGGCGTAGGCGTGGCCGGAGGCGATCAAGCGCTCGATCATCGCGATGATTTCCGGCACGTGCTCGGTGACGCGCGGCTCGTGGTCCGTCGGCGCGACGCCGAGCGCGGCTAGGTCTTCGTGATAAGCCGCGGCGTAACGCGCGGCGATGACGCCGATTTCGACGCCTTCTTTGGCCGCAGCGGCGTTGATTTTGTCGTCGATGTCGGTGATGTTGCGGGCGTATTCAACATGCGGGTAACGGCGCCGCAGCAGCCGCGCCAATACGTCGAACACCACGGCCGGCCGGGCGTTGCCGATGTGGGCGAACGAGTAAACCGTGGGGCCGCAAACATACATCGTGATCCGGTCCGGGTTTTGCGGGACAAAAACTTCCTTCTGGCCGGACAGCGTGTTGTGCAGTTGCATGAGAAATTCGCAGTAGAAAACCGCGCAAGAATACCGGTTCACCGTGCAGCGGTGCACGCCGGCCATTATTCTGTGCGCTTCCCGCTGTTCCCCGCGTGCCCTCCCGCTTGAGTCATGACGCTCGATACTTGGCTTGCCTTTTTTGTCGCCGCCTGGCTGATTTGCCTCTCGCCCGGTCCTGGTGTTTTGTCCTGCGTGACGACCGGCCTGCGCCACGGCTTCGGCCGTGCGCTGTGGAATATCGCTGGTTTGCAGGCCGGTGCGCTGACGGTGTTGGCGATCGTCGGTGTTGGCCTCGGCGCGGTGTTGGCGGCGTCGCCGATTGCGTTCTCGCTGATCAAATGGTTCGGCGCGCTATATCTGATCTACCTCGGCGTTCAGCAGTGGCGCTCGGCCGTGGCGCCGATCACCGCGCCGGATGGCACCGAGAACGGCGTTGCCGTACCGCCGCGCGCGCTGTTTCTGCGCGGCTGGTTGGTGAACGTCAGTAACCCGAAAGGCATCTTGTTCACGCTGGCGGTGCTGCCGCAGTTCATCAATCCGAACACTGCGCAGCTGCCGCAGTATTTGATCGTCGCGGTGACGATGCTGTTCACCGACGTCTGTTCGATGTCCGGCTATACCGCGCTCGGCGTGCAGGCTTTGCGCTTGTTGCGCAATCCGGAAACCATCCGCTGGACCAACCGCGGCTTCGGGACTTTATTCATCGTCGCCGGCGTGGCGCTGGCGACATTTCATCACACGGCCTGAAGGCCGCGGCGGCCAGCGTTGCCGGTCAAACCGGCTTCCACAACGTCGGTAAACCTTCCAGCGTACGGAACACTGAGGATAGTGCGCCGGCCGTCACCAGCGCCGTGGCGCGCTCGATGTCGGGCGCCAGATAGCGGTCAGTTGGCATCGGCGCGCATTGCGCCCGCAGCAGCGCGTGCGCCTGTTCTAGCGCTGCCGAGCTGTGCAACGGCCGCAAAAATTCGATGCCTTGCGCCGAGGCTAGCCACTCGATGCCGAGGATGACGGCGACGTTGGCGATCATCGGCTGCAGGCGGCGCGCGGCGAATGTCGCCATCGACACGTGATCTTCTTGATTGGCCGACGTCGGCAGCGAATCGACGCTGGCCGGGTGGGCGAGCGATTTATTCTCGCTGGCCAAGGCTGCGGCGGTGACGTGGGCGATCATGAAGCCAGAATTTAGGCCGGCGTCGGCGGACAAAAACGGCGGCAGCTGCGAGACGCCGGCATCGATCATCATCGCGATGCGGCGCTCGGCGATGGCGCCGACTTCGGCGATCGCCACCGCCATCGCGTCAGCGGCCAAGGCCACCGGTTCAGCGTGGAAATTGCCGCCCGACACCAGTACGCCGTCTTCGGCGAATACCAGCGGGTTGTCGGTGACGGCGTTGGCTTCGCGCACCAACACCAAACAGGCGTGACGCAGTTGGTCCAGGCAGGCGCCGACGACCTGCGGCTGGCAGCGCAGGCAATACGGATCTTGCACGCGGTCGTCGCCTTCGATGTGCGACTTGCGGATTGCGCTGCCGGCCAGCAGCGCGCGGTAGTAATGCGCAACATCGATTTGGCCCGGCTGGCCGCGCAGTGCGTGGATGCGTGGATCGAACGGACCATCGCTGCCGCGCGCCGCGTCCACGGTCAACGCGCCGATCACCAACGCGGCTTCAAGCACCGGCTCAAAGCTGATCAGCGCGTGCAAGGCCAATGCGGTTGAAGTCTGCGTGCCGTTGATCAACGCCAGGCCTTCTTTGGCTTGCAGCGTCAGCGGCGCGATGCCGGCTTGTTCGAGTTCGGGCAGCGCTGGTTTGCGCACGCCATCGACCAGCATTTCGCCTTCGCCCATCAGCGCCAGCGTCATATGCGACAGCGGCGCGAGGTCGCCGGAGGCGCCGACCGAGCCCTGCGACGGCACGTAGGGAATCAAGCCGGCGTTGTGCACGGCGATCAGCGTATCGACGACCTGCTGACGCACGCCGGAATAGCCGCGTGCGAGGCTCGCTGCCTTCAGCGCCAGCATCAGCCGCACAACTGCCGGCTGCAGCGGCGCGCCGACGCCGACCGAGTGCGAGCGAATCAAATTGCGCTGCAAGGCTTCCAACTCGTCTTGGCTGATGCGCTTATTGGCGAGCTTGCCGAAGCCGGTGTTGACGCCGTAGACCGGCGCTGCACCCTGCGCCGCGGCTTGCACCACGGCGGCGCTGGCGGCGATTGGCGCGTGCGCGTCTGGATTCAGAACCAGCTTCAGGCCGCCGGTATGCAGGGCCTGCAGATCGTCCAGCGACAGCAAGCCCGGATTGAGTTGGAGTGTGGTCATGGCGTTCCCGCGTGAAAGCGTATTGAGGGCCGAGCTACTTGAGCATCGGCAGGTTGAGGCCATGACGCTTGGCGGCGTCACACGCGGCGGCGTAGCCGGCGTCAGCGTGGCGCATGACGCCGGTGGCCGGATCGTTCCACAGCACGCGGGCGATGCGGGCATCAGCTTCCTTCGTGCCATCGCAAACGATGACGATGCCGGAATGCTGCGAGTAGCCCATGCCGACGCCGCCACCGTGGTGCAGCGAGACCCAGGTTGCGCCGCCGCTAGTGGCCAGCAGCGCGTTTAGCAGCGGCCAGTCAGAGACCGCGTCGGAGCCGTCCATCATGCTTTCGGTTTCGCGATTCGGCGACGCGACCGAGCCGGCGTCGAGGTGGTCGCGGCCGATGACGATTGGCGCTTTCAGCTCGCCGTTACGCACCATTTCGTTGAACGCGAGGCCGGCACGGTCGCGGTCGCCGAGGCCGATCCAGCAGATGCGCGCCGGCAGGCCTTGGAACGCGATGCGCTCGCCGGCCATGTCCAGCCAGCGATGCAGGCCGGCGTCGTTCGGGAACAGCGCTTTCATCTTCGCGTCGGTTTTGCGGATGTCTTCTGGATCGCCCGACAGCGCGACCCAGCGGAACGGGCCTTTGCCTTCGCAGAACAACGGCCGCACGTAGGCCGGCACAAAGCCGGGGAAGTCGAAGGCGTTGCCCACGCCTTGGTCAAACGCGACTTGGCGGATGTTATTGCCGTAGTCCACCGTCGGGATGCCCAGCTGCTGGAACGCCAGCATCGCCTGCACGTGCTTCGCGGCGCTCTCGGCGGCGGCGCTGCGCAGCTGTGCGTGCTGGCTGTGGTCGGCTTGCGCCGCGCGCCATTGTTCGAGGCGCCAACCGGCCGGCAAGTAGCCGTTGATTAGATCGTGCGCCGAGGTTTGGTCGGTGACGAGATCCGGCCGCACACCGCCGGCCTGCGCCCGCCGCGCCAACTCCGGCATCACCTCGGCGGCGTTGCCGAGCAGGCCCACCGATACCGCGCGGCCTTCCGCGCTGTAGCGCTGCATGCGCGCCAGCGCGTCGTCGATGTCGCGCGCTTGTTCGTCGAGATAGCGGGTTTTCAGGCGGAAGTCGATGCGGCTCTGCTGGCACTCGATGGTCAGCGAGCTGGCGCCAGCAAAGCTCGCCGCGAGCGGTTGCGCGCCGCCCATGCCGCCGAGGCCCGCGGTTAGGATCCAGCGGCCGGTCATTGAGCCGCCGAAATGCTGGCGGCCAGCTTCGACGAAGGTTTCGTAAGTGCCCTGCACGATGCCCTGGCTGCCGATGTAGATCCACGAGCCGGCGGTCATCTGGCCGTACATCATCAGGCCTTTGCGATCGAGTTCGTTGAAGTGCTCCCAGGTCGCCCACTTCGGCACCAGATTGGAGTTTGCGATCAGCACGCGCGGCGCGTCGGTGTGGGTGCGAAACACGCCAACCGGCTTGCCGGACTGGATCAGCAGCGTCTCGTCTTCTTTCAGCGCTCGCAGCGCGGCCAGAATCGCGTCGAAGCAGTCCCAATTACGCGCCGCTTTGCCGATGCCGCCGTAAACCACCAGCGCGTCCGGGTTCTCGGCCACTTCCGGGTCGAGGTTGTTCTGCAGCATGCGGTACGCGCCTTCGATCAACCAATTGCGGCAGGACAGCGCGGTGCCGCGCGGCGCGCGCACCGGGCGCGGGAGCGCGCCGGCGGCTGGATTGACGGCAGGGGGCAGGTTATTCACGGGACGACTCCGGCAGATCACAGTGCGGGGTTGATGCGCGTCAGTCGGGTGCCTTCGACCCCGGACGCGGCGGTGCGCGGCCCACGCAGGAGAGACGTTCGGCAGCGCTGACAGCGGCACGACTCTACTTGTCTAGACAAGCTCGTGCAAGTAGCATGAGCCGCATGCCGCCCTCGACCCGAACCCGCAAACAGTCGTCATCTCGTCGCGTAACAGCCGCTGGCCGCAAGGCGGCATTGGCGGCTGGCGCGAACAGCGCGGCCGGCCCGTCCGCCGTTGCCGGCCTGCCGACGCCGCCGTACGCGCAGGTGAAGCAATACCTGAAAGACGCGCTGGAAGCAGGCCTGTGGGCGCCGGGCGTACAGATCCCTTCGGAGGCTGAGCTGGTCGCCCAATTCGGCGTTAGCCGGATGACGGTGAACCGGGCGCTGCGCGAATTGCAGGACGCCGGGCTGATCACGCGGCTGCAAGGGGTGGGTAGCTTTGCGGCGCAGCTCAACCGGGTGTCGTCGACGCTGACGATCAATGACATCCAAGACGAGATTCGGCGCCGCGGCCATCGCCATGAAGCCCGTGTGCACCTCAAGCGCGCTGAAGCGGCATCGGCGGCGCTGGCTGCGCGCTTGGGCTTAGCGCCCGGCGCTACGGTGTTCCATACCCTGATCGTCCACCACGAAGATGGCGTGGCGCTGCAGTGCGAGGACCGCTACGTGAACCCGGCTTGCGCGCCGGATTATCTAAGCATCGACTTCACCCAGCAGACGCCGACGCACTACTTGCTCGATGTCGCGCCGCTGTGGGAAGCCCAGGTTGCGATCGAAGCTGCGCTGCCGACCGCGCAAGAAGCCAAGCTGCTCGGCATTGCACGCACTGACCCTTGCTTGATCGTCGTCCGCGGCACGGTGAGCCGTGGCGTGCCGGTGACGCGGGCTCGGCTGGTGCATCCCGGTGCGCGTTACACATTGGAAAGCCAGTTCAAGCCATGACGGCGGGCGCGACCACAATCTTCGAAGTCAACGCTGCTGCGGTGACGCCGACGCCATGGCGCAACGGCGGCGGCCTGACCCGCGAGTTGCTGCGCGTACCGGCGGCCGGCGCCAAGCCAGCAGCCGACGACTGGCTGTTGCGCATCAGCTTGGCCGACATCACCGGCGACGGCGCGTTCTCGGCGTTCGACGGCATGACGCGCTGGTTCAGCGTCATTGCCGGCGCTGGCGTGCAACTGCGTTGGCCGGATTCGACCCGCGAACTGCGTGCTGCCGATGCCCCGCTGATGTTCGACGGGGCCGACGCGCCGTATTGCCAGCTGCTCGCCGGCCCGACGCGCGACTTAAATGTGATGGTGCGCCATGCCGCCGCGCATGCACAGCTGCTGCGCGCCGAATACGACCAGCCGTGGCGCTGGGTGGGCAGCGCGCGCGGCTTGTTCACACTGCAGGCGCTACGCCTGCAACGCGGCGAACAGCAGCACGCACTGGCCGCCGGCTGCTTGCTCTGGGCGACGGGCGACGACGCCAGAGACTGGCGCCTTGTCCGCGATTCCTCCGCGGACGGCGCGTCGGATGCCGGCGCTCCACCCGGATTTTGGATCGGATTCCGCGAACCGGTGCCCGCCGCATGACGCCCCCAGCGCAGCCCGCTCCGGCCGGCCAAACCGACGCCATCAATCCCACGGCAGCCATTCGCCGCTTATGGCGCAATGCGCGTCTGGCGACGCTGGCGGAACCCAGCGGCTGGGGTTTGATCGAGCGCGGCGCGATGATCACCGTCGGCGCGCACATCGTCTGGATCGGCCCAGAGTATGCGTTGCCGACCGCGACCGAGCCGCTGGACGAAGAGCACGACCTCGGCGGCGCCTTGGTCACGCCCGGCTTGGTCGATGCCCATACCCATCTCGTGTACGGCGGCCAGCGCGCGTTGGAATTCGAACTACGGCTGCAGGGCGCCAGCTACGAGGACATCGCCCGCGCAGGCGGCGGCATCCGTTCGACCGTTGCCGCGACCCGCGCTGCGAGCGAAGACACGCTGTTCGACCTCGCCACCGCGCGCCTGCGGCAGTTACAAGCCAACGGCGTTACGACGGTGGAGATCAAATCCGGCTATGGGCTGTCGTTTGACGATGAAGCGCGTTGCCTGCGTGTCGCACGGCGGCTCGGCCGCGGCAACGTCAGCGTACGGACGACCAGCTTGGCCGCGCATGCGTTACCGCCCGAGTTCGACGGCCAGCCGGATGCTTACATCAATGCCGTCTGCGCCTGGCTGCCGCGCTGGCACGCCGAGGGTTTGATCGACGCGGTCGATGCGTTCTGCGAGCGTATTGCGTTTACGCCGCGCCAAGTTGAGCGCGTGTTCGCCGCCGCTGCGGCGCTTGGTCTGCCGGTGAAACTGCACGCCGAACAGCTCAGCGATAGCGGCGGTGCCGAACTCGCGAGCCGCTACCGTGCGCTGTCCTGCGATCACTTGGAGCACCTCAGCGCGGCCGGCATCGCGGCGATGCGCCAAGCGGGAACGGTGGCGATGCTGCTGCCCGGTGCGTATCACTTTCTGCGTGAGACGAAGCTGCCGCCGGTGGATGCACTGCGCGCGGCCGGCGTGCCGATCGCCGTCGCCACCGACCACAACCCCGGCACGTCGCCGACGTTGTCGTTGCCGCTGATGATTCATCTCGCCTGCGTGCTGTTCCGGCTCACGCCCGAGGAAGCCGTGCGCGGCGCAACCGTAAACGCGGCGCGCGCGTTGGCGCTGGCCGACCGCGGCACGCTGGCGGTCGGCTGGCGCGCAGACTTCGCGCTTTGGGACCACGCGCATCCGCGTGAGCTGGCGTATTGGTTCGGCCATTCGGCGTGTCGGGGCATCGTCGTCGGCGCCGAAGCGCATCCGGTGGCGGACGGTGACCCCGTTCGAGGATCGACACGATGACCGCCGCCGACCACGCCAGTTTTGCGCTGAAACGCGGCCCCGCGCCGCTGTTGCTGAGCCTGCCGCATTGCGGCGAGCGCATTCCAGACGCGCTACGGGCGCGCTTCCGGCCATTTGCACTGGCCATTGACGATACCGACTGGCATTTGCAGCGCCTTTACGGCTTCGCTGAAGCGCTCGGCGCCAGCGTGTTGGTGCCGCGTGTCTCGCGTTACGTAATCGATTTGAATCGGCCGCCCGATAACGCGCCGATGTACCCCGGCGCCAATAACACCGAGCTGTGCCCGACGCGTGCGTTTTCTGGCGAGGCGCTCTACCGCGACGGCGGCGCACCGGACGACGCCGAGATCCAGCAACGCGTTACGCAATGGTGGCGGCCGTATCACGAGGCGCTGGCCGCCGAGCTCGCACGGCTGCGCGCGCAGCACGGCCACGTCGTGTTATTCGATGGCCACAGCATCAAGAGCGAGCTGCCGTGGCTGTTCGAAGGCCGGCTGCCGGCGTTGAATCTCGGCACCGCCAACGGCAGCAGCTGCGCGTCAACGCTGCGCACCGCGTTAGCTGATGTGTTGGCCGGACAGCAGCGCTACAGCCAAGTTGTCGATGGCCGCTTCAAAGGCGGCTATATCACGCGTCATTACGGCGACCCAGCGCGCAACGTGCACGCGGTGCAACTGGAGATGACCTGGGCCTGTTACATGGATGAGACCGCGCCCTACGCCTACCGCCCCGATCGGGCGGCAGCGTTGACGCCGCTGTTGCAGGACTTGCTGCGCACGATGCGCGACTGGAAGCCGGAATGAACCGCGCCGCAGCGCGCCTGTGGGCGCCGGGCGCGTGGCTGGACGGGCGCTGGCAGATGTCCGTCGTGCTCGAAGTCGGTGCCGACGGCTGCTGGTCGCGCATCGCCGTTGGCGAGGCCGCGCCTGATGACGCCGAGCAACTCGCCGGCCCAGTGTTGCCGGGCCTGGTGGATGCCCATAGCCACGCATTTCAGCGCGCGTTTGCCGGTCTGGCCGAACGACGCGACGGCGCCGAGGATGACTTCTGGCGTTGGCGCGACCGCATGTATCGAGTCGCCAATGCCGTGACGCCCGAGAGCCTGCGCGCAATCGCCGCGCAGCTCTACGTCGAATTGCTGCGCGGCGGCTACACCCAAGTTTGCGAGTTTCACTATCTGCAGCATCAGCCGGACGGCACGCCGTACGAAGACCCCTTGGCGTTGTCGATGGCGCTGGCCGATGCCGCTGGCGACGCTGGCATCGGCTTGACGCTGCTGCCGGTGTTGTATGAGCGGGCGGGCTTTAATACGCCGGTGTTGCGCCCGGATCAGCGCCGCTTCCAGGCCAGCGCGCAGGATGTTTGGCGCCGCAGCGCTGAGTTTGCGCAGCGCGTGGTGGCAGCGGGGCGGGTTGCGTCAGCGCCGCTCAATGCCGGCTTGGCGATCCACTCGGTGCGGGCTGCAGCGGCCAATTCGATTGCACAACTGCGCGATCTGGCGGCCGGCTTTGATGGCCCGATTCATATCCACGTTTCGGAGCAGCGGGCCGAGCTGGCCGATTGCCTCGCCGCCACCGGCCAGACGCCGGTCGCGTGGCTGGCGGCGCAGGGTTGGTTGGACGCCCGTTGGCAGCTGGTCCACGCCACGCACGTGAACGCCGACGAAATTGCTGCCGTGGCGGCCAGCGGCGCCGGCGTCGTGATCTGCCCCAGCACCGAGGCCAATCTCGGCGACGGTCTCACCGATTTGCCGGCTTGGCTTGCTGCGGATGTTGATTTGGCGATCGGCTCGGACAGCAACGTCACCCGCCGCTGGTGCGAGGAGCTGCGCTGGTTGGAGTACGGCCAGCGCTTAAAGCTGGAGCGCCGCAACGTCTGCGCCCAGCCCGGGGGTACGACCTCCGACCGCCGCCCGCAGCCCGATACCGCCGCCAGCGTGTTTGAGCGTGCGCGTGCAGGGGGTGGGCGTGCCGCCGGCCACGCACGCTGGGGCCTGACCGTCGGCGCGCGGGCGGATCTGTTGGTGATCGATCCCGACGACACCAACTTGGTCGGCTTGCCGACTACGCGTTATTTGGATGCGCTGGTGTTTTCTAGCCCGAGCCGGCCTTGGCGCGATGTGTTGGTGGCGGGCCGTTGGGCGCTACGCCAGCATCAGCACCCGCAGGCCGAAGCCATCGCCACCGCGTTTGCGCAGGCGATGCACGGACTGTGGCGCGAAGATTGAAGCGACGCCGATCCGGCGGACTAGGCTTCGGCGTTGCCGGCAACCTCGGCCTGTTCCGGCCGCGGCGGACGAATGCTGAGATCCAGCGTGTGCATATCTTCGACGCCGCGCGCGCGGTCGGCAAAGAAGAATTTCAAGCTGTGCCAGATCGTCGGGAACGCGATTTCATCCCACGGAATTTCGTCTTCGCGCATCAGCGCCGTTTCCGAGCTTTCCGGCGTGATGCCGTGATGCGGGTTTGTCATCCGGCCGCGGTAGATCATGTAAATCTGGCTGACATACGGTACGTTGATCGCCACCAATAAGCCGCCGATTTCAACGATGGCCTGCGACTCTTCCAGCGTCTCCCGTGCCGCACCTTCGCCGCTGGTTTCGCCGAGTTCAAGGAAGCCGGCCGGGAACGTCCACAGGCCGAGGCGCGGTTCGATGTTGCGGCGACACATCAGAACGCGGTCTCGCCACTCCGGGATGCAGCCGACGATCACTTTCGGATTGCGATAATGCACGGTGCCGCAATGGTCGCAAACGTGGCGCGGCAAGTGATCGCCGGGCGGGATCGTCAGGGTTACGGCGTGGCCGCAATCGCTGCAGAATTTCATGCTGGTTCCCGAATAACCGAATGAGCAAAATGTTCAGCCGCTGCGGCGGCTTGCGGTAGACAGCGTAGCAGATGCCGGGTTTCCAACCGCAGCCGAAATTGTTGCTATCGTTAGGGCCTGTTAACACTTATGCGATCACTGCGCCGGCGGCCGTGAACCGCCAGTGCAACGAGGAAGGAGCAGCCAAGGGTGGTTCCCTCGGCGCGACGACCGAGGTCGCAATGGCGGTTCACGGCCCCGTCCCGAAGGGTTATGGTCAAAAATCTGCCTGTCATCGTTGCGAACCTTGGCCTTGGAATCACCAAGGCCGGCGGCTCGCGCCTCGCCAGGCGGATTTTTGACCTATAACGCAGCGACCGCATAAGTGTTAACAGGCCCTAGTCAAACGGTGCCGATGCTGTGCTGTTCCGCGTGGGCGTGGCCGTCAAATTACGAGGGATCGAGCGATGAAAAATAGCCGTTGGTTGGCCGCACTGCTGTTGGTGCTGGTGGCGGGTTGCACCTTGGCGCAGTCGGCCAAGCAGGATGGCGCCTCGCCCGAATACCAACTGCGCACGGTGGCGCTGGGCTTGGAATATCCGTGGAGTTTGGCGTTTCTGCCAGATGGCCGGATGCTCGTCACGGAGCGGCCGGGGCGGCTGCGCATCGTCGGTACCGATGGCGCCTTGTCGCGGCCGCTATACGGCGTGCCGGCGGTATTTGCGCAGGGGCAGGGCGGCTTGCTCGACGTTGTGCTGGATCCGGCGTTTGAGCGCACGCATTGGATTTATTTGTCCTACGCCGAGGCGGACGCATTCGGCAAAGCCGGCACTGCGGTCGCCCGTGCGGTGCTCGAAGCGGAAGGCCTAAGCCAGGTCGAAGTCATCTACCGGCAAACGCCGAAAGCCGGTGGCGGCGCGCATTTTGGTTCGCGGCTGGTGTTCGGTCGTGACGGCACCTTGTTCATCACGCAGGGCGAGCGCTATACGCATCGCGCCGAGGCGCAAGACCTGAGCACCGACTACGGCAAGATTGTGCGGATTAACCCAAACGGCTCAATCCCGCTCGATAACCCGTTTGTGCGCGACGCCAAAGTGCGGCCGGAAATCTGGAGCTACGGCCACCGCAACGTTCAAGGCGCGGCGATCAATCCCGCCACCGGCCAACTCTGGACCCACGAGCACGGCGCCAAAGGCGGCGACGAAATCAACCGCCCCGAAGCGGGTAAAAATTACGGTTGGCCGATCATCACTTGGGGTGTTGACTACGACGGCAGCAAAATCGGCGAAGGCACTGAAAAACCCGGCTTGGAGCAACCGCTGCATTATTGGACGCCGTCAATCGCGCCGAGCGGCATGGCGTTCTATACCGGTAACGCCTTCCCGCAATGGCGCGGCAACCTATTTGTCGGCTCGCTGAAATTCGGCTTTCTCGACCGTATCGAACTCGACGGCGAGCGCGTGATCGCCGAGCACCGGCTGCTGACTGAACTGCGTGAGCGCATCCGCGATGTTCGCCAAGGGCCTGATGGCTTTATCTATGTGTTGACCGATAGCCCGGCTGGCCAACTGCTGCGCTTGGAGCCGAAGCGCTGAATCAGCAGCATCGGCGGTGGCCGTGATGCGAGATCGCGCGAATCCGCCGCCGCGGTGCTGGACGGTCACGATAAAGCCCGCTAGGGTCCCTTAAAACAACGTTGACGAGCGCCTCAAATGCGTATTGCGAAGCATCTTATATTTGGAGTTTCAATGGTCCTAAGTTTTGCGTCCGGCGCGGCCGAAACGGCAGCCGCGCCGTCCGCCGATGATCCTTATCTCTGGCTCGAAGACGTCGGTGGCGAAAAGCCGCTGGCGTGGGTGCGGGCGCACAACGCGGTTGCTGAGAAGGAACTGGTTTCGGCGCCGGAATTCAAAGTCATCGAAGAACGGATCGGCACGATTCTCAACTCCGGCGCGCGCATTCCATTCGTGACCAAGCTGGGGCCGCATTACTACAATTTCTGGCGTGATGCCGAGCACGTGCGCGGCCTTTGGCGGCGTACAACGCTGGCCGAATACCGCAAGGCAGAACCGGCTTGGGAAACGGTGTTGGATCTCGATGCGCTGTCTACGGCGGAAAGCGAAAACTGGGTCTGGAAAGGTAGCCACTGCCTGTACCCAACGTACGATCGCTGCTTGCTTGAGCTTTCGCGCGGCGGCGGCGATGCCGTGGTTATTCGCGAATTCGATACCGCCAGCAAGCAGTTCGTCGACGATGGCTTCACGCTGCCAGAAGCGAAAAGCGATATCGCTTGGCGCAGTCGAGATAGCGTCTACGTCGCAACCGATTTTGGCGCCGCACAGGCCGGCGGCTCGCTGACCGATTCTGGCTATCCACGCGTCGTAAAAGAGTGGACGCGTGGCACGCCGTTAGCCGAGGCGCGCGTGGTGTTTGAGGGCAAGCAGGCCGATGTCAGCGTTTCGGCGCAGGTTAGCGACGAGCCCGGCTACCACCGCGAATTCATTCGGCGCGGCATTACGTTCTACACCAGCGAACAGTTTGTGCGCGACGGCGACAAACTCGTCCGCCTCGATTTGCCGGACGACGCTGAAGCCAATAGCTATCGCGATCAGTTAACCGTGCAGTTGCGCAACGCTTGGCAGGTTGGCGGGACCACGTATCCGGCTGGCGCGCTGCTGGCCATCGGCTTCGACGACTTTCTGCACGGCAAGCGCGTTTTTCAGGCGCTTTACACGCCGGGGCCGAGGAAATCGCTGGCGGGTGTTGCGGCGCTAAAGAACGCGCTGATCGTCAATGAGCTGGATAACGTTCGCAATAAGCTCTACGTGCTGCGCCACGTTAAAGGTCAGTGGCAGCGCAAGCCGCTGGCCGCGCCGGCATTCGGAACCGTTTCGGTCGGCGCCGTCGATGGCGACGAATCCGACGATTACTTCATGACCGTAACCGACTTCCTAACGCCGACCAGTCTTTATCTGGCCGCGCTCGATAAGCCTGAGCGGGCGTTATTGAAGCAGCTGCCGGTGTTTTTTGACGCCAAGGGTCTGGCGATTTCGCAGCATTTGGCGAAGTCCAAGGACGGCACCTTGGTGCCGTATTTCCAAGTTGCGCGGGAGGGTATCAAGCTTGATGGCAAGAACCCAACGTTGCTATACGGCTACGGCGGCTTTGAAGTCTCGTTAACGCCGAGCTATTCGGCCGGGATCGGCAGTGCGTGGTTGGAACGGGGCGGCGTTTATGTGTTGGCGAACATCCGCGGCGGCGGCGAATTCGGCCCGGACTGGCATCAGAGCGCGATCAAAGCCAACCGCCAGCGCGCATACGACGATTTCATCGCGATCGCCGAAGATTTAATCGCACGCAAGCTAACGTCGCCGAAACATCTCGGCATCCAAGGCGGGAGCAACGGCGGTTTGTTGATGGGCGTCATGCTGACGCAGCGGCCGGATCTGTTCGGCGCCGTTGTCTGCCAAGTGCCGCTGCTCGACATGAAGCGCTACAGCCATCTGCTGGCCGGCGCCTCCTGGATGGGCGAGTACGGCAACCCCGATCTGCCCGAAGAATGGGCTTGGATCAGCCGCTATTCGCCGTATCAAAACCTGCATAAAGACCAAACCTACCCGCGCGTGCTATTCACGACCTCGACCCGCGACGACCGTGTGCACCCCGGCCACGCGCGCAAAATGGCGGCGTTGATGGAGGCACAAGGGCATGATTTCCTCTATTTCGAAAATATCGAAGGCGGCCACGGCGGCGCGGCGAATAATCAGCAGCAGGCGCATATGAATGCGCTGGCGTATACGTTTTTGCTGAAACAGCTGCGTTAATCCGGCAGCGCCCGCGCGCAGACAAACGCGGGCCGGCTGTAACCCGCGCAGCGAAGTCCGCGCGCGGGTTTATTTATACTGCGCACCTTCCCGCCGGTGTTGCTGGCGGAGCGCCTTCCGTTTGCTCACAACTCGCCTAAGCCCGCCCGCCTATGTCCACCGGTGTCATGTCTCGATTCGAAAGCCTGCTGCGCGGTGGTCTCGCCGAGCTGGCGGTCGATCCCGCATGCCTGCCGCAATTGCTCGGTTATCTCGCCGAGCTGGAAAAATGGAACGCCGCGTATAACCTGAGCGGCATTCGCAACGCCGAGGAAATCGTGGTTCGGCATTTGTTGGATGCGCTGGCGGTATTGCCGGCGGTTTCCGGGCGCGTCATCGATATCGGTAGCGGCGCCGGTATACCGGGTCTGATTCTGGCGATCGCCAATCCGGCGCTGCAGATGACGGTGCTCGATAGCAATGGCAAGAAAGCGCGGTTTATGCGGCACGTGCAGCGCACGCTGAAACTAACAAATGTTGAGGTCATCGAAGATCGCGCTGAAGCGTATGTGCCGGCGCAACTGTTCGATCACATTATCAGCCGGGCCTTCGCTGCGCTCGGCGATTTTCTCCGTGTGACCGGCCATCTGGCGGCGCCCGGTGGGAAATGGTTGGCGATGAAAGGTAAGCTCGACGCCGACGAACAGGCCGGCATTCCTGACGGTTTCGTTATCGTCGACGTGAAATCATTGGTCGTGCCGAGTTTGAACGAGGCGCGCCACCTTATTATTGCCGCGCGCTCATGACGCACATCATCGCCATCGCAAACCAAAAAGGCGGGGTCGGCAAGACCACGACGACGATCAATCTGGCCGCCTCGTTGGCGGCGACGAAGCGGCGCGTGCTGCTGGTTGATCTCGACGCCCAGGGCAATGCGACGATGGGCGTTGGCGTCAATAAATATCAGCTCACCTACAGCGCGCGGGATGTGTTGCTGGAGCGCGCCGATCCGCGCGCCGTGATCCAGACCCCGCCGTCGCTCGGATTCTCAGTGCTGCCGGCCAATGCCGATATGACGGAAGCCGAGATCAAGCTGCGTGAAGTTGCCGCCGGAGATTTTGCGTTGAAGTTGGCGTTGGAATCGATTGCGGAAGATTACGACTACATTTTGATCGACTGCCCACCGGCTTTATCGAAGCTGACGGTGAACGCATTTGTTGCCGCAAGCGGCGTGCTGATCCCGATGCAGTGCGAGTATTACGCGCTGGAAGGCCTGACGGCGTTGGTCGATACCATCAATAAAATTAAGCGCGTGATCAACCGCGACTTGGAAATTGAAGGTTTGTTGCGGACGATGTTCGATCCGCGCAACAACCTTTCCAACGATGTTTCAGCGCAGTTGCTCGAACACTTTGGCGATAAGGTTTACCGCACCATCGTGCCGCGCAATGTGCGTCTCGCTGAAGCGCCGAGCCACGGCTTGCCGGTGATCACTTACGATCCGTTGTCCGCTGGCGCCAAAGCCTACCTTGCGCTCGCTGGTGAGGTTTTGCGGCGCCACGACGGTGGCCAATTGCGACTGGGAAACGACTAAATGCCGATCGGGACAAGCCACATCGCCACGCCTATCGCCGCAACACGTAGCGGTGGCGCTGCGCGCAATTTGCAGAGCCGCGTACGATGAGCATGAAGAAGCGGGGCCTGGGCCGCGGTCTTGATGCACTGCTCGGTAGTTCGGCGCCGCAGGCGGACGAAGCGGCTGGCGATGAATTGCGCGAGCTGAAGCTGGATCAGCTGGTTCCAGGCAAGCATCAGCCGCGGCGACAATTTGATGAATCGGCGCTGCAAGGCCTCGCCGATTCGATCCGCGCGCAGGGCGTGGTGCAGCCGATCGTCGCGCGCGAAATCGCCGCTGGGCGCTACGAAATCGTCGCTGGCGAACGTCGCTGGCGGGCGTCTCGGCTGGCCGGGTTGAGCACCATTCCGGCGGTGATCCGGCGCATGGAAGACCGCACCGCGATGGCGGTCGCCCTGGTCGAAAACATCCAGCGCGCGGATCTGAATCCACTCGAAGAAGCCGAAGCGCTGCGGCGCTTAATCGATGATTGCGGGCTAACCCATGAACTGGCTGCGGAAGCCGTGGGCCGATCCCGCGCCGCAGTTAGCAACCTCCTGCGCTTAATGGATTTGCATCCCGAGGTGCAAGCGCTGGTGCGCGATGGTCAGCTCACGCTCGGCCACGCCAAAGTCTTGCTGGCGGCACAGGGTGCGCACCAAGCAGAGTTGGCGCAGCAGGTGATCATGCGGCAGTTAACGGTACGCCAGACTGAGGCCTTATTGGCGGCCACCGGCGAGCCGAAAGCGAAGCTTGAAAAACCCGTCGCGCGCAACCCGATTGAAACTGAACTCAGCGCCCGCGTTGGCCTGCCCGTGCAACTGTCGCAGGGCGCCGGCGGCCGCGGCAAGCTGGTGATCACGTTTGGTGACGAAGCCCAACTGCAGCAGTTATTAAAAATTCTGCGCTGATAAGCCTTCGGCGCGCGCTGGCGTTACCGGAGTCTGCGATGACTGCATACAAAACAGCATTAATTACCGGCGCATCGAGTGGCATCGGCGCTGTTTTCGCCGAAGCCTTGGCGAGCGACGGCAGCGACGTGGTGCTTGTTGCGCGGTCCACCGATAAATTACAGGCGCTCGCCGCGCAGCTGGTGGAGCGCCACGCGCGACAAGTTCATGTCATCCCGTTGGACCTCGCCCAGGATGGCGCTGGGGCGACGCTAAGTGCCGCGGTGGCGGCACTGGGGCTCGAGGTCGATTTACTAATCAACAATGCCGGATTCGGCACCACCGGCCCGTTTGAAGAACAAGATGCAGCGCGCGAAGCGGAAGAAGTGCGGCTAAATGCCGGCGCCGTTGTTGAACTCGCCCACGCGTTTCTCCCCGGCATGCTCGCACGCGGTCGCGGCGGCATTATCAACGTCGCGTCCGTTGCGGCATTTCAGCCGATGCCGTATTTCGCTGTTTACGCCGCGACCAAAGCCTTCGTCTACGCGTTTAGTGACGCCTTGTGGGCCGAGTGCCGCGGCCGTGGCGTGCACGTGATGGCAGTGTGCCCAGGACCGGTCGATACCCCGTTCTTCGAAAATGTCGGCAGTCAGCACCGTCTGCGCGAAACCGTACCGAAGGCGGCAATGGCAACGCCTGAGTTCGTTGTGCGCTGCGCGTTGGAGGGATTGCACGCGCGGCGGCGGTTGGTCATCCCCGGCAGCCTCAACAAGACCTCTGCGGCGCTAACCGCATTGTTGCCGCGCAGCATCGTAACGCGCCTGATTGGGCATTACATGAAAGGCTGAAATTTGGTTTTTCGCTGCACAATGGCAACAAATAACTGCGACTTTGGGTGTATATGCACTACTTGGACTTGAGCCGCGCCGCTCTGCTGTTTATAATCGACCTGCTAAACGTAGCGCAGCACGAAGCGAAGCCAGAAAGGCCCGCATGAAGGTCGCAACACGAATCGCGCTATTTCAGCTCGTCATCGGTTTACTTGCTGCAGTCTCCTGGGCCTTGATTGAAAACCCCAAGGCCGGGTTGGCAGCGGGTAGCGGCGGGGGAATTGCTGCACTGCTGACGCTGTATGCAGGGTTGAAGACATTCGGAGTCCGTGTCGACGATCCGCAGGTTGCAGTGAGGAATTTTTATCGAGCGCAAATGCGCAAGCTGCTCCTGGCAGTCGTGCTATTCGCGGTCGCTGTAAAGTTGTTCGGGAACAATTTCGTGCCGCTGATCGCAACGTTTGCGGTGTCATTGTCGGTTTACTGGTTTGCCTTGCTCTGGGATACGTGATGACTGCTGAAGCCGAAGCGGCCAAAACACCTGCGGAATACGTCCAGCATCATTTGATGCATTTGTCGTCATCGCACGACCTCGGCTTTATTTCCCTTGATGCTTGGCATATCGACACGTTGTTCTTCTCAACGCTGCTCGGTGTGATCTTTCTGACAGTTTTCCGCATTGCAGCAGTGCGCGCAACATCTGGCGTGCCGGGCAAGCTGCAGAACTTTGTCGAAGTGTTGATTGAATTCGTTGATAACTCAGTAAAAGATAGCTTTCACGGCGCCCGTGATTTTATTGCGCCGTTCGCACTGACGATCTTCTGCTGGGTGTTTCTGTGGAACTGCATGGACTTGTTCCCGGTGGACTTGCTGCCGAGCCTCGGCGAGCACGTGCTCGGTCTGGAACATCTACGTGTGGTGCCGTCGGCCGATATGAGTGCGACGTTCGCGCTGTCGATCTCGGTCTTCATTCTGATTTTCGTTTATAGCTTCAAAGGCAAGGGCGTTGGCGGGTTTGCGAAGGAGTTCCTCACGCATCCGTTTGGCGCCAAGCTGCTGCCATTCAACGTTATTCTGAATACCGTTGAATATCTGGCGAAACCGCTGTCGCTCGCTTTGCGACTGTTCGGCAATCTTTACGCTGGTGAGCTGATCTTCATTCTGATTGCGCTGCTGCCCTGGTGGGCGCAGATCATCCCAGGCCTAGGCTGGATGATTTTCCACATTCTCGTCGTCACCCTGCAGGCGTTTATTTTTATGACGCTGACCATCGTGTACTTGAGCATGGCGCACGAGAATCACGACGCTCACTAAAGCTGCAGATATTCACGAGCTCAATCCTTCAACCCGCTTTCAACGCAGAACACAACGGAGACACCCATGGAGCTGATCGCTCAAATCCAAGCTAGCACCGCGCTGACCATCGGCATCATCTTTGGTCTGGCGGCACTCGGTACCGCCATCGGCTTCGGCCTGCTCGGCGGCAAGTTCCTCGAAGGCGCGGCGCGCCAGCCGGAACTCGCCAACATGCTGCAGACCAAGATGTTCATCATCGCCGGCCTGCTCGACGCCGTCGCCATCATCGGCGTCGCCATGGGCTTGTTGTTGATGTTTGCGAACCCGCTGCTCAGCGCCATCGCGGCGAAGTAAGACCGCCTTCAATCCGGCTTACGGAGCGTATCCATGCAGGCCAGTATCCCATCCATCGTCGGCCAGATGATCGTATTCGCGATCTTCGTCTGGTTCACGATGAAGTTTGTATGGCCGCCAATCACCAAAGCATTGATGGAGCGCCAAGCGCGCATCGTCGATGGTCTGGCGGCGGCGGAAAAAGGTCAGAAAGCCCTTGCCGAAGCTTCGTCGCGCAGCGATGAAGCCTTGAAGCAAGCGCGGACCCAGGCGCAAGAAATCGTCACTGCGGCGAACAAGCAGGCGCAGTTGATCGTCGAGCAGGCGCGCGGCGATGCCGAGTCTGAAAAGACCCGCATCGTTGCTGCGGGCCACGCCGAAGTCGTGCGTGAAATCGCGCAGGCGAAGGATGCGTTGCGCAAGCAGGTTGGCGAACTGGCGGTCTCGGGCGCCGAGAAGATCCTGAAGCGCGAGATCAATGCCGGTGCGCACGCCGACTTGATCGCTGAACTTGCGGCGAAAGTGTAATGGCCGAGCTTCAGACTAGCGCGCGGCCCTACGCGAAAGCGGTGTTCGAACTGGCGCGCGATGAAAATCGCTACGCCGAGTGGTCGGCGATTCTCGCCGGTCTGGCCGATGCGGTTGCACGGCCAGAGATCGCGGCTTGGATCGGCCATCCGGCGATCGGCCGCGGCCAGTTGGCGCAGTTGCTGATCGAAGCGTTTGGCTCAGCACTGACGTCTGAAGGTCAGAATCTGCTAAAGGTTCTTGCCGAATATCATCGTTTGAAGCTTGCGCCGGTTATCGCGTCTGAATACGAAGCGCTACGTGCTGATGCAGAAAAACGCATTGGCGTGGAAATCACGACTGCAGTGGCGCTGGATAGCGCGCAACAGGCGCAACTGATCGACGCGATCGGCAAGCGTTTGATGCGGCAAGTCGACGTCGAATGGAAAACGGATCCGCAGATATTAGCCGGCGCGGTTGTTCGCGCAGGTGATTTGGTCATCGACGGCTCAGTGTCCGGCGAGCTTGACCGTCTGCGGCAACAACTTGCAGCTTAAGAATTTTCGTACGGTGCCGGTGGCACCGCTGAAAAGTAGTTAACCGAGGCTTTATAGATGCAACTGAATCCTTCCGAAATCAGCGATCTGATCAAGAACCGCATCAAGAATTTCGAAGCTGCGACCGAATCCCGGAATACCGGCACGATCGTCTCGCTCGCCGATGGCATCGTCCGTATTCACGGGCTGTCCGACGCGCTGCAGGGCGAAATGCTTGAGTTCCCGGGCAATACGTTCGGCCTCGCACTGAACCTTGAGCGCGATTCCGTTGGCGCGGTTGTGCTCGGTGACTACAAGCATTTGAAGGAAGGCGATACGGTAAAGACCACCGGCCGCATTCTCGAAGTGCCGGTTGGCCGTGGTTTGCTCGGCCGCGTGGTCGATGCGCTCGGCCGTCCGATCGACGGCAAAGGCCCGATTGAATCAGACGGCACGAGCCCGATTGAAAAGATCGCGCCGGGCGTTATCGCGCGTCAGTCAGTCGACCAGCCGGTACAAACCGGCTACAAAGCCGTCGATGCGATGATTCCGGTCGGCCGTGGTCAGCGCGAATTGATCATCGGCGATCGCCAGACCGGTAAGACCGCGATGGCCATCGACGCGATCATCAATCAAAAGACCACCGGCATTAAGTGCGTCTACGTTGCAATCGGCCAGAAAGCCAGCTCGATTGCCAATGTCGTGCGTAAGCTCGAAGAAAACGGCGCGATGAGCAACACCATCGTCGTCGCCGCGTCGGCATCAGAGGCTGCTGCGCTGCAGTTCATCGCGCCGTACTCCGGTTGCACGATGGGCGAATATTTCCGTGATCGCGGCGAAGATGCATTGATTGTTTATGATGATCTGTCGAAGCAGGCGGTTGCCTATCGTCAGGTGTCGCTGCTGTTGAAGCGCCCGCCGGGCCGTGAAGCCTATCCGGGCGACGTGTTCTATCTCCATTCCCGCCTGTTGGAACGTGCGGCCCGCGTGAACGCTGACTATGTCGAGCAGTTCACCAATGGCGCGGTTAAAGGCCAGACCGGTTCGTTGACGGCGCTGCCGATCATCGAAACTCAGGCCGGCGACGTTTCGGCGTTCGTGCCAACCAACGTGATCTCGATCACCGACGGCCAGATCTTCCTCGAAACCGATTTGTTCAACGCCGGTATCCGTCCTGCGATGAACGCAGGCATCTCGGTGTCGCGCGTCGGTGGTGCGGCCCAGACGAAGGTCATCAAAAAGCTCTCGGGCGGCATTAAGCTGGCCCTGGCGCAGTATCGTGAATTGGCGGCATTTGCTCAGTTCGCATCGGATCTTGACGAAGCGACGCGTAAGCAGTTGGAACGCGGCCAGCGCGTGACCGAGCTGATGAAGCAGAAGCAATATGCGCCGATGTCCGTGGGTCAGATGGCAGCTTCGCTGTATTCGGCAGAAAAAGGCTATCTCGATATGGTTCCGGTCGAAAAGATCGGCATGTTTGAGGCCAATATGCAGCAGTTCCTCAGTACCAATCACCAAGGCTTGCTCGACAAGCTGAATGTGAAAGGCGATTGGAACGATGCGCTGGAAGCTGAGCTGAAAGCCGCGCTCGACGCGTTCAAGAAGCAGTCGTCGATTTAAGACGACTGTCAGTCTTTAAGGTTTAAGCACAGCGAGAACGAACCGTGGCCGGCGCAAAAGAAATCCGCACTAAGATCAAAAGCGTGAAAAACACGCAGAAGATCACGCGTGCGATGGAAAAAGTGGCGATCTCGAAGATGCGCCGCGCACAGCTCCGCATGAGCGCCGCGCGCCCGTACGCCGAGAAAATTCTCCGCACGATCAGCCATCTTGCGCAGGCGAATGCCGAGTATCGGCATCCGTTTACGATTGAGCGCCCGGTTAAGCGCGTCGCCGTGCTATTGGTTTCGACCGATCGCGGCCTTTGCGGCGGCCTGAATACCAATTTATTCCGGGCGACGGTTCGTGCAGTGCGCGAGTGGCGCGAGCAGGGCATCGAGGTCGAGTTCGCGGTGTTTGGTTCGAAGGGCCTGTCGTTTTTCAGGCGGGTCGGCGGCACCATCGTTGCGCAAAATTCTCAGCTTGGCGACAAGCCGCACCTTGAGCAGTTGCTGGGTACGATCAAGGTCGTGACCGATGCCTATCGCGAAGGCCGGATTGATCGGTTGTATCTCGCCGGCACGCAATTCGTGAACACGATGAGCCAGCGGCCGCAGGTTCGGCAGCTATTGCCGGTTGCGACCGAAGTTGCTGGGCAGGGCGAAAAATTAGCCGACAATTGGGACTACATCTACGAACCGAACGCGATCGAGTTGCTCGATACTGTGTTACAGCGTTATGTCGAGTCGCAAATTTATCAAGCCGTGATCGAAAACGTTGCCAGTGAGCAATCCGCGCGTATGGTGGCGATGAAATCGGCCACCGATAACGCCGGCAAGATCATCAGCGGTCTGCAGCTCGCGTACAACAAGGCCCGCCAGGCCAGCATTACTAAAGAGCTGGCGGAAATTGTTGGCGGTGCAGCAGCCGTTTAATTAAGCAGTAATCCCCGAATTCTGGATAGAGAAACAGCGATGAGTACCGGCAAAATCGTTCAAATCATCGGCGCGGTTATCGACGTCGAGTTTCCCCGCGACGCGATTCCGAGCATTTACGACGCGCTTAAGGTCGAAGGCACGTCGCTGACGCTCGAAGTGCAGCAGCAGCTCGGCGACGGCATCGTTCGCACGATCGCGCTCGGCACCTCCGACGGCTTGAAGCGGGGACTCGTCGCCGTTAACACCGGTGCGCCGATTTCGGTTCCGGTTGGCAAGGCGACGCTCGGCCGCATCATGAACGTGCTCGGCGAGCCGATTGACGAAGTCGGGCCGGTTGAATCCGAACACCGCTGGGCGATCCATCGCGACGCGCCGAGCTATGAAGATCAAAGCGGCTCAACCGAATTGCTTGAAACGGGCATCAAAGTTATCGACTTGCTGTGCCCGTTTGCGAAGGGTGGCAAGGTCGGCTTGTTCGGCGGTGCTGGCGTCGGTAAGACCGTCAACATGCTTGAGCTGATCAACAACATCGCCAAAGAACACTCGGGTTTGTCGGTGTTTGCTGGCGTCGGCGAGCGTACTCGCGAAGGCAACGACTTCTATCACGAAATGTCGGATTCCAAGGTTATCGTTCGCGAGAACCTGTCGGAATCGAAAGTCGCGATGGTTTACGGCCAGATGAACGAGCCGCCGGGCAACCGTCTGCGCGTTGCGTTGTCCGGCCTGACGATGGCCGAGTACTTCCGCGACGAAGGTCGCGACGTGCTGTTCTTCGTCGATAACATCTATCGCTACACGCTGGCCGGCACCGAAGTTTCCGCGCTGCTCGGGCGTATGCCGTCGGCGGTGGGTTATCAGCCGACACTCGCCGAAGAAATGGGCATGCTGCAAGAACGTATTACATCGACCAAGACCGGCTCGATCACATCGATTCAGGCCGTTTATGTGCCGGCGGACGATTTAACCGATCCGTCTCCGGCGACGACGTTCGCGCATTTGGACGCCACCGTCGTGTTGTCTCGTGATATCGCATCGCTCGGTATTTATCCGGCGGTCGATCCGCTTGACTCGACGAGCCGTCAGCTCGACCCGAACGTCATCGGCAGTGAGCACTACGATACCGCCCGTGATGTTCAAGGCGTGTTGCAGCGCTATAAAGAACTAAAAGACATTATCGCGATTCTCGGCATGGACGAATTGTCGGAAAGCGATAAGCAGGCCGTGTCCCGCGCGCGTAAGATTCAACGTTTCTTGTCGCAGCCGTTCCACGTTGCTGAAGTGTTCACCGGCTCGCCGGGCAAATACGTGTCGTTGAAAGAAACGATCCGTGGTTTCCGCGAAATCGTCGACGGCAAGCACGATGCACTGCCGGAGCAGGCGTTCTACATGGTCGGCACTATCGACGAAGCGGTTGAGAAAGCAAAGAAGCTGTAAACCCCGCAGCTGAGCGAGAATTAAGATGGCGCATCTAGAAATCGACATCGTCTCCGCCGAAGGCCAGATTCATCAAGGCCAGGCAGCGATGGTGTTCGCACCGGCGGAGCTGGGTGAAGTAGGTATTGCTCCTCGGCATGCACCGTTATTGACCCGACTGAAGGCGGGCGAAGTTCGCGTGCGCGGCGTCGACGGCGTGGAGCACTCGTTTTTTGTCGGCGGCGGCATTCTCGAAGTTCAGCCGCACCTGGTAACCGTCCTGGCTGATACTGCGATGCGCGCGAAAGATTGCGATGAGGCGTTGGCAGTAGAAGCGAAGCGCCGCGCCGAAGAGAAGCTGTCAAACGCGAAGAGCGATCTGGATATTGCCAAGGCGCAAGCCGAATTGGTGCAGGCAGTCGCTCTCGCCGAGTTCTTGACCAAGATTAAGAAGACGACGCACTAACGCGCGCCAGTTTCCGGGCCACACTCCTAATCCCACCGGTTGCTCTCAGCAGCAGCTAGTGGGATTTTTCTTGGCGCAGAGCGCTGTATATTGCGCCGAAGTAGGGCATAGCAAGCGAGTTTCCTCAAATATTTCCGGACTAGCAGAGCTAAATTTGGCTATTGCTCAGGCTGCCTGCGCCCGTCGGGGGGGCGAATAAAAATCAAAACAGGCAATAAAGTTCGGCCTCGGTAGCGGCAAAGAGAAAAATACTGATTTTCAAAAAAGATATCGTAAAGTCAAGAAACCAATCGCAACGATATTCATCAAGCTGTAAGCGTGTTTGGCGAAAATGACGTAGGCATAGGGAATTTCCCTTGTGTGAATAGCGTCTTAGTCAATGTAAGGAAAATGAAAGTAATTTGAACTTGCGGCATTTCCGACGGTCGTAATAGCGTGTAGATATTTAGTAAATACCAATCGATTTAATTAGAAAAACTAAATTAAATCAAAGGGTATATAACCTAAATAAAGTGGATCTAATGCTTAGGCACGATTTTTGTATAAATATATTTAGACTGACCATATTTTTCACAAATACTTTTCATAGCCTGGATTGATCCCGTGATTCGCCAGCCGTCTCAGACACAACTACAGCGCGTCATTCGCACCGCATTACATGCGGTGGTAGCGTCGTTGCTGTGCCTGTGCGTTTTTGGGATGGTTAGCCCAAAGGTGGAGATGGCGTATATCAGCAAAACCTTTCCGGCGGCCGCAACGTTCGAGCCCCGCGCGGGTGCTGTTTATCAAGCGGCGGGGTATGGTCTGCCGTCAGCATTGGAAAGCCGTGATTCGCTGCTTCCAAATGGCTATGCCAAGGATTGCTCAAGTCCTGAAAGTTGCAATCAGTTTGATAACGAAACCCCGGGAATTGATGACGACGAAGTATTCGTTGTCGCCCCCCACCGCGATACCTCTTCGATGCACCTCGGCGCCCAGGCGACCCTCGCACGCTTGAACGCGATCACGCCGCGACTCCATATCTCTGAGTTGCTGCGACCACCTAATTTCTGACGGTGGTCTGAGCGCATCCGCCTGCCGTGGCAACGGCAGTAACGGATGGCCAACCAATTTCTTGCTGTGTAGTGCATGCCTTGTCGCACGCCACGGGCGGTGCTGGGCATCGTTTCCCCAAACGTTGGCAATAAACACACTGAAAGGAGCGGTCTCATGGATAGGCTAATCAATGGTTTCGAATACTTCCGGCGCGTTACGTTTCCGGAAAAGCAGCAGCTGTTAAAAAAGTTGGCGCGCGCACAAAATCCGCACACGATGATCATCACCTGCGCTGATTCCCGCGTGGCGCCGGAGTTCTTTACCTCGGCTGAGCCGGGCGAGCTTTTTGTCTGTCGTAATGTTGGCAATATCGTGCCGCCGTACGCTCAGTTCACCGGCGGGGTTTCGGCGGCAATCGAATACGCGATCAGCGTGCTCGGCGTCCGCGACATTATCGTCTGCGGTCATTCCGATTGCGGTGCGATGAAAGCCTCACTCAATCCGGAAGCGGTTGCGGAATTCCCCGCGGTTAGCGCTTGGCTCCGCCACGCGCACATCGCTAAACATGTCGTCGACAAAAACTACGAGTGCGAAAACGGCAAGGACGCGATGCTTGCAATGACTGAAGAAAATGTCATCGCGCAACTCGATCATCTCCGCACGCATCCGGCTGTCGCGGCGCGCCTCGCAAGTGGTCGACTCGGAATCCACGGCTGGGTTTTCGACATCGAGACTGCGCAGATCAAAGCCTACAGCGGCGAACACCGTAAGTTCGTAATGCTCGAAGACGTGGTTGCGTTAAAAGATCCGAGCAAGCTGCCGCGGGCAACCCCGCCGGCGCGTTTGACGATGCGAGTAAACGCAGTTTTGGCTGATGACGCGCTGGACGATCACCATCAGCGCGATGATGATTTTGACGATGCGATGAACGAGCGGTACGCACAGAAAGTAGGAGAGGTGTGATGGCGACCGCTACCGGAACGGCGTCGGCGAAACAGCCGGCCAAAGGACGGATGCAGGACGTCCTCGCCTCCGTTGTTGTGTTCTTGGTCGCGTTGCCGCTGTGCATGGGCGTTGCAATCGCGTCCGGTGCGCCGCCGGCGGCGGGCCTAATCAGCGGGATCGTCGGGGGCATACTGGTCGGCTCTATCGCTGGCGCGCCGTTGCTGGTTAGCGGTCCGGCGGCCGGCATGGTCGTGCTCGTTTACGAGGTCATTCAGCAACACGGCTTGGCCGCGCTCGGCGCGGTGGTGCTGTTATCGGGCGTGATCCAAATACTGGCTGGGCTTGCCCGCACTGGCATCTGGTTCCGCATGGTATCGCCCGCGGTTGTGAACGGCATGTTGGCGGGGATTGGCCTGTTGATTGTCGTTTCCCAGCTGCATGTTGTCTTCGATGCCAAGCCGTATGCCCATGGCCTCGATAACGTCGCCGGTTTGCCGGCGCGTTTTCTGAGCGTTTTCGCGACGGGTGTTGGGGTGCAGGCTGCAATTCTGGGCTTGGCAACGATCGCGATCATGATGTTCTGGGAGAAGTTACGGCCAAAGAGCATGCGTTTAGTGCCCGGGGCGCTGCTAGCGGTGATTCTCGTAACGCTCGCGGCGCAGCTCGGCGACATGCAGGTCAACCGCGTGCAGTTACCCGACAACCTCCTGGCGTCAATTCAGTGGCTGACGCCGACGAGCTTGCTGTCCGTGGTGTCGACGCCCTCGCTCATCGTTTCGGCGTTTGCATTCGCGTTTATCGCCAGCGCCGAAACCTTGCTCGCGGCGGCGGCGGTTGATCGCATGCACGATGGCGTGCGTTCGAATTTCGACCGCGAGCTATTCGCACAGGGCATCGGCAACACCATCTGCGGCGTGTTGGGGGCATTGCCGATGACCGGCGTTATCGTTCGTAGCGCAGCGAATGTCCAGGCTGGCGCGGTTAGTCGCCTATCCGCGATTTTGCACGGCGCATGGTTGCTCGGCTTGGCGTTGCTGCTGCCATGGCTGCTGCGGATGATGCCGGTGTCGTGTCTGGCTGCGATTCTGGTTTACACCGGCTTGAAGATGGTGAAGCCGGCGCAGATGAAGGAGCTGGCCGAATACGGCAAGGGCACGGTGGCGGTATTCGTCATCACCGCGTTGAGCATCGTCGCTACCGATTTGCTGACCGGCGTTGCGATCGGCGTCGCCGTCTCGGTGTTGCGCCTGGCGCTGCGGGCGGCACGCTTGCACGTCAACCTGCGTCCCGGCGACAAACCGGGCACGGCTTCGCTGCGCTTAGTCGGTTCGGCGACGTTCCTCAACATTCCGTGGATCGCAAAAGTGTTGGCGCGAGTCGAACCGGGCACCACGCTGACGCTCGATACTTCGCGCCTGCGCCATATCGATCATGCCAGTCTCGTGCTCCTGCAGGACTGGGCGCGTACCGCACCGGCGCGTGGCTGCAGCATGGTTGTTGACTGGGCCGCAGTTGAAGCCTGTACCGAAGGTGGTTCTGGTCAGCGCGAGCTGGCGGTTACCACCGCGTAAACACAAGTGCTGTTCGGATCGGCGCCTGCGCGCCCATCCGGGTTAAACTGCACGCTGTACTGATCCCGCTAGGCTCGGCGAGCTTGGCGGGATTTCTTTATGGCGATGCCGATGAAAAAACCCGTACACGCGATCATTCTTGCGGCTGGTCAGGGCAAGCGCATGAAAAGCGCCAAACCCAAAGTGCTGCACCTCGTCGGCGGTACGCCGATGCTCGGCCATGTGCTGACCACGGCGGCCGCTGCGGGTGTTAGCAGCAGCCATCTCGTCCTCGGCCACGGCGCCGAACAAGTGCAAGCCTGGCTCGCCCGGTTTGGCGACGGCGCGCCGCCAACCGCGATGCAAACGAAGCAGCTCGGCACGGGCCATGCGGTGTTGCAGGCGCTGCCGGAGATACCCGACAGCGCGTTGGTCGTTATCCTCTATGGCGACGTGCCATTAGTCTCTGCCGAGACCTTGCGCGCGCTGATCGCCGCCGCAGGCCAAGGGCTGGCTTTAGTGACGGTGCATTTGCCGCAGCCGCACGGCTACGGCCGCATAGTGCGTGATAGCGCGGGCCGTGTTACCGGCATTGTCGAAGAAAAAGATGCCGACGAAACGCAGCGCGCCATCTGCGAAGTAAACACTGGCTTGTTGGCGACGTCGGCGAAGCGTCTTAAACGTTGGCTCGCACACGTGAAGAACGACAATGCGGCCGGCGAATACTACTTAACCGATGTTGTCGGCCTCGCCGCCAAAGACCACGTGCCGATCAATACGGTGACGGCGGCATCAGCGCAGGAAGTTTCCGGCGTCAACGATCCATTGCAGCTGGCGCAGGCTGAACGCGCGTATCAGCGCCTGCACGCAGAGCGGCTGCAGCGTGAAGGCCTATATCTGGCCGATCCTGCCCGATTTGATCTGCGCGGCACGCTGAAAATTGGCCAGGATGTACAGATCGACGTCGGCGTGATCGTTGAAGGCGAGGTTGAGCTGGGCGATAACGTCCGCATCGGGCCGTACTGTGTGCTGCGCAACGTCCGTATCGGCGCCGGAACCCAGGTCGATGCGCACTCCGTGCTCGATACCGCTGAAGTCGGCGCCCGGTGCAATATCGGCCCGTTCGCGCGGCTACGGCCCGGCGCCTTACTCGGCGACGGCGTCCATATCGGCAATTTCGTCGAAATCAAAAAAAGCACAATCGGCAACGGCAGTAAGGCCAACCACCTTTCGTATGTTGGGGATGCCGTGATTGGCGAGCGCGTCAATATCGGCGCGGGCGTGATCACCTGTAATTACGACGGCGTTAACAAACACACAACCGTGATTGGCGACGATGCCTTCATCGGCACCGATAGCCAACTCGTTGCGCCGGTGACGATTGGCCGTGCCGCCTACATCGCCGCCGGCAGCACCATCGCTAAAAACGCCCCGGAAGACGCGTTGACGATTAACCGCGCCCGTGAGCAGAAAAGCATTTCCGGCTGGAAGCGGCCGACCCGGAAAGGTGGCCCGACATAACGCGATACGCGGTGGCCGCCAGAGGCCGTATCCGCTGCAGAGCGCAGGTTAGCGGGGCTGGGCGGGGGTGGGCGTAGCGCCCGGCGGTTCATCGGGCCCCCGTTTGGCGGTCCATTTTCCGCTCAGTTGCGCCGAAGGGTTGGACCAACTGCCGCTCGCGATGCCGCTCGGTTTGGCCTGGCCGACAAAGGTCGACTGTAGTGAGGTAACGCCGCTCGGCGCCGCCGAGAACTGCATTTCGCCGTCGCGGGTAATGCTGCCGCTGACCGAAACGGTGCTGCGCGAAACATTCGAAAAGCCGTCGCCCCGAATCGCACCCCGTTCATCGACGACGGCTTTGCCGCGGCCTGAGTCGCCGCCGGAGAACTCAAATTGCCAGTTGCCGACGTAGTCGGCGAAGCCTGCGGCCTGCGCTTCCAGCACTAGCGCGAATAGGCAGGCGAGGCGTACCGCGGTGCGCAAGCCCAGTTTGAATGAGGATACGACCCCTGAATATTCGATCAACATAGGTCTCATCGCTCCGGCCCGTAGTTTGTGATGTGCGCCGCGCGTCCTCCGGGCTAATGCAGACTCCGTCCTGCCGGGGCGAGTCTAGCACCGGTTATCCAACGGGTGTAGGCAAAAAAAAAGCCGCCGGCCTCGTGGTCCGGCGGCTGATTCGATGCCAATGCGGCGCTTTGGCTAGTGCCCGCCGTCGAGCGACTTCACGGCTTGAATCATTGCAACCATGACCTTCTGCGCATCGCCGTAAACCATATTGGTGTTATCGGCAAAGAACAGCTCGTTCTCAACGCCGGAGTAGCCTTTGCCCTGGCCGCGCTTAACGACATAAACCTGCTTGGCCTGATCGACGTTCAAAATCGGCATGCCGTAGATCGGTGACGACTTATTCGTCCGTGCCGCTGGGTTGACGGTGTCGTTGGCGCCGATGACGATCGCCACGTCCGCTTCCTTGAACTCGCCGTTGATGTCTTCCATGTCGTAGATGATGTCGTACGGCACGCCGGCTTCGGCGAGCAGCACGTTCATATGACCCGGCATACGACCGGCAACCGGATGGATCGCGAATTTCACTTCCACACCTTGGTCTTGCAGCAGCTTCACGAACTCGTAGAGTTTGTGCTGCGCTTGGGCGACGGCGAGACCGTAGCCCGGCGCGATGATGACTTTCGACGAATACCGCATGTTGATGCCGGCGTCGCCTGCATCAACCGGCTTCATCGAGCCCTTGATTTCGCCTTGTTCTTCGTCGCCGGTGGCACCGAAGTTGGAGAAGATCACGTTCGAGACCGAGCGGTTCATCGCTTTCGCCATCAATAGCGTCAGCAGCGTACCGGCTGAGCCGACGACCATACCGGCGATCATTAGCGCCGGGTTTTGCAGGACGAAGCCTTCGAAGCCCACCGCCAAGCCGGTAAACGCGTTGTAGAGCGAGATCACGACTGGCATATCGGCGCCGCCGATCGGCATCGTCATCAGCACGCCGAAGATCAACGCACCGATGAAAAATGCTGCCGTCAGTGCGACTGGCGCGTGGCCGTGCGCCACCAGCGCGATGTACAGACCGAGCGCGAGCGTGGCGACGAAGAACGTGCCGTTCAGCAGCTGCTGGCCGCTAATGCGCCACGTGCCGTTAATACGGCCATCGAGCTTGGCCCAGGCAATCAGCGAGCCGGACAAGGAAATCGCGCCGATCAAACTGCCGATAACCGTGACGACCAGCGGCACCACTTCGTGCGCTTCCCCGGTGCGGAACAACTCAACGGCGCCGATCGCTGCCGCCGCGCCGCCACCCATGCCGTTATAAAGCGCGACCATCTGCGGCATCGCAGTCATTTCGACTTTCTTGCCGCTGGTCCAGGCCCAGCCGAGGCCAAGAATCAGCGCCACTGCAGCGAGGATGACGTTAACCGTGCGATGCGGTAGCGCGGCTTCGCTAACGTTGAACACGTACAGGAAGCTGGCCAATACGGCGATCAGCATGCCGAGTCCGGCGACGCGGATGCCCGAGGCCGCCGTGACCGGCGAGCTCATGCGCTTCAAGCCGTAAATGAACAGGAACGCAGCCGCTAAAAAGCTTGCGTCGATGATGAGAGTCGGGTTCATGATCGGTCCTTACGCCTTCTTCTTGTCCGAGGACTTGAACATCTGCAGCATGCGTTCGGTCACCACGTAGCCGCCGGCAGCGTTGCCGGCGCCGAGCAACACGCCGAAAAAGCCGATGACTTGTTCCAACACGCTCGTCGCGTTCAACAGCGCGAACAACGCGCCGACGACGACGATGCCGTGCACGAAGTTTGAGCCGGACATCAACGGCGTATGCAGAATTGACGGCACGCGGCCGATGATCTCGTAGCCGGTGAAGGCGGCGAGCATGAAGATGTACAGCGCGATAAATCCGGTCAGCATGATTTAGCCCTCAACCGCTTTTTTGGCCGCTTCGTTTTTGATCTCGCCAGCGTGCGTCAAGCAGGCCTTGGCCAGCACTTCGTCTTCCCAGTCGATCATGATCGCTTTGTCCTTGAGGAACAGTTCGATCAGGTTGTACTGGTTCTTCGCGTACAGTTCGCTGGCGTGCTCGCCGAGCAAGCTCGGCACATTCAACGGCGCGACGATCGTGACTTGACCGACCTGGGTGGTTTCGCCGGGCACTGTGTACTCGCAGTTGCCGCCGCCTTCCGCTGCGAGGTCGATGATGACGCTGCCGGCCTTCATGCCATCAACTTGCGCTTTGCTGATCAGCTTCGGTGACGGCCGGCCAGGAATCGCCGCGGTGGTGATGATGATGTCCGCCGTTTGGATATGCTTGGTGACCACGGCGGCGATTTTCTCTTTCTCTTCCGCCGTCAGCTCGCGCGCATAACCGCCGGTGCCGCGGGCATCGACGCCAGTTTCAACGAACTTGGCGCCCAGCGATTCCGCTTGTTCCTTGGTTTCCGGGCGAACATCGTAGCCTTCGGTTTTCGAGCCGAGGCGGCGCGCGGTGGCGAGTGCTTGCAGGCCGGCAACGCCGAGGCCCATGACTAATGTAGTCGCCGGCCGGATCGAGCCAACAGCAGTGGTCATCATCGGCAGAATACGCGCGATGCTGGTCGCGCCCATCAGCGCAGCGTAATACCCGGCGAGTGCGGCTTGGCTGGAGAGCGCGTCCATCGCCTGGGCGCGGGTGATGCGCGGCACCAACTCCATCGCGAAACAGGTGATCTTCTTATCGCGCAGGGCTTTAACGAGCTCGATTTCTTTATGCGCGTAAATGAAGGAAATGACGATGGCGCCTTCCTTCATCGCATTGACCAATTCAGCGGTTAGCGGTTGCACCGCGAGCACGATGTCGGCGTCCGACACTAGGCCTTGTGGATTTGCCGCGAAACTGACGTTTTTGAACGCGCTGTCGGGCAGTTTGACGGCGTCGCCTGCCGACGACTGCATGTGAATTTCGGCGCCGAGTTTGACCAGCTTGTCGGCCACTGCGGGAACGAGTGCGACGCGGCGCTCGTTGGCGCGGGTTTCTTTGAGCACGGCTATTTTCACCGGCATGAGCGTCCCTCTAGTTGAGATGATCGGTTGCAGTCTAGTGGCTTTCCACCAGCGAAGCGCGGCAAGTCTAGCCGATGGTTGCGTGCTTCACACGTCAAAGGGTTTAACGAGGTTGATACGCGTTAACTATCTTATCGGCAGCAAACACAATAATTTTTACCGTGTGGCCACACCGGCCAAAATGCTGCAATGCGATTGTCTCTAAATGCGCCGCGCGTAATGGAATCGAAGCAAACTATTTGGAATTGATGGTCGATTGGCGGCGCGTCGCTTCGCCGTTGGACGGCGAATCAGACGCGCATCGGCTAGCGCGTGGTGAGTTTGTCGAAGTCGCTAGCGAGTTCGAGCAGGCGCGCATGCAAGTGCTTGCGTTGGCTGGCGTCGATGAGTGCATAAACGTCCAATCTCATCGCCTCATCACGCTTTTTGCGGTCGTCGTTATCGGCGGCGTCGTTGAAATGCCGTAGCCGTTGATCCAGGCCCGGTTGTTGGCGTGTCGCGAGCAAGCCAGCGAGGCGTTCGATTTCATCGAGATTCTCCTGCCGCCGTTGTTCTGGCGACGGCAACGTCGCGAGATTTTCGTCCCAATTGCGCTCGATGCGCGCCTGCTGCGCGGCGTTGAGCTTGCCGAGCCACGCGTCGGAATTTTCCGCGGTGGTTTTTAGGTAACGCTTGCGACGTTGTTGCGGCGTTTCGTCGCGGTGCTCAGCTTCCATCTTCTCGATATCTTTGCGCTGCTGAACGAGAAAGTGCTCAACCTGCGCGTCATTTAAGCTGGCGATCAGGCGCACGACATCAGGCTCTGCTTTACGCCACAGCGTTTCAGTGTGATGGTCAATTTTGTCGATGAAAGCGCTGATCGATTTTTGATCCAGGCCCTCTTGCTCGACCGTCGCTGCAAGCTGGCGTAGATCTGCTGCATACAGCGGTAGCTGCGTTTGGCGATGCCAGTCCCACAGCGATTGAAATGCGGCTTTGAACACGGCCTTTTGCGGCGCTTCCAATTTCACCAAATTGCCGATCTGCCAAGTGGCCAGCGTATCCAGGTGGTTGTACGCCAAGCGCAAGCCAGTACTGCAACCACTGAGCGCCAGCAAGCAAAGCCATAGCGGCCAGTGGCGCAGGGCGCGCCGCACCGTCGAAAGCCCGCGAAAAATTTTGAACGATGTCATGCGCTGAGTCCGAAGGCGTAGGCGATGGCGAGCAGAAGCCAGCCAAAGTAGAACCAGAATGCAGTCATCAACATGCCGCCGCGCAGCGTGTCTGGCATCCGTTCGGGGAATAGGATCAACAGCCAACCGGATGCCGCGACGCCAAACAGCGCAAGCGCGGCGACCGGCTGATGTTCTTCCGCGCCGTGCTGCCGTAGCGCCGATATTCCGATATAAGCGCCGAGTCCGAGTAGCGCAAGTGTCGCTGCCAGTTGCGGAACGCCGAGTACGTCATCGAGTTCGATCGAATCGCCTTCGCCGAGCACGCGGACTAGCAAGGTCACTAATACCGCGCCGACGAACAGCTCTGCCACGTTGCGATGTCGGCGCGGGGGACGAAGTTACGACGTTTGCCGGGCAAACGCTGTTAGTCGACTTCCACCATCTGGAAATCGTTTTTGCCGGCGCCGCAGTCGGGGCAGGTCCAGCTTTCGGGAACATCGTCCCAAGGCGTGCCCGGTGCGATGCCTTCTTCCGGCAGACCTTTGGCTTCGTCGTAAATAAAATCGCATACCAGACAGCGCCACTTCTTCATTAAACTTGCCTCAAAACAATTGAATAAACGAAACCTGCGCGAGCCGCGCGCACGGGGAAGCCTGCGAAAGCGCGCAGTTGCGCGTCGATGACGGCTCAGGCTCGAAGCCGCGGCGAATTATGCCGTGCAGTTGATGACCGCGGCCAGCCTTCTGTCACGCGGCAGGATGAAAGCCATCGGAGATGATCGACGGTAAGAGTAAAAAAACCGGCCTGCGGTTTCTTTAGAGCAGCCCCAGCTCGCGGGCGCGGCGAAGCTGATCAAGCGCTTCGCGCGCTGACGTTGTCGGGTTGATCGGCTCCGAATGACCTTTGACTAGATCATCCGCCAACCGTGTACCGCGCAAGCAAAGCTTGGTTGATTCATCGAAGCCAGAGAACGTGACGCTGTCCTGATTGGCGTAGAACGAGGCCAGCTTCAGCCAGCGGGTTTGGTTCTGGTTCGGATCGAAAACGCGGAACCAGCTTTCCGGCGTCAGAATGCGGCTGAGCAATTCCAGCGCGGTAACTTTCGGCAATTCCGGCTCAGACGGTTGCGATTGCGGCGCGGCCGTTGGCGCCGCCGGGGGCAGCAGTTCTTCACTGAAATCGGATAGCAAGTGCGCGCGCTCGACTGCAGTCAATTCATCGAGCCCCGGCACATCAGCGGCTTCGGACTCGTCGAGCGTTTTGTAAACATCCTGCAAGCCGTTTAGCAGGACTTCAATTTTGTCTTCGGCCATGCCGATGTCTTTGAACACTGACACCGCATCATTCAACAGTTGCTCGCGCAAGCTGAGGTCGGACGGCTGTGCTGGCGGCTTGAATTCCAAGCTGCTCAACACGCGCTCTAGCAGATTTTCCGCTTCCCGGAACGGCGGGCTGCCGCGGCCGCTTTTTAGTAGCCGCACGGCCATCAACGGACCGATGCCGGAGCGCAGCAGTGTTTGCACTGGCTTCGGCACTTCGCGGCCGACCGTGCGCAAATCCAATTCTTGTGACACGAGGCGACGGACGTGCAGCAGCAGCGTGGTCCGGCGTGAGCGGGACTGTTCGCGCAGCTGCTCGATGAAACCGTCGAGCTCGGTGCCGGAAAGCGCCTGCCCAGCGGTACCGAGATTATTGAGCTGAGCCGGGTTGGCGGCTGCGCCTTCGGCTTGGGCAATCGCGGACTGCACCAGCGCCCGGAAGCGGGTTTGAGAAATTTCGCCGGTTTGCGTCGCGGCGGCGAGTTCGATCAAGTCGCCGAGAATCTTGCGCGCCGGATGCGACGGGCTGGTGAAGAAGGTTGGATCGGCCAGCGCCGTGCGATAAACCGGGTAGCGCAGCGGTTCTAGCGTTGAGCGTAGGCTGTCGTTGAGCAATGGCTCGGAGAGCAGATCGTTGAACATCCGCCCTGCCATCGACAACCGTTGGGTTGAGGCTTGCACCCCTTCCAGGCCCCCTTGCTTAAACATGCCCTGCAAGGTGTCCGCGAGTTCCTGCGCAGCAGGATCGCTGGTCCGACGTAACGTATTCGGGTCAAAGCCATTTTGCCGCAGCAGTTCCATTGCCGCCTGTTGCGATTGGTCAATCGTCGGCTGCCCCGGCTGCGGATTGCTTGGCGGCGCCGCAGTGAACGATTTGCGGCCGTCAAAGCCGTGCCGATCTAATACTTCGATCGCGGCTTTGTAGACACGCTCCAACTCGCGCGACAGCACGCGGTCAAACAATTTGTACACAACGAGCTTGACGCGAAAATCGGTATCGAGCACCGCGGCGGCGCTACCGAAAGCGTCACAGATCCGCGAAGGATTCAGCGCCTGCGGCGATACTGGCACGCCGCGCATCTGAACGATTTCCAGGCGCCGTTCGACGTCCCAGATCTGATTTTTGTACATGCCCTCGATTTTTGCGGCGAGATTGGTCAGCGCAATCTTTTCTTCGAGCTCTTCGGTCGGCTGGATCGAAAGGCTGTCGAGGTCGAATGTTGTGCTTTGCAGCGGTGATTTACCGCCGCTGATGAATCCTTGTGCAAGCTGTTTCGAGAATTCACGCGTTACTCGATTGCGGTCGATGCGCAGCACGCGCATCGTATCGAAATAGCGCCGCCGTTCACCGTCGTTCGAGGCTTTTTCACCCATTTCAAACAGCGCGTCATCGGCGCTATCGAACATTCGAATCGCCAGTTCCTCAAGCACTTTGAGGCTGCTGTCACGTAGCTCCGTCAACAGCGGATGCAGAGACGCAGGGGCTTCTGCATTCCCGGCAAACAGACTGTGGATGGTAGCGGCCATAGGACGACGATCAGTTTAATAATGGAAATATCGGGTGCAGCTTGGAAATACCGCGGAGACACGCGCTCAAAATGCAAATTACCCTGTTGTATGCGCCGAATACGTCGACGCAGACGCGGGGACCAGAAATGCCGATGAGCGGTTTGTAACCATTATCCGGTCATCAAGTCAGTAAAACAAGCTACATATTCATGACAAATCGATGTAGGGGTCCCGGTTTTAAACCCAAGTCGATTGCCAGCAATTCAATATCCGCCTATGCGTATAAGAGGATACAATCTCACCCCAGCCCGTTTCCGCTTTGACCCTTGAAGACTATGCCCGGCGCTCCGTTTATTCCTGCTCAATCTGAGGCTGCTGATCAACTCGCCGCCCAGATTCGCGATCGTATTCTGGTCATCGACGGTGCCATGGGCACGATGATTCAAAACTACAAGCTGAGTGAGACCGACTATCGCGGCGAGCGCTTCAAGGCGTGGCCCCACGACCTCAAAGGCAATAATGATCTGTTGGTGCTGACACAGCCGCAGATCATCCGCGAAATTCACCGCAAATATCTTGCCGCGGGCGCGGACATCATCGAAACCAACACGTTTAACTCGCAAAGCATTTCGCTCGCCGACTACCGCATGGAAGCGCTGGCGTATGAGCTGAACGTTGAAGCCGCGCGCTTGGCGCGGCGCGAAGCGGATGCAGCGAGCACCGTGGAAAAGCCGCGCTTTGTCGCCGGGACGCTGGGGCCGACCAACCGTACCGCGTCGATTTCGCCGGACGTTAACGACCCCGGTGCCCGTAACGTCAGCTACGATGAACTGGTCACCGCTTACGCCGAGTCTACCCGCGGCCTGATCGACGGCGGCGCGCAGATCATCATGATCGAAACCATATTCGATACCCTGAACGCGAAGGCGGCAGTGTTTGCCGTCGAGCAGGTATTTGAAGCAATGCAGCTGCGTTTGCCGGTGATCATCAGCGGCACGATTACCGACGCCTCCGGCCGCACGCTTTCGGGGCAGATCACGGAAGCATTTTGGGACTCGCTGCGCCACGCCAAGCCGTTTGCGATCGGTTTGAATTGCGCTCTCGGTGGCCGCGATATGCGGCCGTACATCGCTGAGCTGTCCCGGATCGCGGATTGCTATGTGTCGTGCTACCCGAACGCGGGGCTGCCGAACGCATTCGGCGAGTACGACGAAACGCCGGACGACACCGCCGGCATCATCGAAGAATTCGCCGACAGCGGCTTGGTCAATATTGTCGGCGGCTGCTGTGGTACCACGCCCGGACACATCGCTCAGATTGCCGCGCAGGTCGCCGGTCGCAAACCGCGGCAGCCGGCCTCGCCAGCGCCAGCGTGCCGCTTAGCTGGTTTAGAACCGCTGACGATCAACAAGGATCTGGGCTTCGTCAACGTCGGCGAGCGCACGAACGTCACCGGTTCAGCGAAATTTCGCGATCTGATCAAAGCTGGCGATTACACCGCCGCCGTTGCCGTTGCTCGGCAACAGGTTGAGGCTGGCGCGCAGGTCATCGACGTCAACATGGACGAGGGCATGCTCGACGGCAAGCAGGCGATGGAGCGCTTCCTGAAGCTGATCGCCAGCGAGCCGGACATCTCGCGGGTGCCGGTGATGATCGACTCCAGCAAATGGGAAGTCATCGAAGCCGGCTTGAAATGCGTGCAGGGCAAGCCGATCGTCAACTCGATTTCGATGAAAGAAGGCGTCGAAAAGTTTGTCGAGCAGGCGCGGCTCTGCCGCCGCTACGGCGCCGCCGCGGTGGTCATGGCATTTGACGAAGACGGCCAAGCCGATACGCTGGAGCGACGCAAAACGATCTGCCGCCGGGCCTACGACATCCTCGTGGACGAAGTCGGCTTCCCGGCCGAAGACATCATCTTCGATCCAAATATTTTTGCGGTTGCCACTGGCATCGAAGCGCATAACAACTACGGCGTCGATTTCATCGAGGCCACGCGTTGGATCAAGCAAAACCTGCCGGGCGCGAAAGTTAGCGGCGGCGTGTCAAATGTTAGCTTCTCGTTCCGCGGTAATAACCCGGTGCGCGAGGCGATTCACGCCGTGTTTCTGTATCACGCGATTCAAGCCGGCATGGACATGGGCATCGTCAACGCTGGTGCCTTGGTGGTGTATTCGGAAATCGACCCAGAGCTGCGCGAGCGCATTGAAGATGTGATTCTGAATCGCCGAGACGACGCCACTGAGCGCCTGATCGAAGTCGCCGGCAAATTCAAAGGCGATGGCGCGAAGCAGGAAGTAGCCGACGAGCTCTGGCGCAGTCTGCCGGTCGGCGAGCGGATTACGCACGCCTTGGTCAAAGGCATCGATGCTTTTGTCGAAGCCGATACCGAATTGCTGCGTGCTGAAATCTCGGCACGCGGCGGCCGGCCGATTGAGGTGATTGAAGGGCCGTTGATGACCGGCATGAATGTCGTCGGCGATCTCTTCGGCGCCGGCAAGATGTTTCTGCCGCAGGTTGTGAAGTCTGCGCGCGTGATGAAAAAAGCCGTGGCCTATCTGATCCCGTACATCGAAGCCGAGAAGAAACCGGGCGACGTTGTGCAGGCCAAGGGCAAGATCTTGATGGCGACGGTGAAGGGTGACGTCCACGACATCGGCAAGAACATCGTCGGTGTCGTGCTTCAGTGCAATAACTACGACGTCATCGACCTCGGCGTGATGGTGCCGGCGCAGAAGATTCTCGACGCCGCGCGCGAGCACAACGTTGACATCATCGGCCTGTCCGGCTTGATCACGCCGAGCCTGGACGAGATGGTGAACCTCGCCAAGGAAATGCAGCGGCAAGGCTTTACCCAGCCGCTGTTGATCGGTGGCGCAACAACCTCGCGCGCGCATACCGCGGTCAAGATCGCCCCGGCTTATCACGGCCCGGTGGTCTGGGTAAAAGATGCCTCGCGCTCGGTGCCGGTGGCGTCGGCGCTGCTCGCAGAAGAACAGCGTGCGCCGTTGATGCTTGAGGTGAACAAGGAATACGCGGCGATACGCGAACGCCACGGCGCGAAAGACCGCGATCAAAAGTTCTTGCCGCTGGCGAAAGCCCGGGCCAACGCAACGCCGATCGATTGGTCCGGCTATCAGCCGTTCCGGCCGCGCATGTTGTTGCAGCAAGAGCACCATATCAACCAAAGCGAGACGGCGATGCCGGCGCCGTCGCGGCATGTGAAAGCGCTGCGCGATTACCCGATTGCCGAGCTGCGCGAATACATCGACTGGCAACCATTCTTTATTTCTTGGGAGCTCAAAGGCCGCTTCCCGGATTTGCTAAATAACCCGGCGTCGGGTGAGACCGCGCGCAAGTTATTCGCCGATGCGCAGACGATGTTGGATCGGATCATCGCGGAGAAATGGCTGACCGCGAACGGCGTCATCGGCTTGTTCCCGGCGAACGCCGTTGGCGACGACATCGAGGTTTACCGCGACGAAACCCGGACCGAGGTTTTGCAGCGTTTGCACTGCCTGCGCCAGCAAAGCGAGCACCGGGACGGCGTGCCGAACCGCGCGCTAGCAGACTACATCGCGCCGAAAAGCGACGGCTTGCACGATTACGTTGGCGCCTTCGCGGTCACTGCCGGGCTCGGTGCGGCCGAGCGGGTGCAGGCGTTCAAGCGCGACAACGATGACTACAGCGCGATTCTGCTCGAAGCCTTGGCGGATCGCCTCGCGGAAGCTTTTGCCGAACGGCTGCATCAGCGCGTGCGCAAAGAATTCTGGGGGCACGCGCTGGATGAGCAGCTCGATAACCTAGCGTTGATCGACGAAAAATATCACGGCATACGGCCTGCGCCGGGTTATCCGGCCTGCCCCGAGCACAGCGAAAAAGGCACCTTGTGGCAACTGCTGGACGTCGATAACAACGCCGACATGACGCTCACCGAGAGCTACGCGATGTTGCCGGCTGCTGCTGTTTCCGGCTGGTACTTCGCCCACCCTGAGGCGCAGTATTTCATCGTCGGGCGGATTCAGAAGGATCAGGTCAGCGACTACGCCCAGCGCAAAGGCTGGACGCTGCAGGAAGCCGAAAAATGGCTGGCGCCGAATCTCGGCTACGAGCCGGAAGACTGAAGCGCGGCGCGTTTTAGCGGGTAAACGTCTCTACCTGCAATTGCCCGCTGGCGGCGAGCAATTGCAGCGCGGCGACAGCGCGGTCGTGACGGCTGGCGGCGAGATTAACCTGCGCCGAGAGGTAGTCGCGTTCGGCATCGAGCAAGTTCAAGGTCGTCCGGGTGCCGGCGTTGAGTTCTTTGCGTACGCTGTCGAGCGCCAACTGCGTGGCGGCGACGTCGGTCTCGAATGACTTGATCACGTCCTGGGCCGCTTTCAGCAGTGCCCAAGACTGCGTGATCGACTCAATGGTCGCGCGGCGCATGTTGTCGGCTTCGGCCGCTGCCTGCGCTGCAACGGCGCGCGCCGCCGAAACCCGGGCGCGGGTGGCGCCGCCTTGGTAAATCGGCAGCGTCGCTTTTAATTGGATCGCCCAATAAGTTTGCCGATCAAACGTGAACTGCGAGTCGTCGGCGTCGGTAGCTTCGCCTTCCAGCGATAAACGCGGCAGATAGCCCGCTTTCGCCGCGCCGATCTGCGCCTGCGCGGAGCGTTTTTGGGCGTCAGCGGCGAGCACGCCAGGCGTCGATTCGGCTTTCGCTAACGCGTCGGCCAGCGAGGCTGGCACCGGGAACTCGGGCCACCCGCTAGTCAAACCCTCCGCCTCACGGCCAGAGATGCGGCGGAACGTTGCGGCGCTGATCGCCGCATTGGCCGCGGCGCGTTGCAGCCCAGCCTGGGCTTCGGTGAGGCGGGCATCGGCTTGCGCGACATCGGTTTTCGTCGCTTCGCCGGCTTTGTAGCGCTTCTGCGTATCGGCCTGCGCCTGCGCCAGGGTTTCGACGGTGGTTTGGTTTAAGTCGATCACCGCACGGTCGCGAATGACATCGAGATACGCCGAGCTCACCGCCAGCAGCAGTTGTTGCCGCGTGCCGGTTTCGCTTTGCTGCGCGCCTTCAAGCTGCGATTTCGCGGCGTTCAACTGCGCGCTGACCAGCCCGCCGGTATACAGCGGCTGCGAGGCGACCAAGCCCCAAGCAAGCGGATTGCGCGAGCCGGCGATGGGGAAGCGAGCGTTTGTGTAGAGCTGCGAGCGCCCGCCCTCAACGCTGGCATTCACCGTCGGCAGGTAGCCCGCGCGCGCGAGGTCGACATTGGCGGCGGAGGCCTGCACGTTTTGATCGGCCGCTTGCAGGCGCGGGTCGCTTTGCAGCGCGCTTTCGGCGGCTTCACGCAGCGTCAGCGCATGGGCGTTCATCGCTGCCGACAAGCTGGTCACCGCCAGCAGCGGTGCAAGCAGAGCAGATTTTTTCATCGGAATCACTGGTGTGCGGGAGTCGGGCACGCGCAGCCGTGCAGGAATAGCTGCAGGACGGTGCGGGTGTGGCTATCGATGTCGTGCCCGGCGTGAAACGGCGGCAGGCCGAGTAATGAGCGGTGGTGCGGCGTCGCTTTCACCATCTCGATAAAGATGCTGGCGGCGAATTCCGGATCCGGGCAATTCAAGAACCCGGCGTCGTGTTGAATACGCAGATAGTCCCCCAGCAGGCGGCGCGCGCGTAGCGGGCCATTCTCATAGAACCGTTGCGCCAGCGATGGAAACCGCTGGGCTTCAGCGACGATGATGCGGAATAGCTCGCGCCGTTCCGAATCCAAAAACATGTTGAGAAAGCAGTGCGCGACCCGCGTCAGTGTTTGTTCGATCGCGCGGTCTGGCGCCGTTGGCAGCTCCAGATTCGCCATAAATTCATTGCATTGCGCGGCAACGATATCGCCGAACAAGCCTTCTTTATTGCCGAAATAGCTGTACAGGCTGGCTTTCGAGCCGCCGACGCGGCGAACGACTTCTTCGATGCTCGCGCCGCCGTAGCCGGATTCAAGAAACACCGCGCTGGCGGCCTTCAACAGTGATTCCCGACGCAGTTCGCCACGCGGCGTTCGCCGTGTTGGCTTCTCGGCGACGGGGGGATCTGTAACGGCGGCTGCGGGCGGGTTGCTGCGATTGACTTTCATGAATCAGCGAGAGCAAAATGAACTGTACTGTTCATTACATTAACAGCCGGCCCCGGCCGCTGCAAGCAAAGCCAAGATCGCGATATGACCGACGCCGCCCCCCGAAAAAAAAATATTCTCCGTGTGTTGATCCCGGTACTCGTGCTGGGCGCAATTGGGGTTTATGGCACCTACTGGTACAAAACTGGGCGTTTTATCCAGAGCACCGATAACGCCTATGTGAAGGCCGATATTTCGGTCCTGACGCCGCGCGTTGGCGGCGAAATCACGGCCGTGCATGTGAAGGACAACCAAGCGATCGAGTTCAACGAATTGCTGATTGAAATCGACCCCAGTGATTACGCTGCCAAAGTCGAAAATGCCCGTGCTGCAGTCGCCCAAGCCGAGGCCGCACTGGCCAACAACGGCCAGCAGCGCGAGCTGCAGCATTCGTTGATCGCCGAAGCACAGGCCAATTGGAACGCCGCGAAAGCCAGCGAGCAGCAGATGCGCCGGGAATGGGAACGCGCTGATGCGTTGGTCAAAGACGGCGTCGCCACCCACCAGCGGCTCGATAATGCCGAAGGTGCGTACAAGAACGCCGTTGCAAATGTCGAACACGCTGCGGCGGCGATGCAAGCATCGCGGCAGCAACTCGGCGCCCTTAGCCAAAGCGACCGTGCCCGACTCGACGCCGTGTTAATTGCCGCGAAGGCGCAACTACATCTGGCTGAGATCGACCTCGCTGCAACCCAGATCCGCGCGCCGATTGCCGGCACTGTCGGTGATCTCGCCGCTAGGCTCGGCGAGCGCACCGCGGTCGGCCAGCGCTTGTTGTCGCTGGTGCCGCTGGACAAGGTCTACGTCGAAGCCAATTTCAAGGAAACGCAGTTGACGCGCATGAGCGTCGGCCAGCGCGCCGAGGTTTCGATCGATGCCTTTCCGGGCCGCCCGCTCGCAGGCCACATCGAGAGTGTGTCGCCGGCATCCGGCGCCGAATTCGCGCTCCTGCCGGCGCAAAACGCCACCGGCAATTTCACCAAGATTGTGCAACGCGTGCCAGTAAAAATTGTGCTCGATGACGGCGCCGGACTGCACGGTTTGCTGCGCCCCGGCATGTCCGTCGAAGCCAAGATTTTCACCAGAGCGACAGCCGCCACGCCGGTCCAGGCCGAAGCTCCGGTGCCGGACGCAAAGTCGTGATTCGCTGCGGATTTGCTAGCGCTCGGTATTGCCAGCCGTGAATGCGGTAACGGCAGCCTTGCCGATGACGCCTGATGACGCCGCCGAAAAAGCGCGTCAGCGTTTGGCGTGGTTCGGTTATTTGGCGATGATTTTTGGCAATTTTATGGCGATCTTGGATATCCAGATCGTCGCCAGCTCGATCAATCAGCTGCAGGCCGGGTTGGCGTCCAGCGCCGATGAAATTCAGTGGGTGCAGACCTCGTATCTGATCGCCGAAGTGATCGCGATTCCGCTCTCCGGCTATTTGTCGCGAATGTTATCAACGCGGATTTACTTCGTGTTGTCGGCGGTCGGCTTCACGTTGGCGAGTTTGGCTTGCGCCACGGCGTGGAATCTGGAATCGATGATCGTGTTCCGCGTCATCCAGGGCTTCCTCGGTGGCGGCATGATTCCCACTACCTCAGCCGCGATGTTCATGATGTTCCCGCCGGCCAAGCGGGTGTTGCCGCAAATTCTATTCGGCATGGCGGCGACGCTGGCGCCGTCGCTGGGGCCGACGGTCGGCGGCTATCTGACCGAGAGTTTCTCGTGGCACTGGCTGTTTCTGATCAACGTCATCCCCGGCATCATCGTCTCGGTTGCGGTCTGGAATCTGGTTCGCATCGATAAGCCGATGCCAGAATTGTTGCGCATCATCGATCTGAAGGGCCTGGCTTTCCTTGCGGTGTTTCTCGGCAGCCTGGAATTCGTGCTTGACGAAGGTCCACGCAACGATTGGTTCAACAAAGACTCCGTCGCGATTTGCGCGGTGACGATGACCATCGGCGGCGTGTTGTTCTTCTGGCGTGCATTTACAGCCGAAAACCCAATCGTCGATTTGCGCGCGTTCCGGAATCGTAATTTCGCCATCGGCGCGACGTTGGCGATGGCGATCGGTCTGGGTCTCTACACGCTGGTTTATCTGACGCCGTTGTTCCTCGGCCAAGTGCGCGGCTACAACAGCCTGCAGATCGGCCGGGTGATGATGGTGCAGGGCGCGGCGATGTTTTTCACCGCGCCGCTGGCCGGGCGTTTGTCGAAAATTCTGGACCTGCGGACGATCGCCGCAATCGGCCTCGTCAACGTCACGCTCGGCAGTTATTTGAACGCGCAGCTGACGGACGACTGGGGCCCGCTGCAGTTCGCGCTGCCCCAAGTTTTACGCGGCAGCGGCTTTCTGCTCTGTATGTTCTCGATGACCAACATTGCGCTCGGCACGTTGCCGGCCAACGAGCTGAAAAATGCCAGCGGCTTGTTCAACGTCATGCGCAACCTGGGCGGTGCGATTGGTTTGGCGTCAGTCAATTCGTTGATCAATTCGCGCAGCTGGTTGCACTGGCAAATGCTCGCCGAAACCGTGCGCATCGACCGTGCGCCAGTACGCGAAGCGTTGAACGGCATCGGCGCGCTGGTGCGGCCGGAGCTGGGTTCGGCGAGCGCGCCTGCCGGGCTCAGTCTGATTGCCCGGCAGATGCAGCAGCAGGTTGCGGTAATGACGTTCGGCGATCTGTTTTTACTGATCGCCGCCGTGATGTTGGTGTCGCTGTGCCTGCTGCCGCTGGTGCAAAAGCCGAAGGCGGCGCTGCCGGCGGGGCTTGACCACTAACCGCGCGGCGGCTTATGCCGGCGGTGCGTCGACTTGCTGGTTTGGATGCGCGGCGATGAATTCCGGCAGTGCGCGCAGGCGCGTTACGATCGCCAGCAAACGCGGGTACGGCGTGACATCAACGCCGAAACGATCGCAGGCAAAGAAATGCGGCACCAGACAACAGTCGGCGTAGGTTGGGGTATCACCAAAGCAGTACAGACTTTCAGTGTTCGGCAGTGATTGCTCCAGCGCCGCGAGGCCGGTCGAAAACCAGTGCCGCAGCCACTCGATTTTCTGGGCTTCGCTAATGCCGAATGTGCTGGTTAAGTAGTTCAATACGCGCAAATTTTGCAGCGGCTGTAGTTCGCAGGCGATGTACTGGCAGAAACTCCAGTGGCGCATGCGCGCACGCAGTTCGGTTGGCGCCAGCGCCGGTTCCGGGTGCAGTTCTTCAAGATATTGGAGGATCGGAATCGATTGCGACAGCGCGAAATCGCCGTCGCGCAAGGTCGGCACCAATTCTTGTGGGTTCAGCGCGCGGTAGTCGGCGCTGTGTTGTTCGCCGCCGTCGCGCGCCAGATGCACCGGCACAATTTTGTACGGCAACCGCTTGAGATTCAGCGCACTACGCACACGATAAGATGCAGAAGAGCGCCAGTAGGAATGGAGTTCGAGCATGACAAGCGACATCCGTTTCAAAGTCAAAGATTGTCAATGCTAGCAGCTGATCGGCGGACATTGCCTCGGGCGGCATTGGTTTGCTAGTGCGAATCTTGAGGTGGTCTTGATGCGGTGCCGCCGTGGCGGATCGGTGCGATGATTGCGCCAAGTAAACGAGGGTTGCGTATGACGGTGCAAAAATCGCGTGGGCGGTCGGGCTGGCAACACGGTCTCAGCGTCGGCTTGATTGTTATCAGCTTGGCTTACAGCGGCGGGGCATTCGCACAACTATTGCTGAAACCTGGGCAAGGCCTGGTTGGCGCGCCGGAGCCGTTGCCGCCTGAGCCGCCGAAGAAGCAAGATCCTGACGTTAAGGAGCTCGACGGCGTTACCGTCAGAGGCCAGAAAGATCCGCTCAGCGAAGCTGATCGCAAGCGCCGCGAGCAAGCGAAAAAGCTGCCGGGCCTTGGCTCCGAGCAGGATCGGCAGCAGGACCGTCTCGACAAACTCCGCGCCTGGTACAGGACGCTGCCGAAAGATCCGAACGATTTAAGCCCAGACGCGCAGCAATTCCTGGAGCGAACCAATCGGGCGCCCGACGTCAACCACCCCGGCCAATACAAAACCGAACCGCGGCGCGACTCGGCCGATTACAAAGACCCATTTGCGAAAGCGAGCAAGACGCCCTGAGCGGTCGCTCGTTTATCGCTGAGCGCCGCCGCTCAAATTTCTGGATCTGAGCAGAGCGCGCGTCGTTCTATCTGCAGCTTGACGGCGTTCACTGGGCCGCAACCCAGCTAATTCCGACGCCAGCTGGTTTCGCTCGCGCCATCGCTGCGCGCCAGCACCCGCGAGCAGACGAATAGATAGTCCGACAAGCGATTCAAATACTGTGGCGCCAGCTCACTGACCGGCTCCTGCGCTTTCAATGCCCAGAGCACGCGCTCGGCGCGGCGGGCGACGGCGCGGGCAAGGTGGGCTGCGGCGGCCGACGGATTGCCGCCCGGCAATACGAATTCTTTAAGCGGCGGCAACGCGGCGTTTAGCAGCAGTAGCTCCGATTCCAGCCGGGCCAGGAATTGTGGTTTGATCAGCTCCGACCCCGGCAGCGAAAGCTCGCCGCCGAGGTCAAACAGCTCGTGCTGCGTTAGCGTTAACGCGCTGTGCATCGTAATCGGCATCGGCTGCACCAAGAGCAAGCCAACACAGCAGTTCAGCTCGTCGACTTCGCCCAGCGCTTGAATGCGCAACCCGGCTTTCGGGACCCGTTCGCCGGTGGCCAAGCCGGTTTCGCCGGCATCGCCGGTGCGGGTGACAATTTTGCTGAGGCGATGGCCCATCGGGTGCGGCTCCGTGCGGTTACAGGTGCCCAGCGTACCGCAGCGTGGCGTAGCCAGACAGCCCGGGTTGGCGATAGCCGGCGGCGGTTTGGTAGTCGCGGTCGAGCAGATTTTCGGCGCGCGCCGATAGCGACCAACCCCGACCCAGCTTCACACCGGCGCCGAGATTAAGCAGCACGTAGCCGCTGTCTTTAGTCGGCGCGCCGCTGGCGGCGTCGAGGTCGGGGCGGTCGCTGGTTGCGAGCGTATCGATCTCAATGAAATAGCGGCCGAGCCGGCGCGTCAGCTGGGCGCTGGCGCTGCGTCGTGCGCGACGTAGCAGTTGGGTATCGGCATTACGATCTTTCGGGTTTTGCATGATCCCGCTGAGCTGCGCCGACCAATCGGCATCTTCGTAGCGATAGCTCAACTCGATGCCTTCGTTGCGCGCGCGGTTGACGTTAACAGCGCGAAAGCCGAAGTCGACGTTCGGATCGTTCGCCGGATCGAACTGGACGCTGATCAAATTGCTTAAATCCGAGCGAAACGCACGCAGATCCCAGGTTTGCGCTGCGCCGTAGCGCTGCCGTAGGCCGACTTCATAGTTGCGCGCGCGTTCGGGCCGCAGGTTGGGGTTGCCGCCAAAGCCGAAGCGGTCGCTAGCGTCCGGCACGCGGAAGCCGGTGCCGGCAGAGGCGATGAACGTGGTTTTGTAGAGCGGCCGCAGGTATAGATCGTAACCGTATTCGGCGTTCCAGGTGTAGCGGCTGCCAAACGCTTCGTGGTCGAGCACGCTGCCGGCAAGTAGGGCGTGGTGGCGGCCGCGGTCGAGCTTGCCCTGAACAAAGCCGTTGTAGATTTCGGTGTTTTGATGAATGCCTGAACCGAAGCTCAGCGCGTCAACGCGCTCGTCGGCGGCGTTGGCGCCGAATACCAGCAAGGCGCCCGGCGCCAGTGTCAGCGTGTTTTGCCAATCCAGCGCCGGCCGCAGGGTGCGAACGAAATCCGGCGCTGGCGGGGTGTTGAAGGCATTGACCGCGTATTGGCGGATGCGATCCTCGCCGCGGCTCAATGTCAGCGTGCTCGCCCAGTTTTTCGTCAGCGCTGTGCTGGCGGCCAGCGCCAAGGTTTGGTTGCGGAAGTCTTGCGCAGTCGGGTTCAGGCCGAAGTTCGGGCTGCAGCTATCGAAGTATTCGGTTTTGCCCTGTGCGTTCCAAACGCGTGCTTCGAGCCGTGTGGCACCGAACTCGGCGTTACCGCTTAGATTGACGCTGTTATTGCGATAACCGCTGTCGCCATCGCCGCCAATACACGCGGCGAAGCCATCGCTGCGCTGCTGTTCGGTCTGCAGCGAAAACCCGTAGCGGCCGGCCTTGTCGGCAATGCGCGCGCTAGCGTCGGCGGTGCCGTAGCTGCCGCCGCGGGCGCTGGCTTCGATGACCGCAGCGTCTGGCCGCCGGGTGATGATGTTGATGACGGCCGACAGCGCATCGGAGCCGTACAAGGTGCTGCGCGGACCTTTAACGACTTCAATCCGCTCGATCATCTCCGGCGTCAGATTCTGTAGCGCCGCGCCGCCGGCCGTCGCCGGGTTGACGCGCACGCCGTCGATCAACACCAAGGTGTGATTGCTATTGCCGCCGCGGACAAACAGCGACGTGGTTTGACCGGGGCCGCCAGTGCGGCCGATGTCCAGCCCGGCGTTGAAGCGCAGTAAGTCGGCGACGTCGTTGGCCTGCGCGGCTTCGATCTGCGCGCGGTCGATGACGATCGTCGCCGCCAGGCTTTGTGATTGCGCTTCGGCCGTTCGCGAAGCGGTCACGATGACTGGATCCAGCGCCGTCGTTTCGGCGGCGGTCACAACAGGTTGGGCAACAGCGATACACGGCGCGAGCAGCGTCGCAAAGAACAGCACGGATTTCATTAACAATCTCCCACGCCAGCGTCCCCGCAGGCGCAACTCAGGCAAGCAACCGGACGCGCGATGCGCCGGAACCTGTCTCAGGCCGGTCTCCGGGCTCATGGGGGCGCGAATTACTTCGCGTTACGGATGGCGCCTTCCCAGATCGGATGATCCAGTGGCGAGATGCCAAACGTTTTCCATTTACCGTTGCGGGGGCAGCGCCGGGTTAGAACATCCGCGTAGAGCGGCGTTCGCACCGGCTTCCCGTTTAACTCTGAAAGGCGGAAAACCGTTCAGAGCACCTGCGACGGCGGCGAGTTTAGCCGAATCTCAAAATACTGAGCGGCTAGTCGGCACCCGGCTAGGGCGCGCGGCGGTTTATCATGCGCCGCCGCGCGCCGCCGGTGCTGCCTTTCCCGCACGATGTCCAGCCTCTATCTGCAAGCCGCGCTCGAAGCGGCCAACGCCGCCGCCGAGCTGATTCGCAAGGCCTACCGCGGTAATTTTTCTGTCAGCTACAAGGCCGACGCCAGCCCGGTTACGGAAGTTGATGTCGGCGCCGAGCGCGCGATCAAGGCCGTGCTGCAAAGCTATTTTCCGGACCACGGTTTCTACGGCGAAGAATTGGGCATTGAGCGCAGCGGTAGCGCGGCCGATGAGTTTCTCTGGCTGATCGACCCAATCGACGGCACCAAGTCGTTCGTGCGCGGCTACCCGATGTTCTCGACGCAGATCGCGCTGATGCGCGGCGGCGAGCTGGTGCTCGGCGTGTCGTCAGCGCCAAGTTGGAATGGCGGCGCGGGCGAAATCGTCTACGCCGAACGTGGCGCTGGCGCTTGGCTGGACGGCCAGCGTCTCGCCGTTAGCGATACTGCCGCGATTGAGAAAATGACCCTATCCACCGGCAATCTCGGTCGGTTGGCGCGGACGCCGGCGTGGGCGCGCCTCGGCGAGCTGGTGCCGCAGCTGCACCGCCTGCGCGGGTACGGTGATTTCTTGCACTACCACTTGCTGGCCGCTGGGCGGATCGATGCGGTGGTGGAATCTGACGTCAATATTCTCGACATCGCCGCGCTCAGCGTCATCGTCAACGAAGCCGGCGGCACGTTTACCGACCTCGAAGGCCGGGCGCTGGGCTTGGAGACCACCAGCGTGCTCGCAGCGAGCCCGGCGCTGCATCGGCCGCTGCTTGAACGCTTGCAATACGCGCCGCCCGCCTGAGGTTTAGGTTTCTAGCCGCTTCGGCGCGCTGAGGTTATTGAGCACGCGCTCGGTTAGCCAGCAGTCTTTGTACGGCGGCTGGCGCCGGCGGCTGAGGATGTACAGGTAGTGATGAACGCTGCCGGCCCTGTCGATCAAATCAACGCCTTGCAAGGCATGGTCGCCGCGGACAACGGTAGTCGCCAAAATCGCCGCGCGGTGATTGAGCATCTCCGGGTACGCCGTCCGGACGAGTTCGGCGAAGCGCCGGAACGGTCCGGTTTGCGCTTGGTTCTCGGGCGTCGAGAACCCGAATACGACAGCGATGCCGGCGTCCCGCACCGGCTCATCGACATGGGCCAGTGCGTCCAGTTGAATCCGAACCACTGTTGCTGGATCCAGTTTCGGATCAGGCTTGGCCGCCGATGGTTTCGTTGCCGCCATCGCGTTCCCTGCGGCGGCGAACAACAATATCGGAAACAACAACCGCAGAATCGGCTTCGAGCCCATATTTGCGATCTCCCGTCTTAGAATGAAGCGTTTCGCCGCACTATAGCGCGCGTTTGCCCGGATACCAGCATGCCGATTAAATTTCGAATATCGCGACGTCAAATCTTTTCCTACGCGGCTGCCTCGCTGCTGCTCGCCGCCTGCGCCACGTCGCCGCTCGGCCGCAGTCAGCTCAAGCTGTACTCGGATGACGAGATGGCCAAGCTCGGCACCACCGCATTTCAGCAAACCGAGCAGAAGACGCCGGTCAGCGCCGATGGCCACACGACGGCTTACGTCAACTGTGTGGCGAACGCGATCACACACGAATTGCCGAATGGCGGCGGCAATTGGGACGTCAAAGTATTCGATAGCAAAGACGTCAACGCCTTTGCGCTGCCCGGCGGCAAGATCGGCGTTTACACCGGCCTGCTGAAAGTCACGCAGAGCCAAGACCAATTGGCGGCAGTGATCGGTCACGAAGTCAGCCATGTCCTCGCTGGGCATTCCAATGAACGCGTTTCGCAGCAATCGGCGACCAACGCTGGTTTGCAGGTTGCGTCGTTGGTGATCGGCGGTAACGGCTTGCTGGGCGATGCCGCACTTGGCGCCCTGGGCCTTGGCGCGCAATACGGCATCCTGCTGCCGTTCTCGCGCGTGCACGAAAGCGAGGCCGATTTACTCGGTTTGGATTTAATGGCGAAAGCCGGCTTCGATCCGCGCCAAGCGGTCGAACTCTGGCAAAACATGTCGCGCGTCGCGGGCGGCCAAAAGCCGCCGGAATTCGCATCGACGCACCCTTCGGACGCCACTCGTATCCGCCAAATCGAAGCGCGCTTGCCGCAGGACCTGCCGCTCTATAACCAAGCCCGCGCCAACGGCAAGCGGCCGCAATGCGGGCCTTGAGCGCCTGATGTACAGCCCGGCGCATTTTGACGAAACGCGGCTTGAGGTCTTATCCGAACTGATTCGGGCGCAGCCGCTGGCAACGTTCGTCACCCAGTGTCCGCAAGGCCTCAACGCCGATCATATTCCTTTGCAGTGGCATTCCGAGCCGGCCCCGTTCGGCACGCTACGGGGCCACGTTGCCCGCGCGAATCCGCTGTGGCGCGAGGCGGATCGCACAACCGACGTGCTCGCGGTTTTTAGCGGGCCGCAGGCCTACATCACGCCGGCTTGGTACGCGACAAAAGCCGAGACCGGACGGGTTGTGCCGACCTGGAATTACATCGCGGTTCACGCCAGCGGCCGGCTTAATGTCATCGACGATCCGCGCTGGTTGCGGCAGCAAATCGAGGCGCTGACGGCGCAACAGGAAGCGGGCCTGGCGGTGCCGTGGCAGGTGGACGATGCGCCGAACGACTACATCGATACGCTACTGCGGAACATCGTCGGCATCGAAATCATCGTTACAAAGCTGCTAGGCAAATGGAAAGTCAGCCAAAACCAGCCGGCAAAAAACCGAGCAGGGGTGGTGCATGGCTTGGCCGCCAGCGCTGCATCAGACAGCCAAGCCATGGCGGCCTGCGTGGCCGAAAGAGGCAAGCAATCCCAGTAATCGTAGATAGGGCGGTTTTAGGGCTTGTTATTGAGTCGGCATCAAGACATTGAACCGTACGTGCGCCATTGAAGCCTATTGCGTCCTGGCGGACGTGGTGGATGATGCCGACTCAATAACCCAAATACATTGATTTTGTTATTGATCCGGCTGCCGCTACAGGCCCCGACCCGATTCTTGCCGAAGCGATCAGCGTGTCAGCCGATTAATGTCAAACAGCCGGATCAATAACCGGCCCTAGTTGCAGGTTTCCAGCAACAGCCCGCGCGAGGTCCATTTGCCATCGACTTTTTCGTACTGATAGCCGGTTGAAGCGTTGCAGCCGGGGTTGACGAGGCTACGAAGATGGTCGCAGAACAACACTTTGTCTGGGCCTTGGCCGAACCAGACGAGGTCGGTGTCGTTCGGGAGATTGGCACGAACCAACAACTCCGGCGCGTCGGCAGGCGCCGTAGTCAGGCGCTGCCAGCCCGGGCCGGCGAGTTTGGCGCAGTCGTGCGCGCGGCTGGTGATACAGGCGCCGAGCAGGGCACAGAGCCCAATGATGATGAGTTTCGAGTGCATAAATTTGTCCTTAAAAATTTGAGGTTCCGGCGCCGCTCGCCGCCGCGAAATTTGCGCGCGTGGAAATTGGGGTGATTAAGCCCGCCGCAGGCCCTGAAGCGACGACTGCGCTCAGGCGCTGCGTTGCGGCGCGCTGACGTCCTCGCACTAGGCTTCGCCGGCGATCGTCAGCGCGTCAAGCAGAATGGAGCCACAGCGGACAATGCTGCGGCTATCGACATCGTTGCCGATGGCGCTGATGCCGCGAAACATGGTGCTGAGGTTGCCGGCGATGGTGATTTCGTCAACCGGATAGGCGATCACGCCGTTTTCGACCCAATAGCCGCTGGCGCCGCGTGAGTAGTCGCCGGTCACGGTGTTTACGCCCTGGCCCATGAGATCGGTGACGATCAGGCCGGTGCCCATTTCCTTTGTTAATTCAGCGAGGCCGCCGCCATATGTCGGGTCGACAACCAGATTAAAGACGCCGCCGGAATTGCCGGTGGTGGTCAGGCCGAGTTTGCGCGCGCTATAGCTGCCGAGCAGGTAGCCGCTGAGCACGCCGCCGTCAATCAGCGTGCGTTCGTGGGTGGCAACGCCTTCTTGGTCGTAGGCGCTGCTGCCGGCTGCGCGTGGAATGAACGGCAGCTGGCGTGCGGTGACGCGGTTGGCGAACACAATCTCGCCGAGTTTGCCGTGCAGAAAGCTGGCGCGGCGGTAGAGCGCGCCGCCCGAGATGGCATTGATGAAATGCCCGAATAAGCCGCGCGCGACTTCTGCCGGGAACAGCACCGGCGCGGTGCGCGTTGACAAGCTGCGGCCGCCAAGCCGCGCTGCGGCCCGTTCGCCGGCACGGCGACCGATCGCAGCCGGGTCTTCGAGGTCATCGCGGTGGCGTGCGGCGCTGTACCAGTGCCCGACTTGCATGGCATCGCCTTGCACCGCAATTGCGGCGCAGCCTAGGCTGTAGTCGGTGCTCCGGCGCTGGCCGATGAAGCCGTGGCTGTTGGCGTAAACGCTTAACGCTTGCCGGGTATCGATGCTCGCGCCTTCAGATTGCGTGACGCGTGGGTCGCTCGCGAACGCTGCCGCTTCGCAGTCGCGTGCGAGTTCGATTGCGGTTTCAGTCTCAAGCGCCCAGGGATGGAAAAGATCGAGGTCTGGAAACCGCGTTGCCATGAGTGCCGGATCGGCAAGGCCGACGCAGGGGTCTTCGCCGCCGGCTTGGGCGATGGCGCAGGCTGCGGCGACGGTGCGGGCGAGCGCGGCGTCGCTGAGGTCGGTGGTGCCAGCGGTGCCGGTGCGTTGACCAAAAAAGACGGTGACGGAGAGCTCGCGGTCGCGCTGAAATTGCACGGATTCCGCTTCGCCCATGCGAACGTTAACGGACAAACCGCGGCTGACGCTGAGAAAGGCTTCGGCAGCGCTGGCGCCGTTGCGCGTGGCGGTTTCGAGCGCGAGCGCCAGCCGCGGCTCAAGCTCAGCGAAGGCGGGCAGTGTTGGGGCTGGCGATAACGCAGTCATAGCAAGGCGAGCGGGGAATTGTGGTTACGGAATCGTGGCGCAGCTTAGCATCCGGCGGCGGCCGCCTTCAGTGCCCGCGGGCCGCGGGGATCGCCAACGCCTGTAATAGCTTGCCGTGAACGCCGCCGAAATCACCGTTGCTCATGACCAATACCCGGTCTCCGGGCTGTGCGAACGCGGTAACCGCATCGACCAGCGTATCGATGGCATCGACCACCGTCGCCTGCGTGCCGAGCGTAGCGAGCGCGCCGTGGGCGTCCCAGCGCAGATCGGGGCGGGCGTAGATAAAGCAGTGGTCGGCGCCGCGCAGGCTGTCGGCGAGACTGCCGGCATGACCGCCGAGACGCATGGTGTTCGAGCGCGGTTCGAGTACCGCCAGGATGCGCCCGGTGCCTTGCTCACGCAGTGCGGCGATGGTGACGGCGATGGCGGTCGGGTGGTGGGCAAAATCATCGAATACTTCGATGCCGCGTGCCACGCCAACGCGTTCCAAGCGCCGTTTGATGCCACGAAATCGCTCCAGGCTATGCAGCGCGGTTGCCACCGGCACGCCGACGTGCGCCGCGGCGGCAATCGCGGCCAGCGCGTTGGCGCGGTTATGGGCGCCGGCCAACGGCGTCCGCGCCGCACCCTGGAAGACGCCGTGCAGCGCAATGTCAAAGCCGGTAGCCGTCCGGCGCGAACTCCAGCCGTGCGGCTTTTCGGCCTCGGCATCGAACCACTCGACTTCGCTCCAGCAACCCGACGCCAACACGCGGGGCAAATTCGCGTCGGCCGCGTTAACGATCAAGCGGCCTTGGCCGGGAACGGTGCGCACCAGGTGGTGAAACTGACGCTCGATTGCGGCGAGATCCGGGAAGATGTCAGCGTGGTCGTATTCGAGGTTATTTAATATCGCCGTACGCGGCCGGTAGTGCAGAAATTTGCTGCGTTTATCGAAGAATGCGGTGTCGTATTCATCCGCTTCGATGACGAAATAGCGGCCGGTGCCGAGCCGCGCCGAGACGCCGAAATCAACGGGCATGCCGCCGATCAAGAAGCCCGGTTCGAGGCCGGCATCGGCCAGCAGCCAGGCGAGCAGGCTGGTCGTCGTGGTCTTGCCGTGGGTGCCGGCGACAGCTAACACATGGCGGCCCTGCAGCACGTGCTCGGCCAGCCATTCCGGGCCGGAAACGTGCGGCAGGCCTTGGTTCAGCACGTATTCCAGCGCCGGGTTGCCGCGGCTGACGACGTTGCCGACAACGACAACATCCGGCGCTGGCTGTAGATGTTCTGGCGCGTAGCCGGGCAACACGGCGATGCCGAGCGCTTCCAGCTGTGTTGACATCGGCGGCCAGGCGTTGGCGTCAGAGCCGGTAACACGGTGCCCGGCTTCGCGCGCCAACGCCGCGATGCCGGCCATGAAGGTGCCGCAAATACCGAGAATGTGCAGATGCATGAAAAGTCCAGGTTCGATCAGCTGCCGAGCGCCGCGAGTAACGGCGCAACAAACGCCAATACCAGCAGGATATTGAACGCGCACAGCAAGGCCAACAGGCCGCCGATCGCGAAGCCGACATCAAGCGCTTGGCGAAAAATGTTGGCGCTGGCGGTGAACAGCCACAGCACCAACATATCCAGTAGCAACGAAGCCGCCGCTGGCCAGGGCATGCTGGGATTGTCGGTCAATAAGCCCTGTAAACGTTGTGGGTCGTCGGCCAGTTCCGGGTGCTGCTGCACTTGAGCGACAAAGGCTTTCATCATCGGCACCAGCGCGCTGACCGGATACAACATCAACAGCGCCAGCAGCGCGCCCACGGCGAGTAGCGCGTTGGTGGTTTGCGCCAAGCGATTTTCGAGCTTGCGCAAGCGCAGCGTCATGCGCGTGAACAACGTCAGCGTCGCGGCGATCACGAGGCTGGCGGTAAGCGCGGCTGCGGGCGCGTAGGCCATGCCAAACAGCAGCGTGTTGGCGATCACGGCGGCGGCTAAGCAGCCGCGCGCCAAGCTCGGCGTTTCCGCGTACGGAAAATCCTGCGGCCCGGCGCGGAAGAACAAAATGCGCAAAGCTGCGGTAAACGCCTGCGTCAGCATCGGAAATATTCCGGAAAGAGAGCCGCCATTTTAAGCACTTGCCGGCACGGTGCGGGTGCGGCGTTTATCCTTGTCGAAACTTCTTTCGTTGCCACCTGATGAAGCACGCTGTTGAATTGATCGTAAATGCCGACGTTCTGGCCGAGCGGGTTGCGGGCTGGACTGCGGCGCCGTGGTTGGCGCTGGATACCGAATTCCTGCGCGAAGACACCTATCACCCGAAGCTGTGTTTGATTCAAGTCAGCGATGGCCGCAGCGAGGCCTGTCTTGATGCCCAAGCCTTGCCCGCTGGCGCGTTGGCGCCGTTTTGGGCGCTGCTTGCAGCGCCAGATCAAGCCAAGGTCTTCCATGCCGCGTCGCAGGATCTGGAAATCATGGTGCGCCAGAGTCAGCGCATCGTGCAGCCGCTGTTCGACACCCAGATTGCCGCGGCCTTGCTCGGGTATGGCGACCAGCTCGGCTACGCTGCGCTGGTCGAGAAAATGCTCGGCGTCAAGCTCGACAAAACCCTGACGCGCACCGACTGGTCGCGCCGGCCGCTGTCGCCGGCGGAGCTAGCTTACGCCGCGGCGGATGTCAGTCATCTGGCAGAAATCCATCCGCGGCTGACGGAAGGCCTGAGCGCGCGCGGGCGACTACCGTGGCTGCAGGAAGATTGCGCCCGCATGGCGGATGTCGAGCGTTATCGCAACCCGCCCGAAACGGCGTGGAAGCGGCTCAAGGGCTTGGCGCGGCTCGCACCCGCGATGCAGCCAGCGGCGATTGCGTTGGCGGCTTGGCGCGAGCAGGTTGCGCAGGAGCGAGACCGGCCGCGGAAGTGGATCATCGATGACGATGCGCTCTACCGCATCGCCGAACGGCGGCCGCAGAGTTTTGACGAACTAAAGGCGCTGCAAGTGTTGCCACCCAAGACTTTGGAACGGCACGGCGCAGCAATACTGGCGGCCGTGATGCAGGCGCGCGACCTGCCGATGCCGGCCGCGGCGCAAGAACTGCCGCTGAGCGAAAGCGCCAAGGCCTTGATCAAAAAATTGCAGGAAGGCTTGCGCCAGATCGCGGAGCAGCTAGAAATTCCGGCTTCGCTGATCGCCCCGCGTGCGGATGTGGAAGCGCTGGTCCGTTACGGTGCCGATGCGGAAGCGGGCGTGCTCGTCGGCTGGCGGCGGGACATTGCCGGCGCAGCGCTACTGCGGTTGCTGTAGCGCTGCGTGGGGTTTCAAAGCGCGTCGATGATGCGCGCGAAGATCTCTTCGAGGCTGCCGATGCCATCGACATTCACCAGCTTGTGCTGGTCGTCGTAATACTTCAGCAGCGGCATCGTTTCGGCGTTGTAAACCTCGATGCGATGCCGAATAACGTCTTCTTTGTCATCGGCGCGGCCTTCTTTCTGGGCACGGTCGAGTAGCCGCTGGACGATTTCTTCGTCATCCACGGCCAGATGCACGGCTCGGCTCATCGGCGGTTGCCCGAGCCGGTCCAGCATTGCGTCCAGCACTTCGGCCTGCGCGGTATTGCGCGGAAAGCCATCAAGGATGAAACCATGCTTGGCATCGTCCTGTGCCAACCGCTGTTCGACGATGCCGATCACGATTTCGTCCGCCACCAGCTTGCCGGCATCCATCGTCGCCTTGGCCTGCTTACCGAGTTCGGTTCCGGCCTTAACGGCCGCCCGCAATGCGTCTCCGGTTGAGATTTTTGGGATGCCAAAGTGCGCAACAAGCTTTTCGCCTTGCGTGCCTTTGCCTGAGCCGGGTGCGCCCAGCAGGATAATTCTCATCGTCTAAACAGCCCCAGTGGTAATGATTGTGGACAAAATCTGCAAAAAGCAGCAAAAGCAGATGTGCAGCAAAATAGGGTCTGGCGTGGTATACGGCAGACCGCTAAGGAAATTTGGATTGTGGTATCCGGTTAACGGTACCCGCTCGGATCGCGGCGCGTCAACGCGGCGACTAGGCTCAGCCGTTATACTTTAGTCCAATAAACCGTCTGAGGACGGCACTTTCTTGGTCCAATAGGGTGTTTAACCCGGTGCATCCCCTCGGAGTTCGCATGCCGCGTAATGCTTTTTATGCCCAATCGGGCGGTGTCACCGCTGTGATCAATGTTTCGGCGGCGGGCGTTATTGAAACCGCGCGACAATACCCGCAGCACATCGGCAAGTTATACGCCGGCCGGAACGGGATTATCGGCGCATTAACGGAAGATTTGATCGATACCTCGCTGGAATCCGACGCCGCGATTGCTGCGCTGAAGTACACGCCGTCTGGCGCTTTTGGTTCCTGCCGTTACAAGCTCAAAGGTTTCGACAAAAATCTGGCCGAATACGAGCGCTTGATTGAAGTTTTCAAAGCCCATGACATCGGCTACTTCTTCTACAACGGCGGTGGCGACTCTGCCGACACCTGCTTAAAAATTAGCCAACTGAGCGAAAAGCTGGGCTATCCGCTGCAAGCGATCCACGTGCCGAAGACGATCGATAACGATCTGCCGATCACCGATTGCTGCCCCGGTTTCGGTTCGGTGGCGAAATATGTTGCGGTATCGATCCGCGAAGCGGGCTACGACGTCGCCAGCATGGCCAAAACTTCGACCAAAGTTTTCATCCTCGAAGTGATGGGCCGCCACGCGGGCTGGATTGCCGCAGCCGGTGGCTTAGCAGCGGCGAAAGAGGGCGATGCGCCGCATCTGATTCTGTTCCCGGAAGTGAAGTTCGATCAGGCCGCGTTTCTCGCCCGCGTCGACGCCACGGTTAAGAAGCACGGCTACTGCGTGATCGTCGCCAGCGAAGGCCTGCAAAACGAAGCCGGGCAGTTTTTGTCCGAAGCCGGCGCCAAAGATGCCTTCGGCCATGCTCAACTCGGCGGCTTGGCGCCGCTGTTGGCCGGGATTGTTAAAGACGGCCTGAACTACAAATATCACTGGGCCGTCGCCGACTATCTGCAGCGCGCGGCGCGTCATATCGCCAGCCGTACCGATGTTGAGCAGGCCTATGCGGTGGGCCGCGCGGCGGTCGAACTCGCGGTTGGCGGCCAGTCTGGCGTGATGCCAGCGATCGTCCGCACCGGCGACGCGCCGTACAGCTGGAACATCGGCGTCGCCCAACTCTCGCAGGTTGCCAACGTCGAAAAGAAAATGCCGCGTGATTTCATCAGCGATGATGGTTTCCACATCACCGAAAAATGCCGCGCCTACTTGGCGCCGCTGATCGTCGGCGAAGACTACCCGCCGTATGTCGATGGCTTGCCGGCCTACGTGCAGTTACAGAACACCGCAGTGCCGAAGCTGACCGGCCGCGAATTCAAGATTTGACCTCACCCACCCACCACACAGGAAATTAGCAAATGGGTTTTGAAACACTGGGACCGGGCGATAAGGCCCCGAACGAGTTCTACGTCGTCATCGAGATTCCGGCCTACGGCCCGCCGGTGAAATACGAAGTGGACAAAGAAACCGGCTTGCTGATGGTCGACCGTTTCATGAACGTGGCGATGAGCTATCCGGCGAACTACGGCTACGTGCCGAAGACGCTGGCCGGCGATGGCGACCCGGTTGATGTGCTCGTGATCACGCCGCACCCGGTTGTCGCCGGTTCGGTCATCAAGTGCCGCGCGGTTGCCGTGCTCGATACCGAAGACGAAAAAGGCACCGACGCCAAACTGCTCGCCGTGCCGGTCGATAAAGTCAGCAACTACGCCTATGAAAATCTGCGCGATCTCGCCGACGTGCCGGAGCGGGTCAAGAACGAAATCCACCACTTCTACAGCTCGTACAAAGCGCTGGAAAAGGGCAAGTGGGTCAAGATTTCGGGCTGGCGCGACGCTGCTGCTGCGCGTGGCGAAATCGAAAACGGCATCAAAGCGTACAAGCCGTAAGCGCGCTTTAGAGGTAACGGGAGAAGGCAGGCCGCGTGCCTGCCTTTTTCTTATCCGCCGAGTGCCTGCAGCATTCGGGCGGCTTTTGTTCTGACGCAACAACCGGATTCAAGATTATGAAAGTTCTCGTCATCGGCGGCGGTGGCCGCGAACACGCCATCGCTTGGAAACTCGCCGAATCAACACGCGTCAGCGAGGTGTTGATCGCCCCCGGCAACGCCGGTACCGGCCGCGAGCCAGGCTGCCGGAATGTTGCGGTCGCTGCCGATGATATTGCTGGCTTGTTGGCGCTGGTTCGTGCTGAGGCGGTTGGCTTCACCGTTGTCGGGCCGGAAGGGCCGTTGGCAGCCGGCGTAGTCGATGCCTTTCGCGCCGCCGGGCTGCCGATTTTCGGCCCAACGCAAGCCGCAGCCCAGATCGAAGCGAGCAAAGCGTTCACCAAAGATTTCCTCGCCCGCCACGCGATTCCAACCGCGCAATACCGCGTCTTTACCGAGATGCAGCCGGCGCTCGACTATGTGACCGCACGCGGCGCACCGATTGTGGTGAAGGCGGATGGCTTGGCGGCCGGCAAAGGGGTGGTCGTCGCTGAAACTGTCGAGCAGGCAACGGCCGCGATCCGCGACATGCTTGGCGGCGCGTTTGGCGGCGCCGGTGCGCGTGTCGTCATCGAAGATTTTCTCGTCGGCGAAGAAGCCAGCTACATCGTCGTCGCATCGGGCACGCGGTATGTGCCGCTGGCCTCGGCGCAGGACCACAAACGCGTGTTCGACGCCGACCAAGGCCCGAACACCGGCGGCATGGGTGCGTACTCGCCAGCGCCGGTGGTAACGCCGGAGGTTGATGCCCGCGTACGGCGCGAAGTCATCGAGCCTACACTCGCTGGCCTCGCTGCCGAAGGCCGGCCATTTACCGGCTTCCTCTACGCCGGCCTGATGATCGCAGACGATGGTGCGCCCAGTGTTGTCGAATTCAACGCCCGCCTCGGTGATCCCGAAACCCAGCCAATCCTGATGCGGTTGGACTCCGATCTGCTTGATCTACTTGAAGCAGCTGTTGCCGGCGATCCCAACCAAGCGCTACCGCGCTGGAAGCCGCAAGTTGCGCTCGGCGTAGTCATGGCCGCGCCGGGTTATCCCGGTGAGATTCGCAAGGGCGATGTCATCACCGGGCTTGATTGGCAGACCGGCGATAACGCCAAAGTTTTTCACGCCGGCACCACGCTGCGCGGTGGCGATGTGGTCACCAGCGGCGGCCGCGTCCTGTGCGTCTGCGGCCTCGGCGATAGCACCGCGGCGGCGCAGGCTGCGGCGCACGCCGCGCTCGGCAAAATCCACTGGGACGGCGTACATTCCCGCACGGACATCGGCTATCGCGCAATCGCGCGGGAACGGGGGCAAGCGTGAAGAGCGGCTTACTTTTGGGAGCATTGATTATCGGCGGGCTCGGCGCAGCGCAGGCCGCGACGTACGGCAAGCTTGAGCACGTGCAGCTCTACGGCGGCGGCAAGCCGCTGGAAGTTTCGGCGCGGCTGGACCCGCAGGCCGGGCAGTCGATTTTGAGCGCGACTGACGTCAAATACTTCAACAAAGAAAATGAGCTTTGGGTGCGTTTCACCGTCGATAACGGCAGTGTGCTGCCCGGCAATCACATCGTCATGCAGCGGCCGCTACTGAAAGACGTGCGGATTAAGCAAAACGACGGCGCCACCGAGCACCGGCCGCTGATCGATATGGACATCTGCGTTGGCGAACAAAATCTAAAAGTGCAGTTATCGGTGCGCGATCGCACTGGCTACACCGCGCCGCTGGTGCTGGGTAAATCCGATCTCGACAAAATCGGTGCGACGATCACCGAGCACGAGTTCACGCACGAACCGAGTTGCCAGCCGCCGGGTTCGGAGGCGCCAATTGACGTAACGACGGTGCCGAAAGGTGATGCCCAAACCACTGCGCCAGCGAAGTAGTCGCGGCTAGCGCGCACCGGAGCCGCATCAGCGAACTGCCGATTGGCCAGGGAATGTCCAATCGGTAGCCGAATCGGTGGGGTATCGGAAATCAGTGGTGCGCTTGGCGCTCGAATGGAAGCGTGTGTAATTAAATTCTATGCCGCGCCGGATTGCCGGCCGACAACGGACGATTAGAAAGATAGATGCCTTACTCCTTAGAAAACCGCCTCGTCATCGGCGTCGCCTCCAGCGCCGTTTTTAATTTGACCGAATCCGACGCCGTATTTCGTAGCGACGGTGAGGCGGCCTATCGCCGCTATCAAGAAGCGCATCTCGAAGTGCCGCTGGCAAAAGGCATCGCGTTTTCGTTTGTGCACCGCTTGTTGTCGCTGAATAACCTCAGCGACGATCCGGCGAACAATCCACTGGTCGAGGTCGTGCTGCTATCGCGTAATGATCCCGATACCGGCCTGCGTGTGATGAAGTCGATTGCGCACCATAAGCTGCAAATCAGTCGCGCCATTTTCATGCAGGGCCGCTCGCCGTATGCGTACATCCCGGCACTGAACATCGCGCTGTTTCTATCCGCGAATCAGCATGATGTGACCGAGGCGCTGAAAGCCGGTTTTCCAGCCGGCCATGTGATCGATTCAACGATCGTCGATGACGAAGACGATGCACTACGTATCGCATTCGACTTCGACGGTGTGCTGGCGGACGATGAATCCGAGGCCGTGATGCACCGGACCAAAGACCTCGATCAATTCCACGCCCACGAAACACGCAACGTCATGCAGCCGCACAACCCGGGGCCGCTAAAAGAATTTCTGGTGCGTGTATCAAAAATTCAGGCGATTGAAGAGGAACGCAAAGTAGGCGATCCGAATTATCAAAATCGATTACGGGTTTCGATCGTCACTGCCCGCAACGCACCGTCGCATGAGCGCGCGTTAACCACTCTGAAAAGCTGGGGTGTGGTCGCTAACGACGCCTTTTTCCTCGGCGGCATCGACAAAGCAAAAGTGCTCGGCGTCCTCCGCCCGCATATCTTTTTCGACGATCAAACCGGGCATCTCGATACGACGCGCTCGGTTACGCCGTCGGTGCATATTCCGTTTGGGATCAAAAACGAGAGTGAGCCATCCTCCCGCGAAAGTAGCAATAGAGTGCGCGACGAGGCCAACGACCGCCAGTAGCGCGCTGCACTTGGCGCACGATCTCGACGTAGTGCTCGGTCTTGCGTGTTGAGGCCAGGACAAGCCTTATTAAACGTTAGAGACTGCGCATGTTGCCGCCTGATAGGGGGCGTGGAGCGCGGCGCCTTAAGGCCATTTGCGTTATTGTGGCGTCATTCAGGGGGTATTTTGTCAACTACCCCCAGCGTTGCAGGGGGTAGTTGAGTGCGGCTGAATTTGACGCGCAATCAGGAATATGCTCGATTTGCATCAGCTCCTACTAGGAAGCTTGGCGCTTATTGAGTAACGCAGTGAAGTGGAGACTGAACGGTCACGTATTGGTAGTCGCCGCAGGTTGTCCCTGAGCATGCCTGAAGGCGATATGTGCTCGTTGTTCCCCGAGTTTGATTGTTATAGATAAAACCGAAGCCCGCACCCTGGTAGATCGTCGACCATGAAGAAAATAAATTTCTCTGAAGAACGACAGAGCTTGCGTTGGAGTAGTCCCAGCTAAAAATAATTGCTCCATTATTACAATTAAATTCAGATTGGAAATACGTTACAGTTTGAGCGCTTGCCACGCTCGCACCGACGAACAGTGCTGCACCGACAATAGCTTTAATGGATGATGCAAACATTGGTTGACTCTCCTTGTTGATTAGTGTTGAACAAACGCTTTCACCGAATCCACTGCAGGGGAGGCTTATTTATCGGCCAAATCCTGTATATGGAAAATGAATCATACATCATTTTATTGCATTAAACCCGGCCATACATGGTCATGCAGGGATCAAATTTGGAGGCGCACTTGTAAAGTTTTCCGGGGTTTTCCCCGAGTGCGTTGGTGGGAATCCAAGTAACAGCGCGCGCGCTCTGCGCGTAATGTCAGGGCCGTGTTATGTCTGGGACGTGTGCTGAGCGTGGGTCATGTCAGGGCTGCCGGTGATGTGCCGCCAAGTAGGGGAGGATACGCATTGCCACGAAAGCCAGCGCTGCCGTCTCTAATCCTGTTGGTGGGCGGCGTTCCCACAGGAAACCATAAAGCAAGGCGAATGGTGTCTCGAAGAGAATCATTGGGCCGATTCAAAAGCTTCAAGTAAAATTGATCGCTGAAGAATCCATTCGGCGAAGATTTTTCAGAGATTTCTTAGTCTTACTGTGTCACAAACGTAACTTGAGGTTCCGAAGTCCGCAGCACGGACATCTGGGTAGCGTTTCGGCGAGCGCTGCGCTGAGTAGATGGCGCAGGGTTGGGATGGAGTTGGGGACGTGCCGCTGAGCTCTGCGGAGTCCCGCGCGGGATGAAATCTTCGGGTACGGCAGGTGTTTGGCGTCGAATGCGGTTTTTTTGGGCGCCCGGCTTGTGTCCGGCGAGTCGTTCGGCGACCAGGAAGCCGTAGGCGGCAATGCTCAAGCTGGCGTGGTGATGAAAGCCGCGCCAGCCACGTCCTTCGTAATGGCCCAAGCCGAATTCCTGCTTGAGCTCCTGGTAGTCCCGCTCGATGCGCCAGCGCTGATGCGCGATGCCGACGAGTTCATCGAGTGTCGCGGTTTCGGGCAGTGTCGATAGGGCGTACTTCTCTGGCTCGGATTGGTGTTCGGGCCATTCGATGAGCAGCCATTGCTGCGGCCACAGTCGCGTGCGGCCGATGTTGCTGCCGGCATGGCGGACGCGGACGGCGGCGAAGCGGTTGGACAGCGTCTGATTCGTGCCTTCCCGCCAATGGACGGTCTGGTAGCGCTCGGTCGGCAGCGCCATCGCCAACGCTTTGACTGACATCGACTGACGATCAGCCGTGCGTCGTGGTTGCGAGGGCGGGCGGCCCTTTCCCTTCCAAGGCTTTGGCGGCAAAGGCTCGATCTCCGGCGGCCAGACGCTGATCGCCGAGGTGATGCCGACGACGTAGGGCAGTCCCAGATCCGTCAGTCCGTTTCGGAACGCGGTGTCGACGCCGTAGCCTGCATCGGCCAGCACGCAGTACGGCGGCAACCCTTCCGCCAGCAGGGACGCGAGGTGCTGCAAGGCCATCTCGGGCTTGGTCGCGAACGCCATCGCGTCCGGAACGCCGGCTTTCTGCCGACGTGCAGGATCGTCGGCCCAAGCCTTAGGTAGATACAACTGCCAACTCACCGGCAGGCTCCCTGACGCACTGGCCAGCGACACGCTCACCGCCACCTGGCAATTGTCCTGCTTACCGAGGACGCCGCAGTACTGCCGCGCCACGCCGACCGAATGCTTGCCCTTCTTCGGAAACCCGGTGTCGTCGACGATCCAGAAACCCCCGGTGTCGAGCCCGAGCTTCGGCATCACCCAGTCCCGAATCCGACGCAGCATCTCCGCATCCGACCAATCGGCCTTCGCCACGAAATGGTGCAGGGATTGATGCCGGGCCCGGACATGCAACGGATCCAGCCCCGCCGCCATCGGCTCCACGCTCTTGCGCGTCAGCGGCAGCATCAACCCCGTGCAGTAGCCTCGAAGACCCGCGTCCCGATCCGCATGACCCAATCCGTCGGACAGATAATCCAGGTACGCATCAAACCGTTCGCTCGCCTTCATCGCAGTTCATCTCCTGCTTGAAGAAAGTACCATAGTAGCTTTATTTTATTGACACAGTAAGATTAGTGGCTTCTGCACGCCAAGGTTGGGGCGCGCCGATCTCAAGTAATGACGCAGCGCGATGCCATTCAGGCACTATCTCGCCCAGCCTCAGCCGTAAGCCAGTCAACGAAATGGCGCGTTTCGCTGCGTTGCGCGGCACCTTCTTCGACGATGGCGTAAAAGGCGCGTGTTGGCGTGCGCCAGTTTTTGGGTCGGCGCGGTTGGTCGAATGGCGATACTAAGCGGCCTTGGCGCATTAGTTCTGCCAACAGCGGCATGCGGCCCAGTGCGATGCCTTGGCCGTCCATTGCGGCTTGGATCATTTGGTCGTAGTGGCTGAACATGACTTCGCCATCCGGTGTTAGCGTGTTCAGCGACATCGCCGCTAGCCACGCGCCCCAGTCCAGCCACGGGAAGCTGATCGTGGCGCCGTCGATGCCGAGCAAGACATGATGGCGTAAATCTTCCGGGGTCCGCAGCGGTCGGCCGGCGTCTTTCAACAACGCCGGGTTGCAGACGGGCACTACTTCTTCGCCAAATAGCTTGACCGCAACGGCCGGCGCTGCGCGCGGTGCACAGTAGCGAATCGCGATGTCGATACGGTCGCGCGTCAGGTCCACTGTGGCGTCATTGGCGGAGATGCGCACGTCGATTTTGGGGTGTAGCCGGCGGAATAGCGGCAGGCGCGGGATGAGCCACAGCGAGGCGAAGGTGACGGTCGTAGTGACCGTGAGCATGTGCACGGCGTCGGCGTTGCTGATCTGCTGCACCGTTTCACGCAATTGCGTGAGCGCGGCGCTGACGCTGCGTTGTAGCGCGATGCCTGCGTCGGTTAGTGCTAGTGCGCGGTGTTTGCGTTCGAATAGGGGAACGCCGAGATCGTCTTCCAACGCGCGGATTTGGCGGCTGATTGCCGATTGGGTGACGAACAATTCGGCGGCGGCCTGGGTAAAGCTCAGCGTTCGCGCGGCGGCTTCAAAGCCGCGCAGGAGATCGAGCGGGGGAAGATCGCGGCGGCGTTTGGGTGCGGCATCACGCATTCCAGTTACTCATGCAAGAGATACGAATAGATCGTTTGAGCCGCGTTGCTAACACGCTCAAAATTCGCGCTGTCAACATAATCTGCTTTCGTTATAGCCTAGCGCGCGGCGCTGACTAATGCGAAATCAGAATGCGAATCTGAACGCTAGTAGGAGCGAGCCATGAACCCAGCGCTGAAACAAACCCTAGAAATTCCGCAGCTTTTGCTGCCCAAGGCCGCGGCGCAAACAATGCCGCAGGTGCGCACGACAACGGGCCCGCAGTTGCCGCGGCCGCGTTTCGCGTGGTTGGCGCACTGGTATGGCCGAGCCGGAATGTTGTCGGTTTATCGATGAACTCAAGACCGCGCCGGTAGCCCCACCGCTGGCGCGCACCAATAAAAAAGCCCGCAGCAAACGCCGCGGGCTTTTTCTCAATCCGACGCCGGATTAGTTGCGCTTCATCGAATCGAAGAAGTCGGAGTTGGTCTTCGTGCCGCGCATGCGGTCGAACAACAATTCCATTGCCGCGAGTTCGTCCATCGAGTGCAACAACTTGCGCAGGATCCAGATCTTCTGCAGATCGGCCGGATCGAGCATCAGCTCTTCTTTACGAGTGCCGGAGCGGTTGATGTTGATCGCCGGGAACACGCGTTTTTCGGCGATGCGGCGCTCAAGGTGCAGCTCCATGTTGCCGGTGCCCTTGAATTCTTCGTAGATGACTTCGTCCATCTTCGAGCCGGTATCGATCAGCGCCGTGGCGATGATGGTCAAGCTGCCACCTTCCTCGACATTGCGCGCGGCGCCGAAGAAGCGTTTCGGCTTCTGCAGGGCGTTGGCGTCAACACCGCCCGATAGCACTTTGCCGGATGACGGCGCAACGGTGTTGAACGCGCGGGCAAGGCGGGTGATCGAGTCCAGCAGAATCACGACATCGCGCTTGTGTTCGACCAGGCGTTTGGCCTTTTCGATCACCATTTCGGCGACTTGCACGTGACGGGTTGCCGGCTCATCGAACGTCGAGGAAATGACTTCGCCGCGCACCGTACGCTGCATATCCGTCACTTCTTCCGGACGTTCGTCGATCAGCAGCACGATCAGATAGACGTCTGGGTAGTTCGCGGCGATGCTCTGCGCGACGTTTTGCATCAACATCGTTTTACCGGCTTTCGGTGGCGAGACGATCAGGCCGCGCTGGCCTTTGCCGAACGGTGCGACGATATCAATCACGCGGGCGGTGATGTCTTCAGTCGTGCCGTTGCCGCGTTCCATCTTGTACTGCTCGTCGGCGAACAGCGGCGTTAAGTTCTCGAAGTTAACTTTCTTCTTTGAAACTTCCGGCGCTTCGTAGTTGATCGTGTCGACTTTCAGCAGCGCGAAGTAGCGCTCGTTGTCTTTCGGCGAGCGGACGCGGCCAGAAACGGTGTCGCCAGTGCGCAGGCTAAAACGGCGGATCTGGCTCGGTGAGATGTAAACGTCGTCTGGGCCGGCGAGATAGGAGCTATCGGGGCCACGCAGGAAGCCGTAGCCGTCCTGCATGATTTCGAGCACGCCTTCGGCCTGGATGTGGTCACCGCGCCGCGCGGCCGCGCGCAGCAGCTGGAACACGACATCCTGCTTGCGAGCGCGGGCGATGTTTTCCAAGCCCATCGATTCCGCAGTTTCGAGCAACTCGGCCGCGGTTTTGCGCTTTAAATCTGAGATGTAAACGACTTTCGGCGGTTCGCGCGGGGCGACGGGCTCTGTTGAAACAGCGGGGTTTTCGCCGTTGTCATCACCGTTTTCGTCGCCGCTCGGCGCTTCGCTGATGTTGCCGGGCGTACCGCTATTGCCGGGGTCGCCGCCACCGTTGTTATTGCTGTTGTTGTTATTGCGCTGGGCGTTTTGTTGCCCGTTGCGTCGGCGATTGTGCTGAACCGGCGGAGGCGCTACGACAACTGCAGCGTCGCCGCCGGTTTCGCCTTCATTGGCCTCAAGCTCGTCGATATCCGCGGGAAAGCCATCGTTACGATTGCTATTGCCGCGATTGCCGTCGCTTCGATTGCCATTGCCGTTACTGTTCGGATTGCCGTTATTCCCGCTGTTATGGCCGTTGGAATAATGCGGGCGGCGACGATGCTTGATCATGAATGAAGTCGATTTTTCAGGCTGTTGCGAGGTGCGGCTGCACGAAAGCGCTGAGCTGCGCCTTATGCACGGCGCCGACCTGCGTGGCGGCCACTTGGCCGTTCTTAAACAGGATCAGCGTCGGGATGCCGCGGATCGCGAATTTCGGCGGTGTGCCGGGGTTTTCGTCAACATTCAGCTTGACGATCTTGAGCTTGCCCTGGGTATCCGAAGCAATCTGTTCGAGCACCGGCGCAATCATCTTGCAAGGCCCGCACCACTCAGCCCAGAAATCAACTAAGACGGGGACATCACTCTTCAGCACGTCAGCCTCAAAGCTGGCGTCTGTTACGGCCGAAATGTTCTGACTCATGTATATACTCCGCGATAGTACTGGTAGGCCGTGGGCCAGCTTGGGAAAGTTTGAAGTCTCAGGAAGGCGCTATAACGCTTCTTAAGTCTTTAAGGTGGGGCCGGGCTGCGCAGGTTCAATGCGCACACCTGAATGATCTGCTTTAATAGATGGAATATTTTAAGCGGTAGCGACTGTGATTTTACGCGACGCTTTCTGGTGCGCGGTACAGTCGTGAATTCGTCGTCCTTATTTCAATCCAAGTCCCGATCAAATGCAAGCCTTATCTGACGCACCTGCCTCCGAGGCGCCGCGTCCCCAGCATTTAAGCACTGTTTCTTTCGCCAGTTTGGCATTGCACCCGACCCTGCAGAGCAGCTTGGCCGCGATGGGCTATAGCCATTGCACGCCAATCCAGGCGGCAACGCTGCCGCTGGCGCTGGAAGGTCGCGATCTGGCTGGGCAAGCGCAGACCGGCACCGGAAAAACGGCAGCGTTTTTGCTCGCGACGATGAACCATCTGCTGACCCAGCCGCGCATCGGCGAAGAAGGCCAGCCGCGCGCCTATGTTTTGGCGCCGACGCGCGAATTGGCGCTGCAGATCTATAACGATGCGCAGCAATTGGGCGCCCACACCGGGCTAAAAATGGCCGCAGTTTACGGCGGCACCGGTTACGACACGCAGAAAAGCGCGATTGCCGGTGGCATCGACATCTTGATCGGCACCCCAGGTCGTTTGATCGACTACTTCAAACAAGGTTTATACAAACTCAACGGCATAGAAGTGCTGGTGTTGGACGAAGCCGATCGGATGTTTGATCTCGGCTTCATCGCCGATATTCGTTACCTGCTGCGGCGCATGCCGAAAGCCAGCTCGCGCCAGAATTATCTGTTCTCGGCCACGCTTTCGCACCGCGTGCTGGAGCTGGCGTACGAGCACATGAACAACCCGGAGCGGATCGAAATCGTTGCCGAGCAGGTAACGGCCGATCGCGTTCGCCAGTCGCTGATCCACGTCGCGAATGACGATAAATTGCCGCTGCTGATCGGCCTGATGCGCCACCATGCGCCGATTCGGACGATGGTATTCGTCAACACTAAGCGCGATGCCGAAGAAGTGCAGGCGGCGCTGATCGCCAATGGTTACAACGCCGGTTTGTTGTCGGGTGATGTCCCGCAAAACAAGCGCGAGCGGTTGCTGGGCGAATTCAAGCTCGGCGAACTGCCGGTGTTGGTCGCGACGGATGTCGCTGCGCGCGGTCTGCACATCCCAGATGTCTCGCACGTGGTGAACTATGATTTACCGCAAGACGGCGAGGATTACATCCACCGCATCGGCCGGACCGCGCGCGCGGGTGCGAGCGGTGATGCCATCTCGTTATGCTGCGAAACCTATGTTTATTCGCTGCCGATCATCGAAAAAGCCATCGGCATGCGGATTCCGCAATTCGGCGATGTCGATGCGCTGATGCCGAGCGACTACCTGAAGCCGAATCTGCCGGCGCGGGAGCGCTCTGGGCGGCCGCAGGGGCGGCGCAGCGGCGGCGGCGGTGGGCGTCGCCCGGCGCCGAGCACCCGGCCGCGGCGCTAAGCCGCGATCGGTAAAAGCTGCGCGAGCCGATCGACGGCCGGAAATTCGGCGATGTCGCGCCGCGATGCGCTTGAATCGGGATGGCCGATCGCGACGACATGGCGGATGCCGTAGTTCTGCGCCGCGCGTAGCACCGGCAGGCTGTCGTCGACAAACAGTGCACGCTGCGCATCGAACGCGTGCTGCGCTTGGAGCGCCGGCCAGAAGCGCGGATCTTCCTTCGGCGCGCCGCAGTCATGGGAACTGATGACGCGATCGAAATGGCCGTGCAGGCCGGTTTCGTCGAGCTTTAAACGCCAGCTGCCTGGATGCGCGTTAGTCACCAGCCAAAGATCGCGGCCGGTCGCGCGCACCGCGTTGAGGAAATCTTCGCTGCCAGGGAGTAGGCCGATACGGTGTTTGAGTTCGGTTTTTAGCGCGACGATGTCGAGTTCCGTCAGCGCGCTCCAGTAGTCCAGGCAATACCAATTCAGCGTGCCCTGTGCGGCGTGAAATTCCGGCTGCAGCCGCGCCAGCGATTCTTCCAGCGTTAAGCCGTGGCGTTCGGCGTAACGTTGCGGCACGTGGTGCAGCCAGAAGTGGTTGTCGTAGGCGAGGTCAAGCACGGTGCCGTCCATGTCGAGCAGCACGTGGTCGATCGCGGACCAGTCGATAAGCGGGGTAGCCATGCCGGTATCATAGCCGCAACTTCTTTTGGCCCGACCATGAATCTTTCCGACCTACTGCCCGAAATTTTGTCGATCGCTGAAGTCGCTGGCCGCGAAATCATGGCGGTTTACCAATCCGATTTTGCGGTGACGCAGAAAGACGATCAATCGCCGCTGACGCAAGCCGATTTGCGCGCGCATCACGCCATCGTCGGTGCGCTGCAAGCACTGACGCCGGATATTCCGTGTTTGTCGGAAGAATCGGCAGAGATCGATTACGCGGTGCGCGGGGCATGGCCGCGCTACTGGCTGATCGACCCGCTCGACGGCACCAAGGAATTCGTCAAGCGCAACGGCGATTTCACCGTCAATATCGCGTTGATCGATCGCCACCAAGCGGTGCTCGGTGTGGTTCACGCGCCGGTGACCGGCGATAGTTACGCTGGTCAGCGCGACGCTGGCGCTCACGTGATTCGCAACGGCCAGCGCACGGCGATCCAGACCCGGCCGACGCCGGCAACGCCTGCGTTACTGGTCAGCAAATCGCATCGCGATGCGGCGCTGGATGCGTTTCTCGCGCACGCGCCGGCGCACGAGCAAGTCAGCCGCGGCAGCTCGCTGAAGTTCTGCATGGTCGCCGAAGGCTGCGCCGATTTTTATCCGCGCACCGGCCCGACATCTGAATGGGATACCGCCGCGGCACAGTGTGTTGTCGAGGCCGCGGGCGGGCAGGTGCTGCGCCTGCCGGACTGGCAACCGCTGCGCTACAACGAAAAGGCCTCGCTGCTGAATCCGGGTTTTGTCGTCATCGGCGATCCGGCTTACGGCTGGCGCGGGCGCCTGCAGGCTGTGTGATGGCCGTCCGGTTATCGGCGGCTTACCGGCTGCGCCTGCGTGAAGTTTGGCGTGAGTTGGGGATCGACGAAGCCGTGGTCGGCGCGCGCCGCTTGCCACTGCACGCGGAGGCTCAGCGGCTGCGCCCCGTCGGGCTCGGCAGTGATGGCCGTGATCGTTTGCTGGTGGATGGCGCCGCGCAGGCCTGGGCGGCGCTGCGCGCGGCCGCCCAGGCCGAAGGTTTGGCGCTGCAGTTGGTATCGGCGTTCCGCAGCGTCGATTTTCAGGCCGCGTTGATCCGCAACAAACTCGCCAAAGGGCGGACGATCGACGAGATTCTGACCGTCAACGCCCCGCCGGGTTGTAGCGAGCATCACACCGGCCGCGCCGTTGATGTCGGCGTTCCCGATTGCCCGCCGCTGGAAGAAGATTTCGAGCGCACGCCGACATTCGCGTGGCTACAAGCGCACGCTGCCCACTATGGCTTCTACCTGAGTTACCCGCGTGACAACGCCGAGGGCTATCTCTACGAGCCCTGGCATTGGTGCTGGCGGCGCGCTGGCCGCGCTTAAACGCTGACTTCGGAGAAATCCCGCGCTTGCGGGTGCGCCGGAAATGGCTTGGCTTTGTCGTCGCGGATCAGCTGCCAGGTTTTCAGGCCAGCCGCGCGCGCAGCATCAAGCTCTTCGCCGACATCTGATAGAAACAGCACCGCTTCGCTCGGCAGACCGAGTTCGGCCAAAATGGCCTGATAGGCGGCGGCTTCGCGCTTGGCGCCGATGCGCGTATCGAAATAGCCGGAAAACAATGGCGTGAGATCGCCGGCATCGGAATGGCCGAAAATCAGCTTCTGCGCCGCGACCGAGCCAGACGAGTAGATGTACAGCCGCTTGCCCGCCGCGTGCCAGCGTCGCAGATAAACCGGCGTATCGGCGTAAACGTGGCCGCTGAGCGCGCCATCGGCGTAGCCCTGCGCCCAAATCAAGCCTTGCAGCGCTTTCAGCGGTGTGATTTTGCGGTCTTCGTCGATCCAGCGTTCGAGCACATCGGCGGTTTCATCCAGGTTCAGCGGCCGACCTTCGAGCTTCGCAACTTCGGCGATCTGTGTCGTTACTTCGGCGTCGTCGGTATGCGTTTGCAAATAGCGGCGTAAATGCTGCTTTGCGTACGGAAACAGGGTTTTATGAACGAAATCGATCGATGACGTGGTGCCTTCGATATCGGTGACGATGGCTTGAATCATAGAGGCAGTCAGGCTCCTTCCGAGCGTGTGGCCGGAAAATCAAGAAGGCCGCCTGGGTGGCGGCCTTCGGTACCGCGTGCGACTTTAGGCCGCTTGCTGGTAGTAGTGCGGGGCTTCCAGGCGTGGAAACTGATCGGCGATTTTGTCGCCGGTATAGTTGGCAACCCAGCCATCCGGTGTGATGAACAGGCGGATCGCTTTGAAGTTCGGGTTCGGCCCCATATCGAACCAATGCCGCACGTTGGCTGGCACTGAGATTAAGTCGCCGGCGGAGCAGAGGACACCGTGCACGCGGTTGTTCTCGCGGATGTAGAACAGCGCTTCGCCTTCGACGAAAAAGCGCACTTCGAATTCTTCGTGCCGGTGCTCGCTGAGGAATTTGTTGCGCAGTGCATCTTTTTGCGGATGCGTTGGCTGCAGGCTGATCACGTCAACGGATTTGAAGCCGTACTGGTTCATCAGCCGGTTGACCGAGCCCCGATAGGCTTCGATCACTTCGTCTTGTGAGGCCTGGGCGTCTAATTGCATCGACGCTTCCCAGCGCTCGAATTGCACGCCAATCGCGGCAAGATGGTCGCGAATGTCGTCAAATTGGCTGTAGGTGGTGACCGGTTGGCCATTTTCTTCGTAGATACGGAGTTCACTCATATTGGTTACCTCGTGCTCCACAGCTCGCACTCGAACATAAATTCCAGGGCTTCGACCCGGTGGCGCGCCTGTGCCACAGTTTTGCCCCACGTATAGAGCCCGTGACCCGCGATCAGGTATGCAGGTATACCGGGATGCTCCTTCATATACCGATCCACCGCTTGGCTCAAGCGCTCGATGTTTTGATCATTGCCGAACACCGGGATTTCGATCGCCAAACTCGGCTCGACCACACCGGGCAAAATCTTTTGCAGCTCGTACCCAGCGAGTAACACTTTATCCCGTTTTCGTGACAACACGGTATTCGCGACGCTGTGAACGTGAAGCACCGCGTGGGCGTCTGGATCGTGCCGGTAAATTTGCGTGTGCAGGCCGGTTTCGTAAGAAGTTTTGCGGCCGGCTTCGAGTGCTTTCCCGTTGAGGTCCGCGACCAGAAAATCGCCGCGCGTCAGCTCGCCTTTGTGCACGCCGGAGGCAGTGATTAGCATCTGGTCATCGCCCAGGCGCACCGAGAAATTACCGCCGGTGGCCGGTACCCAGCCGCGCTGGTGAAACAGCGCACAGGCAGAAATCAGTGCGTCTGTGTGCTGCGCCTGGATGTCGGCGGCGGGGCCGAGGCTGCTGCTCATACCGATACGTCCCCCCAAGATGGAAAGCCGCGCACTGTAGGTGAAGCGATCCGCCCGCGCAACGTTGGCGCTAGGGCCTGTAAGCGCTAACAGGCCCTAGACAAGGAAGAGTGAAGCGAGGCCGAGAAAGATGAAAAAACCCATGCTGTCGGTGACCGCGGTGAGCAGCACGCTGGAGCCAAGCACCGGGTCGCGCCCGAAGCGTTCCAGCAGCACTGGGATCATCGCGCCGGCGGTGGCCGCTAACAGAAGCTCAAATACGGTGGCAGCGGTAATGACGGCGGTGAGCGGCAGCTCGTGATAGAGCATGAACGTCATCGCGCCGAGGACGCTGCCCCAAACACTGCCGTTTAATGCGGCAATCAGCAGTTCTTTAATCAGCATCTTGCGCAGCAAGGGGCCGCTGAGCTGATTTAGTGACAGCGCCCGGATCACCAGCGCCATCGTCTGATTGCCGGTATTGCCGCCGACGCTGGCGACGATCGGCATCAGCGCCGCCAGCGCCACCAGCTTCTCGATCGTCGGCTCGTAAAAACCAATGACGCGCGAGGCGATGAACGCGGTAAACAGATTCAGCGCCAGCCACGGCCAGCGGTTGCGCCCGCTCTGCCAGACCGGCGCAAACAGATCTTCTTCTTCGCGCAAGCCGACTTGCCGCAACGCGTCGCGCTCTTGCTGAGCCTGAATCGTATCGACGATGTCATCGACCGCCACCCGGCCGACGACTTCCATGTGTTGGTTCACCACCGGCGCGCTGATCAAATCGTAGCGTTCGAACACGGCGACGGCATCGGTAACCGGGTCGTCGGTGTAGAAAAACTGTGGGTTCGGCGTCATCACTTCCGCGACGCTTTGTTCCGGCTCTGATAACAGCAGCTGTTCCAGCGTCAGCACGCCGCGCAACACGTTGCCGCGGTCGACCACGACGATTTGATTGGTTTCTGCCGGCAGCTTCTTTTTCCGCCGCAGCAGGCGCAGCACGGCTTCCAGCGCGGCGTCATCGCGCACGGTTAGAAAGTCCAGATCCATCATCGCGCCGACGGTGCCGTCCGGGTACGACAGCACCGAACGCACCTCAACTTGGTCGGCGCGGTCGAGGCGTTCCAACACCTGCGCGCCGATATCTTCGGGCAGCGAGCCGATCAAGTCGGCGATGTCGTCCGATTCGAGGTGGTGCAATGACGCCGCGATTTCCCCGGGCGGCATATCCTCGATCAGATTGCGGCGGACCGCGTCCGAGGTTTCCAGCAGCACCGCGCCGCGCCGTTCGGGCCGCACCAGCGCCCAGGCCATCTCGCGCGCATCGCGCGGCAGGCTTTCGAGCACGAACGCGATGTCGGCCGGGTGGAAGCGCAACATGCGCTGCTGCAGCGCCGTTTGCTGCTGGCGCGCAACGAGCTGGCTGACGACCGCATCCTGCCCGCCATGCCCCTCGCTTTTGCTGACCAACTCCCGCTCGACCGCCTGCCGCGTCAGCAGCTCAATGACCTGCGCCCGCGCCTGCTCCAGATGACGGTGGTGCAGCTGAGTTTTCGGTTCGTCAGTCATGCCATTGCCATGATACGAGCTGAAAAAGACAATCGGTGCGGTAGGCTTCGCCGGCGTTGACGAAAAACAAAAAAACCCGCGCGAGGCGGGTTTTTGTGCTCCGGCGTACCGGCGCTACTTAATTTTTGCTTCTTTAAACGCGACGTGCTTACGCACGATCGGGTCGTACTTGCTGAACTCGAACTTATCCGGCGTGTTCTTTTTGTTCTTCGTCGTCGTGTAGTAGAAGCCGGTGCCGGCAGTCGACACGAGCTTAATCTTTTCGCGGTCTTTCTTACCTTTTGCCATGGCTTACACCTTCTCGCCGCGGGCGCGCAGATCAGCGACAACGGCTTCGAGGCCTTTTTTGTCGATGATGCGCATGCCATTGCACGAAACGCGCAGGCTTACGAAGCGCTTCTCGGTTTCGAGCCAGAAGCGGTGGGTGTGCAAATTGGGCAGGAAGCGACGGCGACGCTTGTTATTAGCGTGCGAGACGGTATTACCGACGATCGGCTTCTTGCCGGTGACTTGGCAGACTCTGGACATGACACGAACCCCGAAACGGATGATTGACGCTAAAAAGGGCGTGAACGATACCAGCCCGATAAAAATTGGGCAAGCGCTAGTGCACGAGCTGACTATTATTACAGCAATCCGCGCTCAGCGAAAGACACCGGCGGGCCTTCGCCAATAATAAAGTGATCGAGTACGCGGATGTCGATCAAGTTTAGCGCCTCACGCAAACGCTGCGTCAGCGTCCGGTCGGCACCGCTAGGCTCGTTGATGCCAGACGGATGATTGTGCGCAAAAATCACCGCCGCAGCCTGCTGCCGCAACGCGCTTTTGACAACTTCGCGCGGATAAACGCTAGCACTGTTCAATGTGCCGCGCGCCAGAATTTCGAACGCCAAGACGCGGTGCTGGGTATCGAGAAACAGTGCGGCAAACGCTTCGTGATCGAGATCGCGCAGCTGCGCAATCAGGAAATCCCGCGCCGCCTGCGGGTCATTCAGTGCTGCGCGCTGCGCTAAATTTTCCGCTAGGTGCCGGCGCGCGATTTCCAAAACCGCTTGTAATTGCGCGTATTTCGCGTCGCCAAGGCCTTTGGCGGCGCAGAAATCCGCGCGTGGCGCCTTCAGTAGCGCGCGCAGGCTGCCAAAGCGACTCAGCAGCTCGCGCGCTAGATCGACCGCGCTGCTGCCGGCGATGCCGGTGCGCAGGAATATCGCCAGCAATTCTGCGTCTGATAAGGCAGCGGGGCCGCGCTGCAGCAGCTTTTCGCGCGGGCGTTCGTCTTCAGGCCAGTCCGTGATTGGCATGCGTCCTCCGTGAGCTGCGTTAGCGTAACCGCAGCAGCGGCTACAATTCAGCGAACCCGATCACGTTTTCCCCTCTTTATTTTCCATATTTCTATTCCATGATTCAGGTCAGCATGCAGGTCCGGCGCGTTTTGCTCGGCATCAGTGGCGGCATTGCCGCTTACAAGGCCGCCGAACTGGCGCGCCGTTTCACCAAAGCCGGTTGTCAGGTGCAAGCCGTGATGACTGAATCCGCGCAGCGCTTTATCGGCGCGCAAACCTTGCAGGCGTTGACCGGTCAGCCGGTCCGACACTCGTTGTGGGATGAGCAGGCCGAGGCGGCGATGGGCCATATCGAACTTGCGCGCTGGCCGGATGCCATCGTCATCGCGCCGGCTACCGCCAATACGCTGGCCAAGCTCGCGCATGGTTTTGCCGACGATCTGCTGACCACGCTGTGCTTGGCCACCGACAAGCCAATATTCGTGGCCCCGGCCATGAATCGGCTGATGTGGGCGAACGCTGCGACGCAGGCCAATATCGCCTTGCTGCGCCAGCGCGGCTACACCGTGATCGGCCCCGGCAGCGGCGCCCAAGCCTGCGGCGAAATTGGCGAAGGCCGCTTAAGCGAGCCGGAAGACATCGCCGCCGCCGTGCTCGCGGCATTGACGCCAGCCGCGCCGGTTGCGGCGGGGCCGCTCAGTGGCGTCAAAGCTGTGGTGACGGCCGGGCCGACCCGTGAGCCGATCGATCCGGTGCGCTTCATCACCAATCGCTCGTCCGGCAAGCAGGGCTATGCCGTGGCAACGGCGCTAACCGCGCTCGGCGCCGACGTGACGCTGATCAGCGGCCCGGTGAATCTGGCGGTGCCGAGCGGCGTGCGCCGGGTGAGCGTTGAAAGCGCGCAAGACATGCTCGAAGCCACATTCGCGGCCTGTGCGGCGGCGGATATTTTGGTCGGCACGGCGGCAGTCGCCGACTACCGGCCGCTCGCGGTGGCCGATCAGAAGATCAAAAAGAAAACCGAAACGCTGGATTTGGCGCTGACCAAAAACGCCGACATCCTGACCGAAGTTCGCCAGCGCCAGCCGCAGCTGTTCATCGTCGGCTTTGCCGCCGAAACTGAAAAATTGGCTGAGCACGCGCGCGGCAAGCTTGAGCGGAAAAAGCTGAATTTGATCGCGGCGAACTGGGTTGGCGGTGGCCGCGCGTTCGATCAAGACGACAACGCGCTGCAGGTTTATTGGAATGGTGGCGAACGCGCGCTGGGGCCGGCGGATAAGTCCGAAATCGCGCGCCAGCTCGCGGCGTTGATCGCCGAGCGTTACGCCATTGCGGAGACCGCGCCGGCGGTAGGCGCGGTTGCGCCGACAAAAGCCTCGGCGGCTAAAGCGGCAACCAAGACAAAGGCTAAAGCGTCGACAAAAACGGCTGTGGCCACCAAGACGGCGAAAAAGGCGGTGAAGAAATGATCCCGATTCAGCTGAAGATTCTCGACCCGCGCGTCGGCCGCGATTTCCCGCTGCCGCAGTACGCAACGGAAGGTTCGGCCGGGCTCGATTTGCGCGCCTTGCTCGACGCGCCGCAGGCGCTCGCCCCTGGGGCGACCGTATTGGTCCGTACTGGGCTGGCGATCTACATCGGCGACCCCGGTTACGCTGCGGTGATTTTGCCGCGCTCCGGGCTCGGCCATAAACACGGCATCGTGCTCGGTAATCTCGTTGGCCTTATCGACTCGGACTACCAAGGCGAATTGATGCTCAGCTGCTGGAACCGGGGCAGCGCGCAGTTCGTCATCGAACCCGGCGAGCGCATGGCGCAGTTGGTGATCGTGCCAGTGGCCCAGGCGGAATTCCAAGCGGTTGAGGCGTTTGAAGATACGGCGCGTGGTGCCGGCGGTTTCGGCCACACGGGCCGGCACTAAGTTGGCCCGCAAGCCGCCGTATCATGCGTTCTCCCGCGCCGCTGCATCCTTCTAATCTGCGTGTCCAGATGCCGATCGACCAAGACAAAGCCATCAATATTGCCCGGGTTCTGACCGAGGCGCTGCCGTACATCCGGCGCTTCGCCGGCAAGACCATCGTCGTCAAATACGGCGGCAACGCGATGGGCGACGACGATATGATCGAAAGCTTCGCCCGCGACATCGTGTTGATGAAAGCGGTCGGCATCGATCCGGTCGTCGTGCACGGCGGTGGCCCGCAAATCGGCGGCCATTTGGAAAAGCTCGGCAAGAAAAGCGAGTTTGTGTCTGGCATGCGCGTTACCGATGCCGAGACGATGGACGTGGTCGAGATGATGCTCGGCGGCCTCGTCAACAAAGCGGTGGTCAACGCCATCGCCCAGCAAGGCGGCCGTGCCGTCGGCCTGACCGGTAAAGACGGCGGCCTGATCCACGCCCGCAAGCTCTACGTCGATGGCCGTGACATTGGCCAAGTCGGCGAAGTGGCGAGCATCGACCCGCGTGTTGTCGATCACCTCGAAGCGGGCGGCTTTATTCCAGTCATCGCGCCGATCGGCGTTGGCCCGGACGGCGAGGCCTACAATATCAACGCCGACCTTGTCGCTGGCAAACTCGCCTCGGTGCTGAAGGCGGAAAAGCTGATGTTGCTAACCAATGTCCAAGGTCTGATGGACAAACAAGGCCGCGTGCTGACCGGCCTGACCGTTGCCCAAGTCGATGCTCTGATCGCCGACGGCACCGTCCACGGCGGCATGCTGCCGAAAGTGCGCTGCGCTTTGGACGCCGTGGCCAGCGGCGTGAAGAATTCCGTGATTATCGACGGCCGTTTAGAGCACGCGGTATTGCTGGAACTGTTTACCGACGAAGGTATTGGCACGTTGATCCGAAGCTAAGTGCGCGGGCATTTAGCTGTCGTCGACTAGGCTTGGGCTGGGTTGCAACGCCAAGTTCTGGCTGCCGCCTGATCGCTGATGCAGCAACGGCGTATGATGCGCGCGGGAGTCAGCTAGACAACCGCCGCTGCCGGTGCTTGCGCCGTGCGGGGGAGGAAAGTCCGGGCTCCGCAGGGCAGTGTGCCAGTTAACGGCTGGGCGGCGCGAGCCGACGGAAAGTGCAACAGAAAGATACCGCCGATGGCTGTGCCGACGCGTTCGGTGCGGATCAGGCAAGGGTGAAATGGTGCGGTAAGAGCGCACCGCGAGTTCAGCAATGGACCGGCACGGCAAACCCCACACGGAGCAAGGCCAAATAGGGAAGGATGCGCCGCAAGGTGCAACGCGCGGCCCGCGCGCCTTCCGGGTAGGCTGCTGGAGGCGGCGAGCGATCGTCGTCGTAGAGGAATGGTTGTCTCGGCTCCGCCGGCTGTGGCCGTCGGCACTAGACAGAACCCGGCTTATCGGCTGACTCCCCTTTACATTCAGGGTTCGTTACCCCGCCAGGGTGACGAACTACCGCGGGCGGCACTGCGAGGCGCTGGCGTACTCAGTCGAGTGCGGGCATATCCGCGCGTTCGTGCTTAGCGAAACGCAAACGTTTCGCTGTGCTCGCCGGCCAATGCGCCTTCGCCGTCAAAACTGCGTTCGGCGAACAGACCTTTGCCGTCGCGACCGATCAAAACCACGCTGCTGGCCCGCGTGCCGTAGCCGGGCAGGCGGATGAATGCTGACGAAAGCTGGCGCTCGCGCTCAAAGCCAACCCAGGTTTGCGGCACCTCGGCGTCGGGTGCCTGTTGTTCGTCGGCGAGCGCGGCGAACAGCGGGTCCAGCGCAGGTGCGGTGCCGCGCGGCATTTCTGTCAGCAGGGTTTTCAGGCGTTGTGTCAGACGCTGGGTTTTCGGCCACGGCGGATCAAACGCGCCGTTGGAAATACCGTAAACACCCGCCGTAACCGACTCCCAATGCGGCGTCGGCCGGTTGGTTTCGTAGATCAATTCTTCGCCATCCCACAGCAGCAGGTTGAAGCCGGCGTAGTGGTCGCCGGCGATGCGGTGGCGCTCGGCAAAGCTCGCGGCGCAGCCTTGCTCGGTGATGAAATCCCGAACCAAGGCGCCGCGCGAGCGTTTCGGTGTCGTCGGCAGCGGTTCGCGGACATTGGTTACCGCCACCAGCTTCGGCCGCTCACTGCGCAGCGCCAGCCAACCGCCGCCTTCTTTCAGGTCGCGGCCGCCGAGTACCTGCGGCGCATCGGTCCACGGCGCCAGCGACGCGGTCGGCCGGGCGTGGTATTCGTCGCGATTGGCGATGACAACAAGGGCGTAGTCGGGATGCGCATCCCAGGCGAAAGCGATCAGGCACATGGGGATGAATGATGCCTGATCCGCCGCGCGTCGTCCGCAGCGCAGGTAGACTCTTGCTTTCTTCTCGCAGGTCGGCGGTGCGCAATGCGCTCAGCATACGAACAGCGGCAGTTCGATCGAATTCAGGCGTGGTGCGCCGAGCCACCGACAATGCCGACACGCTTGTTCGCCAAAGCCACCGGCCCGGCCGCCAGCGCGGTACAGCGCGTGATTCCGGTGGCGCTGCTGCGCAAAGCGCTGGATACGGTGCAACGGGTTGCGATTCAAACCGCGGATCGCGCGTCGATACTCAAACGTGCCGGCGTGGGTGAGCTGGATGATTTGCGCGCAACGCAGCTGGAAATCTGCGATGGCTTGGCGGCGCAGGTGCAGGCGCGCGGCGTGGCGTTGGCCGGCGGCACTGGCGCAATGTTCGGTATCGCCGGTGCATTCGGCTTGGCGGCGGATATCCCAACTTTGCTGCTGCAAGCGTTCCGGGTGATTCATCGCACCGGCCTGTGTTACGGCGAGGATTGCACCAGCGCCGAGAAACAGCGGCTGACGATCGCCATTTTCGCGTTGGCGTCCGCCAACAGCGTCGCTGAAAAGCAGGCAGCACTGGCGGCAATCGCCACGGTGAGTGATGTCCATACCGCCGCTTGGCGTGATGGGATCGAGCGCACCGCAGAGCGCGAATTCGCCAAAGAAGCCGCGATCTATAGCCTGAACAATCTCAGCAAGACCTTAGCCGAGCGCTTCGGCCTGCGCAAAGCCGTGGGCGGCGTGCCGGTGTTCGGCGCGGTGGTCGGCGGGGCGGTGAACGCGCTGTATCTGCGGGATATTGCGAAGGCGGCGCAAATCGCATTCCAGCAGCGCTGGCTGGCCGAGCGCGCCCACGAAGAAGCGCCGCCGCCGTTGCCGAGCAAACCGCAGCGTAAGCGCGCGCCGCGCAAAGCCTTGCCCGCCGATTCCTGAGCGCCGGATAGCCGACCCGCGCCGGTTGGGCTAAGCTATTGCCGATAAAGCGGGTGTAGTTCAATGGTAGAACTGCAGCTTCCCAAGCTGCTAGCGTGGGTTCGATTCCCATCACCCGCTCCATTTCTGGTTGGGCCGATGTATTCCAACATGCGTTGTGGCGCAGTGGAATTTCCGGCACGGCGGCGCGCTTCGGTAAGACGCCTGCCCCGAGCGCCATAGCTGCGCATACCCTCGCGTCCCAGCTTTACCTCCGCACGGCTCTACTCCCCGCGGAATATTCGGCGGCTGGTGTCGTGCACTTTCTGCTCAGCTTCATCCCCAACGGGTATTTGTGACGCGCGCCGCAGCCAGAGACACTGCGACGCAAAAGCGCGGCGTGCAGGCAGCTCGAAAACAATATATGATGATCATCATGTCAAATAAGAAACACAACGCCAGAACGACCGCGAAAGAGGCGACGCACGAGCGGATCGTGTCGGTCGCTGCGCGGGCAATTCGTCGGAGTGGTTATGACGGCACCAGCGTTGCCGACGTCATGAAGGAAGCCGGCCTGACGCACGGCGGTTTCTATGCGCATTTTGCGTCGCGCGAAGTCATGCTCGCTGAAGCAATGCACCAAGCGTGTGTGGAATCCGCCACTGCCGCCACCGATGTCGCGGCTAGCGTTCGCCCCGATACAGCGCTGACGTCGATGCTTAACGCGTACCTTTCTCGGGCCCACGTCGAGCACGTTGAAAGGGGCTGTCCTTTGGCCGCATTGGGGTCCGAAACCTCGCGTCAGGCGCCTGAAGTGCGTCGGGTAACCACGCGGCACATCAAGGAAATGATCGACCTTATCGCCCGTCAGTCGCCGGACTGGGGGCAGCCTAGCGCCCACCAACGCGCGCTTGTCACCCTGGCTACGATGGTGGGGGCCTTGCTGTTGGCGCGGGCAGTAGATGAGCGGGGTCTGTCGGATGACTTGCGTGAGGCTGCGCTTAAACACCTGACCTCCGCCAACGATTGAGACTGCAAAGGACACGAGGATCTTTTTTTTGCCAATTAATATGATAACTATCATACGAAATGGGCTTATGCGCGCATCGGGGTTCGGCGCCGCGGCACCCGTGTTGGCGATGTCGACACATTTTCGAACCCCAACCTTGCTGGAGAAACATCATGACCACAGAAAATAAAATTGCCCTTGTCACCGGCGCCTCTTCGGGCATCGGCCAAGCCACAGCGGCGCATCTTCGGAAGGCCGGCTATAAGGTTTACGGCACGAGCCGGCGCGGCGCGCAAGCCGGGCAGCATCCTTTTCCATTGCTGGCGCTCGATGTGACTGACGACGAATCGGTTAAAGAAGCCGTCGACGAACTGTTGCGGCTGGAAGGGCGTATTGATTTGTTGGTCAACAACGCCGGCTTCGGTGTGGCGCCCGCTGGCGCTGAGGAGAGTTCGCTCAAACAGGCGCAGGCGATCTTCGATACGAACTTCTTCGGCATCGTTCGGATGACCCGCGCCATCCTTCCGCACATGCGCCGCCAGGGCAGTGGCCGCATCATCAACATCGGCTCCGTGCTCGGCTTCCTGCCCCTGCCGTACATGGCGCTGTATTCGGCCACCAAGCACGCAGTCGCCGGCTATTCGGAAGCGCTGGATCATGAACTGCGGACATTAGGTATTCGCGTTTCGGTGGTCGAGCCGGCGTACATCAACACGCCGTTCGATGCGAACTTGATGAAGCCCGATGCCCCGCTTGACGTCTATCGCGAGGTGCGCACTGGCGTCGAGCGGCGGGTAAAGGAAGTGCTCGTTGGGGCCGATGGCCCAGACGTGGTGGCTGAAGTTGTGCTGAAAGCGGCGACGGCGGCGCGTCCTAAGCTGCACTACACGCCCGGACGCGCCAGCCGCATGCGCATGCTGCGCCGATTCGCGCCCGCCAGCGTGCTGGATGCCGGCGTTCGCAAAGACCTGCGGCTCGAAGCGTAGGTGGTCCCGCTTCCTTCGCCGCAATCAAACAATTCAACACGGCCACACCATGGAACGCGCCCATGCCGCGCCGTGCAGTGAATGAGGAAAAAACATGAAAGCACTCACCTTTAAACGGTATGGCAAGTCGCCCGAGATCGGTTTCTCGGAGGTTCCGCTTCGGGCGTTAAAGCCCGACGAACTGCGGGTTCAGGTCTACGCCGCGGGCCTGAACCCGATCGACAACATGATTCCGAGCGGGACTTTCAAACCCATTCTGCGGTTCCAACTGCCGGCGACGCTGGGCAGCGATCTGGCGGGGGTGGTGACGGAAGTTGGCAGCCGCGTGACCCGCTTCAAGCCGGGTGATGCCGTCTTCGCCAACGTTTTCGACCTTGGTACCGGCGCCATCGCCGAATTTGCGGTAGTCCCGGAGCACGTCGCGGCGTTGAAGCCGGCCAATCTGGATTTCGTTCAGGCCGCCTCGATCCCGATGGTCGGCCTTACCGCCTGGCAAGCGCTAAAGGAACGCGTCGGTCTTCGGGCTGGCCAGAAGGTGTTTATCCCCGCAGGATCTGGCGGGGTCGGCACCTTCGCGATCCAACTGGCCAAGCATCTCGGCGCCGAGGTCGGAACGACCACCAGCACAAGCAATGTCGAATTGGTGCGCCGCCTGGGCGCGGATGAGGTCGTTGACTACAAGACGCAAGCATTTGAGACCGTGCTAAGCGGATACGACGCGGTACTGGGCACCGTCAGAGGGGATGTGATTGAGAAATCCATCAGCATCCTCAAGCCGGGAAGCATGATTATTTCGCTCGTCGGCCCGCCGGACGCCGCGTTCGCGCAGGCGCGACGGCTGAACGCGGTCCTAGCATTCGTATTCGGGTTGATAAGCCGCAGGATCCGGCGGCTCGCGAAAAAGCGGGATGTCACCTACGCTTTTCTGTTTGCGCGTCCAGACGGCGCGCAACTGGCTGAAATCAGCGAACTGTTGAAGGCGGAGCGCATCCAGCCGGTGATCGACAAAGTATTTCCGTTCGAACACGCCAAGGAAGCGCTTGCCTACCTCGCTCAGGGGCACGCCAGGGGCAAGGTCGTCGTTAAACTGAGATAACTGCGGCCGGCGACGGCAAAGCCCGGCGCAATGTTAGGTTGCCGACGCTGCGCTGCGCCGCAGGGTGCTGTTGCCAGCTCGATGTTATCAAGGCGCCGGGGCATCAGAACGGGACCCTATGCGTCGATGGCGCGGGCGAGCGCCCAGCGAGAATCAATTGCAGATGGGCGGCGCCCAACGCATTCCGCCGATCTCCGCACCGGCAGCCCGCCATACTTCGGTTAAACTTGCGCCCCGCCCGATAGCCGCAGCTGCCATGCAAATCGTCGTCAATGGCGAGCCTCACGAAGCCCCGGAACTCAGCTCAGTCGCCACGTTATTGGCGCAGTTACGGTTATTGGAGCAGCGCCTTGCCGTGGAGTTGAACGGCGAGATCGTCCCGCGCAGCGTTTGGGCCGAGCAGCGCCTGAACGCCGCAGATCGCATCGAAATCGTCCGCGCCATAGGAGGCGGTTGAATGAACGCACCTGAGAAATATCCGGTAGCCCACGCTGAAGCGCAGGCCGACATCCTCACCATCGCCGGCAAAGCCTATCGCTCGCGGTTGTTGGTTGGTTCCGGCAAATACAAGGATCTTGAAGAAACGCGCTTGGCGACGGAAGCCAGCGGCGCTGAGATCATCACCGTTTCGATTCGCCGCACCAACATCGGCCAGAACAAGGGCGAGCCGAGCTTGCTCGATGTCATCGACCCGCAGCGTTATACGATTTTGCCGAATACCGCCGGCTGCTACACCGCCGAAGAGGCGGTGCGCACCTGCCGCCTCGCGCGTGAACTGCTGGACGGCCACAAGCTGGTCAAGCTGGAGGTGCTGGCGGACCCGAAGACGCTCTACCCGGACGTAATCGGCACGCTGGCCGCCGCTGAGATTCTGGTGAAGGACGGTTTTGACGTCATGGTTTACACCAGCGACGACCCGGTGCTAGCCAAGCGCCTTGAGCAAATCGGCTGCGTGGCGGTGATGCCGCTGGCGGCGCCGATCGGCTCCGGGCTTGGCGTCCAGAACCGCTACAACATTCTGACCATTGTCGAAAACGCGACGGTGCCGATTCTCGTCGATGCCGGCGTCGGCACCGCCAGCGACGCCGCGATTGCGATGGAACTGGGCTGTGACGGCGTACTGATGAACACCGCCATCGCCGAAGCGCGCGACCCGGTGCTGATGGCGAGTGCGATGAAACACGCGATCATCGCGGGTCGCCAAGCGCGCCTCGCTGGCCGCATGCCGCGGCGTCGGTATGCGTCGGCGTCGTCACCGCTGGATGGTTTGGTCGGTTGATGTCGGCGGCGCCCGAAACCCTGGCCGAACCGGCGCCGGCTTCGGCTACAGAGCCAAGCCGCGTGCGCGGCATCCGCAGTTATGTGCGCCGCGAAGGCCGCATTACCGAGGCCCAGGCCGATGCGCTACGCCGGCTGTGGCCGCGTTACGGCCTCGGCCCGCTGCCGGAAGGCGAACACGTGCTGCCGTTGCCGCCGCTTGATCTCGCGGCGATATTTGGCCGCCGCGCGGCGCTCGGCTTTGAGATCGGCTTCGGCAACGGCGAGCGCTTGGTGCAAGCGGCGCTGACGCGGCCGGAGATGGATTTTGTCGGCGCTGAAGTGCATCGCCCTGGGGTTGGCCGCGTGCTGCAAGAGCTGGAAAAACTCGGGCTCGATAACGCCCGCGTGATGTGCGCCGATGCCGTGGAATTTCTCCGCAGCGGTGTTGCGCCCGGCACGTTCGCCGAGATCGTGCTGCAATTCCCCGATCCTTGGCACAAGACGCGGCACCACAAACGCCGCATCGTCCAACCGGAATTTACCGCGATGGTCGCTACTGCGCTGGCGCCCGGCGGTCGTTTCCGCTTGGCTACCGACTGGGCACCGTACGCCGAACACATGTTGGACGTGCTGAACGGCGAGCCGCGGCTGCGGAATCTGAGCCCGGATGGCCGTTTCGTGCCGCGCCCGGCGGACCGGCCGCTAACCCGGTTCGAGAATCGCGGCCTGCGCCTCGGCCATGAAGTGGCCGACCTCGAATTCGTCCGAATCTAAGTCTCTAAATCTAAGTCTCTAAATCTAAGTCTCCAATCGGGCTCCGCTCAAGGACGCGCATGCACTACCGCAAACTCGGCAATACCGATCTCGACGTCAGCGCGATCTGCCTCGGTACGATGACCTGGGGCGAGCAAAACAGCGAAGCCGAAGCGCACGCGCAAATGGACTACGCGCTGGCGCAGGGCGTGAACTTTTTCGACGCCGCGGAGCTTTATCCGGTGCCGCCGAAACCGGAAACGCAGGGCCGCACCGAGCAATACATCGGCAGCTGGTGTAAAGCCCGCGGCACGCGCAGCCGGGTGATACTGGCGACGAAAGTCGTCGGCCCGGCCGACTACCCGTGGTTCCGCGGCGGACCTAAGCTCAGCCGCGCACAGGTGCTCGCCGCTTGCGAAACCAGCCTGCAGCGGCTGCAGACCGACTACATCGATCTCTACCAGATCCACTGGCCGGCGCGGAAAACCAATTTCTTCGGCCAGCTCGGTTTTCGCCCGGGCGACGACGGCGACGCCGCCGCGATTGAAGAAACCCTGAGTGCGCTCGCGGAGTTGGTGCAGGCCGGCAAGGTTCGGCACGTCGGCGTTTCCAACGAAACCCCGTGGGGGCTGGCCGAATATCTGCGCTTGAGTGGCGCGCGTAATCTGCCGCGGCCGGTATCGATTCAAAACCCCTACAGCCTGTTAAACCGCAGCTTTGAAATCGGCCTCGCCGAGTTCGCGCTGCGTGAGCACATCGGCCTGCTGGCCTATTCACCGCTGGGGTTTGGCGTGCTCAGCGGCAAATATCTGCACGGCGCGCAGCCGGCAAACGCGCGGCTAACCTTGTTCGCACGCTTTCAGCGCTACAACGGCGAACAGGCCGAGTTGGCGACGCGCGAATACGCGGCGCTGGCGCAACGCCGCGGGCTTGATCTCGCGCAAATGGCCTTGGCCTGGGTCACGCAACAAGCGTTTACCACCGCGACGATCATCGGCGCGACAACGCTGGAACAACTGCGCAGCAATATTGCCAGCCACACGCTGACGTTGGACGCCGGCACCATCGCCGAAATCGAAGCCATTCATCGCCGGTATACGATTCCCTGCCCGTAAGCGCTGAGTTTTGAGCGGCGCCGAGCGGCTGATTCAAAGCCGCGGACGCGCCACCCGCTGGCCAGGATTGCGGCGCAACGCGCCGATCGCCAGCAGCATCAGGAATGACAGCGTCAGCAACACCAGCGCATAAGCGTGAGCGCCGTCGTAGTTTAGTTTTTGCACTTCGTCGTACAGCGCAATCGAGGCCACCCGTGTGGCGCCCGGAATATTGCCGCCGAGCATCAAGACCACGCCGAATTCGCCCATCGTATGGGCAAAACTCAGCGCCGCGCCGGTCAGAATGCCGCCGCGGGCCGCCGGTACAACGATGCGCCAAAACGTTTGCCGGCGATTGGCGCCAAGCGCTACCGCGGCTTCGATCAGTGCCGCCTCGACATCGCGAAACGCGGTCTGGATCGGCTGCACCGCAAACGGCAGGCTGTAGATCACCGAGCCGATCACTAGGCCGGGAAAGCTAAACGCTAACGAGTGCCCGAACAATTCGATCCACGCTTGGCCGAACGGGCTGCGGTTGCCGAGCGCGACGAGCAAATAAAACCCGATCACCGTTGGCGGCAGCACAATCGGCAACGTCACCAGCGCCTCGGCGAACGGCGCCAAGCGCGAGCGCGCACGATCCAGCCAGCCGGCGAGTGGCAGCGCGATCAGCAGCAGCAGAACGGTGCTGATGGCAGCGAGGCGGATCGTTAGCCACAGCGCCTGCCACAACGCCGGGTTCAGTACGGCTTGGGTCAATTGAGCTTGCGGATGGGGGTTTTACCGATCGGAGCTTCGTAGCCGTTGGCTTCGAATATCGCGCGCGCTTCGGCCGAGCCGAGGAAATCAACATACGCTTTTGCCAGCGGGTTTTTTGCGCCTTTTTGAGTCACTACCGCGCCTTGCAGAATCTCTGGATACGTTCCGCCCGGCAGCAAGATGTAGATGCCCACGTCTTTCAGCGGCGGCACGATCAGCAGCGAATACGGGATGAAGCCGATTTCGGCGTTGCCGCTTTGCACGAATTGCGCGGCCTGCGCAACGCTTTCCCCAACCACCAACTTACCTTTAACGGCGTCAGCAACGCCCAGCCGCTCGACGGCCATCATCGCAGCACGGCCGTACGGCGATGTCTCAGGATTGGCGATTGCGATTTTCATCGTCGACGCCGCAGTGAGCACCGTGCGGCCGCGGCCGGGGTTGATGCCGGGGGTGGTCGTCCACAGCGCGAGGCGGCCGAGCGCATACGGCTTCAGCGTTTTCGCATTGGCTAAGCCGGCTTTAACCAATTGGCGCGGGTACTCCATATCCGCGGAGAGAAACACCTCGAACGGCGCGCCGTTTTTGATCTGGGCGAAGAAATCGCCGGAGGCGCCAGTCGCCACTTTCAGCTCAACCTCGGGATGCTGGGCGCTAAATGCCGCGTCCAGCGCTTCAACGCAGCGCGCCATATCGGCGGCTACGGCGATGTTCAGCGTTGCCGGCGGTGGCGCCTCGGCCTGTGCGGTGGCAGAAAGGGCGAACATCAGCGGGGCGACGAGCCACTTGCGCATGAGCGGATTCCTGAGAAAAAACTTGCGCGAGTGTGCCAGCCGGGCGGGGCGCCGTCATCACGCGGAGCTGAACTGGGCCGCAGATTTGCGGTCGGAGCCAGCGCACAATCAAATGCGCACCCCGTTCCCGTATCCTGTCTTACTTCCACGCCCGACCCCAATGTTCAGAATGATGCTGAAATTTTCCAGTTTCCTCGTTGCCGCTGTCATCGCGTTCAGCGCCGCCGCGGCGCCTGCGGCAACGCCCGCGGCGGCCAAAACGGCAACCGCGACCTTCGCCGGCGGCTGCTTCTGGTGTATGGAGCCGCCGTTCAAGAAGCTGCCCGGCGTGGTATCGGTGACTTCCGGCTACACCGGCGGCACCGTGCCAAACCCCACTTACCGCCAGGTTTCGGAAGGCGATACCGGCCACGCCGAAGCGATTCAGGTGATCTACGAGCCGAGCAAGATCAGCTACGACAATCTGCTCGACGTGTTCTGGCACAACATCGATCCCACCACTTCGAAGCGCCAGTTCTGCGACAGCGGCGACCAATACCGCACGGCGGTTTTTTATCACGACGACAAGCAAAAAGCGCAGGCAATTGCCTCGCGCGATGCCCTGGCCAAATCCGGCGTGCTGAAAGGCGCGCCGATCGCAACCGAAATCACCGCGGCGTCGGCGTTTTATCCGGCCGAGGAATACCATCAGGACTACTATCGCAAGGAAGAGCTGCGCTATCGCCTATACCGCCAAGGCTGCGGCCGCGACCGGCGCTTGCAGCAGATTTACGGCGCCGAGGCCGGCGGGCACTAAAGCACAACTCGGCCGGCTTAACGCGGTAGTTAGAGCCGGCCGATTAGCGTCAGCTGTTCTGTCAACGCGAGGTTGGCGAGCTGGTTCAGCGGCAGGTTTGCGAACAGCTCGATGCGCCGCCGCAAAGTAACCAGCGTATCGAGAAACGCCCGCCGTTTCGTCGTCGGGTCGCTATCCGGCAGCGCTGCCGGATCTGGCAATCCCCAATGCGCCGTCACCGGCTGGCCCGGCCAGTACGGGCAGGTTTCGTTTGCGGCTGAATCGCAAACAGTAAAGACGAAATGCAGCGGGCTGGCGCCCGGCGCGGCGAATTCATCCCAACTTTTGCTGCGCAGGGTTTCGGTGGCGAAGCCTTGTTCGCGCAGCAAGTCCAAGGTATACGGGTTGACCGCGCCTTTCGGCTGGCTGCCGGCGCTGTAGCCGCGAAACTTGCCGCGGCCGATCAGTGGATGGTTGATCAGCGCCTCGCCGATGATCGAACGCGCCGAGTTGCCGGTGCAAAGAAATAACACGTTTAAGGCTTCAGTCGTCATTGTTCGCTCAGCTTGAAGATACGGGTGGGCAGCACTGCAGCTCGGCCGGCGTTAAGCAGGCGTTGGCATCGCCGCGGCAGCAATTCGCAGTGAGGAATGCCAGCAGTGCGTTCATCGCCTCGAAATTCGCCGAATAAATGACAAAACGGCCGCTTTGCCGCGATTGCGTCAAACCCGCGTTGCTCAGTTCCTTCAAATGGAACGACAACGTCGCCGCCGCCACGCCAAGATCCTCGGCAATCTTGCCGGCCGCCAAACCCGCCGGACCGGCCTCAACCAACATCCGATAAACCGCCAGCCGCGTTTCCTGCGCCAACGCGGCTAGCGCCGGGACTGCGTCTTTTATTTCCATATTTCGATAATTATCGAAATATTAGGTGGCGTCAAGATTAGCGATGGCGAGTAGTTAGTTCAACCGAGGACTAAACTGCAGAACTGTATAGACGGCGAGAGATACGGCAGCATCCTTTGCCGATACGCCTTGCAGCGTGCTCAAACGAACTGCTGGTGCCTTGAATTACCTGCCGTACCAATACGCTATTCGTGGCTCCCCGATCCCATCTGGTGCGCCTGAATAACAATTCAGGGCGTCTATAACCCGTAGAAACCATCTGGTTGGCTTGAACAAAGGGCTGGACGTCGCATGGGATCATTGGGCGGCGTTACGGGTTAGCCCAACAGCTACGGTGCGGATCAAGATTTTCAGGTCGAAAAGTAGTGACTGCTTGTCTGCATACTCAAGGTCCATCTGGACCATTTTGTCCAAGGTGTTTGCTTCCTGCGCGCGCCCAAAAACTTGCCAATACCCTGTTAGCCCGGGTTTCAGTTCGAGCCGTTTTCGTTGGACTTCGGAATAGTGCTCGGCCTCAAGTGGAAGCGCCGCGCGCGGGCCAACAATACTCATGCTGCCCCGAATAACATTTAGTAGTGCAGGAAGCTCGTCAAGTGACGTTTTCCGCAGAAAACGGCCAACACGGCTGACGCGGGGGTCAGAGCGCAACTTAAAGACTGGACCTGTCGCCGTGTTCTCCGCATCATGCTTCATAGTCCTAAATTTCAGGTATCTGAACGCTTTACCATGTCTGCCCAGGCGCATTTGTGAGTACAACACAGGGCCGGGCCCTTCTAGCTTGACTGCAAGCATTATAAAAAGCAGCGTCGGTAACATGAGGACAAGCATTACGACAGCAATAACTATGTCAAAGACCCGTTTCGGTGATCTGTGCTGGTTGCGTTCGGAGTGGTCAGCTGTCGACATGGAAATCAGAACCTCTTTAGCATGAGGACGCCGTAGCGCAACACGTACCCAATGCCGATTAGTGTGATGGTAAGCAAGAGGAAGAGCGCAGCGAAGTGTACGACTGCAACCAGAAATTGATAGGTTTCCTGAATAGGGCCGGATGGCAGGTTCGGAAGGGGGAGCCGGCGCAAATAGAGTGAAAATGCATTCACTACGATGGTGAAGAGGCCAACAAGCTTCAGCAACCTCGCAACCGCAGGCGATTTTTCTTCTAGTTCGATGCGATGCTCGGCATGGCGTACTTGTATCTCTTTCCGTTCTGACTTCGCAAGGACGGACTTTAGAGCCGTTACCTTGCTGCCAATCTCTTCAACGACACTTCGTGCCCCGGAGGCGTAAAGAAGCAACCTCCTTTCGCCGGCTGAAGGACTGGCGGGGGACCGGTCTAGGAGGAAGGCGAAAGCTGTTCCTGCCGAATCTCGCCATGCGCCTAGTAGTGGCAAGTTATCCGGTGGTCGATAGCCAAATTTGGCCCATTCTGGTTCGGGGAAAAAGACATAGTCGGAGAGCGCGTGATCGATAGATCGAGCCAATGGCATAGCATGCTCAAACGAGTTTTCCCACAGCATCCAAGATGCCGCGAACGTCTGCGAGTGAACCTCGGTAGCTGGTGTTTGCATCATTTCGCCGAGTGCAATCCCCACGCCAAACAAGCTTGTAGAAAAATGCCGTAATTACGGGTGCCGCACTCCGATTTTGATTCTGGCGTGAAAATTATGCGTCTAGCCTCGCAGCATGCGTTTTGCTTGAGCATTGTATCCAGCCGATCGGAAGGGCGCGTTGTTATTCAATCGGACGATAACGCGATTCAGCTAATCTTCCAAGCTCAGTTTTACGGTGCTTTGTTTTGCGGTTTCCTCACATTGTGGACGAGGGTAGGCGGCTTTCACTGTGTATCGACCTAGCTTCGGGGTCTGAGCGTGAATCGTCGTAGATGGTGATTGCGTAGATCGCCGAAGACACGTGTCGATCCGTGCTTTCATCTCGGTGATCTGCGGACGCGAGTCCTTGGTGCTGCCGTTGAAAAACGCCACTTGCCGATAGGTGATCGCGACCCGCTTGTGTAGGCCCCTCGTTTCGAGCGGGCGGGTTGGGCAGATTGCTTCTGGGTCTTCAAAGCTGATGCCTTGTCTATCCTTGATGATCGAGTTGGCGGTGCTCGGCTCGAATGTTTTGCCGGCCGGGCAGATAAAGGCCTTCTGTTGGAGTCGAATTAAAATCTCTTAGGCCTCTCATTTGCCAGATCAGGCTGCCGCACCATCGCTGATATTAATGCCGCCACCGATAAAGTGAATCATCGCTGCATAACCCGCGAGCGCGAGTACGGCAAGCACAATGGATCCGAGGATCGATGTCCCGAGAACGAACTTAAAAGAGAGCAAAAAAGATAGTGGGGCCAGAAGCAACGCTGCGCCGCCGCCAATAGCGGCGCTAATGACTGAGCCAATTGCGCCAACAACGAGGGACATCGCTGCGCGAATAAGGGTTGGCGACCCAGCGCCAACAACGCGGGACGCTAACCACACCGGCAGCGAAAACACGACGATGAAGCCAACGGCAACAGCGATTGCCGGCAAGCCTGAAATATTGAGATTCACAGAATTTATCTCCCTGATAAATGTTGGTGCGGCGCATTGACAAGCCCCTAATGCTTGCCGGCAGCTTTCGCTTGGCCACGGCGTCTTGCAGAGATCCGGCCGCCAGCTTGAGCAGTATGTTGGGCGCTAGCGTGCGGAGAGACAGGAAACCGCCTCGATCGCGCCCTGCGCGCTGAAAGTGAGCGTGATGATGGGAAAGCCCCCGCCCTTTGTCAATGCGGTTGCGCCGGCGCCCTCTGCGCGTGCGGCCGCGGGCACGGCTAAAAGATATGACCACTTTCGCTGCGGCTTTTCCTCTGCAAAATCGGGTGCGGGGAGTGCGGCCGAAACGGCAGAATATTGAACACCGATTAAACGATTGAGCCCGTCAGGACATTGGAAACTTCTTTTCTGGGCAACGTGCGGCGAACGTGCCTGATTTAGCTGTTCGGCCATCGCAGCGAGAATGCCGCGGGTCTCGGTAGGTGTAGCAAATGCGCCCAGGGAAATAAGCGTGATGGCGACTGAAAAGTGGTATTTCATAGCACCCGCGAACCTACATTTAGGCTGGCGATCGAGGCCGACGTCATTGAGTTGATTGGAATAAGGCATAGGTTATCTACCCGATAGCTTTGCCGCCGAACGAGTCTGTAGAAAATGCCTACCAGCGCTTTCACCCAAACGCGCAAATGCGGTGATCGACTCTAATGCCGCGTTGTTTGATCGGAACGCGATCATCTGACGATTCCATTGTGTGGTCGGCCTCGGCGATGGCATCGCCGTGTTGGACGATATCCTACCGTTTCCATCTTTGCTAGGTGCTTTATGGCGCCTTGCCTTGCAGCTTTTGTATGTTGTACTCCAAGGCAAATAGCTTCCACTGTGCATCGACTTTGCTTTGGGTTCTGAGCGTGTACCGTCGCCGATCCGTACGACTAGGCATCGCAAGAACCAGGACTAAGAACCTATCCGTAAATAATATTGACCTTCATGGACAACTTACGATAAGCAATGATTGCAGCGGCGAGGTGATTCAGCGCAACGAAGCTGCGCGCCAGCTTTTCGTACCGGACCAGTAGCTTGC
>JALNYU010000007.1 GCA_023229645.1 Nevskia sp. | reverse complement strand
TTCTGAGTGGACGGCGAAACCGAACGATCCACCGCCAAATACGAAAGAAAGGCCGCCACCTCGCTCGGGCCCATATCCTTGGGATGGCGCTTGCCGTGGAACAAAATGAAGCGCCGCGCCCAGTCCAGGTAAGCATGCTCGGTACGGATGCTGTAATGATGCACACGCAACGCCACCCGCAACTGATCCAGGAGTTTCGGTGGTTTTTGAGTGGCTGTCTCCATCCTGGAAATTTTAGTTGGTTATAAAATGAAAACGCAATGCCAACCCAAAATTTTTCAGAGGCTTAAAATCAACGAATTGACGATAGACGGAACGATGGGCTAATTTGCTGTCGGTCTAAATAGCGTTAGGAGTGCAAGAAAGTGAAGGTGATATCCCTCGATAGTCAGCGGCGCGAGGCTTATGTCCGCCTGCGCAATCTCGGCGAGAAAAATGTCCGGGTGGCGTTGCAAATCGGCACTCTCGGCGGCGCTACAGAAGATGCGTTTGCGCGGGAGTGGCTTGCTAAAATTGATCGGGGTCGTAATTGGCATAACGAGTGGTTAGGCAAGATTGCGCTGGTCGTGGTCGGCACTCTAATTACCGCAGGAATTCTCCATTTTCTCGGCTGGCGGTGATGGCGCGGTCCCCCGCCGTATACGCAACCGAGGCGAGGACCCCAAGAATGAAACATTCCCTGTGGCCCATGCCAAGTGCGGATGCGGCGCTGGCAACCAGTAACTGAACCCCAACGATTAAAAAAAGAGCTTTTATGCAGCCGCCCATGCGTATCTCCATTGCGGCACTCCTAACCATCCGCTCAAGCCGACGTGCTAACGCACGCGGCTTAGCTCGGCGTTAGGTGTCAAGAAGATGGACGACGTTATCCGCGCAATGGACGGAACCCTATTGGCCTCTGTCAGAGATGACTTGCGTCTATTCCTTCAGCTGAATCCGAATCAGAAATTCACGATCTATAGCGACTACTGCCTTGACGATAAGCGCAAGCCGAACAAAGTCGCATCATTCACGATTGCCCCCATGATCGAGAAATCGATGAATATATTACCTTCCTCAATGAGATCGCCCCCAACGACCTAAAGACAAGTCGGAGCGTCAAGAGCGAATTCCTTCAGCACATTGCAGAGCAGAGGCTTTTTCACGTAAGTTTCATCATCGGCAGTTTGAAGGGATTAACCCAGAACGCGGTCGTTTCGGGACGAGAGCATGCCATTCAGACAATAGGCAACACAGAGTCAATGATTAGAGGGTGGCGTCAAAAACAGCCGGATGGGATTCAGTACTTCAACTCAGTGTTAAGAAAAACAGCTCAGATGAGGAAGAGTCTTGACAAGAAGTCCCCGAGTCTCAAACTATTCAGGCAGGTTCTGATTGTGTCGTTACTTGCTGCTTACTTGGCTTCTCTACTTACACGAGAGGCTAACGCAACAATCGTAGGCTGGTGCTCAGATAGAGACAAGATTATCGAAGCGTGGGACGGGATGGCCAGAGATATGTTTGCTATGAACCACAACGCGTGCTGCGAGCGCTTCGGAATAGACAGCGGTAAGACAAAACTCGTTATTGGCGTAGCAAATGGTCCAGATGAAATTCCTTGGTTCGACGCGGCCAACAGAATTCCAGACCACCTTGCGGGAGCGTTGGCTTCCTGGCAACTTAATGGAAATGTGGTCACAATGCCAAAGCACGCATCGATTATACAGGAGTGCTTTGCCGATAACCGCTTTTGTGTGATCGTCAAAATTTCGGTCACCCCGACGTTATCGGAGTGCAGTCGAGTAATTGTGTCGAGGTCGCCTATTGACACCTAACATATCCTTCCATCGGACAGGACGGTTCCTACGGTTTCGTGGACCCCCTGATCAAACGAAATCAGGAGTCCAAGAATGGCAACAGCAGGTCCAAGAACAACGAACCGGTACAGCGTGGCTTTCAAAGCAAAGGCCGTCCGGCTGAGCTGTGTAGAGGGGGTGATGGTCAAGGATGTAGCGGAGTCGCTGGCCATTCATCCGTTTATGCGCTCGCTTTGGCGCAAGCAAGCGCGTGAGGGATTAATCGTGACCAAAGGCGTGGCAGTCGATATACAAAAATTAGAGTCAGACTGGAATTATCCACTATTTATCTTGCATGATCTTAGTCTGCGCCTATTAATGAGCATTCGACGGCAGCAAGGCCAAAGACCTGCATTCATAAACCACCGCGATGAAAGCCAGGATCGACAGCCGTGAAGGGCGATTACGGTACAGCTGGCGCCTTGGGATCGTCGAACCGGTCTTCGGCAATCTCCACAATCACCGCCTACGCCGATTCACGCTCGGAGCCCGAAGTAAGGTGGATGCACAGTGGAAGCGGTTTGCCTGGGTGCGCAGCGTACAAAAAGCTGTAAGGCAAGGCGCCATGAAGCGCCTGGCAAAGCTGGAAACGGTAGGATATCGTCCAACACGGCCCCGCCACCGCCGAGGCCGGCCAGACAATGGCGTCGTTAGATGATCGCGTTCCCATCAAATAACGCGGCATCAAAACCGATTGCCGCTTTCGCGCATTCTAGTGAAAGCGCTGGCGGGCATTTTCTACAGCCCCGCTAGACCTCGCAAAGTTCAGCCGCGCACATCGGTTGACAGTCATGCATTTTTGTAGCTACAATAATACATGGAGATCGAGTTTGATCCAGCCAAAGATGCCAGCAACCAGGCAAAGCACGGCGTGTCACTTGCCCTGGCCCAGGCGCTCGAATGGGACGCCGCGCTGGTTTGGGTTGATGAGCGCTACGAGTACGGTGAATTGCGAATGATCGCCCTTGCACCAGAAACCAATGTCTTGTACTACGTGGCATTTATAGATCGCGGAGAAGTTCGAAGAATCATCAGCTTGCGCCGCGCTACCCGTCGAGAGGTAAAGCACTATGTCGAAAGTTTCTAAGCACACTTCCATCGTCATGCCGTCGGTGGATGAAGATAAAGCCATCACTGCTGCGGCCAAAAGTGACTCTGACGCACGGCAGCTCACTCCAACTCAACTCAAGGCCATGGTTCCGCTCAAGGCGCTTCGTGGTCGTCCCAAATCGGAGAACCCAAAGCAGTTGATCTCGGTTCGCTACAGCCGTGAGGTCGTCGAGTATTTCAAGTCAACAGGCGATGGCTGGCAATCCCGAATGGATGGCGTGCTTTTGAAGTACGTGGCTAGGCACACTCGTCGCGCCTGACATATGCGGTGAGGTCTAACTGTAGGTTCAACGCGGACAAAAATGCTCCGCATTTTTACCGGTTAACCTGCCGTGTGTGCCGGGCATGGCCTGTGGCGTGTGGGGTGAGAGCCCCCAAAAATTAGGGGCGGACTGGAATTGTCCACTATTTATCTTGCATAGTCTCAGTCTACGCCTATTAATGAGGATTCAACGGCAGCAGGCCAAAGACCTGCACCCGCAAACCACCTCGATGAGAGCCCGAATCGACAGCCGTGAAGGGCGATTGCTGTACAGTCGGCGCCTCGGCATCGTCGAACCGGTCTTCGGGAATCTGCACAATCACCACCTACGCCGCTTCACGCTCAGAACCCGACACAAGGTCGACGCACAGTGGAAGCTGTTTGCCTTGGTACGCAACGTACAAAAGCTGCAAGGCAAGGCGCCATGAAGCACCCGGTAAAGACGGAAACGGTAGGATATCGTTCAGCAACGCCCAGCCACCGCCGAGGCCGGCCACACAATGCCGTTGTCAGATGATCGCAATCCGATCAAACAACGGCATTAGAACCAATTGCCGCATTTGCGCGTTTGGGTGAGAGCGCTGGTGGGCATTTTCTACGGCCTCGTTAGGCGCCACAAGCCAGCCCCCGTTGCATTTCTGTATCCTGTGGGCTACACTTGCGGCATGCGCGTTGAGAAGACCGCCGAGTACCGCGACTGGATTGACGGCCTGAAAGACCAGGCCGGGCGTGCGCGGATATTGATGCGAGTCGACCGCCTCATTTATGGCAACCCGGGCTCGCATCGAAACCTGACCGAAGGCGTGTCTGAACTCAAGGTCGACGTTGGTCCAGGCTATCGGGTCTACTACTCGCTTCGTGGCACCAGATTGCTTCTACTCATAGCGGGCGGCGACAAGGCTTCGCAGGCCAAAGACATCGCCTTGGCGCTCGAACTGAACCGAAACTTCGTGGAGAAGGTGGAGAAGAAGGAATGACCAAAGTTGCGGCAAAGAAGAGTGTGAAGACCAAGACTTCGTCCTACGACGTCGCGGAGCACCTGCGTACGCCAGAGGAGATGGCTGCGTACCTTGATGCCTGGCTAGACGAAGCACCGGATGACGCGTCCGGCATTGCGAGGGCGCTGGGCGACATCGCGCGTGCGAAGGGTATGTCCCAAGTCGCAAAGGATGCTGGTCTCAGCCGCGAGAGCCTGTATCGCGCGCTGAGCGCGGAGGGCAACCCGAGCTTCGCCACCATCCTGAAGGTTGCCAAGGCACTTGGTGTACGGCTTCACGCGCAGGCCGCGCCGAGTAGCGCCTAACCACGCTCAACCGAGCCCGCTACGGCAAGCACCGTAAGCCTAGTCCGAGGCACAAGGTGCATCATCTCCGCTCGGGCTTACGGCGCTTGCCTCTGCGGGCCGGTTAGCTCGAACGTTGAGGCTGTAGAAAACCTCTGTTCTGGAACGACTTACGCTGCTAAATGGAGAAGACAGGAGACGCCAATGGCGCGCCACAAGCCAGTTGATCCGCATCTCTCAAAGCTGCTACCGGTTCGGTTCTCGGAGCAGATTCTTCCAGGGACATTCGAGTACGCGCTGAATGGGCTGGTTGGCCGCTAAATCGATCTGAGCGTGTTCGATACCCGCTACCGCAACGACGAAACCGGCGCTTCGGCCGATCACCCCGGTGTGCTGCTGACCCCACAATTACCGCCTATGCTGCTTCACGCTCGGAGCCCGAAGCAAGGTGGACGCGCAATGGAAGCTGTTTGCCTGGGTGCACAGCGTACAAAAGCTGCAAGGCAAGGCGCCATGAAGCACCTGGCAAAGACAGAATCGGCAGGATATCGTCCAACACGGCCCTGCCACCGCCGAGGCCGGCCAGACAATGCCGTCGTCAGATGATCGTAATCCGATCAAACAACGCAGCGTCAGAGCCGATCACCACTTTCGCGCGTTTTGGTGAATGCGCTGGTGGGCATTTTCTACGGCCTCGTTAGCCCCCAAGCCAGCCGCGGCAGTTGATCCCAAATTGGGATCGTTGTACCATTCCGCATGCGAGTCATCTCAAAGCGAACCTTGCGGCAGTTCTGGGAAGACGGGCGGTACACAGACGCCCAAGGTCCGCTTGAAGCGTGGCATGAAGAAGCATTGAAGGCTTCTTGGCAAACGCCACAAGAGATCAAGGAACAGTTCCGATCGGCGAGCATCCTCAAGGGTGGTCGTGTTGTCTTCAACGTCGGCGGCAATAAATACCGGCTTGTCGTCGCTATCGATTACGGCCGGCAAGCCTGCTTTGTGAAGTTCGTTGGAACGCACAGGCAGTACGATTCCATTGACGCAGAGACGATCTAATGAAGATCCAACCTATTCATACCGAGGCTGACTACGACAAGGCCTTGGCCAACATCGAGCGGCTTTGGGGTTCCAAACAGGGCACCTCCAATGGAGACCGGCTGGATGTATTGCTGGTGCTTGTTGAGGACTACGAGTCAAAACACCATCGCGTTGATCCGCCCGATCCCATCGAAGCAATCAAGTTTCGTATGGAGCAGATGAACTTAACGCGCAAAGACCTTGAGCCTTTGATCGGTACACGGGGGCGCGTAACAGAAGTTATTAACCGCCGTCGTCCACTCTCGCTGGCGATGATTCGCAAGCTTCATGCTGGTCTGCGTATTCCTCTGGAGAGCCTCATCCAGGATTCCACACTGGGGGCAAACAGCAGGCTCAGCCCGACCGGGGACTCGACCCGAAATAGTTGACGCTCTGACCCAACAAGGTTGGAGAGAATCATGGCGAGAATTACGGGGGTAAGGAAGGTTTATCGGCATACGGATGATTCCAAGCTTAAGGCGGTGAAGTAGACCGAGATCGTGATGAAAGCGGCTAGGCGCGCATTTTCTGGAATTCCAGCGTGCTCTGGCCTGCCGAGGGCACCAAATTGTCGAGCGCCTTACTGAAACTCAGCTACGGCGAGCTGGGCTGCTTTGCTCAGTCTGCGCCTTCGATAGCGGGTGCGACTGGGCGGCAAGCGCTGCCGCGCTTAAGGCGTGGCTTGCGGTAAGTGATGCAGTGCGCGGCCTACGCTGACTGCTAAAATCAGCCGCAACATATTCCCAAGCCATTCACGATGATGCGTATCGAACCGTTGGATCCGGCGACGCCTGCGGCCGTTGAGTTGCTGCGGCAGTCTGATGCTTATATGTCGGCGCTGTATCCTGCGGAGAGCAATCATCTGGAAAGTGTTTCGGCGTTGCAGGCGCCGAACGTGCGTTTTTTCGGGGGCTATGAGGCGCAGGCGTTGGTGGCTTGCGGGGCAATCAAGCTGCTGCACGATGATGGCGACTACGCCGAAATAAAAAGGGTGTTCGTTATCCCGGCGTGCCGCGGCCGCGGCTACTCAAGCGCGTTGATGAATCACCTTGAAGCCGAGGCACGGCGGCTGGGCGTTTCGGTTCTGCGGCTAGAAACCGGTATTTTCCAGCCGGAAGCGTTAGCTTTGTATCGCCGCCGCGGTTACGTTGAGCGCACGCCGTTCGGGGCGTATCGCCTCGACCCTTTGAGCCTGTTCATGGAAAAGACGCTGAGCTGAAGCTGCTGAGTGGGGCGACGCACCACTTCTCGCCACTGAGGCACTAGCGAGGTCGCTGGAATCACCGTTTGGCGGTCGAAATGTGCCGCTATCCGGCGTCTTTCCTCAGGGATGGCTTTAATTCTGCTGCCTAAGCTCTTGTTTTGAATCAATTAGAATTTCTGCTTTGTGGCCATAAGCCATTGTCAGTGCAGGGATTTTGCACAAATTTTGCGCTTGCGAGGTGGTGGGGAGTGGCATATAGTGGGGCAATTGGGGGTCTAAGTGGTGATATTTAGACTCGCGTGCGTCATTGTGGATCAACTGCCATGTTTGCTGGTTCCAGCCGATTAACGATAGATGACAAGGGGCGCCTCGCGATCCCGGCGCGTCTACGTGCGCAGCTGGCGGACGAATACGGCAAGCAGATCGCGGTGACGCTGGGGCCGGAGTGCATCGATATTTACCCGGCGGCGGTGTTCCGCCGCATCGCTGAATCGATCCCGACGATCGCTGATCGCGCCAAGCGCGTATTGATGCAGCGCTTGTTCGTCGGCTATGCCGTGGAATCGGAAATTGATGCCCAGGGCCGGATCGTCGTGCCGCCGATGCTGCGCGAGCTGAAAACGCTGGGTAGCGATGTGGTGTTGGTTGGCCAGATCGATCATTTTGAACTCTGGCCTGAAGCGCAGTGGAACGCCGCAACCGCAGAATTGCAGGTTTCCTACGCCGACGCCTTCGCGGCGCTCAGCGTGCTATGAGGCCGCCCCGTGTCGCTTGCTTCCACCGCGCTCGCTCGGATCGGGGTCTTTAGCCGGATGTCACTGCATCGGCCAGTCCTGCTCTCCGAAGCTCTGGCCGGCCTCGCGCCGCGGCCAGGCGGAATTTATGTCGACGGCACCTTCGGCCGTGGCGGGCATAGCGGCGCGATTCTCGAAGCCTTGCACGGCAGCGGCCAGCTGCACGCGCTTGATCGCGATCCGGAAGCCGGTGCGCACGCGGCGCAGGGTTTGGTTTCGGCGCCAAATTTCCATTTCCACGCGCGTAATTTCGCCGAGATCGGCACCCTGGCGGCTGAGTTGGATCTAGTCGGCAAGATCGACGGCATCCTGCTTGATCTCGGTGTTTCGAGCCCGCAATTCGATGATGCTGAGCGCGGCTTTAGTTTCTCGAACGATGGCCCGCTCGATATGCGGATGGACCCGAGCAGCGGCGAGTCTGCGGCCGAATGGTTGGCGCGGGCAAAAGAGACGGACATCGCCGACGTGCTGTATCAGTTCGGGGAAGAACGTAACAGCCGCCGGATCGCCAAACGCATCGTCGAACAACGTGCCGCGGCGCCGCTGACGCGCACCGCGCAATTGGCGGCACTGATTGCGACCGTGCCCGGCCCACGCAGCTTCAAAATTCACCCGGCAACGCGCAGCTTTCAAGCGATCCGAATCTTCATCAACGGCGAGCTTTCAGCGTTGGAGTCAGCGTTGCGCGCGGTGCCGACGCTGCTGGCGCCCGGTGGGCGGCTGGCGGTGATCAGCTTCCATTCGCTGGAAGACCGCATCGTCAAGCGCTTCATTCGCGATTCCGCGCCAGTGCTGAAGCGCATTGATCGGAATTTTCCGAGCGACGCCGAAAGCGCCGAAAATCCGCGCGCGCGCTCTGCTGTGCTGCGCGTTGCGGAGCGCGTGCAGTGAGCGCGCAGCGGCGGCAGCAGGTGGCATCCGGCGGCAGTCTGTTGCCGCTGACTTTGGCTGTGCTAGTGTTGATTTCGGCGCTGGCGGTGATTCAGGTGAAGCACCGTGACCGCAGCCTGACCACGCAGCTGGACACGCTGCGCAGCGAGCGCGAACGGCTAGAGCTGGAGTGGACGCAGCTGCAGCTGGAAGAGGCGACGCTGGCGCAGCACAGCCGTGTTGACGGCTTGGCGCGGGCGCAATTCGAGATGGTTGATCCTGCTGATTACAGGATCGTCGATGCGCGCGGCGTTTCGATTGGAGTGCGGCCGTGACCGCCGCCGTTCGCACCCGCCCCGAGCTTAACGGCGCTTGGCGCCGCGCTAGCGTGCTCGGCTTCATGCTGGTCTGTGCGCTTGCGGTGTTCGGCCGCGCGTTTTTCCTGCAGGTGGTCGATAAAGATTTCTTGAATCACCGCGGTGATTTGCAGCACATTCGCAACGTTGCGTTGCCGGGCCATCGCGGTGCGATTCGTGACCGTCGCGGTGAGCCGCTGGCGTTATCGGCGCCGGTGTCGTCGATCTGGGTGTTACCGTCTGAGCTGTTGGCGGCGCCCGAGTATTTGGCGGCGATGGCGAAGCTATTGGTGCTGCGCCCGAACGAATTTGAGAAATATCTGCGTGCGCGCGATGACAAACAATTTGTCTATCTAAAGCGGCAGATCGACCCAGATGAAGCCAAGCGCTTCCTGGCGTTGAAAGCGCCGGGCGTTTTCGCGCAGCCGGAATATCGGCGCTTTTATCCGGCGGCAGAAGTCGCGGCGCACGTCGTTGGCTTTACTGATGTCGACGGCAGAGGTCAGGAAGGTATTGAGTCGGTGCAGGACACGGCGCTGCGCGGCGTGCCGGGTTCGCGCCGGGTTATTCGTGATCGCGCCGGCCATGTCGTCGAAGACACCAATGACGTACAGGAAGCGCAGCCGGGCGCCGATGTTGATCTGACGTTGGACTTGCGGCTGCAATATCTGGCGTACCGCGAGCTGAAGAGCGCCGTGGCCGAGAATCACGCCAAGGGCGGCATGATCATCGTCGCTGACGCGGTGACCGGCGACATCCTGGCGCTGGCCAGCCAGCCCGGCTACAACCCGAACCGGCCGGACGACCGCGAGGCGGCGAGCCTACGCAATCACGCCGTGAACGATAGCTTCGAGCCGGGCTCAACGATCAAGCCGTTGCTCGTCGCCCAGGCTTTGGAAACGCACGCGATCAAGCCGGATTACCGCGTCGATATCGGCCCTGGTTATTTCAAGGTCGGCTCGCTGACCGTGCGCGACGAACACGCCACCGGCGAAATGGATTTGGCGACGGTGTTGGCGAAGTCCAGCAACGTCGGGGCCGCCCATATCGGCTTGATGCTCGGCGCCGATTCGATCCGCGATGGCTACCAGAAATTCGGCATCGGCGAGTCGGTCGGCTCCGGCTTGCCAGGCGAAGCCGGCACCGTACTGCGGCCGGCGGGGCAGTGGGGCCAGATCGGCACGGCAACGGCTTCGTTCGGTTACGGCTTGACGGTTAACGCGTTGCAGTTGGTGCGTGCTTACTGCGCTATCGCTAACGATGGCTTGATGCCAGCGTTGTCGATTATGCGCCGCGACCACACGCCGCCGCCGCAGCGGACCGTATCAGCACAAACCGCAATCACCTTACGCAAGCTACTTGAAGGCGTGACGGAAGCCGGCGGCACCGCAACGCGCGCGTCGATCACCGGTTATCGCGTTGCGGGCAAGACCGGCACCGTAAAAAAGAACGGTAAAGGTGGCTATCTCGAAGGCAGCCATCAGTCGGTGTTTATCGGCATGATTCCGGCCGAGCGGCCGCAGCTGGTCGGTTTGGTCATGATCGACGAGCCGGGCGCCGGCGAATATTTCGGCGGCTATGTTTCGGCGCCGGTGTTCGCGCGCGTGCTGGGTGGCGCAGCACGGCTGCTGCAGATGCAGCCGGATGACGTGCAGGCTTGGCAAAATCCGCCCGCGCCTGCGGCGGTTGCGCTGGCTGGCGGAGGCGTGCGTTGAACGGCGCGCTGAACACGCGGCCGTTGTCGGCCTTGCTCGAAGGCTACGCCGAAGCGCCGCCCGAGCTGGCGGTAACTGGCGTCGCGCTCGATAGTCGGCAGGTTGCGCCGGGTAGCTTATTCCTCGCGGTGCGCGGCCATGTTCAGCACGGTCTAGCGCACGTTGCGCAAGCGTTGCAGCGCGGCGCTGCTGCCGTGGCCTGGGAGCTAGCCGAAGGCGTTGCCGCGCCGGTGCTGCCGGTGCCGGCGATCGCGGTTGATGACTTGGCGCGGAAGGCGGGCGACATCGCCGCACGGTTCTGGAAGCATCCGAGCCGCGCGCTCTACACCGTCGGCATCACCGGGACCGACGGCAAGACGTCGACCGCGCATTTGATCGCGCAAGCGCTGGATCGCCTCGCAACACCATGTGCTTATTTCGGCACGCTCGGTTACGGCCGTCTCGGTGCGCTCGCCGCCGCCGCGCTGACGACGCCGGATCCGGTGCGCCTGCAAGCGTTGTTGGCGGCGCAGCGGGATAGCGGCGCCCGCGCCTGCGCGATGGAAGTGTCGTCGCACGCGCTGGATCAACAACGCGTCGCCGGCGTCGAATTCGACGCGGCGGTGCTGACCAACGTCGGCCGCGATCATCTCGATTATCACGGTAGCGTTGAACACTACGCCGCCGCCAAACGCCGCTTGTTTGCGCTGCCCGGTTTGCGGTCTGCAGTGCTGAACGCTGACGACGCACACGGCCAGCGCTGGCTCGCCGAACTGGCGGCGGAAGCGGCGTCACCAGCAACGGTCGCCTACAGCGTCGATGCGCCGCCACCGACGGCTGGGCGCTATGTCCGCGCCGAGCGCCTAACGCTGCATCCGGCCGGTTTGCAGATGCAGTTGGCGACGAGCTGGGGCAAGGCTGAATTCGCGAGCCGTTTATTCGGCCGTTTCAATGCTTACAACCTGCTCGCCGCGCTGGCGGTGTTGCTGGTGCAGGGCACACCGCTGGACGCAGCAGTTGCGGCGTTGGCGCAGTCGGCGACAGTGCCGGGCCGTGTTGAAGGTTTCCAGCGTGCCGAAGGCGGGCCGTTGGTGGTTGTCGACTACGCCCATACGCCGCAGGCGCTGACACTGGTACTGGCGGCGTTACGGCCACATGTCACGGGTCGGTTGATCTGCGTTTTCGGCTGCGGCGGTGATCGCGATCGCGGCAAGCGGCCGTTGATGGGCGCCGCGGCTGCGGCCGGCGCGGATCTGTTTATCGTCACCGACGATAACCCGCGCAGTGAAGATCCCGCCGCGATCGTCCGTGAAATTCAAGCCGGCTTGCCGGTCGGCGTCGAGGGCCGCGTGATTCACGAGCGGCCGCGCGCAATCGCCACCGCGGTCGAGCTGGCAAAGGCCGGCGACATCGTGGTGATCGCCGGCAAAGGCCATGAGGATTATCAGATTTACGGTAGCGAGCGCCGGGATTTTTCCGATCGCGCCTATGTCGCCGGGCTGCTCGGCTTGGTGCCGCGGCCATGAACGCAATGCTCGGTATGGAGCGCTTGTCGGACGTCGCGCTGCGCGTCGGTGGGATCTTGCACGGCCCCGACGCGCCGTTTCAGCGCGTGGTCAGCGATAGTCGCCAGCTGCGCCGTGGCGATTTATTTATCGCATTGGCCGGCGAAAATTTCGACGGCCACAACTACGTTGCCAAAGCGGCGAGCCTCGGTGCCGCCGGCGCCTTGGTTGCGCGCTACGTCGAAGGCGGCGGGCCGCAAATCCTGTTGCCGGACGATAGCGACGATACGTTGTCGGCTTTGCAGGCGTACGCCGCGAGTTGGCGCCGCGACTTCGACCTGCCGGTGGTCGCCGTTACCGGCAGCAGCGGCAAGACCACGACCAAGCAGATGCTCGTCGCCGTGCTCGCGGCGCGCGGCCCCGTGCTCGCAACCGAAGGCAATTTGAACAATCACATCGGCGTGCCGCTGACGCTGCTGCGCCTGCGCACCGAGCACCGCACTGCGGTGATCGAGATGGGGGCGAATCACGCCGGTGAAATCGCGTTGTTGGCGCAGCTGGCGCGGCCGGATATCGGCATCGTCACCCAGGCCGGCGATGCGCATCTGGAAGGTTTCGGTTCGCGCGCCGGCGTCGCGCGCGCCAAGGGTGAGCTGTTTGCCGCGCTGCACGCGCCGGGCATCGCCATCATCAATGCCGATGATGCTTACGCACCGTTGTGGCGCGAGCTGGCCGCGAAGGCCAATGTGCTGAGTTTTGGCTTTGCCGACGGCGCCGATGTCCGTGCGCTTGATTGTGTCGGCATCCCCGAGCACGGCCCGGTCGCGACCGCGTTCACGCTGCAGGCGCCGGACGGCAGCTGCCGGGTCGAGCTGCCGCTGCCGGGGCGGCATAACGTCGCCAATGCGCTCGCCGCCGCTGCGGCCGGGGTTGCGCTCGGCTTGGATGTTGAGACCATCGCCGCCGGCTTGGCGCGCGTGGCGCCGGTCGCCGGCCGTTTGAATTGGTTGCAAACCCCGGAAGGCGCGCGCTTGCTCGACGACAGCTACAACGCCAATCCAACCTCGTTACGCGCCGCCTTGGATCTCCTCGCCGGCTTGCCGGGCGAACGCCGCTTGGTGCTCGGCGAGATGCGCGAACTCGGCGCCGATGCCCCGATGCTGCACGAAGAGGCCGGCCGCGCTGCGCGGGCGTTCGGTATCGAACGGCTATACACGCTCGGTTCACTGGCGCAGCACGCCGCCGCCGGTTTCGGCGCTCGCGCTGAGGCGTTCGACGCCATCGACGATCTCGTTGCTGCTGTGCGTGATGATTTGGGACCGCAGGTGACGGTTCTCGTAAAAGGTTCGCGCGGCGCCCGAATGGAACGGGTTGTCGCTGCGTTGACAGGCAGCACCGCCCAGGAGGCGCATTAATGTTGTACGCGCTCGCCGAATACCTGCGCCACTACGTCAGTGGTTTCAATCTATTCGGCTATCTCACGTTCCGCGCGATTCTCGGCGTGCTGACCTCGCTGATTTTCTGCTTCCTGTTCGGGCCGCTGATCATTCGCCGCCTGCAGGTGCTGAAGTTCGGGCAGGTCGTGCGCGACGACGGTCCGCAGTCGCATTTGAAGAAAACCGGGACGCCGACGATGGGCGGCGCGATGATCCTCGCCGCGATCACGGTTGCGACGCTGGCCTGGGCCGATCTGCGTAATCGTTTTGTCTGGTTCGCGCTGCTCGTGACGCTGGCGTTCGGCGTCGTCGGTTTCTTTGACGATTATCTAAAAATTAAGCGCAAGACGCCGAAAGGCCTGAGCCCAGCGCAGAAATATTTCTGGCTGTCGTTGGCCGGCGGCTTGGTGTCGGTGCTGGTGTATGTGACGAGCCCGAGCACCGGCACGCACTGGCTCGGCGTATTCGGCGGTCACGACACGATCCAAACCGCGTTGATCGTACCGTTTCTGAAAGACGTATCGATTCCGCTCGGCCTGTTCTTCATTCCGTGGACGTATCTGGTCATCGTCGGCAGCAGCAACGCGGTGAATTTTACCGACGGCCTCGATGGTCTTGCGATCATGCCAACGGTGCTCGTCGCCTCGGCGCTGGCGGTGTTTGCCTACGCCACCGGCAACGTCAAGATCGCCGCGTATCTCGGTATTCCGTCGATACAAGGCGTCGGCGAGTTGGCGGTGTTTTGCACTGCGATTGCCGGCGCCGGCCTCGGCTTCCTGTGGTTTAACGCTTATCCGGCGCAGGTATTCATGGGCGATGTCGGCGCACTGGCGCTCGGCGCCGCGCTGGGTATCGTCGCGGTGTTGGTGCGGCAGGAAATTGTGCTCGCGATCATGGGCGGCGTGTTTGTTGCCGAAACCTTATCGGTGGCGCTGCAAGTCGGGTACTTCAAATACAGCGGCGGCAAGCGCATTTTCCGCATGGCGCCGCTGCACCATCACTACGAAATGAAAGGCTGGCCGGAGCCGAAGATCATCGTCCGATTCTGGATCGTGACGTTGATCTTAGTCTTGATCGGCCTGTCGTCGTTGAAGGTGCGGTGATGGCCGGCGCCTACTACGGCAAAGACGTGTTGGTGATCGGCCTCGGCAAGAGCGGGGCGTCGGCCGCGCGGCATCTGGCGCGCGAAGGCGCCCGATTGACGCTGACCGATTCCCGCGCCACGCCGCCCGGAATCGCCGAGCTGCAGGCGGCCTTGCCGAGCGCGGATTTCCGGCTCGGCGGCTTTGCTGCGACCGCTGCGCTCGCCGCTTTTGACTTGGCCGTGGTATCGCCTGGGGTGCCGCTGGCGGACCCGTTCATCGCCGCCGTCATCGCGGCCGGTGTGCCGATGTTCGGTGATATTGAGCTGTTTGCACGGGCGCTCGCGCGCCTTGGCGGCGCGCCGGTCATCGGCATCACTGGCAGCAACGGCAAAAGTACGGTGACAGCGCTGCTCGGCGCCATCGCCGAAGCGGCAGGACTCAACGTCGCGGTCGGCGGCAACTTCGGCACGCCGGCATTGGATTTACTCAATCCCGCGGTACAGCTCTATGTATTGGAACTTTCCAGTTTCCAATTAGAGACAACCGAGCGGCTGCCGCTGCGCGCGGCGACGATGCTGAACATCTCAGCCGATCATCTTGATCGTCACGGCACGCTGGCCGGCTACATCGCGGCGAAAGCACGGATTTACGCGAACGCCGAAATCGCGGTTGTGAATCGCGATGACCCCGCGACGCTAACCGGCAGCGAGCAGGCTTCGAGCCGAGTCAGCTTCGGCCTCGACGCGCCGGAAGAAGACCAATACGGCCTAATTCAGCACGAAGACGAAACTTGGGCGGCGCGCGGCGAAACGCCGCTGTTCCCCGTTTCGAGCTTGAAAATAGAAGGCGCCCACAACGCCGCCAATGCGCTGGCCGCGTTTGCCTTGGCGCGCGCCGCCGGCATCGGTGAGGCAGCGATTTTCAAAGGCCTATACGGCTTCCCAGGATTGGCGCATCGCTGCGAATGGGTGGCTGATCTTGATGGCGTCAGCTGGATTAACGATTCCAAAGGCACCAACGTCGGCGCCTCGTTGGCAGCACTGCAAGGCTTGACCGGACCGCTGGTTTGGATCGGCGGCGGCCAGGGCAAAGGTCAGGATTTCTCCGCACTACGCACGCCGCTGGCAGCAAAAGCGCGGCTGGCGGTGTTGTTCGGTGAAGATGCCGAACGCATCGAACGCGACCTCGGCACGGCCGTGCCGGTGCAGCGCGTCGCCGATCTTGCAGCGGCGGTGCAGGTGGCCTACGCCACAGCGCAACACGGCGACCGCGTGCTGCTCTCGCCAGCTTGCGCCAGCCTGGACCAATTCAAGAACTACGAAGAACGCGGCGCGCGCTTCCGCGACTTGGTGCGGGCGCTGCCCTCGGCGGTGACGGCATGACCGCACAAGTTCGCCCTGCGCCCAATGTATCGCTCAGTCTGCCGCTGGCGCGCTACGGCCTGGACGTGCCGCTGTGTCTGGCGGTGGCCGTGTTGCTCGGCTGGGGTTTGATCATGGTGGCGTCGGCATCGGTCGCGGTCGGCGAAAAAATGGCGGGCTCGACGCTTTATTTCTTCGAGCGGCAAGTGATCTTTGTTGCAATCGGCGCGGCGTTCGCCGCCGCTGCATTCGTGGTGCCGATGCGCAGCTGGGAAAGCAGCGGGCCGCTGTTGCTGATGTTCGCGCTGTTTCTGCTGGTCATGGTGCTGGTGCCGGGCGTCGGCGTGAAAGTAAATCATGCCCGGCGCTGGTTGGACTTTGGCTTGTTTCGCTTGCAGGCCTCGGAGCCCGCACGTCTGGCGGCGATTTTGTATTTGGCCGGCTACATCGTGCGCCGCCAAGCGTCATTGCAGAATAGTTTGAAAGGCTTGGCGATTCCGTTCTTGCCGCTGGCCTTGATCAGCCTGCTGCTGCTGATCGAACCGGATTTCGGCGCAACCGCGATTTTGATGGCGGTGGCGCTGCTGATGCTGTTCCTCGGCGGCGCGCGTTTGGACTATCTCGGTGCGATGCTTGGCATCGTCAGCGGCGGTCTGGCGATATTGATTGTCACTGCAGCTTATCGCATGCGCCGCTTGCTGACGTTCACCAATCCCTGGGCCGACGCCCAGGCCTCGGGCTGGCAGCTAACCCAGTCGCTAATCGCCGTCGGGCGCGGCGAGTGGTTCGGTGTCGGGCTCGGCAACAGCGTGCAAAAACTGCTGTACCTGCCGGAAATGCACACCGACTTCATCTTCGCGATTCTCGCTGAGGAGTTCGGCTTGGCCGGCGTCGCCGTATTGCTGGCGCTGTTCGGCGTGGTCGTTTGGCGCGGCTTCAAAATCGGCCAGGTCGCGGAAAATCTGAACTGCTTGTTTAAAGCCTACCTCTGCTACGGCTTGTCCGGCTGGTTGGGACTGCAAGCGGTCATCAACATGGCCGTGAATATGGGGCTGTTGCCGACCAAAGGCCTGACCTTGCCGTTTATTAGCTACGGCGGTTCCAGCTTGATCACCGCCTGCGTGATGCTGGCGCTGATTCTGCGCGTCGATCACGAAAACCGCCTGCTGCAGGCCGGCCATCCTGGGGTGCGCGCATGAAAATATTGATCGCTGCAGGTGGCACCGGTGGCCACGTTTTTCCTGCGCTCGCCGTTGCAAAAGTGCTGCAGCGCCGTGGCCACAGCGTGGTCTGGATGGGCGCGCCGAATAGCTTCGAGGCCCGCGTGGTGCCGACGCACGGCATTGCGATTGAGTTCGTCCGCGTGACCGGCCTGCGCGGCAAAGGCCTGCTCAAAATGCTGACGGCACCGCTGCTGCTGTGCCGTGCGGTGTTCGAGGCGATCGCGATTTTGCGCCGCCAGCGGCCGCAGTTGGTGCTTGGCATGGGCGGCTTCGCCTCTGGTCCCGGCGGCTTAGCGGCGTGGCTGACGCGCCGGCCGTTGCTGATCCACGAGCAAAACGCCGCGCCGGGATTAACCAATCGCCTGCTGGCGCGGATCGCAAACGTTGTGCTCGAAGCGTTTCCGAATACCTTCGCCGGCGCACGCACGGTCGGAAATCCAGTGCGTGCCGGCTTCGCCGAATTGCCGCCGCCGCGCCAGCGCTACGCCGAGCATGAAAGCTTGGCGCCGCGCTTGCTGGTACTCGGTGGCAGCCAGGGCGCGCGGGCTTTGAACGAAATGGTGCCGGCAGCGCTGGCGCTGCTGCCCGCGGACGTTCGGCCGCAAGTGCGCCACCAAGCTGGGCGCACGCTCGATGTCGCGCAGGCAGCCTACGCGCGCCACGGCGTTGCGGCCGAAGTGCTGCCGTTCATCGACGATATGCCCAGCGCTTACGCCTGGGCTGACCTGGTAGTTTGTCGCGCCGGTGCCTCAACGGTTGCCGAGCTCGCCGCCGCCGGCTGCGCCGCGCTGCTGATCCCGTTTCCGCACGCTGTCGACGATCACCAAACCCGCAACGGCCAGTATTTGGTCGATGCCGGCGCCGCACTGATGGTCCCCGAAGCCACATTGACGCCAGACACACTGGCCGACTTGCTGCGCGGTTTGTTTGGCCATCGGCGTGACTTGGCGACGATGGCCAGCGCCGCGCGTGCCGCGGCCTGGGTCGCCGCCGACGAACGCATCGCCGATCTCTGCCTCGAAGCCGGAGCCCGCGCATGATGAATTCCGGCCACGCTTTACCGCTGGCGCAGGTGCCGATGCGGCGCGTGCGGCGCATCCACTTGCTCGGCATCGGCGGCTCCGGCATGGCCGGCATCGCTGAAGTATTGTTGAACCTCGGCTATGCGGTTTCCGGCTCGGACCTGAAAGAAAGCGCGGCGACGCGGCGCTTGATCGGGCTTGGCGCCAACATCGCCTATGGCCACGACGCCAGCCGCATTGACGACGCCGATGTTGTCGTCGTCTCGACCGCCATCAAAGCCGACAACCCCGAGCTGAGCGCGGCGCGCGCAGCGCGGATTCCGGTGGTGCGTCGGGCCGAGATGTTGGCCGAATTGATGCGCTTCCGTTACGGCGTGGCGATCGCCGGCACCCACGGCAAAACGACAACGACTAGCCTCGTCGCCAGCGTGCTCGCCGAAGGCGGGCTGGATCCGACGTACGTGATCGGCGGCCGGCTGAAAAGCGCCGGTACGAATGCGCGGCTCGGCAGTGGCTCGTATCTCGTCGCCGAGGCCGATGAGAGCGATGCCTCGTTCCTGCACTTGGCGCCGATGATTTCGGTGGTCACGAATATCGACGCCGACCATCTCGAAACCTATCACGGTGACTTCCAGCAGCTGCGCTCCGCGTTTATCGAATTCCTACAGCGCCTACCGTTTTATGGGCTGGCCGTGCTCTGCGCGGACGACGCCCAAGTACGCGGAGTGATCGATGAAATCGGCCGTCCGGTCATCACGTACGGTATTGACGCCGCCGCTGATCTGCGTGCGACGGATATCCGCTTTGACGCCGCCGGCTCGAACTTCACCGTGTTGTTGCCGGACGGCGGCCGCGAACCAATACAACTGGCGTTGCCGGGCCGGCACAACGTGCTGAATGCGCTGGCGGCGATTGTCATCGCGCGCGAGCTCGGCGTCGGTTTCGATGCGATTCGCAAAGCGCTGCGCGAATTCCAGGGCGTTGGCCGGCGTTGTGAATCGCATGGCACCGTGCAGATTGGTGCGGCGCGCGTCAGCGTCGTCGATGACTACGGCCATCACCCGCGCGAACTGGCGGCAACGTTCTCTGCGATTCGCGGCGCCTATCCCGGCCAGCGTCTGGTTGTTGCATTCCAGCCGCACCGCTACAGCCGGACCCGCGATCTATTCGACGATTTCTGCGCCGTACTATCGGAGACCGATGCGCTGTTGCTGACCGAGGTTTACGCCGCCGGTGAAACGCCGTTGCCGGACGCTGATGGCCGAGCCTTGGCGCGCGGCATCCGCGCTCGCGGCCGGGTTGAGCCGGTGTTCGTCAACGTCGTCGCCGATGCACCACTGGCGCTGGCCGGCATGTTGCGCGACAACGATGTGCTGCTGACGCTCGGCGCCGGCGATATCGGCGGGCTGCCGGCGCTGTTGGCAGCGGGAGCGGCGTCGTGATGGCCGAGCCGAAGCCAAGCGCCTTGCGCGGCAATTTGCGCCGCGACGAGCCGTTGGCGCGCCACACTAGCTGGCGCGTCGGCGGGCCGGCTGATCGTTATTACGAGCCCGCCGACCGGGATGACTTGCTCGCGTTTGTGCGCCAATTGCCGCCCAGTGAGCCGGTGCTGTGGTTGGGCCTCGGCAGTAATTTGCTGGTGCGCGACGGCGGTTTCCGCGGCACGGTGATCGCGTTGCACGGGGCGCTTGATGCGCTGCGGATCGACCCCGGTGCGGCGGCGCCGAACACGTGGCTGCATGCTGAAGCCGGCGTGCATTGCGCACGACTGGCGAAATTCGCTGAGCGGGCAAATTTGGCTGGGCTTGGTTTTATGGCGGGGATTCCGGGCAGCGTCGGTGGTGCGTTGGCGATGAATGCGGGCGCCTGGGGCGGCGAGACTTGGGCGGTCGTCGAGGCGGTTGAAGTCGTCTTTCGCGATGGTCGCTGCGCCTGGCTGCCGCCGACAGCATTTGCTGTTGGCTATCGCAGCGTTACGCCGCAGGACGATTTCCTCGGCTTTATCGGCGCGCGTTTCCTACTGACGCCGGACGAAGACGGCAGCCACGCTGCCGCGACGCGCGTGGCTTTGGCAAAGCGCAAAGCGACGCAGCCGGTTGGCAAGCCCAGCGCCGGTAGCACGTTCCGCAACCCGCCCGGCGACTACGCCGCGCGCCTGATCGAAAGCTGCGGTTTGAAAGGCCAGCGCATCGGCGGCGCCGTGGTTTCGGAGCAGCACGCAAATTTCATCTTGACCGAGGCCGGTGCCAGCGCGGCCGATGTCGAAACCTTGATCGAACATATCCGTATGACCGTGAACGCGCAGACGGGCATCGCGTTGCACCCGGAAGTTAAAGTGGTCGGCGCGTTCGCAAGCGCTGTAGGTGAGCCCCATGCGTAAGCGTACACACAACCCCAAAGACTTCGGCAAAGTCGGCGTGCTCTACGGCGGCTGGTCGGCGGAGCGCGAAGTTTCGCTATGGAGCGGCCAGGGCGTGGTCGCAGCGCTGCAACGCAGTGGCGTTGATGTCACGGCCATCGATGCTGACCGCGAAGCCATTTTGCGCTTGCACGAGCAAGGCTTTGATCGGGTGTTTAGCGTGCTGCACGGCACCGGCGGCGAAGACGGCACGGTGCAAGCGGTACTTGATCTGCACGGTATTCCGTATCCTGGCTGCGGCGTGTTGGCATCGGCGTTGGCGATGGACAAGCTGCGGACCAAGCGCATTTGGCGCGCGGAAGGTTTACCAACGCCTGACTATCGCGTGCTGAAAACGTTGGCTGACGCCGAAGCAGCAGCAAACGCGTTTGGCTATCCATTCATCATCAAACCCGCGGCCGATGGCTCCAGCGTCGGCGTGACCAAGGTAAAAACGCCGGCGCAACTGCCGCAGGCGCTGCACGACGCGCGCGGCCCGGGGCGGGTGGTGATGGCCGAGCGTTTTGTGCCGGCCGGGGAATACACCTGCGCGATCCTCGACGGCGAGCCGCTGCCGCTGATTCAAATCGTGCCGGCATCCGAGTTTTATGATTACCACGCGAAGTACATCAGCGATGACACGCGCTATCACTGCCCGGCCGATTTGCCAGCGGCGCTGAGCGTCGAGCTGCAGACGATGTGCGTCGCCGCGTTTGAAGCGATCGGCGGCCGTGGTTGGGGTCGTGTCGACTTCATGCTCGATGCCGAAAGCCGGCCGTGGCTATTAGAGATCAACACGTTGCCGGGCATGACGTCGCACAGTTTGGTGCCGATGGCGGCGCGCGCCGTCGGCATTGACTACGACGCGCTGTGCTGGGCGATTCTTGAAACCACTTTGCCCGGCGTGGAGCCGGTGCTGTGAGCGCACGCGCGATGGCCATGAACGAGCCTGCCCCGCGCTTGCCGCGCGCCGCGCTGCCGCTGTTGATCAGCGCCGTAATCGTGCTGCTGGCGGCGGTGTTGGTGAATACCTTGCGGCCGTATTTCGATCAGCCGGTACGGGGGCTGCGCGTTGACGGCGCGCTGCACAAGCTCAGCGCCGAGCAGATTGCCGCGGCAGCGGCGTTGCAGAATGTGCGCTTGTTCGAGGTTGATCTGACCGCGCTACGGGCGCGGATCGAGGCCCTACCCTGGGTTGCGCACGCGCGCATCAGCCGCATCTGGCCGGACCGCATCGCGATCCGCGTTGTTGAGCGCGTGCCGTATGCGCGCTGGGGCCAGACGCAGTTAATCGATACCGAAAGCCGCGTGTTTACGCCGGCTGTGGATGCGTTATCGGCGGATTTGCCGCAGCTCTCGGCGCCGGCCGGCCGGGAAGCAGAAGCGGCGGTGACATTCCAGCGTCTGCGTGAAGTACTCGGCGCGAGTGCATTCGTGCCGAGCGGCTTAAGTGTCGATGCCCGCGGCGAATGGCGGCTGGCGACTGCGCGCGGCATCGAGCTGCGCCTGGGGCAGGGCGAGTCGCTGAAAAAAACCGATTTATTGTTGGGCGCGGTAAGCCGCGCAATGGCCGATCAGCTGAGCCGGATCGCCTACATCGATCTTCGTTATTCGAACGGATTCTCTGTTGGCTGGATCGACGGTGGCGCCTGCGAAAGCGCGCTTCGCGCCGCCCGGACCGACCGACAGAAAGCCGCCGCTGCCGCCTGCGTCGAACGCGCGGCGGTGCCGGTGAGCACGGCAGCAACGAAGCCCGAAGTCGGCGGCGATCCGGCCCGGACGCCCCCCGTTGCTGCAGAGGATAAGAAGCATGAGTAGACGCAACAACACGGAATATTTGGTCAGCTTGGACGTCGGTACATCGAAAGTTGCGGCGATGATTGGCGAAGTCGGGCCGGCCGGGCAGGTGCAAGTCGTCGGCCTCGGCGTGGCGCCGACGCGCGGCTTGAAGAAGGGCGTCGTCGTCAATATCGAGCACACAGTGGAGTCGATCCGGCGCGCCGTGGAAGCGGCGGAGCTGATGGCGAACTGCCGCGTGCGTGCTGCTCACGTGGGCATTACCGGTACGCACATTCGTAGTTTGAATTCAGTCGGCGTGGTGCCGATTCGGCATCGCGAAATCACCGCACGCGATGTCGATGCCGTGATCGAAGCGGCGAGCGCAATGGCGATCCCGGCGGATCAGCAAATTTTGCACGTCGTACCGCAGGAATACGTCGTTGACGGCCAGGAAGGCATTCAGGACCCGATCGGCATGAGCGGCGTCCGCCTCGAAGCCAAAGTGCACATGGTTACCGGCACTTTGAGCGCGGCGCAGAATCTCTACAAATGCGTTGAGCGCTGCGGGCTGACGGTAGAAAAGCTGGTGCTGCAGCACTTGGCATCGTCCGACGCCGTGCTATCGGCCGATGAGCGCGATCTCGGCGTTTGCGTCGTCGATATCGGCGGCGGCACCTGCGATATCGCGGTCTATAAAGGCGGCTCGATCCGCCACACGGCGGTGATTCCGATCGCCGGCGATCTGGTGACTAGCGATATCGCAGTTGCGTTCCGGACGCCGGCCCAATACGCCGAGCAAATCAAGCTGCGCTATGGCTGCGCGCTGCCGGAATTGGTGGCGCATGACGCGCCGATCGACGTGCCCGGCGTCGGTGAATCACCAACCCGACATTTGTCGCGGCAGATGTTGGCCGAAGTGATGCGGCCGCGTTTCGAAGAGCTATTCCGGTATGTCCGCAAGGAGCTGCACCGGGCTGATGTTTACGACCTGATCGCGGGCGGCGTCGTTCTTACCGGCGGCGTTGCGCAGACGCCGGGAATTTTGGAATTGGCGGAAGAGGTGTTGGAAGTCGCGGTGCGCCTCGGCTTGCCGCATCAAGTGGAAGGCATTGAGGAAGTCACGCGTTCACCAGCGTTTGCAACCGGCGTTGGCTTGCTGCTTTTTGCGCGCCAGCAGCGGCCGGCTTTTGGTAATCGGCGCGGTTCCAGCGGTGGCTCTGGGCAGTGGTTAGGAAAGATTCAGGGTTGGCTGAAAGGCAATTTTTAGTCGCGTTCAGTCAGGTATCAAATTCAAGTTGAGTTGTCGTTAATTAACGGCTGGAGGACATTCACATGGTCGGAAGCAAGGTGGTTTCAGAGATGTTTGAGCTGGTGGACGGCACCAGCAAGCGCGCCGTAATCCGCGTCATCGGCGTCGGCGGCGGCGGCTGCAACACCGTGAATCAGATGGCGGCGGCGAATATCCAAGGCGTCGAGTTCATCAGCGCCAACACCGATCGGGATCATCTCGAAAAGTGCTTGCCGACGCTGCAACTCCAACTCGGTTCTGAAGTAACGCGCGGCCTCGGCGCCGGTTCGAATCCGAAAGTCGGCCGTGAGGCGGCGGAAGAAGATCGCGACCGCATTCGCGAAATGCTCGAAGGCACCGATTTGCTGTTCATCACCGCCGGCATGGGTGGCGGTACAGGTACTGGCGCGGCGCCGGTGATCGCCGAGATCGCGCGCGAACTGGGCATCTTGACGGTCGCGGTCGTGACGAAGCCGTTCCCGCACGAAGGCAAGAAGCGGATGTCGATTGCGCTTGAAGGCATTCGCGAATTGCAGCAGCACGTCGATTCGCTGATTCTGATTCCGAACGAAAAGCTGCGGCTGGTGCTCGGCGGCGCGATCACGTTGTTGTCCGGCTTCAAAGCCGCGAACGACGTGCTGCAAAACGCCGTGCAGGGCATTTCCGACTTGATCACCCGGCCGGGCATGATGAACGTTGACTTTGCCGACGTGAAAACGGTTATGACCAACCGCGGCATGGCGATGATGGGTGTTGGCTCGGCAACCGGCGACGACCGCGCCAAGAAAGCCGTTGAAGCGGCGTTGTCCAGCCCCTTGCTCGATGACCTCGAACTGACCGGTGCGCGCGGCATCCTCGTCAACATCACCAGCGACGATAGCCTGACGTTGGACGAGCTGGAATTGATCAACGAACGCATCAACGAAATCGCATCGGCGGAAGTCGATATGAAGTGCGGTACCTCGTTCGATCCCAATCTTGGCGCGGAACTGCGCGTAACCGTGGTCGCGACCGGCCTCGAAAGCACGCGAGCGGCGCTGGCGGCGCATCCGGAAGTGGCACCGCGCGCGCGCCAAGGCGTTGGCTCTCTGCCGAGTGGCTTGCCCAGTGCACTGGGTTTTGGCGTGCCGAATCCGGGTGTTGTCGCACCGTTGCGGCAGCCATCGGCGTGGCCGGCCCGGGCACGCGATGCCGAACCCAGCACGGCGCCGGTGCGCAATACGCGACCGAGCATTGCGCCCGCGCTTTCGGCGCTCGACTACAACGAGGAACTGCTTGATATCCCGGCTTTCCTGCGGGCGCAGGCGGACTGAACGCTAGCGTACGGTATCGAACCAGGGGCCGCGGAACTCCATGATAAAATTCGAGTCGTAACTGTCAGCGTATCGACATACCTACTCGTTATTGTTCTATTAACGAGTCATCAAGGCCCCAAAAATTATGATCCGGCAACGAACTCTGAAGACCCCGGTACGCGCGAGCGGCATCGGCTTACACAGTGGCCAGAAGGTCTACATGTCACTGCTGCCGGCGAAAGTCGATAGCGGGATTGTCTTCCGCCGGGTGGACTTAAATCCGCCGCGGGAAGTTCGAGCGCAGGTCGATGCGGTTCGGGAAACGACGCTCAGCAGTAATCTGATCGATAACGATACGAAGGTCGCCACGGTTGAGCACTTGATGTCGGCGTTTGCCGGCCTCGGGATCGACAACTGCATCGTCGAACTTTCAGCGGCCGAAGTGCCGATCATGGACGGCAGCTCCGGGCCGTTCGTGTTTTTGATCCAGTCGGCTGGGATCGTCGAGCAAGAAGGGCCGCGTCGGTTTCTGCGGCTCAAGCATCCGGTGCAAGTGCAGGATGGCGATAAGTGGGCGCGTCTGGAACCGCACGACGGTTTTCGGCTGACGTTCAACATCGATTTTGATCACCCGTTGTTGAAGTCGACTGCGCAAAGCGCGACCGTCGATTTTTCGACGACCACCTACATCCGCGAAGTGAGCCGAGCGCGAACATTCGGCTTTATGCGCGAGTTCGAATACTTGCGTTCAAGGCGCTTGGCGCTTGGCGCCAGCCTCGAAAATGCCGTTGCCGTCGACGAGTTTCGCGTGCTCAATCACGACGGCCTTCGGTACGACGACGAATTTGTCCGGCACAAGATTCTCGACGCGGTCGGCGATCTCTATCTACTCGGCCATCCGTTGGTTGCCGCCTACACCGCATTCAAATCCGGCCACGCTCTAAACAACCTGCTGGCCCGTGCTTTATTAGCGGATGAAGCGGCTTGGGAGCTGATTGTGGTTGACGACAAAGCCGCCGCTGCGCCGGCTTTTTACCCGCAGGCCACGCCCGTTTTGGCCTGACACGGGGTTGCGCTGTAGTCAAAACCCCGCTTAGACTCGGGCCGAAGGGCTGCGAGGCGGTACGCCTTTGATTTTTATTTCGAGTTTCTTACACGGCAGTTTCAGGCGCTGTGTCAGAACTTGGAGTAATTCTTGCTCGGAGTAACGGAGTTGGGTCAGGGCAGCGGCGGAGTCGACGTAAATAACGATAATCCCGTCGCGGAAATTGGCAACCCGCATCGCGCGTGCGATCGGCGCCGGTACCCAGTCACGGAAGATTTGATCGATCTCGGCCAGCCAGCGGGCACGGCGGAGTAACTCACCAACGGGAGAGTCTGGTAGTTCGAGGTGTGCGCCGACGTTTTTTGCGTCTGCGTCCATAGGGATTTCTCGTCGCAATTTTCGTGGATGACTGGCAGATGGATATTATCTTGGTTAGCCACAGTCGTGGCCGGACATGGCGTCTGCGTCTCGACGCACGGCACCTGCTGAGCTGGCTGCCATTTGCAGCGGCTAGCGTCGCGGTGCTCGCGCTGGTGTTTTACGCGGGTTTGAGTTTGCAACCGACGCGCGGCTTATTGCCGACGCGGGTCGTCGGCGCCTGGGCAAACGAGTTTGATGTTCAGCGCAAGGAATTGGGCGCAGCACGTAAGCAGGCTGAGGAAGATTCACACGCGCTGGCCCGGCGCATCGCGCAACTACAGGCCTACGTCATTCGACTCGACGCCGCTGGCGCGCGCATGACGCAAATTGCCAATATCGACCCTAAAGAGTTCAATTTTGACAAACCGCCGGCAATCGGCGGCCCGGAAACGCCGACACTCGATGGCCAGCCTGCGGTGCTGGATGACGTTATCGGCTCGCTTGATCGCCTGCAAAAGCAGCTGACCGACCGCGAGCGACAGATGCGCGTGCTCGAAGATTTATTGCTGGCGAGCAAACTGCAGCGTGAAATTAAGCCGTCCGGTTGGCCGGTTGATGGTGGCTACATTACCTCGGGCTATGGCGGCCGCACGGATCCGTTTACGGGCCTGCATAGTAGTCATCCGGGGATCGATTTCGCAGCGGCGGAAGGTTCGCAGGTATTGGCTGTCGCCAGCGGTATTGTGATTGATGCCGGTGATCGCAACGGCTATGGTGAGCTGATCGAAATCAATCATGGCAACGGTTATGTGACTCGCTATGGCCATAACTCGCGGCTATTGGTGAAAGCTGGTGATCGCGTGCTGAAAGGTCAGGCGATTGCGTTAATGGGCAGTACTGGCCGCTCGACCGGGCCCCATGTGCACTTTGAAGTGCTGCTGAACGGCAATACCGTTAACCCGGAACAATATATCCAGGCTTCGCGCTAAGCCTGGAAAGACCGTGCTGCAGCTTGATTCGCCGCAGCGGTAGACGGCGGCTATTGAAAAGCGAGGCCGACCGCCTCATGTCTCAGGCATAATCCGCAGCCTATTCCCGAGCGGGGGGCATTGTGCTTCCCGGTCGTTCTGCATCCTGGACACTATGCTTAATAAACTTCTGGCGCGCTTGTTTGGCAGCCGCAACCAGCGAATCATCAGCCGTCTCAACGGTCTTGTCGTCTCGGTCAACGCGCTGGAGCCGAAATACCGGGCTTTAAGCGACGAAGAACTCGCCGCGCAGACGGTGGTTTTGCGCGAGCGGCTTGCGAAAGGCGAAACGCTGGACGACGTCCAAGCCGATGCCTTTGCCGTTGTCCGCGAAGCTGGCCGGCGGGTCATGAACATGCGCCACTTCGACGTGCAGCTCATCGGCGGCGCCGTGTTGCACGAAGGCAAGATTGCCGAAATGCGCACTGGCGAAGGTAAGACGTTGGTCGCGACACTGCCGACGTATTTGAACGCACTGAGCGGCAAGGGCGTGCACGTCGTGACCGTCAATGACTACTTGGCGCGGCGCGACTCGGAATGGATGGGGCGTATTTTCCGCTTCCTCGGCATGACCGTCGGCGTCGTTGTTTCCGGCCAGGGCATCGAGGAAAAGCGTGCCGCGTATCAGGCTGACATCACCTACGGCCAGAACAACGAGTTCGGCTTTGATTATCTGCGCGACAACATGGCGTTCTCGCTCAGCGAGAAAGTCCAGCGCGGGCTGAACTACGCGGTAATCGACGAAGTTGACTCGATCTTGATCGACGAAGCGCGCACGCCGTTGATCATCAGCGGGCCGACCGACGATGACCCTGATCTCTGGCGCAAGCTCAACGTGCTGATTCCGCAATTGGTGCCGCAGCAGGAGGAAGAAGGCGAGGGCGATTTCTTCGTTGAAGAGAAATCGAAGCAAATTCATTTATCCGAAAGCGGTCACGAGCACGTAGAAGACCTGCTGCGCGAAGCGGGCTTGCTCGGCGAAGATGAAAGCCTGTACGACGCGAGCCGGATCGTGCTCGTCCATCACTTGAACGCGCTGCTACGTGCGCATCACCTGTACAAGCGCGACGTTGAGTACATCGTCCGCGGCGGCCAGATCATCATCATCGATGAATTCACCGGCCGCATGATGTCCGGTCGGCGCTGGTCCGACGGCTTGCATCAAGCCGCTGAAGCGAAAGAAGGCGTGGCGATCCAGCAGGAAAGCCAAACGCTGGCGTCGATCACGTTCCAGAACTATTTCCGTCTTTACAACAAGCTTTCCGGCATGACCGGTACGGCCGATACCGAGGCCTACGAATTCCAGAGCATTTACAACCTGGAAGTGGTCGTGATCCCGACCAATCGGCCGATGATCCGCGACGATCGCGGCGATTTGATCTATATCGGCGCGAAAGGCAAGTTCGATGCGGTACTCAAAGACATCCAGGAAGTGCACGCGCGGAATCAGCCGATTTTGGTCGGTACCGCGAGCATCGAAACCTCCGAACTGCTATCGAAACTGCTGACCGAAAACGGCATCGTGCACGAGGTGCTGAACGCCAAGCAGCACGAACGCGAGGCCGAAATCGTTGCGCAGGCCGGCCGTGCCGGCGCGGTGACAATCGCCACGAATATGGCCGGCCGCGGCACCGACATCGTCCTCGGCGGCAGTCTCGAAGCCGAATTGCACGTTATTCCCGAAGACGATGTCGCGACGCGCGAAGCGGCGCGGACGGCGTGGAAGGAACGGCACGATGCGGTGAAAGCCGCGGGCGGTTTGTATGTGATCGGCTCCGAGCGGCATGAGTCGCGGCGTATCGACAATCAGCTGCGCGGCCGTTCCGGCCGTCAAGGCGATCCCGGCGCGACGCGTTTTTATCTGTCGCTCGACGACACTTTGATGCGAATCTTTGCCCCGCCGCGGATGCGGGCGCTGCTGCAGCGGCTCGGCATGCAGGAAGGCGAGGCGCTGGAAGCCCGGATGGTGACGCGTGCAATCGAAACCGCACAGCGCAAAGTTGAAGCGCATAACTTCGACATCCGCAAAAACCTGCTCGAATACGACAACGTCGCCAACGACCAGCGCAAAGCGATCTACGAACTGCGCGATGAGTTGATGGGCGCAACGATTGTGACGCCGATGATCAACGAGATTCGGCTTGATGTCGTCAACGCCGTTGCCGAAGCTTTCGTGCCGGCGCAGACGCCGGAAGACTTGTGGAATCTCGAAGGCTTTGAAGAAGCTTTGAAGCGCGATTTCATGCTCGACTTGCCGTTGCGGCAATGGGTTGTTGAAGATCGTGAACTGACCGAGAAAGGCATTCGCGCCAAGGTTCTCCAAGCATTGGCGGACACCTACGCCGGCAAGAAAGACAAAATCGGCGCCAACGTGTTGGAGCCGTTCGAGAAGGAAACGATGTTGCGGGTGCTGGATATTTACTGGCGCGAGCATCTGGCGGCGATGGACTACCTGCGCCTTGGTATCCATCTGCGCGGCTACGCCCAGAAGGATCCGAAGCAGGAGTACAAGCGCGAAGCGTTTACGATGTTCAACGACCTACTCGCGCGCTTTAAGCACGAAGTAATTTCGCGCTTGGCGCGGATTCAGATTTTGACCGAAGAAGAAGTGGCAGCGCTGGAAGAAGCACGCCGCAACGCTGCGCGGCCGATGCACTTTGAACACGCCGCTGCCGAAAACGCGATCGCCGCGCCGGAGGCAGCCCCGGAATTGCCGCCGATTGGGCAGGGCCGGCCGCTGGCGCCGCCCAGCGCTGGACAGCCAATCGACACGTTTACGCGCGATATGCCGAAAGTCGGCCGTAACGACCCGTGCCCCTGCGGTTCCGGCAAGAAATACAAGCAGTGTCACGGCAGCCTGAGCTGACCGGCTGAACGATTAGGAGCGTTGCCTGTGGCGGTGAATCTCGTAGCGCCAGGACCATTATTGCCGGTAGCGGGCATCCGCCTCGGCAGCGCCGAGGCGGCGATCAAGAAGCCAGGGCGCAAGGATTTGCTGCTCGTTGAACTGGCGCCGGAAACGCGGGCAGCGGGCGTATTTACCCAAAACGCGTTCTGTGCCGCGCCGGTTTTAATGTGCCGCGAACGGCTTGCAGCGACGGCGAACATCCGCGCGCTGCTGATCAATGCGGGAAACGCCAATGCCGCGACCGGTGCTGGCGGGCTCGCCGATGCCGCCGAGACCACTGCCGCGGTGGCCGCTGCGCTGGGCTGCACGCCGGGGCAGGTCTTGCCGTTTTCAACCGGCGTAATCGGGCAACGGCTGCCGGTGCCGCGCATGGTGTCGGCAGTCCCAAATGCGGCTGCGGCCTTGGTTGCAGACGGCTGGAATGATGCCGCGCGGGCGATCATGACCACCGATACGGTATCGAAAGGCGCAAGCCGGCAGGTACAGACGACGCAGGGCGTGGTGACCGTCACCGGCATCGCCAAAGGCGTCGGCATGATTCACCCGAATATGGCGACGATGTTGGCGTTCATCGGCACCGATGCGCGGTTAACACCGGCCGCGACGCAACGCTGCCTGCGCGAGGCTGCCGCCGCGTCGTTCAATAGCGTGACAGTGGATGGTGATACCTCGACCAACGATTCCTGCATGTTGCTGGCGACAGCACAGGTCGGCAGCGTTGACGTCGATGTCGAGCATCCCGACTACGCGGCGATTGCTGATACGGTCAATGCGGTTTGTATCGAGCTAGCGCAGGCAATTGTTCGCGATGGCGAAGGTGCAACACGCTTCATCACAATCGACATCCGCGGCGCGACGACACGTGACGAAGCGCGATTGGTCGGGTATTCAATCGCGCACTCGCCGCTGGTAAAAACGGCGATGTTCGCTGGCGATGCAAATTGGGGGCGGATCGTCATGGCGATCGGCAAGGCTGGGGTCGTTGGGCTTGATCCGGCGAAAGTCGATATCGCGCTCGACGACGTACCGCTGCTCGCTGGCGGCGAACCGCATCCGGACTACCACGAAGCGCTGGGCGCTGCGGTGGTGGCAAAACCCGAGTTTACGATCCGCGTTGATCTCGGCCGCGGCAATGCCGCAGCGCGGATCTGGACCTGCGACTTCAGCTATGACTACGTCAAGATCAACGCTGAATATCGGACGTAGTAAGCCTGCGTCTGACGATTACCCGCACTGGGCCGATGTTGCCAGTGCCGTAAACGCGGCGCGCCGCTGCCAGCGCGCCGAGTCGTTGCCGCGCGCTTAGGCCAATACCTCCTCAAGAAACGCCCGCATGCTCGCTTTCGAACGCCGTTCAGCGTTGGCATTGTGCAATACGCCGATTTCCGGCACGTTTGCGCCCGGCACCGCGAATGCGTGCTTGGCATTGCCGTAGATATGCGCTTGCCAGTCGGCGCCCGCGGCGGTGAATTCTTCGCGCAGCGCGATAAATTCGTCGATCGGCGCCAGCGGATCGTCGGCGCCGTGCAGTACCAAGATCTTCGCGGAGATCGGCGCGGCGGGCAGGCCGCTGGGCTTCAGTAAGCCATGAAAGCTGACCACGCCGCGCAGATCGGCGCCGCTGCGCGCGAGATCCAGCAGGCACAAGCCGCCGAAACAAAAGCCGATTCCCGCAACACGGTTAGGGTCAACCTGCGGCAGCGCTTTAACTGTTGCCAATGCGGCTTGCGTACGCCGTGCGACGCGCGCGCGGTCTTCCATGAACGGCGCCATTAATGCGCTGTTTTCTGGGATGCTATGGCCGCGCACGCCAGTGCCGTACATGTCGAGCGCAAAGCCCACGTAGCCCAGCTGTGCCAGGGCTTCTGCTTGGCCGTCGGCGAATTCATCCCGACCGCCCCATTGGTGGCCGACAAGGACCGCCGCGCGCGGCAGGGCCACGGCGTCGTCATAAAACACGCGGCCTTGCAGCGCGGTGCCATCGTCAGCGTAATCGATATATTGCGAAACTATAGCCATGTGGGATTCCTGGAAATGAAAGCTGCACAGTACGCGGTTGTCACGGCGGGTGGGGCAGGTGCGATGCAGCGCTGGGGCTACTGCTGTCAGCGTGCAGCGCGGTGCGTGTCGAGTGCCCACGCACAATGACGTCCCGACCGTTGATTTTGGTTGCCTGCGGCGTGTTGATCAATGCCCAGGGGCAAGTGTTGCTCGCCGAACGGCCAGCGGGTAAGTACGCGGCCGGGAAATGGGAGTTTCCTGGCGGGAAAATCGAACCCGGCGAAACAGCGCCTGACGCGCTGCGGCGGGAGCTGCACGAGGAGCTGGGTGTCGTCGTCGAGCAGGCGGCGCCACTGCTGAGATTCCAACACGCGTACAGCGATCGCGACGTCGTCTTAGATTGCTGGTCGGTTACCGCATGGAGCGGGATAGCGGCCTCGCAAGAGGGGCAGCGATTACTGTGGCGGCTGCCTACTGAGATTCGCGATCTGGATGTGCTGCCAACGGTGGCGCCGATCCTGCGCGCGCTGGGGCTTCCGCCGCATTATGTGTTTACCCCGCCGCACGGGGATGCTAGGTTTTTGCGCGCGCGCTTGGCAGCCTTGCCCAAGGGCGCATTGCTGCGGCTGCGACGGCCGAACCTCGCTGACGGGCAATACGCAGCGCTGGCGCGCGAGATATTGCCGGATTGCCGGGCCGCCGACTTACGGCTAATGCTGGATCGGGCGCCGACGCTGTGTCAGGAATTGGGCGCCGCCGGTTGGCATGCAACGAGTGCGCACTTGATGCAGCTAACGGCGCGACCCTTGCCCCCTGATTATCTAGTGGCCGCTTCGGTGCACATAGCGGCGGAATATGCTGCCGCACAACGCTTAGGTCTGGATTGCGCGGTGCTCGGCCCGATTAAGCCGACGCCGACCCATCCCGAAGCGGCCGGGATCGGCTGGCCGGGATTCACCGTGATCCGCCAAACGCAGGCGTTGCCGCTGTACGCCTTGGGTGGTCTGGGGCCAGCAGACCTCGAAGTCGCGCAAGCGCAAGGTGCGCGCGGAATCGCCGGGATTTCAGCTTATTGGTGATCGCCGGGCACCCTTTTCGTCGCCGCGACGGCCGGCTTATTCGTTTAATTCCGTATCGGGGTTGCCGTCTTCATCCGTCGGCGCAGCGGGAATTGCGTGCCGGCCGTCGAACCAGGCGCCGAGGTCCAGCAGCTTGCAGCGCTCGCTGCAGAATGGGCGCGACGGATTGCCCGCATCAAGCTTGGACGGCGCCCCGCATTGCGGGCAGACGGCGGTTCGCATCAGCTCCCCAGTACGCAGCATTGGAGGCGAAAGGGAACATCGTCTGAGGATTGACCGCTGCGCACGCCGACTTCGCCGAGTTGCATGAAGCGAAATGAAAAACGATGCTTGCCGGCGCTAATTTCGGGGTATACATCCGCTTCTGGCGAAATTTGCACCCGGAGCAGCGAGTAAATGCCCTGCGGCACATAAAGACAAACGCCGCCGAACGCGATGTGCGGCACGCTGACCCGGCTGTCGCGCAGCAGGCGCAGATAAAGCGCAATTGCCAAGCGGTAAGCGGCTAGCGGCTCAAACCAGCGTTTGAGGTCTGCATAATTATCCGCATGCGGTCGGGCTAACCAGCGGTGATACGCGGGCAGATCGAAAACACAGGTGCCACCTGGGATCGAGCTGCGATTGAGGATCGAAAACAGGAACTCGTTATCGCGCAGGATTGCTGAGGGATGGGTAACGCAGGCGTACAGCGCCGCCAGCGCGGCATTGATTTCAGCGAGCGTCGTATCGAGCTTGATCGGGTCGATACCGGTGCCCGCCCGCAGACGCCCGAGCAGGTTACGTTGCTCGGAAAGGTCGCGGATGAGTTCGGTACGCAGATCGGTGCGGCCGATGACTGACAGAATATCCAGCAGCGTGCGCAAGCTACCGCGGACGCCCCAAGCGCTGAGATCAGCGGTGTGATGGCGATATTCGTCGAACAGGAATTCTAGGCGCAGCAGACTCCGTACCCGCTCATTGAGCGGCTGCTCGAACCAAATAGCGTCTGCAGATTGATCCATCGGACCCTAGTAAACGAATCATTCTTCAATTGTGACGCCCAGCACAATTTGCAGCAAATGCAAACGTCGCGCCTACCCGCCGAATGCTGGTCGCCCGAGCCTGTAATAGTACTTATGTAGACGCAAAAGCTGCGTCCGCAGGTCTTGGGCTTCGTCCTTGTTATCGATGACATCGTCGGCACGCGATAACCGCCGTTCGCGTGTCGCCTGCGCGGCGATCATCTGCCGCGCCAGCGCGGCGTCGATGCCGTCACGCGCCTGTACTCTGCGCAACTGTACCGCTTCGGGGGTGTCGATGACCAGAACCCGCTCGACGGTTTGATCGAATCCGGCTTCGATCAGAATCGCCGCAGCGTAGACGCAGTACGGCGTGCTTTGCGTGGCACGCCATTGATTCACGTATTGGCGAATCAACGGGTGCGTGATTTGCTCTAAGTCGCGCCGTGCGGCGGTATCGTTAAAGATGATCTCGCGCAGAGCGCGGCGGTTCAGAGCGCCGTCGGATTGCAAAACCGTACCGCCGTAGCGCGCGACAATGGCGGCCAAGCCAGGCGTACCGGGTTCGACGACGATGCGGGCAACAACATCAGCTTCCAGTACCGGAACGCCGAGCTCAGCGAACAACTGCGCCGCGTAGCTTTTACCGCTGGCGACCCCGCCGGTCAGGCCGATGGTGTATGACATGCCGCGTGTCAGTGCCGAATAACAAGATTGCTGAGCTGCTCGCCCCAAATCAACGTCAGCCAGCCAGCACCCGCAAGATAAGGCCCAAACGGGATTGGGATATTCCGGTCGTGGCCGCGGAATAGAATCAGCGCGACGCCGACCGCGGCGCCGACAACCGACGACAGCAGTAATACCATCGGCAGCGCCAGTCCACCGAACCACGCGCCCAGCACCGCCATTAGCTTGAAGTCGCCGTAGCCCATGCCCTCTTTGCCGGTAACCAGCTTGAATAGGTGATAGATGATCCAAAGGCTCAAGTAGCCCGCAATCGCACCCCAAATACTCGCGCTGGTGCCGACAAAAACCGAAACAGTGCTTAGCGCCAACCCGAGCCATAACAGCGGCATCGTGATGTTGTCGGGCAAAAGTTGTTCGCGTAGATCGATTGCAGTGAGCGCGATCAGCGTCCAACTCAGCACCAGCGCAGCGACGAGTTGCTGCGACCAACCAAAGCGCCAAACGCAGACGGCGGACAAGATACCGCTTACTAGTTCGACCAGCGGGTATTGAATCGAAATCGCAGTTTTGCAATTACCGCATCGGCCGCGTAGCAAAATCCAACTCAGCACTGGGATGTTCTGCCAAGGCTTGATGCCCGCGCCGCAAGACGGGCAGCGCGACGGTGGCGCGGTCAGCGAAGGCACCGCCGCTACGCCTGCGGGCGGTTCAATATCCAGCAACAAGCGGCATTCCCGCTTCCAATCCGCCTCCAACATGCCCGGCAGGCGCAGGATCACGACATTCAAAAAGCTGCCGACGAGCAAGCCTAGCAACGTCACCGCAACGCCGAGCAACAAAGGATCGGCGGCAAACGCCGCGATGAGTTCTCGCATGAGTAAGGCTTAGATGGCTTGGCCGAGTTTGAAGATCGGTAGGTACATCGCGACGACCAAACCGCCGACGAGCGTGCCTAACACCACCATGATCATCGGTTCAAGCAGGGCGGTGAGATTATCGACTGCCGCGTCAACCTCCTCTTCATAAAAATCGGCCAGCTTTCCGCACATATGGTCAAGCGAGCCTGATTCCTCGCCAATCGCGACCATTTGCACCGCCATCGCTGGGAACAACCCTGCCTGCTGCATCGTCAGCTGCAACTGCTGCCCGGTCGAAACTTGATCGCGCATCGCAAATATCGTTTCAGTAAAAATGATATTGCCGGCCGCTTTCGCAACCGAATCCATTGCTTCCACTAACGGCACGCCAGCGGCAAACATCGTCGACAGCGTGCGGGCGAAGCGGGCCACGGCAGACTTGTAAAGGATATCTCCGACGATTGGCAGGCGCAGCAATAGGCGATCAGTGAAGCGGCGGACTTTTTCAGAGCGAATATGTGCTTCGCGTAGGCCGAAGAAAGTTCCAACCAAAACAAACAAAATGATCCACCAGTCAGCCTGTATAAATTCCGATAGCGCAACCACGAATTTGGTAAAAGCTGGCAAGTCCGCTCCGAAGCCCTCGAATAAACTCTTGAATTGAGGTACAACAAAATACAAGAGAATACCGGTAACAATAAACGCGACAACGAGTACCGCCGTCGGGTAAGTCAGCGCTTTTTTAACCTTTTTCTTGATGGATTCAGTTTTTTCTTTATAAGTTGCAATCTTATCTAGCAGTGTATCGAGCGCGCCAGAGCGTTCACCGGCATCGACCAAGTTTACAAACAGGTCATCAAAATAACGGGGATACTTCGCGAGACTCTCAGCCAGGGTCGAGCCGTTTTCGATATTGGCTTTGATGCCAAGCACCATCTCGCCCATGCTCGGATTCGCATGGCCGCGGCCGACAATTTCGAGAGCCTGAACCAGTGGCACGCCCGCAGACATCATCGTCGCCAACTGACGACTGAATATCGAAACATCCTGACCCGTGATCGGCTTTTTTCGCTTGCCGAACAAAGTGGATTTTTTACGAATTCGGGTCGGATTGATCCCCTGTTTACGCAACTGCAGCTTAATAAAGCCTTCGCTGGGGCCATCACTGACGCCTTTTATGCGAGAGCCCTTGCGGTCAACGCCTTCCCAGGTAAACGTGTACTCTTTTTCCGCTACCATCGCCATATTCTTAACCTCGACCGCCTGATTGCATGTGTTGCTTTGGGAAGCCGCCGAAACTCAAGAAAAGCATACCTTAGTCTACGGTTACGCGGTTGGCTTCGGTGAGGTCGATTGCACCATCGAGCACTTTTTTCAGCGCTGATTGCCGTAAATCCGCAACACCTTCTTTTTGCGCCTGGTCGGCGATATTAATTGCATTTCCGCCTTCCATAATCGCGCGCGCAATGGCGTCGGTCACCGGCATGACCTGATAAATTCCGGTACGGCCTTTATAGCCATCGTTGCATTGATCGCAGCCCTTCGCGCGGTAGATCATGAAGTCAGGCGCCGAAATCTGGTCTTCGGTAAAACCCTCTTTGAGCAATTCTTCGCGCGGAACCGTGTCAGGTGTTTTGCAGGTTTTGCAAAGCTTGCGGGCTAGGCGCTGGGCGATGATCAGCGTGACGCAACTGGCGACGTTGTACGCCGGTACACCCATGTTCAGCAGACGTGTCAATGTCTGCGGCGCATCGTTGGTATGCAGCGTTGACAGTACCAAGTGCCCGGTTTGCGCGGCTTTTATCGCGATTTCTGCCGTCTCCAGGTCGCGAATTTCGCCGACCATGATGACGTCCGGATCTTGGCGCAAGAACGCTTTCAGCGCTACCGCGAACGTAAGGCCCTGTTTGACGTTGACGTTGACCTGATTCACCCCCGGTAAATTGATTTCGCAGGGGTCTTCAGCGGTCGAGATATTGGTGCCTTCATCGTTCAAGATGTTCAGGCCGGTGTATAGCGAAACCGTTTTACCGGATCCAGTTGGGCCGGTGACGAGAATCATGCCCTGCGGCTTTGACAGCGCCTTTAAGTAATGCGCTTTCTGAACCGGTTCATAGCCCAGTGCATCGATCCCCAACATCGCGCTGGAGGGATCGAGAATACGCATGACGATTTTCTCGCCCCATAGCGTCGGGCAGGTGCTGACACGAAAGTCGATCGCCTTGTTGGCCGATAGTTTCAGCTTGATGCGACCGTCCTGTGGGACTCGGCGCTCAGCCAAGTCCATGCGCGACATCACTTTCAGGCGCGCCGCCAATCGCCCGGCCATCTGCACCGGCGGGTTCGCAATCTCCTTTAATTCCCCATCCATGCGATAGCGGATGCGGAATTTCTTCTCGTAGGGCTCGAAGTGGATGTCCGAGGCGCCGCGATTAATGCCGTCAACCAGTACCTTGTTCACATAGCGAATGACTGGCGCGTCGTCAACGTCGGCCGCGGTGTCTGGGCCTTCCTCAGTTTCCCCACCTTCAATCTCGAGATTTTCAAGATCTTCGTCCCCGCTCTGCAGTGACGTGGCTTGAACGGCAGTAACGGCCGCTTCAATCGCCTTCGTTAGTTTGTCGTCTTCAACGAGGATGCCTTCGGTGATAAAGCCGGTGGCAAATTTGACTTCGTCCAAGGCTTGCAGCTGGGTCGGGTCTGACAGCGCCACGTACATTTTCTTGCCGCGCACATGTAGCGGCAGCACATGGTGGCTGCGCAGCAATTTCTCGCTTACGGTTTTGAGGACCGCGACATCGATGTTGATTGCATCGAGATCGATCAAAGGTGTGCCGAATTCTTGGCTGGCGACTTCGGCGAGCCTGACCGCAGGAATCAATTTTTGTTCGACGGCTAGGCTAACAAAATGAGCCCCGTTTTTTTGCACCTTGAGCTGAAGCTCGCGTGCTTGCTCGTCGCTCAGCAGGCCGTCTGTAACCAACCTGCGCGGCAACCCGCCGATGAATGAATTAACCGGTGCGACTTGCGGATTGGTTGCCACGAAATAAAATCCCTATGGTGAGAAGGCGTACTGGGCAGAAAGTACACCGCCCTCAGATTTGAATCCAGCGGGCCAAGCACCTCAGCGTGCCAGGACGCGATGAACGGCGCTACATCAGGCCGTCAACGCCAACCCGCATGGTGTCAGGCCGTCAGGTCTTTTGACAATAACCGGCTCGGCCGCAGCACGCGGCTATCGGAACAGATATTTTCCGGTTTCCGGGTTGCCCTTGCGCCAGATAACGTTATCCATAAAGTAGTGGTGTACGTTGATAAAGATCCAGGCGCAGAACAGGAATACGCCGCCGCCGAACGCCTGCAACGTACCCGGCAACCAGCGCCCCAGCGTTTCCGGGAAATACCAAAAACCGAAATAGCCGAGCCCGACCGCAATTCCGTAAAACAAGGCCATCCGCAGCCCCAGCGAAAATGGCGCGGCAGTGGGCGTTTCATCTGGGTTGCCCCCTTCGTCGAGATGGACGCGTTCGGTTTGCACGTTCAGCTCGTAACGCCAGACCACGACCATATATTGCAGTGAATGCAGCGCCGGAAATACTAGCGCAAGAATAGGGTCGGGATAGAGCAGCCAGATGTAGCCGCTTACGGCGTAAGCAACGAGGCCATTGATCGGCAGGCGGCGTCCTGCACGCAGCAACAGCGCGAAGCCATGCAGCATGCGGGCGCCGGTGATAAATACGGCCGCCCAGGCGGCGTAACGGATTGGCGCCGGGATCCCAAACGATTGATAAGGGATGCCCCAGTATTCGGACTTCCACGCATACGTATTGGAAATCAGCCAACTTAATGCCCAAACCGCATAGGCGTGGTGTAGCAGCAGTTTTTTTTCGTGCTCGGTAAAAAAACGCCGTTTCAGCACCGCATCCAGCATGGCCATGCCGTAGCCCTGCTTGGTGTAGTGCCAGCCAACGGTGAAAAACATCAAATTTACGCCATAGCCGAGCAAGCTTGAGTTGCCGGTAGTTATGCAATATACGAAAAAGATAACTAGCATTGCTGGGGCCAAGGTCCCAGCGAAAAGATAGCGGGTCCGCCAAGCCGACGGATATTGTTCAGAGAAACATTTTCTAAAAAAGCCTCGGTAGAATAGATGATACGAGTGCGCAAAATGGGGATTGTTGATCGCGTGGGCAATCAGTGTCATCCAGGTTAGCACTGCCGCTCGGTCAAGTAGGTCTTTGGGTAGCGCCCAAAATATAGGAAACAAAATAAGTGTCCCGCCACCGAGTAGTAAGAAATCCGATGTGCGGCCAAATAAGTTTTTTCCAGACTCCGCCGGAAAAGCTGTAGGTGTAATCGGCTTGGGGGCTGCGGTGCTTGTCATAATCGGTTACGAGTAAAAGTAGTATCGCTCTCTTGCTGACGCGCGCCGTATGCGGCTTTGTTGCAGATACGATTGCTGATTGTGGTCACGCCGTTGGACGTCTTTTTTTACGTTCTATGTATGCAATATCAGGAAAGCAAACGTTTTAAAAGAACGGGATGCGGCTATCTATGATCGATTAAGGACACTCTGATTAATTCAATCGTAAAACTTTAGACATTAGTAAAAACAACGAGTTGCGATCATAATTTTGCTGAAATTGCGAGTTAATCAGACCTTCCTTAATGCGTGCTATCGCTAAGACCTTCATGCAATTTGTTTGCTGGCTGACTAGTGGCCAACGCAAAAATTTTGGATGCGAGTGCGAATTTCATTGTCGGCGCAGGCAAAATCTATCAAAGGCAATGCGGCTTCAGCCGGAGCATTTCCCGCGTAAACGTCCCAAGTGCCTGTACCGTGCTTGTCGACGACAACCGCATACCCGGCATCTCCGACGTTGCGAATTGCCAGCAGTGTGGTGTCGCCATCTGTTACGCCGAAGTCCTTGTCTTGCATTGCTGCTTGCACAGTAACGTCATTTAGCACCACGCGACCTGCCCCGACGACCTGATAACTTGCAGCGGCGATTTCCAGCACTTGATTAGGATCTGGGTGCGTAGGGTCGAAGTGTTCGGGTCTAAACCCTGTCTCAAGCAGGACGTAGCGGCGAGTTTCACGTTTAATTGGGTCTCCTTCCGAGTACTTGTCTGCAATGCTCATGGCGGCGTGTGTTGTTGATCTGATCCCGGCTAAGGACAGCAAGGTTTCACGGAGATCTTCGAGTGACGCGAGCCGATCTGATTGCCCACTAGCAATTTCCTGTCCCGAGGCTCGACCAGAAAACATAACAAAGACCCCCCGCTCAGCCGTTGACATGAGATTCGCGCCGTGCCCGCCGCCACGTTGTGAAGGCGCAGTTGCCGATCCATGTAGGTTGATTTCCGATGGCGTCCAGTCGCCTTCAGCAAGCGTTTCACCATGGTCCGCCAAGACGGCGATCAGGCTGTTATCGTCAATATAGCCGAGCTGCGTCAATGTTTTAATAACAGCAGAAAATTGTTTGTCCAATTCTTGGACTGCATCTGGATAAAGCTGCGAGACGGCTGCGTTCGGCGGCGCGGACTGACTAAAATAATACGGCCAATGGGCGAGACAAAGATGCAGCGCAATGAATGTTGGTCTGTTATCCGATTTTCCGAGTTCACGGGTTATTCGCCCGACAAAACTATTAGCACGGTAGGAATGAGCGAATGCCCGATTTCCTACAACTGACGGCAACAGCAATTCCAGATACGGCATTTGGCCGGCAAGATTGAGAAGCGGTAGATCTCCGATTTGGCCGAGTAGGAAATCGGTCACGCCTGGGCTAGGTGCAATTACAGAATCAAAGCCAAATTCCTTTCCGATATTGCTGAATCGGGTCTCGTCAGTCGCGTAAACCGTCCGATAGCCCGCGCGTTTGAGATCCCAGGCAAAGCTTGTGTCAAGATTAATCTTTGACTGGTCAAACAAATTAAAACGTGCCCGGTGCTCTGAGAGTGACTTCCCTGTTAGAATGGTTACCCAAGCAGGGAAAGTTCGAGCAAGCGGGCTGATAACGTTTGCTTCGATAAACGAGTGTTGGCGAAAGGCTGCGATATTGGGGATAAAGCTCTCTGAGCCGCCTAGCGCAACATCTCGGCGAAATGAGTCTAGCCCTATGACGATAATATTGGGGTGCTTAGCTCTCTCCTCCAATGTCCCTGCTGTCAGCACCTTTCCCGACGAGAAATAAACTAGCGTGCCTACGGCGATAATAGCTATAGAGGTCGCTATCGGCAATCGTCGAGGCAGGTTGTTGTAATGTATAGACGTGGCCTCGATTACTGTGCGAACCAACTCATAAAATCGCCACAGCAGCAATGCACCACTAAGAAAATCAACGGCGCGGGACATGGGCTGGCGACTGACCGGAAGAAAAATCCAGGACCAGAGCGAATTCGGGAAAAGGCCTGCATTGGCCCTCAGCATTAGCCAGGCTAGAGCCAGCCAGACGGCTATTAGCTTTATCCAGGTGCGGTTGTACCAACGTTCTGACGTTTGAACGGGACGCGCAAGTAGATAGATTAAAAAGAACACCAAAAAAAAAAGCAGGCCAATCGCCATGCTTTGCGCCATCAACGATAAAAACGCCCTCGGCTGTTGAATTATCGCGTCAACAACGACGTGCGCGCCGCGAGAATATTGAGCCTGTAGAGAAAAATGCCACGAGCCAATCGCCCAATGAATAATCGCTGTTGCGGCGACAATAAGGCCCATCACAAAACGGTCCAGCTTATTTAGCGGAATAAGTCGATATTTTTTTGTCATTTTGTCATTTTGTCATTTTGTCATTTTGTCATTTTGTCAGCATTAACCGTAGCTCATCGGGCGTATGAGGAAAAACTCAACTGCATTGTCTGCATTAACTGGGAGAGAGATCTTCGCATATTTGCAATTTTCGGCCCGTAGCGCAGACGCCTCGCAGGAAGGTGATGCGAATAGTGGTTGCGAGCGTACGATCTTGTTCGGCAGCTAAGCTTATGGCTCGCATAAATAGCTTTCGTGACTCGTCGGCCTTATCGGCTAAAGCTAAAATCAGGCTCTTATGAAATAGTAGCGGCGGCGTATCCGGTTGATACCAAAGGCCAATATCGATAGTTTTGAGCGCTTTATCGTAATCTCCACTTAGTACGTACCCATCCGCGGCAACTGAATATCCATAGGCCAGAATTAGCCGGGTCGAGCCGTTGTTGTATTTTTTATATTCGGCAGGGTCGGTTATCTCGTGGAGCTTGGGATATACCGATAGCGCTCCTTCAGCGTACTTCAGCCCCTCGTCGATTGCTCCGGTATGAATCAGATAGTCTGCGTAATAAAGCTGGTCATCTGATTGCATTGGTCCTTTCGCAAGCAGCGCATTGAATACTGGCTTTAGCAAGTCATAACGCCTTACGCGGATCGATGCGGCGATATAGGCTGATCGCGCTTGCGCGAATTCGGGATGTTTTACATGCGTCCAGGCCCATAATGAAAAATCTGAGCGCCAAAAGCCGATGATGCTGAACGTTGTGGCAGATGCGCTGGCGAGCCAGATTCCTAATAGGGCTCCGATAACATACTTCGGTTTTAGCGACAGCGATTGCCGGACGGCGGGGAAATTCAGCCCGCCGACTGTCGCCGCTAGAAATACCAACGGTAACGTTAGAAAGCGCTCGCAACCGTAGTTTCTGCCAATTGTTAGAGGGATGATATGCGCAACTGGCAACAAGCAAATAAAAAAACAGAGGAGAAATATTCCACCCAATGTTCCGCGTAACGCCATAAAAATGGCAAGCCCGATAATTGCTGCGCTGCCCACCGCAATCGCCGCATTTTCTGGATACAGAACCTCCGCGGTAGCTAGCGGATGTAGCGGGCTGATGTGCCCAAAGGGAATGATTGCCATCTTGGTGTAAAACGCAAATGTTTGAAGCACGAGCGCCGCATGACTAGCAAAGTCCCTAACGTCAGTTGCCAAGCCTAGATTGATATGTATCAACCCATGAACCGCGCTGGCGCGAAGCGCGAGATAAGCGACGAAAAGCAATGCCAGCAGTAATAGTTGCAGCCGATAATCCTTAGCCGCGAGATAAAGGCCGCGCTGAAAGGTGGTGTCGTTTGCATGCTGTAAAGCAGCACGTTGGAGCATAAGCACAATTGGGAGTACAACGGCCATTTCTTTCGACAGTAGCGCGAAAGCAAAAAAAACAGATACAACAAGCGCGCGTTTTATGCGGTTTTCGATGCTTATGTCCGCAAGCAGGGCAGCAAGGCAAAAGAATGTAACGAACAGATCGAACCTGCCTGAGACCCACGCCGTTGCTTCAATCAAAGCTGGATGGCAGCCGTACAGCAGTGTCGAGAGAAAAGCTCGCTGAACCACATGCTTAAAGCCAAGCCTTGAAAAAACGCCACGCGCCCAAAAGAAGAGCAGGCTGCAGTTCGCTAGGAGTATGCTGAGATTAACTAGGTGGGCAACTTTAGGTGAAAGTTCCGACAGCCTGAATTCAATGGCAAAACTTAATAAGACTAACGGTCTGAAGTAGGTAGTATCCGGCAAGATCGGCCGTGATATTGCGGCCCAGCTGATGTTGCCTAACCGTAGGTCTGTTTGGTAGACGAAGAGATATAGATCATCCCAAACGAACTGGGCATTATGCGTTTGCCAATATAGCGCGCCGACAGCAGCTAGGCTGACTAGAAGGTATCCGATTGGTACGAGCCCGTCACGCAGCGTTTTCGCGGTAATCACTGTCGATATAATGCTGTAAAGCGCAAATAAAAAAAGCACCGCCTTTCAGCGGTGCTTGGTTCGCTCAATGCCTGAATGGCAGTAGTAAATCCTAATTCTATCTCAAGGCTTAGCCGCGGCAGTTTGCCGGGAGGTACTTCGCCTGGATATTTGTGCCAGCAGCCGAGGTGCAAATCCAGTCTAGCTGGCCGCTCACGGTTGTTAGCGGGGACAGCGCAAAAATGCTACCGATGCTGGCCGGCAACGCGCCGTTACCGGACGTGTTTGCGGTGACGGTGATCTGGCCGTTGCTGGCGCCAACGGACAGTGACGCAACATACTTCGTAGCTTGACCGCTGCAACCAGAAACGTTTTGGTTGGCCGGGAAGGCATTCTGCGACTGATAGTATTCAGAGACCGACGTTTTACACGCGTCTGCAGCGGTGGCGAGTTCCGTAACTTTTGCGCGAATGATGTAATCCTGATACGCCGGAATCGCAATCGCCGCCAAGATGCCGATGATCGCGACGACGATCATCAGTTCGATCAGGGTGAAGCCCTGTTGTGCTTTCTTCATGAAAATGCTCCTTTGAGTGACTGGAACTGCGGTTTGATGGTAGCAGCAGAACAGCAAGCAGCGTGCCACCTGTTGGGTGGCGGTATCTTACAAAAAAATCCTTTTTAAACAATGATTAGTTTTTATATTTTTTCGAGGCGCGGGCCGTTTTTGCGCGGCGCGTGTCAGTGGCTGACAAATTTTGTCGGGTCTGGGCTTAGGTTAAATCCTCCTGCGTGGTGGGCTTCCGTCTTGGGCGCTCAGTTTTATTGCGGTCGAGGACGATAAGGCCGGGGGTACCGGCCGCGTGCTCGGTAGTGCATGGGCAGCGGGGGCTGCATTCTCGGAGGCGAGCGAAGACAGCCCCCGAGCGGCGGGCACGGCCTGTAAACTACGCGCCTCTTGGCCCCACGACGCTGATCCCCCGCTTATGAATCCCGAGTACGTTCCTGCCGATGTTGAACGCGCCGCCCAGGCTTATTGGTCGGATAATCAGAGCTTTAAAGCGGTTGAAAAGCCGGGCGTCGAGAAGTTTTATTGCCTTTCGATGTTTCCGTACCCGAGCGGCAAGTTTCACATGGGGCACGTGCGGAACTACACGATTGGCGATGTGGTGGCACGTTACCAGCGGATGCTCGGCAAAAACGTGCTGCAACCGTTTGGCTTCGATGCGTTTGGGTTGCCGGCTGAAAATGCGGCGATCAAGAACGGTGTGCCGCCGGCCGCGTGGACGCACGCGAATATCGAAACGATGTGCCAGCAGCTGCAGCCGCTAGGTTTTGCCTACGACTGGAGCCGCCGCCTCGCAACCTGCGAACCGAGCTATTACCGCTGGCAGCAATGGTTCTTCATCCAACTGCTGAAAAAGGGCTTGGTCTACCGCAAGAACTCGATTGTGAACTGGGATCCGGTTGATCAAACCGTGCTCGCGAACGAGCAGGTGATCGACGGCCGCGGCTGGCGTTCCGGCGCTTTGGTAGAGCAGCGGGAAATTCCGCAGTGGTTTTTGAAAATCACCGCGTACGCCGATGAACTGCTGGATGAGCTGAAGACGCTGGAGCACTGGCCGGAAGCCGTGCGGTTGATGCAGGCGAACTGGATCGGCCGCTCGGAAGGCTTGGAGATCGACTTCAAAGTGGCCGGCAGCGGCGAAACGCTGACGGTGTTCACTACGCGCCCAGACACCTTATATGGGGTGACGTTTGTTTCGGTCGCCGCCCAACATCCGCTGGCGCTGGCCGCGGCGGCGCGGGATCCGAAAGTCGCCGCGTTTGTCGAAGACACGAAGCGCGGCGACGTGACCGAAGCCACGTTGGAGACGATGGAAAAGCGCGGCGTGGCGCTCGGGATCGACGTGATCCATCCGCTCACCGGCGAGCGCGTGCCGGTTTGGGCGGCTAACTTTGTGCTGATGGGCTACGGCTCGGGCGCGGTGATGGCGGTGCCGGGGCACGATCAGCGCGACTGGGAATTCGCCAAGGCCTATGGTTTGCCGATCAAGGCGGTCGTCGGGCCATCGGCAGCGCAAGCGGGCGACATCACCGAGGCCGCGTTTGCCGAAAAAGCCTATGTTGTGAACAGCGGCGAATTCAGTGGCTTGCCGTTCAAGGCGGCGTTCGATGCCATCGCGACGAAGCTGGAAGGCCTGGGTGCGGGCCGTCGCCGCGTCAATTATCGGCTGCGTGATTGGAGCATTTCCCGGCAGCGCTATTGGGGCTGCCCGATCCCGATTATCTACTGCGAAACCTGTGATGCCGTGCCGGCGGCGGAAGCGAGTTTGCCGGTGCGCTTGCCGGAGGATTTGGTGCCGGATGGCCGCGGCAATCCGCTGTTGCGCTTGCCGGAGTTCGTCAACGTTGCGTGCCCGAAATGCGGTAAGCCGGCGCGGCGCGAGACCGATACCTTCGATACCTTCGTCGATTCTTCCTGGTACTACGCGCGCTTCGCTTGCAGCGACAACGACACCGCGATGCTCGACGAGCGCGCGGCGTACTGGCTGCCGGTGGATCAGTATGTTGGCGGCATCGAACACGCGATTTTGCACTTGCTGTACGCGCGCTTTTTCCAGAAGCTGATGCGGGATTGCGGCTTGCCGGCCGTCGACGAGCCGTTTAAACGCTTGCTGACGCAGGGCATGGTATTGGCGGAAGGCTATTACCGGACAACGGCGGACGGTGGTCGTGAGTGGATTGCGCCGAAGGATGTGCAGGTCGAGCGCGATGTGAAGGGCGCGGCGACCGGGGCGACGCTGAAAGCCAACGGCGAGGCCGTCGTTTCGGTTGGTCTCGGCACGATGAGCAAGTCGAAAAACAACGGTGTGGAGCCGGAGACGATCATCGCCTCGCACGGCGCTGATGCCGTACGCCTGTTCATGATGTTCACCGCGCCGCCGGAACAGACTTTGGAGTGGAGCGATGCCGGCATCGACGGCGCGGCGCGCTTCCTGCGCCGCGTCTGGAAGCTGGTTTATGAGCATACGGCGCGCGGCGTGGCGCCGGCACTTGTGGCCGAGACCTTAACCTCCGAGCAAAAAGACCTGCGCCGCAAGCTGCATGATGCGCTGGCAAAGATCGGCGATGACTACGGCCGCCGCAATAACTTCAACACCGCAGTGGCGGCGTGCATGGAACTGGTCAACACATTGTCGAAGTTCGATGACGCTAGCGATAACGGGCGCGCCGTGTTGCAGGAGGCATTGTCGGCCTTGGTGAGGGTGCTCGCGCCGATCGTGCCGCATCTCGGCCATACCTTGTGGGCAGAACTCGGCCAAAGTGGCGCGATCATCGATGCGCCGTGGCCGCAGGCCGATGCCAGCGCGCGCGTTGCGGATACGGTGACGCTGGTGGTGCAGATCAACGGCAAGCTGCGCGGCCAAATCAGCGTGCCGGCCGGCACCGATCAGGCGGCCGTTATTGCCGCAGCGCTGGCTGACGCCAATGTGCAGAAATTTCTCGCCGAGCAGCCGATCAAGAAGCAGATCGTCGTTCCCGGTAAGCTGATCAACTTCGTCGTTTAAGTGGGCGTATGAAAATGGGGATCACGCAGCGCATGGGTGGAGTCGGCAATTGGCGCCAGGCTGGCGGCCTGTGCGTGGTGGCGGTGATGCTCATGCTCGGCGGCTGCGGTTTCCGCCTCGCTGGCAGCCGGCCGCTGCCGGCACAGTTGCAGTCGGTTTACGTTGAGGCGATCAATCCGTATCAAGTTACGGCGCCGCCGCTACTGACGGCGCTGCAGACGCGTATTACCCGCAGCGGCGGTGCGGTGAAATCCAAGGCTGAAGACGCGGGGGTGACCTTGCGATTGTCGGATCTGCAAGAAGCGCGGCAGGTGCTGTCGATTGGCACCGACGGTCGCGCGATCGAATATCGCCTGCTGACGCGGGTAACGTTCGAGTTGATTAAAAATGGCGGCGAAACCTTGCTCGCGCCCGAAACGCAAACGGTTTCGCGAGACTACAGCTTTAGCGCGACACAAATTTTGCCGAAAGAAGCCGAGGAAGCGCGGCTGCGCAACTACATTCAAGACGAACTCGCCGATTTGGTGCTGCTGCGCGTCGAGTCGGCCTTGTTGGCGCCGCCGCCCGCCGAAGCCGCTGCGCCTGCAGCGACGTATTAGGTATTAGTTGGTATCGCGCCGCCGGACGCACGCCCTGCGGCGCCGCGGTTTTAACGCATCGGTGTGGTGGCGACCTGATTATTAGGCGCTACCCGCGGGGTCTGATAAATCACTGTCTGCAGTGATGTTTTTGCCATTGCCTCGCGCGCCATTTGGGCCGCGCAGAGCCTGCGTATAAACCTCGATGCAACCATTAGATGGCGAGTGGGTCCTAATATTTCGCCTATAGGAGCGGAATAGTGCATTTAAGAAACGTATGCTTGATCGGACTCGTCAGCGCCTGTGTCACCGCCATAGCACCCGCTTCAGCTGAAGAGATTTTTCAGGGCCTGCCTCCGCCTGCCACCCCGACACCGTGGATCGGCGAGCTGTCTTTAGGCTATGTGCAAACGCGCGGTAATTCCGATACCAGCACTTTGAACGTGAAGGCCGGCCTGGAATACCGCGGCGAAATCTGGAGCAATGCCGTTTCGGCATTTTTACTGCGCGGCAGCCAAGACAGCACGACCACTGACGAACGCTACTCGCTGGCCAATAAGCTCAACTACCGACTGGGTCGCCGCTCATACCTGTTCGGCAATGCCGCCTACGACAATGACCGCTTCGGCGGTGTTGCGGAACGCTACGCGCTGACCACCGGTTACGGCCGCCACGTATTGGTGACGGCCAACCACGCACTGGATGTCGAGATCGGTGTCGGTGCCAACCGCACACGCGCGCAAGACGAGCCTGATTTTGACTTCCGCTCGATTTACACCGTCGGTGGCAAGTATCTCTGGAAGATCACCGAAACCAGCCAGTTCTCGCAAACGCTACGGACAGAAATTGCGAGCAATAACACCTATATCAACCCGATCAGCGAATTGAAGCTGACAATCGTCGGCAGCCTGTATACCGTGATCGCCTACGAATTCCGCTATAACACCAAGGTTCCTGACGGAACGCGCCATCTTGATCAGATCGCGACCGTGAACCTCGGCTACGGCTTTGGCAAAAAATGAGCGAAAACTACTATCAGCACCACGTTTTTTTCTGTTGCAACCAGCGCGAAGATGGCCGCGAATCGTGTAACGATCACGGCGCCCAAAAGCTGCGCGACTATTGCAAAGACCGGGTTAAAAAGCTGGGCTTGACCGGCGTCGGCCGGGCTCGCGTCAATCAGGCCGGCTGCCTAGACCGCTGCCAACTCGGGCCAGTACTGGTCGTCTACCCGGAAGGCGTTTGGTATCGCTATGAGAGCGAAGGCGATATCGACGAAATTATTTCTGAGCACCTGCAGCAGGGACGGGTTGTGGCGCGCTTGCGGGTTTGATCGGGCTGGGCGGTAGCGCGGCTTCGTCGGGCTGATTTTGTAGGCCGGGCTTGCCTCCCGACATCCAGGTCAGCAGGTCGTAATAGCTACGAATGTTGGCGACGAAAATTACCGCTTCCCGACCGCGCGCGTAGCCGTACCGGGTTTGGCTGTACCAACGCTGGCGGGTAAGCAGCGGCAGCGCATCGCGGACGTCAATCCAGCGATTCGGATCGCCGCCGTTTTTCTCGGCGAGGATGCGCGCGTCGAGCACATGGCCAAGGCCTTGGTTATAGGCGGCGAGTGCCATCCAAGTGCGATCCGGTTCGTCGATCGTCTCAGGGAGTTGTTGCCGCACTTCACGGAAATAACGTGCGCCGCCGGCGATGCTCTGTGCCGGGTCTTCGCGATCGCTGATCGCCATGCGCTGTGCAGTTTCGAACGTCAGCATCATGATGCCGCGGACGCCGGTCGGGCTGATCGCGTCTGGGTCCCAATGTGATTCTTGATAGCCGATTGCCGCAAGTAAGCGCCAGTCGAGTTGATAGCGCGTCGCTGCTTTTTCGAACTGCGCCCGGTACCGTGGTAGCAGCTTTTGAACATCGCTGAGAAAACGCACAACACCCTGATAATCGCCTGGGTTCACGTGGCCAAAATATTGGTCGCGGAGGCGGTCTAGTTCAGCTTGCCCAAGCCGCTGCAGATAATTTTGTACGGCTTTGAATAGCGTGTCGTCGTCGTCCAGCGGCAAGGCCCAGGCGATGTCTTGATTGTCGGAAAGATCAAACGCAACCCGCAGTTGCGGCGCGTAATGTTGGTCGATTGCGATCAGATCCGAGTTGGCGACGGTGTAGTCGAGATCGCCGCTGGCGACTTGGTTCAGCAAATCTTCGGCGCTTTCTTCTTCGCGTTCTTCCCACTGCAGTAGCGGATAGTGACTGCGCATCTGCGTGAGCGCATCCGCCATCGGGCTATTGGCCGGTACGGCGAGCGTGCCGCGCAATTCGCTGAGATCAGCCGGGCGTGTTTGATCGCCGCGAAAAACCAGCTGCAGTTGTACCGATTGCACCGGTTGGGTAAAGCGCACGATTTGCGTGCGCGTTGGCGTGACGTTAAGCCCGGCTGCGGCAAGGTCAACACTGCCTTGCGACAACTCGGCCAGCGCGAGCGCACTGGAGGCGACAAAGTGCAACTCCAGCCTCGCGTGCAAGCGCTTCGCCAAGCCTTGCAGCAAATCGCATTCGTAGCCGGTGACGCCGCTGGCGCCTTCGTAGCATGTGGTCGCGCTATTGATGGTTGCGACGCGCAAAACCCCGCTGCGGTGCACGCGGCTCAACGCCGACGGCCGTGGTGAACACGTCACAAGCGCGGCAATCAGCGCGAGCACCAGCAGCGCGTGCAATTTTCGCTTGGGGCGCGGGAAGACCGTCATCGTGTAGCGACTCGCGGCGGCATCGTATCTCCTCATCGTGCGTAGACGGCGGCAGGCTCCCGCGAATGCGCAGGAAACCGCAGCGGTGCGCGTATCAGCCCGATGGCGCCAAGCGCGGTGGGCTGGGAATTAGTGCTAGCAGCCGGGATCCTTGGCCCGGTCTAAGTGGTTAATAAAAACAAATAAAACAACCGTTTATTACTTTAACCTAGCCGTATCGCAGGCGCTTGATCGGCCGCCTTAATCCCCTGGCACCCTCGCTATTTAAAACCCAGCCCAAACATTTATATGGCTGCTTTAGTAATGCATTGCTAGAATAGCCGGACTGACGCTTGAATTCTTGTTTGCCGACGGTTTCGACCACCTGCCGGCTTAAGAGTATGCCGGTAAGCTCAAACGTCAATTCGCGGAGAGGTGGCAGAGTGGTCGAATGTACCTGACTCGAAATCAGGCGTGTACGCAAGTGCACCGTGGGTTCGAATCCCACCCTCTCCGCCATTCATATAAAGCAAGAACTTGAAAAAGTTTTGATCTCGCACCCATGTTCAAACCCGTCAACGTGATGGGGCTTGACGGGTCAGTTGGAAGGATCGTCGAGGCGTGGTGGTCGTTGCGCTACCGCGCTGTGCCCGCTGAACGTTAGTAGTCCGACCGAACACGATCGTCCCCACGGTTAAGTCGAGCAACGCCATCAGGGACGAATGTGAACGCCATCCGCATGCTCGAGCGCTGAAGATCGGGGCGCATCCACGCCCACGCCTCGCGGTCCGGAACGCGAACATCCGCACCGGGTTCAACTTTGCTTTGGCGGGGCAGGGTGGCTGCTCGACCGCGCCGCCAGCGCTGCAAAACGAGTGAGCGTTCTGGCGTAAAGCGGGGCCTGCGTAGGGATTCGGTCGTACCCGAGTTGATGCTGATCCGTACTCAGCGTGATGCCATCGCCGCATACATGGCGCAAGGCATCTCCAACCTTGGAGAAGCTCGAGCCAAGCGTGACAAAGGCGTTCGTCTCGTCGAGTACTCGAAGTCGGCGCGTATCGCGAATACGCGCTTTTCTTGGGTTAGCGAAGGCGGGCGTCAATGGCGCGGCCGAGTTGTCGCGTTTGCATCCATCGTGGCCGAGGCACGGGGGCTTGATCGGGCCGCCTGAGACTGATGAGCTGGGCGCTATTCTCGGGCCATGTTGGGCATAACGCTATCGCGCGTTGATTGTGTCTCTGCCGATAGATCCGCCCGGACCCGGCTCTTCAAAAGCCAGCGAACGCGGCCGCATCCACACGCCAACCGATCGGGCGAACCGCGCAAAGGAAGTCGAATGCTGGTCAGCGACTATCCGGCGTGCTGCTATTTTTGAAAGGGCGCTAACGTGCGTACTGTGTGGTGAAGGGCGATCTGGCGCATACGCAATTCGGATTCCTCATCGCCGTCCGCTAGCAGCAATGCGTACCATAGCGATGAAGCTAACGGTGTTTGAAAAAACAGGCCCGGGGGAGATCCTAGAAAGTGACGGGAATACAAGGACTGGTGCTCGTCGGATGTCATTGACACCTGAAGAACTCGCTCGTGAATCAATCGATGGCCTGCTCTCCGCGGCGGGCTGGGTGATCCAGCACATGGCCGCCTTCAACCGCAACGCTGCCGAAGGCGTGGCCGTACGCGAGTTTGTCCTGCCCAATGGACCGTGCGACTACTTGCTGTTCGTCGGTGGCAAGGCTGCTGGCGTCATCGAGGCCAAGAAGGCCGGCGTCACGCTCAGCGGTATCGCCGAACAAGCCAAGAAGTACATGGTGAAGCTACCGGAGCACCTCGCGCGTTGGGATGACCGCCTCCGCTTCGACTACGAGTCCACCGGCGACGAGACCTATTTCTGCGACACGCGCGACCCCAAGCCGCGCTCCCGGCGCATCTTTGCCTTTCACCAGCCGCAGACCCTGCATCGCTGGCTGAAAGAGGGCGACACGCTGCGCAGCCGCCTCCGGCGCCTGCCGCCGCTGGATCCGGATATCGACGGGGCCGGCCTGCGTGACTGCCAGATTGAAGCCATCACCGGCCTCGAAGCTTCGCTGGCGCAGGATCACCAGCGCTCGCTGATCCAGATGGCCACCGGCGCCGGCAAGACCTTCACCGCCTGTACTTTCAGTTGGCGCTTGCTCAAGCACGCCAACGCCAAGCGCATTCTGTTCCTGGTCGATCGCAACAACCTCGGCGACCAAACACTGAAGGAGTACCAGAACTTTGATCCGCCGGGTTCCGGCCGCAAGTTCACGCAGACCTACATCGTCCAGCACCTGCACGGCAATCCTATCGATCCGGATGCCAAGGTCGTTATCACCACCATTCAGCGCCTCTACGCGATGCTGCGCGGCCAGGAACTGGTCGAAGCAGACGAGGAGGCTTCCGCCTTCGAAACCTGGGAAAGCGACGACGGCGAACTGCGGCCTGTCACCTACAACGCCACCATTCCGATCGAGACTTTCGACCTCATCGTGATAGATGAGTGTCACCGGTCGATCTATGGGCTGTGGCGGCAGGCCGTCGAGTACTTCGACGCGCACATTATCGGGCTCACAGCCACGCCGACGGCGCATACGCTCGGATACTTCTTCCAGAACCTTGTTGCCGAATATCCCTACGAGCAATCGGTTGTGGACGGCGTCAACGTCGGCTTTGAGGTCTTTCGGATCAAGACGCGTGTGTCGGAGGAAGGCAGCATCGTGCAGGCCGGCTACCACATCCCGCACCGCGATCGACGCACGAGAGCCTTGCGCTACAAGCAACTTGACGAGAGCCTGCCTTACGCGCGGCAGGAGCTGGATCGCTCCGTCGTCGCGCCCAATCAGATTCGGACCGTTCTGCAATGCTTTCGAGACCGACTCTTCACCGACCTCTTCCCCGGCCGCACCGGCGAGTGGGTGCCCAAGACCCTGATCTTTGCCAAGGACGATAACCACGCCGAAGAAATCGTCACGCTGGTCCGGCAGGTTTTCGGCCAGGGCAACGAGTTCGCGCAGAAAATCACCTACCGGACCAGCGAGAAGCCCAAGGCGCTGATCGCCGCCTTCCAGGTCGACCCGTTCCCGCGCATCGCCGTCACCGTGGATATGATCGCCACCGGCACCGACATCAAGCCCGTCGAGTGCATCATCTTCATGCGCGACGTGAAGTCCGAGGGCTACTACGAGCAGATGAAGGGCCGCGGCGTGCGCACGATCAGTGACGCCGATCTGAGGCAGGTGACGCCCGACGCGCAGACCAAGACCCGCTTCGTGCTGATCGATGCCGTCGGCGTCACCGAAAGCAGGAAGACCGTCTCCCAGCCGCTGGAGCGCAGGCGCAACGTCCCCTTCGACAGGCTCATTGACCAGATCGCCCAGGGCCGGCGTGATGCCGACGCCATCTCTAGCCTTGCCGGCCGCCTCGCCACGCTGGATCGGCAGATTGATGACGAAGACCGCAGCCGCGTTGCGCAAGCTGCCCAGGGCGCCACGCTGAGGACGCTCGCCGCGCGGCTGCTCACGTCCATCAGCCCCGACAGCATCGAGGCCGAACTGATCAACCGCCACGGCGCAGACGCGGCGGATAGCGCCACGCCGGAACAGGTGAAGACCGTCGAGGACGACCTCAAAGATCAAGCCTGCCAGCCGCTGGACTCGGCCGAGCTGCGCAACCTGATCAAGCTGATCAAGAAGAAGGCCGACATCGTCATCGACGAACTGACGACCGACGAAGTGCGTGAGGCCGGATTCGACCTCAAACAGTCCGAGCAGCGCATCACCTCGTTCAAAGCGTTCATCGAAGCGAACAAGAACGCGCTGCTCGCGCTGCAGATTCTCTATAGCCAGCCGTTCCCAAAGCGCCGGCTGACGTATGCTGCGATCCGCGAACTGGCCGCCCGGCTTACCGACCCGCCGCACCACCTGCAAACGGCGGACGTGTGGCAGGCGTACAAGCGCCTGCAGGCCACGCTGGTGCGCGGCGCGCCGAGCGACAAAGTGCTCACCGACATTATCTCGCTGGTGCGCTTTGCTACTGGGCAGGCCGAAACCTTGGAGCCCTACGCGGCGCGCGTCGAGCAGAAATTCAACCTGTGGATCGGCCGCCAGAAAAAAGCCGGCCGCGACTTCAACGAGGAACAGATGAACTGGCTCAAAGCCATCAAGGACTACCTCGCCGCCAATGTCGAGATCGCGCCGGCCGACCTGATGAAGGACCAGCCCTTCAGTGCCTGGGGTGGCGTCATCACCGCGCGCAAGCTGTTCGGGACCGAGTTGAACGGGATGCTGGATGAGTTGAGTGAGGCGCTGGCGGCATGACGGATTCATTGCCGTCGGGCTGGGCACTGACTACTGTCGGCACCGTATGCCCAACTACGCAATACGGATATACCGCCTCGGCATCTGAGATCGAATGTGGTCCGCGATTTCTGCGGATTACAGACATTCAAGACGGGGCCGTGAACTGGGACGGCGTGCCTTTTTGCGAGATTGCTGAGCGTGACGTCGACAAATACTCCATCTCAAGTGGCGACCTGCTTGTGGCACGAACTGGTGGCACCGTCGGGAAGAGCATTCTGATTTCCTTTGTTCCAGGGCCTACAGTTTTCGCGTCGTATCTAATTCGGATTTCTCCGGCTTCGGAGATCGTGCCTGCTTATCTGTACTACTTCTTCCAGTCGGCCTCGTATTGGCAACAGATTGGGCTGAAGAAGGGCGGGCTACTGGGCAACGTCAATGCAACGACGCTGGCTTCGATTGAACTCCCGATCTGCCCCAAGCCAGAGCAGCAGCGCATCGTCTCCAAGATCGACGAACTCTTCAGCCGCATCGACGAAGGCGAGCGCGCGCTGGAGCGGGTGCAGAAGCTGGTGGAGCGTTACCGCCAGTCAGTCCTCAAGGCCGCCGTCACCGGCGAACTCACGCGCAACTGGCGCGAGAAGAACCAGCACCAGCTCGAATCCGGCGAAACCCTCCTCACCCGCATCCTCAAGGCCCGCCGCGTAGCCTGGGAAAAGGCCGAGTTGGACAAGATGAAGGCCAAGGGCGTCACGCCCGCCAACGACAAGTGGAAGCTGAAGTACGAGGAGCCGGTGGCGCCCGAAACCACTGACCTGCCGGAGTTGCCTGAGGGTTGGGTATGGGCCTCGCTCAACCAATTCGCTGCGCCTGTCGATCGAGCCATACAAAGCGGTCCCTTTGGTAGCAACCTCCTTCACTCCGAATTTCAGAGCGAGGGCAAGCTCGTCATCGGAATCGACAACGTGCGAGACGGCTGGTTTTCGCCGGGCTCACAGAATCGGATCAGCGACGAGAAATTTGAACAGCTCAAGAAGTACGCGGCACGACCGAAGGATTTTCTCATCACAGTTATGGCAACTGTTGGGCGTACCTGCGTCCTACCTGAAGACATCGAGCCCGCAATCATCACGAAGCATGTGTACCGCTTTACGCTCGATCAGGATCTCGTGATACCCGAATTCGTGAACCTCTGCGTGTTGGGAAGCCCGTCCGTTCGCGCTCAGATGTTCGGTAACGTTCGAGGACAGACTCGGCCGGGCCTGAACAAATCCATCCTGACGCAGTTCGGGTTCCCCCTTCCATCGTTAGAAGAGCAGCGGCAGATTCTCGATCAATCCGCAGAGCTTACGTCGCAGATCAGCGAGAACAGAAAAGGACTCGTCATGCAGACGCGCCTCTCAAACGCGCTGCGACACTCTGTATTGCAAACTGCTTTTTGCGGAGGTCTCGTAAGTCAGAACGCTGCGGACGAGCCAGCCTCTGAATTGCTTGAACGTATCGCGGCAGAACGTAGCGAAGCGCCCGCCCAGCCCCAGCGCGGTCGCAAGTCCAAGACCCAAGAACCCGCATGAGCAGTAACAACGGCAACGACTACTGCAGCCTCGTCTCCAAGGTCTGGAGCTTTGCGCATGTGCTGCGCGAACGTGGCATCCGCTGCGGCAACGCCATCGAGCAGATCACTTTCCTGCTGTTCCTGAAGATGGGCCGTAAGCGCACCTGGGCTGTCGAGGCCATTGCATGAAATTCGAAACATTCAAAGCCGGCCGTCGGCAGCAGCGACTTCAGTACAAGAGCTTCGAGCCGACGCCGGTCAACCATGACTGGACCTGGGAAGACCCGACCATTCACCTGCTGCTGGAAACGGCCAACCGCGCGCTCGGCGAACTCAATGCGTTCTCGTTGATCGTTCCGGACATCGATCTGTTCATCCGGATGCATCTGGTCAAGGAGGCGCAGACCTCCAGCCGCATCGAAGGCACGCAGACCGGCATCGACGAGGCGCTGCTCTCGGAGGAGCACATCCGGCCCGAGAAGCGGGACGACTGGCGCGAGGTGCGCAACTACATCGAAGCCTTGAATGACTCGATTGCAGCGCTGGCGAGTTTGCCGTTGTCGAACCGCCTGTTGCGGCAGGCGCACGAGGTGCTGATGCAGGGCGTACGTGGCGAGCACAAGCAGCCGGGGGAGTTCCGCCGTAGCCAGAACTGGATCGGCGGCTCCAGCCTTGCCGACGCCGCTTTCATTCCGCCACATCATGACGGCGTGCCGGAGCTGATGAGTGACCTTGAGCAGTTCTGGCACAACGATGCGGTGACGGTGCCACATCTGGTACGTGTTGCGATCAGTCATTACCAGTTCGAGACCATCCATCCGTTCCTCGACGGCAACGGGCGTATCGGTCGGTTGCTGGTGCCGTTGTATCTGGTCAGCCACGGCATCCTGGCCAAGCCTTCGCTGTACCTGTCCGATTTTTTCGAGCGCAACCGGGCCAGCTACTACGACGCGCTGACGCGCGTGCGCATGAGCAATGACTTGATCCATTGGGTGCGCTTCTTCCTCAACGGGGTTGCGGAGACGGCGACCAAGGGGCGCGATGTGTTCCGGCAGATTTTGTTGCTGCGCACGGACGCCGAGGAGCGTGTAGCCGCGCTGGGCAAGCGGGTGCCGAATGCCCGCGCGGCGCTGAGCGTGCTGTACCGCTGCCCGGTGATTGCGGCTGCGGATCTGGCGCAGGAACTGTCCGTGTCCAAGCCCACCGCACACGCCCTGATCCGGGATCTGGAAAGCAAGGGGCTTTTGGTCGAAACCACAGGCCAGATGCGCGACCGGCTGTATGTGTTCGATCGTTACTTAAAACTGTTCGTAAATTAAGGAAACTGGTTTTGCATTAATTAAAAGATGGCCTAAATTAAGGCTGCCGCTGCCTGCGTTTATCACATCCGAATCCGGATTTTTATAATTTACATCATATAAACAATGATTTGCTGTTACACGTTGAACGGGCGGGCCGCACGCAATGGCCGCTGACTACAGCACGCTGGTCTCCAAGGTCTGGAACTACGCCCATGTGCTCCGCGACCAGGGCATCAGCTACGGCGACTACATCGAGCAGATCACTTTCCTGCTGTTCCTGAAGATGGACCAGGAGCGCACGGAATATCTGAACGAGCCCTCAATCATCCCAGCGAAGTGGCGCTGGGAGAAGCTTGGGCTGCTGTCGGGGGACGCGCTGGAACTGCAATACCGCCACACGCTGGAGGCGCTGGCCGAGGAGAGAGGGCTGATCGGCACCATCTACCGCAAGGCGCAGAACAAGCTGACCGACCCGGCCAAATTGAAAAAGATCGTGTCGCTGATCGACGACGAAACCTGGATCGGCATCGGCGTTGACGTGAAGGGCTCGATCTATGAGGGCCTGCTGGAGAAGAACGCGGCCGAGGTGAAATCCGGCGCTGGCCAGTACTTCACGCCGCGCCCGCTGATTGACGTGATGACCAAGCTGATCGACCCGCGCATCGGCGAAACCGTGCATGACCCGGCCTGTGGCACGGGCGGCTTCCTGCTGTCCGCCTACGAGCACATGCGCCAGCAGCCCGGCGCGCAGGACCGCAGTAATCAGCGCAAGCTCCGTGAGCAGTCTTTGAGCGGCACGGACATCGTTGACGAAGTCGTGCGCCTCTGCGGCATGAACCTCTACCTGCACGGCATTGGTAACGGCGAGAGCCCGATCAAGTCCGGCGATGCGCTGGCCAGCGATCCGGGCGACCGCTACAACGTGATCCTGACCAATCCACCGTTCGGCAAGAAGAGCAGCTACCGGGTCATCGGCGATGACGGCGCGGTAAAAACCGAGCAGGAGAGCTACGAGCGCGGGGACTTCAAGTTCACGACCTCGAACAAGCAGCTCAACTTCATGCAGCACATTCTCACCATCATGGAGAGCAACGGCCGCGCTGGCGTGGTGCTGCCGGACAACGTGCTGTTCGAGGCGGGCAGCGCGGGCGAGGGCATCCGCCGTCGCCTGCTGACGCAGTTCAAATTCCACACCCTGCTGCGTCTGCCGACTGGCATCTTCTACGCCAATGGTGTGAAGGCCAACGTGCTGTTCTTTGACAAGCACGCACCGCGCGCCGACAACAAGCCGAACACGAAGGCGCTCTGGGTTTACGACCTGCGCACCAACACCAACTTCACGCTGAAGAAAAATCCGCTGAAGGTGTCGGACCTGGACGATTTCGCGGCCAGCTATCGCGCCGGCAACATCAGCAAGCGCAAGGAAAGCAACCGGTTTAAGCGGTTCAGTGTTGATGAGCTACTGAAGCGCGACAAGCTTAACCTCGACATCTTCTGGCTCAAAGACGACAGCCTCGATGACATCGACACCCTGCCGCCGCCCGATGTGATCGCTGCGCAGATCGTCGATAACCTTCAGGCTGCGCTGGAGGCGTTTCAGGCCGTAGCGGAAGAATTGGGCGCGAAAGGGGCGTAGGTGTGGGCGATCAAGGTGATACAGAGGAACCCAACAAGAAGGAATCGGCCCCTATCGCAGCCGGCGTTTACTGTGACTGCATCGCCCCGTGATGAAGGGTCCGCGTCCGGCGGAGCAGATTGTCGGTTTCACAAGCGAGAAGCCGATCATCTGCCGAGCTTATTCGACACCTTGGTGAAGCCGCCTTCGATCACTGACTCGAGTCCTGTGTACACGCCCCGATCCCCGGCGAGCAGCGGTACGGGGAAGCGTTGATCTTCGAACAGCGACTAGACTTTGAAGACTTTTTCCAAAATATAAGCGCTTGAATGCGCCACGCAGGCACTTCACCGCCCCTGCTTGTAGCGCTAGAGTCACAAGTTCCGCCGAGATTGTCTGCGCTGCGACTGGCTTCGGGAGCGACCCGCCGTGAACCTTTGCTCTGGTGTGTGCCGGGTTGTTCCTAGGCCGCCCCGGCACTTAGTCTTCAATCGGCGCGAGCATTTCCAGTGCGAGTTCAATGAGCGCAACCAACTCGGGCCAGCGCGCGCCGTCGTGCGCTTGTACTGAAATACCCTGGATGATCGCCGCGAAATAGCGGGCAGAGATGTCTGCATCGAAGTCGGCGGTCAGTTCGTCTTCGCGAATTGCGCGTTGGAAACGGCGCCGCAACGCTTCAATCAAATCTTGCCGCAGTTCTACTGTTAAGTCGGCCAGCTCCAGGTTGTCCCGGCTGCAGGCCAGCATACCGTTTAGGATCATGCAGCCCAGCGGTGGGGAAAGCTCCGTCGCGGTATTCGCGGCGGAATAAAGTAGCGCAGAAACGTTCTCGCGCACGGATCCGGCGTCGTCCAGTGCGACCAAAGAGACGGCGCCCGGCCGACGTTGATATGCATCAAGCACCTCTCTGTAGAGCTGAGCCTTGCTGCCGAATGCCGCATACAGGCTCGGCGGGGCGATTTTCATCGCGGCTGTGAGATCTGCCACCGAAACCCCTTCATAACCGCGCTGCCAAAAGAGATCCATCGCGACTTTTAGGGCCGCCTGGCGATCAAATTCACGGGGTCTGGCCATCTTTGTGGTTCCTTTCCTGGGCGGATAACGGCGGGACGCTTAGCTTGACAGGCCGCTAAGAAATCGAGTTACATAATTATGTAGCGATTGATAAATAATTATAAGCAAGATCTGCCTCGTGCTGCTGCGTAGATTTTGCCGCTGAACTACGGAGGGTTCATCGTGCTGCTGCAACATGTCGATTCATCTGCCAGAACGGCTCCGGTGCTATCGCGGCCGATGACCTTATTGCTATCAACCGCGTGTGGGCTGGCCGTCGCCAACGTTTATTACGCGCAGCCGTTGCTCGATGCAATCGCCACGGAGTTCGGTGCCGATAAAGCCTACATCGGTTCCGTTATAACGTGGACACAAATCGGTTACGGCCTAGGCCTCATCTTTCTGGTCCCTCTCGGCGATCTTCTGAACCGGCGGCAACTGATTACGGGGCAGATGCTGCTGTCAGTGCTTGCGCTGATCGCTGTATCGGCAGCAAAAACGGCAGCGGCGTTGATGTGTGGCCTCGTCGCAGTCGGCGTGCTTGCTGTCGTCACGCAGACATTGGTTGCCTACGCCAGCGCGCTTGCCGACGATAGCAGCCGAGGGCGGATCGTCGGTATCGTGACGAGTGGCGTGGTGCTCGGCATCCTTACGGCACGTGTAGTCGCTGGTTGGGTTGCTGATATTGCGGGCTGGCGCGCGGTATTTTTGTGCTCGGCAGGGCTAACAGCGGCCGTTGCGGCTGCGTTATTTTTGCTGCTGCCGAGCGAAACGGCGCCGCGTCCTTCGCTATCGTATTCGAGTCTATTGCGTTCGACGGCGCGCTTGCTCATGGAGGAGCCGGTTTTGCGCGCACGTGCAGTCATCGCGCTGCTTATGTTCTGCGCGTTCAATGTTCTCTGGACGCCGCTGGTATTGCCGCTAAGTGCGCCCCCACTATCGTTATCGCACACCGCTATTGGGGCATTTGGCCTGATTGGCATCGCCGGCGCGATGGCAGCGGTCAAGGCGGGGCGCTGGGCTGATCTCGGTTGGGGCCAACGCACAACTGGCCTGTCGCTCGGCTTGCTGCTGCTTTCATGGCTGGCCATTGCGCACCTCAATAAATCGTTGTGGGCATTGGCCGTCGGAATCGTCGCCCTAGACTTGGCTATCCAAGCGATTCACGTGACGAATCAGAGCCTAATCTACGCTGTTCGCCCTGAGGCACGGAGCCGATTAACCGCTTGCTACATGGTGTTTTATTCGATTGGCAGCGCAGTTGGTTCACTAGCCTCCACCGCGATTTATGCCGCCCAAGGTTGGGTCGGGGTCTGCCTATTCGGCGCCGCAATCAGCGCCCTAGCATTGGTATTTTGGGCGGTAACGGTGGACCGCGCGGAGGTCATCGTCATGCCCGTGGCCTCGCCATAACCCGCATACGAACAGTGCCAATGAACTGAGTGCCTTTATCCGAAGACGCCGCTCGCCTCTGCTGCGGAGTTTGGCGTCGTCGATTCTCCTGCCCGATGAAAAACCATGATCAGCGAAATTGCAAAGTCTGCGAGCTTCCGGTTCTCAACGTTTGATTTCCCGCTGGAAAGTAGATTGGATGTTTGGCGCACATACAATGCTTTGTGCGAAATGCAGCCTGTCTGCCGGGGAAACGAGTTGTTGCACTACGAGCACTCCGAAGTTCCACTCGGGCAATTTTCATTTGGTTCGCAGCGCCTTGCGGCTGGCGAAGAAAGGCTAGATCAGTGCTATTCCTTACGTCGAACGCCATCGCTCATTCGGAACGACGGCTTTGACTTTTACTACGTTTGCCTGAGCGTTTCAGCCGGCATCCTGTTGGAGGTCGACGGGCAGCAGGTGCGGCTGCAGCCTGATCAACTATTTGTGCTGGATATTGCCCGCCCCTACTGCATGCAGCTTACGCCGGGCGATGTGATCGTTTTGACGGTGCCGCGCGCACTAATCGTGCGCCGAAGCACGCCATTGCACGGCCTGATGCTCGACGGCGACATGAGCAAAGTATTCGCGCAGGTACTATCGTCGTTATTCAATCGCATCAATACGCTAACCCTCTATGAATTAAATCACGCGGCGCAGGCGACGGCAGCGCTACTGCTCGGCATGCTCGCGGGGGAGTCGAACGGCGCCGACGCTGTTGGGTCAGATACCGATAGCTCGGTGATGGAAAAGATCAAGCGTTATGTCGATGACAACCTGCAGATGCCAGACTTAAACCAAGAGAGCATTTGCAAGCAACTGGGCCTTTCGCGGTCAACGCTATATCGGTTGTTTTCTGAGCAGGGCGGTGTCGCCTGCTATATCCGCCGTTGTCGCTTGATTAGAGCGCGAACGGCACTGATCGCGTCGCCAACGACCAGTCGACGAATTTCCGCTATTGCGTATCGGTGTGGATTTAGCAGCGATACTCAGTTCTCACGAACGTTTAAAAGCTATTTTGGCTATACGCCAAGGGAATGCGTAGAAGCCCGTCACCACGTGGCGCCTATGCAGTCAAAATCGGGTTTTTCGCCGGTGCAAGATTACAGTCAGTGGCTGCGCCAGCACGGGCTCTAGCGCATTGATGGAATATATTCTGTGCTGGCCTTGGCAGAAGGGATGCCTCGGCTAAGGCCCTAATGAAAGAGAATTAATGTCGCAAAAACATGGTTCCAAAATGGACTCACTACAAGATTCAAAAAGAGCAATTTAGTTATTCATTTTCTGCAACCATTAGCAAAGATACACGCGCCATTGCTAGCTATTTAGTCGTTTTCTTAAAGTTGAGACAAATAGTCAAGTAAATGAGATGTTGCGGCTAACGTCGGTGCAAGACTCCAGAATAAGATCTAGCCATAGATCGACGAGAAAAATCGGAGTCGCAGCGATGAACGCACAAGCGCAATCAGCATCAAAATCAGCTTCAATAAAGAGGCCTTTAGGCGGGGCCATCGGGACGGTTAGAAAGGGCGCCGAGTTACGTTGCAACACGCAGGCGACACAAAAAGAGCTTAACGATTTTTATATGCGTGAGCTCTCGTCTCCCGGCGACTTTGCAGCGGTTCCGACGACGATGGAATACAAACATATTCTCACCGTCGAAAACGAATGGAGCGAATATGAGCAGTCCAGAATTGATCTAAATGCACTGCCTGGGAATGAAAAACAGTTCGAAGAATGGTATATCGAGCTGCGTCAGAAGCACCGCAAAGAAACTGCGCCATTTTTTGATTTTCTTGCCGAGGAAGCGTCGTTGGCGCAAGTGGCGTTTTTCTGCGCATTGGAAGCGCACGTCGACGGCAAATTCGACGACATTATCGCGCTGTCACAGATCGGCATGTCGGGCGATATGAAGCTGGCGCTGGCGGAAAATTTCTGGGACGAGATGGGGTTGGGCGAGCTCGAAGAAATGCACACACGTGTTTTTGTTCGCGCAGCGTCCTTCTTTAATCAACAGATGCAAGGCCACGATGTTGCCGCACTGATACCGGTCGCCGCGCTAAAAAATGGCAACTTGCTCTTGATGTATGCGCTGCGTCGCCAGTATTCAGCGCGGCTGCTTGGCACATTAACGCTATTGGAACAAACGGTGCCATTCCGATTCTCGCGAATGATACGTGGAATGGAGCGGCATAACGTTCCTAAAGAGTTTACCTACTACCACGATCTCCATATTACGGTTGATGCCAATCATGGCAAGCAGTTGGTCAGCCGCGTGCTGTTGCCGTTGGCCCGCGATAATCCGAGCGCCATTCGTGAGCTTTGCATCGGTTGCTTGACCCGCTACGAGATTGAAAAGGACTACTACGCCGGCGCGAAGACGGTTATGGATACCGTCATTATTGATTCGGCCACAAAATAGTTGAACGCGGTGCTACGCGGCAATTTGAGATCGCACTTTTTCGAGACGGCGTGAGTGGCCGAATTAATAATAAAATCAAATTGCTTTGTTATTGATCCGGCCATTTCTCGCTTTCTCGGAAGTGCCGCATCCGGTTTGGCATTGCACTGTCTTTATTCAACTACTTAATGGCCGGATCAATAAATAAACGCTAGCTGGACTGCTTTTCCGCCGCTGAAAAATCCCGACCTGGAACGCAAATCATGTTGTTCAAAGTTACGCTGATGCCGCACAAAACGGAAGTTTGGCTGCCGGCGAATGCGCCGCTCACTGATCTTGAATATGAGCTGATCGGAAAGTTATCTATTCCATTCGGATGTCGCGCTGGTGCTTGCGGCGTTTGCGCCATCGAAGTAATCGAAGGCATCAACGATCTTGGCGAAAAAGAGGCGAACGAAGCGTCATTTTTGGAAGAACTTGGATACGCCGGGGATCGCTATCGTCTGGCCTGTCAATGTCGGGTTTTGGGTGAGACGACGATCCGCGTTGCGGACTATACCGAATAAATGCCGACTGAAATCGGCGCTACGCTGTTGATTGTTATCAAGGAGAGAGAACGTGTTTAACAGAGTAAAGAATGTGGGCTTCGAGAACCGGATGCCGTATCTGAACGCCTTGGCGTCGGAGAAGCTGCGTTTTGAAGTCGACACAATTATCGATGGTCAGATCGAACGCTGGTATGAAACAGTGCCGTATGCGGCTCATCTGGAAGGTAAGACGGTTGATTCCGAATACTATCGTCGGCATTTGATCGAAACCGCGTGGCGTATTCGCCTGCTGCGGGTATCGGAATCGAAGGCATTGGCCGAAATCGCCAAGCGTAGCCCGGAAGCGGCACAGATCTGGGCTAATTATGAGCGCGAAGAAATGCTCCACGACGAGCTGTTCATCCAAGACCTCGTCCGTGCTGGCGTTAGTCGCGAGCAGTTTTTGGCTACCGAACCTTATTTGTCGACGAAGCTACTGACGGGCTATTTCTCCTACCTGTTGGATCACGAGGGACCGCTCGGTGTCGTTGCGTACTCGTATCTGGTTGAGTACGTCAATGTCAAGCTGGAGCCGAAGAAAATCCAAGCGCTGAAGGAGTCGGTTGGCGAGAACAATATCGGCGGGCAGATTTCGCACTCACATACCGATATCAACGACGACCACCCCGGTGAAGTGTGGGCGGCAATTCGCTTCCTGCTCCGCAATGATGACGATATTCAATCGCTCAAGCGCTATCTCGCGGAGCATCAGTCGGTGCTCGCCTTGTATTTCAAGGAGCTTTACGAAGACAAGATTGGCAGCACGCTGCAGAAAGCCGCCTAACGGAGCGCGTGGCAATGAAGACGGACGGCGTTTTACTATTGAGTCATGTCGGCTTTTCGTTTCTCGACGATCTCATTGCGATCCTGAAGGCGCGGAATCTACAGAGCTTCGTCTTGTCTTCACTGCCGCTGGCGGATCTCCGAGAGCAGCGGTTGGACAGCCTTGGAAAGATGGCTTCGTGGCTTTCATGCACTGACGCACACGTGCTTTCGATTGCGGATGTCGATACGGCATTGGCAACGTTGTCAGCCAAAGGCGAAAATGTGCTGGCCTGTATCTCGGTGTGGGAGGGCTATCGCGGTTTAATGGCGCATGCCAACGCGGCACTCGGAGTGCCTGATCTCGACCCGCAGCGAGTGGAAGGTTTGCGCGATAAGCTTGTGGTGCGCAACCAGCTTGCCGACGCTGGACTATCGGCAGTGCGCGCGCAGGCGCTAACGCCTGAGCGTCTGGCGGTGTTAAAGCTCAGTGACAAACGTTATTTTATCAAGCCCCGCTGCGGTATCGCCTCGTATGGCGCATTTCCGCTGCGCCCTGATACGGAGTGGCGGGCATTAGAACGCATTATTGAGGAGTCGGCGGAAGACATCGTTTATCAATCGGCATTCAACGGGGGTTTATCGTTTCTGGTTGAAGATTATCTCGCCGGCCGCGAATTCAGCTTCGAAGTGATTGCGGTTGATGGCCGCAGTGAAATTGTCGCCATCCACGAAAAATGTGAAGTAACCGAAGCAGCGGGTACTGTGCTTGAGAACGCCTGCACGAGCCCTCCGTATACCCTCGGCAGGGGGCATTGTGCGGGGGGTATCGCATGGATACGCCGCGTGCTCGAAACGCTGGTGCTGAGATGGGGATGTTTCCATATCGAAGCGCGCTTTGATGGCCGGCGCTGGGACTTAATTGAGGTCAATCCGAGAGTCGGCGGCAGTCTGATTTCCCACAGCGTGAAAGCGCTGAATGGGCAGTTCAGTATGTTAGAGCTATGGTTGGATGCGCTGCTGGCGGGTGCCGGCGGTTCGGACGAGCGCCTCCGGGCCTATCAGGCGCAACTGTCGGGGCTGGCATTCGCTGCCGATGGTAGCCCGGCGACCCGCGCCGCGACCTTCTTCCGGGTCTATTTTGCAGAGCCAGGTCGGATCGAGTCGATTCATCGCCCGCCGCTGACGCGCCAGCCAGCGGTCACACATATTTTGCTGAAAGCCGGCGACGAGGTTGTATCGGCTGCTCGAGAAGTCTTTCTCGGTCAAATGTTGTGGCAACTCAGCGTTGCCGAGCGCGATGCCGAGTTCGATGTGCTCGATCGCCTTTCGCAAGACGCGATCGAGGTTCGCTACGCGGCGACGCCGGCAGTGACTGACGACTCCGCGCGTGCATTCTTAATTGTTGACTACAACCTGACGCGGGTCGATGACGTCTCGCACATCGCCCACTACGTTCGGCAGCGCTACGGCGCGCGCGTAATTTTGATTCGGGCCAGACCGAGCACGCGCGACCGCGAGATTTGCGACGGTGTTGTCGATCTCGACCCGTTGCACGCCGATTTTGTTGAACACGCGGTACATCAGTTGCAGCCCTGGGCGCCGCAGCTGGTCGCTGGCATCGTCTTCTCCGACAACGCCGTGCACAGCGGCGCGCAGCTGCTTGAGCGCCTGGGCTTGTCGGTGGACTCGGCGTTGCTGGCCCCAGCTGCGTTTAGTAAGTACCGGCATCGGCTAAGCGAGGCGTACTACCGCGCCTTATTTGATGCGCAGCGAGTGATGGTGCCCGAATGCGCCGCCGCTAACACCGCTGCCGATTTGCAGCAATTCGCAGCGCGTCATCCCAATGGCTTTGTCGTAAAGCCGGCGTGTGAAGGCAATAACCGTGGCGTAGTCGTGGTACGCGCCGGTGACAACATGGAGGCCGCTTTTGACGAAGCGGCGCCGTACTTGGCGGGCGGCGTCATTTGCGAACAGTTGATTCCCTATCGGCGCGAGTACTCGTATGACGGCCTCGGCGCGCTGTCGTTTATCACCGAGAAAGTCAGTGCTACGGGGCGTTATCCGGTCGAGATCGCACAGGTGCTGCCCGCACGCTTGAACAACGCCGAGCGCGCTTCGCTGGTTCGTGCCGGGCGCTTAGCGAACTTGCTGGTGGGGCAGTGCGATGGCCCGTTTCATAACGAGATCAAGCTTAGCGACGATGGCAAGCGGGCCGCTGTCGTCGAGCCGAACCGGCGGCCGGCAGGAATGAAGATTTGGTCTTTGGCGCGCTGGATTTATGGCATCGATCTGTATCAGCGCTGGGTGGATAGTGTGTTTGGCGCCGGGATTGACGTCACGTTGCCCGAGCCGAGATGCAGCGCGGCGACGGTGATGCTGGGGGTTGGGCGCGATCAATCATTTGCGCCGCAGGACATCAATTCGAGTTGCGAGCCGCTGGCCGAGGCGCTGGCATTAACGGCGGAGGCGCATAGCCTGACGCAAGATGCCTTGCAGATTGCCGAATTCGGTTGGCTATCGACACAGCGCCGCATGATCCACGCCGTGCCGCGCGATAACGCCGATTTCGTCGCCTACGTTTGCATCCTGCTAACCGGCGATCAGGCTGATATTCGCGAGGTCATTGCCACGCTGCGTCAGCACTGGCTCGCGACCTTGCAGCGGAGCTGCGAACACGACGCCGCACCGCGTGCGCTGATCCGCGCGATGCACGCACAAACCACCGAGGCTTAAGTATGAAGATTCTAATATTGCATCGGGTGCCGTATCCGCGAATTGAGTACGCGCGGGGCATCGATCATCATCGGCATGACGTCACCTATTTCGGCAAGCGCGAGATTCTCGCGACACTTCCGGCAGGCCTGCCTTGCCGCGCGATTGAGCGGCCGGGGACGAATTCAGCGTTTGAGGAGGCACGTGATTGGCTGCAGGCGGATCCGCAGTCATTTGACCGTGTAATTTCGTTATCGGAGTACGAGTTGCTCGATGCAGCCCAGCTGCGCGAATGGCTCGGCGTGCCGGGCGCTAGCCTTGAGCAAGTGCGCCTTGTGCGCGACAAAATCGTCATGAAGCAGGCCGTACAGGGCGCGGCTCTACGCGTGCCACGTTTCCTGCCTTTGGTCGATTTTGTCGCCGCCGGTGGCCACGCGCCGTGGCAGAAGGCGACGGTGCTGAAGCCGCACAGCGGCGCTTCAAGCGCTGATGTTCTGGTGTTCGAAAGCCCGAGTCATGTCTTCAAGGCGGTGGCGATGCAAAGCACGGGCATCGCCCGACTCGACGCCGACATTCCAGACATTGCCGCTTACGAAGTTGAAGAGTTCGTGTCGGGCCCAATTCTCCATTTTGACGGCTTGATTGAAAACGGCTGTATCTTGGTGCTAACGGCAAGCGAATATGTTGGAACCTGCCTGGGCTATGCCAATGGGCGGCCGTTGGGCTCGTTTCATCGGCCGCTAACGGATCAAACTCGGCATTGGGTGCAGCGGGCATTGAACGCGGTGCAGATTCACAATGGCAGCTTCCATCTGGAGGCGATTGAGAGCGGTGGCGAGTTGGTCTTTCTGGAAGTTGGCAACCGTGTCGGTGGCGCCGATGTCGTTGCGACGTTCGAGCGTGCAACCGGGGTGCATATGCCGTCGCAGGAACTGCGTATTTTGCTCGGCGAGCCTACTGACATCCCGTCCGCAGCGCTTGCTGGTGGGCGTCATTGGCATGGTTGGTTTGTCTACCCTGGGCACCATCTCGGCGTCGGTGCTTATCGCGGCCTAGACGGCGCCGATGCTTTCCGCGGCGACCCAGGCGTTGTGTCCTGGGCGGAGTTGGCGGCGGGTACGCCGTTGCGTAGCAATGTGACCTACTCCGCGTATGAAGCCCCGCTGGCGGGGATCGTCGCGACGCTTAGCCCGCGGGCGACACGGGAGTGGTTGGAGAATTTATTCGAATCGGTTTCGATCCAGATGGACGAAGCTGAGAATTTAACGCTTAGAAGCGCAGCCTGACGCGGTAGTCTCGGGCGCGACGGACAGAATTGGGGAGAACGCAGCATGCAGGCAGATGGACTGGGGGGCAACGGTTCACAAACGGACGCATATCCGCGCGAAACGAGCGGTGTAAGCGCGCCTACCGCCGCGGCGGTGGGAAACAAGGCCATTGATTATTCGTATATGCATCCGCGCTTGGCGGCCGATCTGGAAAATATCGGCACGTTGTTGGAGCAGACGCGGCAGCACGCTGTGGCAGCGTTGGCAACGTTGGAACGGCGCGCTGCGGCGCTGGCACCACGCGCCTTTACTGCAGTTGCCTTGCCCGAAAACGGGATTGGTCTCGCGGGCGCTTTGCAAGAATTCACCGCGCGCTGGGCGCCGGGCTTTTCCGGTAGTGCCGGGCCGCGGTATCTGGGTTTTGTGACGGGCGGCGCAACGCCAGCATCGATCGCGGGCGATTGGCTCACCAGCATTTACGACCAGAACCCGACTGCCGGCATCGATAGTTCGGCGCCTGATCTCGAGCGCGAAACTGTTCTGCGGTTGCGCGAGATGTTCGGCCTCAGCGACGCCCACCGCGGCGTACTCGTCAGCGGCGCGACGATGTCAAACATGGTCGGCCTCGCCATCGGCCGTGAATGGCTTGGCGAGCAACGCGGCATCAATGTGTCTGATGTTGGCGTCGGGGCGCTGGGGACTGTACACGTGCTGTCGGCGAATGCGCACTCGAGCGTCTACAAATCGTTGTCGATGCTCGGCATCGGCCGAAAAGCCGTGACGAAAATTGCCAGCCTACCGGGGCGTGAGGCGATTGATATCGCAGCGCTCGAGGCCGAGTTGCAAGCATTAGATGGGCAGCCGGTCATCGTTGTCGGCAACGCTGGCACTGTGAATACGGTGGATTTCGACGACCTCGTCGCGCTGGCAGCGTTGAAACAGCGCTATTCGTTCTGGCTGCACATCGATGCCGCCTTCGGGGCCTTTGCCGCATTGGTCCCGGAGGAGGCGCATTTAACCCACGGGCTGGACGCCGCCGATTCAGTTTGTATCGATCTCCATAAATGGCTGAACGTGCCGTATGACTGTGCCGTGCAGTACAGCCGGCGGCGCGACTTGCAAGCGCGCGTTTTTATGAACAGCTCTGCCTATCTCGGCATGCCCGGCGAGAACCCCGATTTTGTTCACCTGACGCCAGAAAATTCACGCCGCCTGCGGGCGGTTGCAACGTGGTTTTCGCTCGCCGCCTACGGCCGTGCCGGCCACGCTGAAATTGTTCATCGGAATATTCGTTTGGCCCGGCAACTCGGCGACCGTATTGCGGTGCAGCCGGGCTTGACGTTGCTGGCGCCGACACGGCTCAACGTTGTGTGTTTCTCACTTGCTGAGAATCCTACTGAAGCCCGCACTAACGCGTATATGCGAGCAGTACGGGATCTGGGCGAGGTGTTCATTACAACAACATTTTATGCAGGGACCTGGGGCTTGCGCGTCGCTTTTTGCAACTGGCGGACGAGCGACGACGATATCCAGCGCGTTTTTGAATCGCTGGTCACGGCGATTAAAGAAATTTAGCTAGGCCCTAACGCTTTACTCCAATGGTGTCCTGATCGGCAGCGTGCTGCCGTATAGGGGCTCTGCGTGCTTTTTACTCCAGTAAGGGAATTACACAATGAAAAAAACAACAGCAATTTGGGCGGCACCACTGTTTGCACTCGGTATGTTTTCGGCCGCGACGGCGGCGCAGCGCCCGTATGAAACCGTGTATGCGATGTCAAACAGTAGTCGTGGCAACGAAGTTGCCGTGCTGAGCCGCGGCAGCGGCGGGCAGCTTACGCTCGCTGGCCGTTATTTGACCGCCGGCCGTGGATCTGGCGTCGGCACCGCGGCGCCCGGCGATCCGTTAGGTTCAGGGCGTGCGTTGATCGTCACTGAAAACGGCCGCTGGTTGTTGGCCGCAAACGCCGGCAGCAACACGGTCTCTTCGTTCCGTATGGTCGGCAATCGCCTCGCGCTTTCGAGCGTCGTGGCCTCGGGGGGGCGTTACCCGACGAGCATCGCGCAACGTGGCAATTTGATTTATGTCTTGAACGCGGGCGGCGCCGGCACCGTTGCCGGCTATCGCATTGATAATCGCGGGCGCCTGCAGGCGATCCCGAATTCAATCCGCGTATTGCATACGAATGCTCCAGACGTTGGTCCGCAGCCCGACGCGGTACGGACCCCGGCGCAAGTGCAGTTCACACCAGACGGCAAATGGTTGGTTGTGCCGGTAAAGCGTTTTGATAGTCCGGGTGAAGTACGCTTGTATTCGGTTGATGAAGACGGGCTGTTGTCGGCAACGGCCGTGGTCACGCCGTCGACGGAGCCATCGCCTTTCGCATTCGGCTTTGATGTGCACGGCAATCTGTTGCAGACCGAATTACTCGCCGGCGCATTGACTGCTTACTCAATCGAAACCGACGGCCGCCTGAAAGCAATATCGGCCACCGTTATCAATCATCAGGCCGCGACGTGTTGGGTCGAAAGCACGCCGGATTTCGCTTACACCAGCAACCCGCTCAGCGACACGATTAGCGGCTATCAAATCGGGCGGGATGGCAGTCTCCAATTGTTAAATGCTAGCGGCGTTGCGGCGGCATTAGGCGCCAATCATTTTCCGCTCGATCTGAAAATCTCCGATCGCGGTGAATTCTTGAATGTTGTGAATGCCGGTATTGGCGCAGTGCAGACCTACCGCATTCGGAACGATGGTCAGCTCACGCTCATCAACGAGCTGGCCTTGTACCCGGGATTTTCCGGGATGGCGGGATTAGCGGCGAAATAGGCCGTCGGTTCGGTCAATTGCGGTTTATTGATCCGGCCATTAAGTATTTGAATAAAGACGGTGCAATGCCAAACCGGATGCCGCACTTCCGAAAAAGCGAGAAATGGCCGGATCAATAACAAAGCAATTTAATTTTATTATTAATTCGGCCACTCACGCCGTCTCGAAAAAGTGCGATCTCAAATTGCCGCGTAGCACCTCGTTCAACGATTTTTGTGGCCGAATCAATAAACTTTATTTTTTGTAATCAAGGAAGGAAATTAGACATGTCCATATCACGCATTGCGGCGGCGGCCGTTTTTGCTACTGCGGCACTTTCGGGCGCCGTCTGTGCGGCGCCGACCAGCGCCGCAACCTTAGGCGTGACGGCGGCGGCGAAGGCGCCAGTCGTCAGTTACCATTTTGTCGATGTTGATGGCCATAAGGTTTTCTATCGCGAGGCCGGTGACCCGTCAGCGCCGACTGTGCTGCTGCTGCATGGCTTTCCGACGTCGTCCCATATGTATCGGAATCTGATTCCACTCCTTGCCGATCGCTATCACGTCGTGGCGCCGGATCTGCTTGGATTCGGCTTTTCGGACGCCCCGGACCGCGCCCAATATAAGTACACGTTTGAAAATCTGACGAAGACGATGGATCGCTTTACCGAAGTCGCCGGCCTGAAGAAGTATGCGATCCAGGTGTTCGACTACGGCGCGCCAGTGGGCTTCCGTTTGGCGCTGCTGCATCCCGAGCGGATCACGGCGATTATCACGCAAAACGGTAACGCCTACGATGAAGGGCTTGGTACTGATTGGAGTCCTATTCAGAAATATTGGAAAGAGCCGACTGAAGCTAACCGCGAGCCGCTGCGGGCATTTCTGAAGCCGGATGCCATTAAGAATTATCAGTATTTGCAAGGCGCGCCCGACGTGACACGGGTTTCGCCGGATGCCTATCTGATGGATTCGGCATTCCTTGCGCGTCCTGGCAATGAAGATATTCAGCTCGATTTGTTCCTCGACTACGCCAGTAACGTCGCGCTCTACCCGAAGTTCCACGAATACTTCCGTAAGCAGCATCCGCCGCTGTTGGCAGTTTGGGGGAAGAACGATCCGTTATTCATCCCGCCGGGCGCTGAAGCGTTCAAGCGCGATAACCCGAATGCCGAAGTCCATTTCTTCGACGCCGGTCATTTTGCGCTGGAGACGCAGTTGGATCCGATTGCCGCGCAAATCCGGCAATTTTTAGCGCGGACCTTGTCAACAAAGGGTTAATCGCTTAAGGCGCTAGGGCCGGCGAGTGTGACTTTAAAAAATTATTGCGTTTCGAGGTGGCACTGGCTCCAGGGGATATCCTCCACCCTGGGGCCGTTTTTTTAAGCCCGATTGAGCGACAAGCTAGACGTTAAAGACTGATGACGACGTTGCCGCCAAGCGACTTCGCTTCGTAAAGCGCGCGATCGGCCAGCGCCAATAATGCTTCTTGCGCGGACAGCTGGCTGGGTATTTTCGACGATACCCCGATGCTGATCGTAATGTGACCGAGCGGCGCTCGACTATGCGGTAGCTGCAAGGCGTCGACCGCGGCACGCAGGCTTTCGGCGATCGTGGCTGCAGTGGGTTCAGTCGTCCCCGGAAGGACAACAACAAATTCCTCGCCACCGTAGCGTGCAACGAGGTCATTCGAGCGTACGAGTTGCGCGATCGTTTGGGCGACGCAGTTCAAGGTGTGGTCGCCAGCGATATGGCCGTAGGCGTCGTTGTAGGCTTTGAATTTATCCAGATCAACCATTAATAGCGCGACTGGAATATCTGCAACGAGTGCTTGCCGCCAGACTAGTTCGTAGACTTCGTCGAACCGGCGGCGGTTGGCGACGCGGGTCAGGCTATCGAGTTGTGATAGCTCGCGCAGCTTGAATTCCAACACTTTCTGGTGCGCAATTTCGCTCTGCAGCTTGCGCCGCGAGCGTTGTTCCATGAACACCATCGCCGCGGAGAGCAATACGATTGCGCTGACCAATGCACTAATCAAGATGCCGAATTTACGGTAATGCTTAATTTCTGAATCCCAGTGGTCAGCGGCGACATCAACGCCGAGCACGATGCTGATTGGATCGTCGCGCTGCGTAATCGGCGTTAGCGCTGAGACCCAACGGCCCCACTGATCGTTGTACGGCCCGGCGACGACGACCTCTTCTTTGGCAATTGCGCGGCGAATGCCTAACGTGTTCTTGGCATCGATATTGGCCAGCACTTGGCCGGGCGGGGAGTAGCTTGGTGAATCTTCCGGTTCGGCATCGACCAGGAAGATGAAGTTATCGCCGCGCCGAGCCAGCAGATAAACGAAGCGCACGGCAGGCGCGGAGCCGCGAACACGCATCAATTCTGAGCGAACCTCGATAAATTCCGGTGACTTTGGGTCCGGTGCGGCTTCGGCAAGCTTCTGAATGCGTTGTTTATTGAGCAGCGAGACCGCGGTTCGCGAAATGGCGCCGAGGTCGGTTTCCATTTCGCTGCGCGCGTAGCTACTCGTCCAGCGAATTAGCAGGACGGTGGTTACGATGAGAAGCGCGAGCAATACCAGTACGAGGCCAGCAGTTCTCAGCGCAGGCGCGGTCTTTAGACGCCGCATAGCGCACCATTAAAGGTAGAGCCTGCACTGTAACGCACAGACGTCGGCAGGCCCTAATGGCTACGGCTTTCGATTTCAAACGCGAGCCAGCGCAGCGCTTCGGCGCGTGCACCGAGCGGCGCGAGCGCGGCGCGGGCGTCGTCGAAAGTCTGCGCAGCGAGATTTTTTGCCGCATCGAAGCCGAGCAGTGCGGGGTAGGTCGATTTCTCTTGCGCCAGATCTTTCCCGGCTGTCTTGCCGAGCACTTCGGTGCTGGCGCTGACGTCCAATACATCGTCTTGGATTTGGTAAGCGAGCCCGAGTAAACGGCCGAAAGTCTCCAATGCCTGCGCGGCTTCCGGCTCGGCGCCCGCCGCCGCCGCCGGCATGCGCATACAGCTCAGGATCAGCGCCCCGGTTTTCCGCGCATGCAGCGATTCCAGACGCGCTAACGGCACCCGCTGACCTTCGGATTCAATATCAACCGCCTGCCCACCAACCATGCCGAGTGAGCCGGATGCGCGCGTCAGCGCAGCGATTACGCGGAGCTGGCGCGGCGCGTGTTCGGCGGGAACAGCAGACTGCGCGAGCACCTCGAACGCCAGTGTTTGCAGCGCATCACCAACCAAAACGCCCATCGCTTCATCATAGGCTTTATGCACGGTGGGGCGGCCGCGGCGCAAGTCGTCGTCGTCCATCGCCGGCAGATCGTCGTGCACCAAGGAGTAGGCGTGGATGAGCTCGACGGCAACAGCCTGGGCGTCTAGCACTTCGGCGGCGAGGCCCAGGGCTTCGCCAGCGGCGTAGACCAGCAACGCGCGCAGGCGCTTGCCGCCGTCGCAGGCGTAGCGCATCGCCTCGTGCAAGCGGGATGGATCTTGCGTCGCCGGCGGCAGGTGGTGGTCGAGGGCGCGGAGGAAGCGTTCGAGGTAGGCGCCGGTGCGCTGTTGGAACAGGCCGGCACTCAATCCGGAATCAGAAGCTGCGGGGGTCAAAGTGGAAGTCCAGGCTAAATTACTTAATAGAGAGCTGACAGTTACCGTTTGAAGATGCGAAACTTCCGCTTTCTCGCGGTATCTGTGCAGTTTGAACCGAACCGCAACGCCGCGACAAGCCTGTTTGGAGACCCATGACCGAATCTTTGAAGACCCGCGAGATCGAAGCGCTGATCCGCGATGTGCCGGATTTCCCGAAGCCCGGCATCCTGTTCAAGGACATCACGCCGTTGCTGGAAAATGCCCCGCTGTTTCGTGTCGCGATTGAGCTGCTCGCTGCGGGCGTGGCCCGGCATGCGCCGACGGCGCTGGTCGCCATTGAGTCGCGCGGCTTCATCTTTGGCGCGCCGTTAGCGCTACACATGGGGTTGCCGCTGGTCTTGGTGCGCAAGCCAGGCAAGCTGCCGCGGCGGATCGAATCGGTGGCCTATCAACTGGAATACGGCGAAGATCGCTTGGAAGTTCACGCCGATGCGGTTCAAGCCGACGGCCGCTACGCGATCGTTGATGATGTGCTGGCTACGGGCGGTACCGCTTCGGCGGTTTCGTCGCTGCTGCACCGGCTCGGCGGCACGGTTGCCTGCCACGCATTTTTGATTGAACTCGGCTTTTTAGCGGGCCGCGAGCGCTTAGGTACGGCGCCGGTCGAAGCCTTGGTTGCCTACACTTGATGCTACATTCAGCGATTTTCTGCGAACTTGCGCCCGACCTTGCTATCATAGTCGGCACAATAGGCTGGTATCTATGACCGCAGATGGCGGCTCAGTCTTCGCACAACGTAATGATCCGTCCGATTCGGCAGCGATGGCCGAGTCTACGGAGCGCGATCCCGTGCCACAGGATGGCGCCCGTTCCGTAATCCCGATGACCAACGAGTACTCAACCAAGGATGCGTTGTTGATTGCATCTTCCTTTCAAGAACACATTCTTGCCGGTGTGTCGCGGACCTTTGCGCTTACGATTCCGCAATTGCCGCAGCCGCTGGCGGGCGTTGTGTCGAATGCGTATCTGCTGTGTCGCATCGCCGACACGATCGAAGACGAGCCTGCGCTTGCGCCGGAGGCCAAAGTTCGGCTGACCGAGCAATTTGCTGCGCTGGTCAGCGGGATCGGCTCTATCGATGCTTTCGTCGCCGAACTGGCGCCGCAGCTGTCGGCTGCGACGTCGCAAGCCGAGCACGAACTCGTTCACAACACCGCGCTGGTATTGCAAGTTACCCATAGCTTCGACGCCGCGCCGCGCGCCGCGATCGAGCGCTGCGTGCAGATCATGTGCCGCGGTATGCACCGATTTCAGCAAAGCGCCGGCGTAAACGGCCTGCGCGATTTGAACGAACTCAGCCGCTACTGTTATTACGTTGCTGGCGTGGTCGGCGAAATGCTGTGTGCGTTGTTCTGCGAGTTTTCGACCGCAACCGCGCAGCGCCGAGAAACGTTGATGCGCTACGCGGTGTCGTTCGGGCAAGGTCTGCAAATGACCAATATCCTGAAAGACATGTGGGAAGACCGGACGCGCGGCGTCAGCTGGCTTCCGCGTGCCGAGTTTAAACGGCACGGCGTCGAGATTGCCGAGATCGATCCAGCGGCGCAAACGGAAGCGTTTGCGCGGGCGCTGAACGAATTGATTGCGGTGACCCATGCGCAGCTTAACTACGCTTTGGAATACACGTTGGCGATTTCTTCGCGCGATACTGGCATTCGCAAATTCTGCGCATGGAATATCGGCATGGCGCTGCTGACGCTGCGCAAAATCGTGTCGAAGCCGGGTTATAGCAGCGCCGTCGAAGTCAAAATTTCCCGGACCTCGGTGTTTTGGGTGCTGTTGCTTACGCGGATCGGCATCCGTAGCAATACTTGGCTGCGCTTTCTATTCCGTCGCGCTGCATCGACGCTGCCGCAAATCGATATCGCGCCAGCGCAAGCGCCGGTTGAGGCGTAGACGATTGTTGGCCCGCGCCGATTGGGAACCGTTTCTTGCTAGTTCGTTTCCATCGTGCGCCCGTAGTGAGTCGATTTCCCGATGAATGCCTCTAGATCCGCGCGCGCTCGGCGCGTTTCCACCGATGTTCAGTCTGATTCGCAGCTTGATGTCGCGATTTCCGCGGCCCGGGACGCACTCATCAAGCTGCAAGCAGCGGACGGGCACTGGTGTTTCGAGCTGGAAGCCGATTGCACGATTCCAGCTGAATACATCCTGATGATGCATTTCATGGATGAGCTGGACCCGGCGCTGGAACAGCGGCTTGCGCGCTATCTGCGCGAGAAACAAGTGTTGTCCGGCCACGGCGGCTGGCCGTTGTATGAGGCCGGCGCGCTGGATCTGTCTTGCACCGTCAAAGCCTATTACGCGTTGAAGCTGGCCGGCGATGATGTCAATGCGCCGCATATGCGGCAGGCGCGTACTGCCATCTTAGCGCGCGGTGGCGCAGCGAAGGCGAACGTGTTCACGCGGATCGCACTGGCGTTGTTTGGCCAGATTCCGTGGCGCGGCGTGCCGTACATCCCAGTAGAAATCATGCTGTTGCCGAAATGGTTTCCGTTCCATCTCGACAAAGTTAGCTATTGGTCGCGCACCGTCATGGTGCCGCTGTTTGTGCTGTGCACGCTGAAACCGCGCGCGAAAAACCCGAAGCAGGTTGATATTCGCGAACTGTTCGTTACGCCGCCTGACGAAGAGCGCCATTACTTTGCTGCGAACGGCACGTTAAATCGAGTATTCCTTGGCTTGGATCGCCTCGGCCGCTTGGTCGAGCCGCTGATCCCGAAAAAAGTACGTGCGCACGCGCTGAAAAAAGCTGAAAACTGGTTTGTCCCGCGGCTGAACGGCGAAGACGGCCTCGGCGCGATTTTCCCGGCGATGGTTAATGCGTACGAGACGCTGGCCTTGCTCGGCTACAGCAAAGATCACCCGCTGCGCAGCACGTGTTTGAAGTCGATCCAGAAGCTGGTCGTCGAGCGTACCGACGGCAGCGCTTACTGCCAGCCCTGCGTCTCGCCCGTTTGGGATACCGGCTGGGCGGCGCTGGCATTGTTGGCGAGCGGCATGACGATCGACGATGCGCCGGTGCGGAATTCGCTCGACTGGCTGATCTCGAAACAGGAACTGACGCACCGTGGCGACTGGCAGGTCCGTGCGCCGAATCTCGCCCCCGGCGGCTGGGCGTTTCAGTACGCGAATCCCGATTACCCCGATCTCGACGATACGGCGCTCGTTGCTGCCGTGTTGCACGTTGCTGCGCACAGCGAGGCGGACAAAGCGGCGTTCCAGATGCCGGTTGCTCGGGCCGCCGATTGGTTGGTCGGTTTGCAGTCTGAAAACGGCGGCTTTGCGTCTTTCGATGCCGACAACACCTACTACTATCTGAACCGGATTCCGTTTGCCGACCACGGTGCGCTGCTCGATCCGCCGACTGAGGACGTCTCCGGCCGCGTACTGCTGTTGCTCGGCGTGCTCAAACGCGAGCAAGACCAAGAGGCGATTCGGCGTTGCGTTGACTACCTCAAGAAAGCGCAACAAGCCGATGGTTCCTGGTGGGGGCGCTGGGGCACCAATTATGTTTATGGCACCTGGAGCGTGCTCGCCGGCTTGATGTTCGTCGGTGAAAGCCGCGAGGCGCCGTATATCCGCAAGGCCGTGGCGTGGTTGAAAGCGCAACAGAACGCCGACGGCGGTTGGGGCGAGAGCAACGATAGTTACCAGGTCCCGAAGCCCGCGGATGCCGGCCACGAAAGCACGGCCTACAGCACCGCCTGGGGGCTGCTCGGTTTAATGGTGACTGGTGATGTGCATTCGGAAGCGGCGCAGCGCGCAGCCGATTGGCTCGTCGCGCGGCAGCAAACCAGCGGCCCCTTACAGGGGTTGTGGCACCATCCGACATTCACCGCCCCCGGTTTCCCGCGCGTGTTTTATCTGAAATACCACGGCTATACTGCATATTTCCCGCTCTGGGCGCTGGCCCGCTACCGCCAGCTGCGCGCGGTTTGATTCAAAGCGCCGGTTCCAGATCGGCATGAGCGCGCCGGTCGGCGTTGTCGTCGCATTGCTCGCGGAAGCGGCTGCGCTGGGTCTGCGTCGGCCCAAGCCGGGATTGCAGCCTACGGACGGCCATCGGCGTCTGATCCACATTTCCGGTATGGGTGCTGATGCGGCAACACACGCCGCAACGGCGCTGGCCGATGCCGGGGCGACGGCATTACTCAGCTTCGGCACCGCGGGCGCGTTGGCGCCCGATCTCGGTTCAGGTGATGTCATTTGCCCGCGCGTTGTAATCGACCAGGATGGTCTGCGCTACGTCGCAGATTCTGCGTGGCGTCAGCGTTTAGCAGCAGGCAACAGATGCGTGCTGCACGAGGGCGCCCTGCTCACGGCCAAGCGAGCACTGGCCGGCCGTGACGAAAAATACGCCGCACAGCTGCGCTACGGCGCGGTAGCGGTTGATATGGAAACCGCTGCGGTGGCCGCCGTCGCCAAACAGCGCGGGCTGCCGTTTCTGGCGCTGCGCGCGATTGTTGACGACGCCGACACCGAATTGCCCGCCGCAGTCGTCGCCGCTACCGATGCCTGGGGCAGGCCGCGGCCGTTCTCGCTGATCCGCGGTTTGCTGCGCGCGCCGAGTAGCGTTCGGCAACTGCCGGGGCTTGCCCGCGCATTCAATCTGGCCAGCGGCGCGTTGCGCACAATTGCTGAAACCACCCCCGATTTCGCATGGGCGCCCGCCGCTGCGGATCTCACTCCTGCATCACCGTCTCGCGTATGAGTTCAACCATGACCCGCCCGCCCGCTACCACCACCGCACTCGTTACCGGCGCTACCGGCTTTGTCGGTTCCGCTGTCGCACAGCAGCTCGCCAATGCCGGCTTCGCGCTCCGCCTGCTAACGCGGCGCGGCTCCGACCGACGCAACTTGGCTGGCTTAGATGCCGAAATCGTCGAAGGTGATTTGACCGATGCCGCGTCATTGGCACGGGCGGTGCAGGGCTGCGGCGCGGTGTTTCATGTTGCCGCTGACTACCGGCTGTGGGCGCCGGATCCGAAACCGCTGTACGCGGCGAACGTCGACGGGACTCGGATCTTGCTGCAAGCCGCGGCCGATGCCGGCGTACGTCGCGTTGTCTATACCAGCAGTGTCGCAACCCTGGGCTTGCCGGCCGGCGGTGGCGTCGGTGATGAGTTCACGCCGGTTACCTTGGCCGATATGGTCGGGCACTATAAACGCTCGAAATTCCTCGCTGAAGAAGTGGCGCAGCAATTTGCCCAGCAGGGGCTAGACGTGGTGATCGTTAACCCATCGACGCCGATCGGCCCGCGCGACATCAAGCCCACGCCGACCGGCCGCATGGTGCTTGACGCCGCCGCCGGCAAGATGCCGGCTTTTGTCGATACGGGTCTGAATATCGCCCACGTTGACGACGTCGCCGCCGGGCATCTGCTGGCCTACGCCCGCGGCGAGCGCGGCCAGCGTTACGTGCTCGGCGGCTGGAATATGGCGCTGCGGGATATTTTGCGTGAGATCGCCGATATCGTCGGGCGTAAGCCGCCGACGATCCAACTGCCGCACAACGCGGTGCTGCCGGTGGCCTACATCGCTGAAGCCTGGGCGCGGCTAACCGGCGCGACGCCGAATGTCACGGTTGAAGGCGTAAAGCTATCGAAGAAGAAAATGTTTTTTAGCTGCGCCCGCGCCGAGCGCGATCTCGGGTATGCGCCGCGGCCGGCGCGCGCGGCGTTGGAAGACGCCGTTACTTGGTTCCGCGCCAACGGCTATTTCAAGTAGCGGACTTACAACGCCCGGGCTTTAAGCGCCCGCCGCAGGCGTTGACCTTCAACCGCCTGCCACGAGATCAACGCCGGTACGCCGAATAAGATTTCGCGCATGCGTTTGGCGAGCGATAGCGAGAGCGCAGTTTCGCTATCGATGCCGATCATCTGGCCGACAACGATCAAGCCCGCTTCCTGTACGCCGAGCCCGCCGGGCACAAAAAACGCGAAATGGCGGATGGCCAGCGTCAGGCTTTCGAGGCCGATTGCGGCGGCCGGCGAAACTGGGTGGCCGAGCAGGCGTAACGCGAGCCAGACTTCGAACGCGCCGACCAACATCCCGGCCAACTGCCACAGCAAACCGAGCAGTAAATCGCGGCGGCGCCCGAACAGCGCGCGAATCTCGGCGTCGAGTTTGCCGGCGCTGCCGAATAAGGCCGCGGCACGGTGTTCTTCGCCGAGCATGCCGATTAGAAACGCTTCGACACGGGCGAAAAAACCGCCGTAGCGCAGCAGCGCGTACAGCGCAATCGGCGCCGGCAACGTCGCCGCCAGACCAAGCAAGAGTTTCAGCACGAGATTGGGATCGTCGGCGCTGACCAATAACAGCGCCAGCCCCAACGCAGTAAATAGATATTGATTGACGATCGTCAGCAGAATTTCGATGACGACACTGGCGCTAACGGCCGCGCCGGACAGCGGGCGCAATAGCACCAGCCGGATGCCGACGATTTCGCCGCCGACGCTAGCGACGGGCAGCAGGCGCCCCACGGCCTCGCGGACGGCGGCGATCCAGAGCAGAAACGGCCGTGTTGCAATTCGCGCCGGGTCGCTGGCGCGGAGTAGCGCGCGCCAGCCTTCGGCGTCGAGCACGAGCGGCAGTGCGTGAAATGGTACGAGCCAGAGCAGGCCCCAGCCGGCGGTTTGCAGCAACGCCAGCACATCGCCCGCGCCGGCATGAACCACCAGGCCGATGATCAGCGCCAAGCCACCGAGCCCAAACAGGGCGGGGAGCCAGGCTTTCATCGGCTGCGGCTCGGAGCGAAATCGGTCCAGCGACCGCAGACCGCGCCGGACACCGCGATTGCCGCCCGAACCTGGGGCGATAGCAGCGCCGCCAGTTCGTCGTCGTGGCGATAGTCGTGCATCGTCGGCGTCAGGCCGCGCCGTGTCGCGGGGTGCAGATAAATTTCGCTCAAGCCGGGCGGCAGCGCTTTGATCGCCGCGAGAACGGCGTTTTCGTCCATCGCGCCGCTGGCGGCGAGCCCGTAAACCTGATCGTTGCGCAGCACACCGGCGTTATCCAGACGCCGTTGCATGAGTTTCAGCCACGGCCGCAGCAGCGGCGCCGTATCGGGTTCCAGCGGGAGGCGCACCGCACGCAGCCCGTATTCGCGGCCGATCGACAAAATTAGGCTCAGCACCGTCGGGTGCAAATGAAAATGCTTATGGGCGTTGACGTGGTCAAGCGCCAGGCCGGTGGCGGCGAAGGCGGCGAACTGCGCGCGGATTTCCGCGGCTAATTGCTTTCGTACTGTCGGCAAGAAGAAAAAGCGAAAGCCATCGCGCACCATGTGATCGCCAAAGCGGCCGTCGGTGCCGACCAACGCCGGAATCGTCGCCGGGTTCGAAGCGCAGGGGCCGTCAGCCAGCACCAGGTGCAGACCAACGCCGAGATTGGGCAAGCGGCGCGCGCGTTCCGCGGCATCGGCGGCGGCCGGCGCGCCGACCATCAGGCTTGCGGTGGTCAGCACGCCGTCGCGGTGCGCGCGTTCAACGGCCTCGTTTACCGACGGATCGAGCCCAAAATCGTCGGCGTTGATAATCAGCTTGCGCACAGGGATGGCGGGCATAAAAAAGGCCGCAAGCGTCGCCGCCCGCGGCCGTGGCGATGGGGGCTCAGGCTTCGTGCGCGTGCAGGAAGCGGAAGAATTCCACGCCTTCACGTAGGCGGCGTTTCATCATGTCCCAGCTTAGAAGCATTTCGCGGACGATTTCCCAGATCTTCGACGGCCGGAAATAGAAACGACGGTAGAACACTTCCATGCTGTGGAAAATTTCGTCTTTCGATAAATGCGGGTAGCTGATGGCCGCCAGCTGCACGCCTTTTTCGTTGACCAGATTTACCGCGTCGTTCTCCTGCAGCCAGCCGTTATCGACCGCCTGCTTATACAACGTCGTGCCTGGGTACGGTGCAGCCAATGAGACTTGGATCGTGTGCGGATTGATCTCTTTCGCGAATTCGATCGATTTCTCAATCGTTTCCTTGGTTTCGCCGGGCAGGCCGAGGATGAACGTGCCGTGGATTTTGATGCCGAGCTTGCGGCAGTCGGCGCTGAACCGGCGCGCGATATCGGTTTTCAGGCCTTTCTTAATGTTGTGCAGAATCTGATCGTCGCCGGACTCGAAGCCGACCAACAGCAGCCGCAGGCCGTTTTCCTTCATGATTTTGAGCGATTCGTACGGCACGTTGGCCTTGGCGTTGCAGCTCCAAGTCCAGCCGAGCTTGCCGAGGCCACGGGCGATGTCGTGCACGCGCGGCATGTTTGAGGAGTCTGTGAAGGTGTCGTCGTCGAACATCAACTCCTTCACTTCCGGCATGTTTTCCTTAATCCACTTCGCCTCGGCGATCACGTTGTCGGCTGAGCGGACGCGGTAACGATGCCCGCCAACGGTTTGCGGCCACAGGCAGAACGTGCATTTTGAGCGGCAGCCGCGGCCGGTGTAGATCGAAATGTACGGGTAGTTCAGGTAGCCAATGAAGTAGTTTTTGATCGTCAGATCGCGCTTATAGACCGGCGCTACGAACGGCAACGCGTCCATGTCTTCGATCGTCGGTCGCGGCGGGTTGTGTTTGACCGTGCCATCGGCGAGCCGGTAGCTGACGCCGACGGTGTCCTGATACGGCTTGCCTTCTGCGATTTCTTTGCAGGTGTAGTCGAATTCTTCACGCGCCGCGAAGTCGATCGCGGTGCTGGCTTTTAGCGCGCCGCTGGCGTCAACCGCTACTTTTGCCCCGACCATGCCGATCAACACGCTCGGTTTTCGGGCTTTCAGCAATTCGGCGAATTTGGCGTCGGTCGGGAACGACGGCGTGCTGGTGTGGATGATGACGAGATCGTAGTCCGAGGCGATTTTTAGCGTTTCGTCAACGCCGATTTCGTCAGCCGGGGCATCGAGCACGCGGCTATTGGCAACCATCGCCGCCGGCTGCGCGAGCCAAGTCGGGTACCAGAAGGATTTGATTTCGCGCTTCGCCTGATAGCGCGAGCCCGCGCCACCATCGAAGCCGTCGAAAGAGGGCGCCTGCAAGAACAGGGTTTTTAGGCCGGTCGTCGTCATCGGAGTAGAGGTCATATCAAAAGGAATTCTAAAATCATCAAGCGGGAGATCGCGTCGCGGACTGTGGATCGATCTTCATCTGTTGACCACGCCAGTGCACTTTAGTGCCGCCGAATGCGCAGGCCCAGAGCAACAGCGATAGCGCGTCCCGAACCGGGAATAACGCGAAATGTTTCAACGATGCCAGCAAGGTGCGTGGCGGCGCGCTCTGCAAGCGGCCGGCAAAATGTAGCACGAGTCTGCCCGTCAGCGCCGCGGCAGCAAGGCATAGCGTTGGTTCCCTGAGGCCGGTGAGCGCCAAGCCGAGTGCGATGATTGGCACCGTAAAGCAGACGAAAGTGAAGGCGTAGCTCAGCGGCGTCACCGAGCGGATGGTCCGCATCCAGCGGAGTTCCCGGGCAGCGAGATCGGCAAGTCGGTGCTCGGTGACATCGGTCCGCACTTCGCATTCCGACAGTACCGTGCGCAAGCCTTGCTGTCGGGTTAATTCGCCGAGCCGGTAATCGTCCGCGACGATATTCGCCAAGGCTTCGAAGCCGCCGACCGCAGACAGTGTATCGCGGCGTAGCGCGATGGTGGCGCCGAACGCATAGCGTGTGGAGCCAAAGGCGTGGGCGAGGTAAACCGACGGCAAAAACCATTCGTCGATGAATTGTGTGCCGAGTCGCGACCACATCCCGCCAAGCGCTCGGCCGCGGTAAAGGCAGGTCACGATGCCGACATCCGGCTGCGCCAGCGGCGCCACGACGCGCCGCAGATAGTTGGGGGCGACTTCGATGTCGCTATCGGCCAGCACCAGCAGATCATGGCGAGCGACAGCCATGATGTTAATCAAATTGCTGACTTTGAGATTGATCCCGTGCACGCAGGGGTTGATCACGATGGCGACATCCTGATCGGGAAACTCCTGTTGCAGGCGGCGCACGACGGTTAACGCGGGGTCAGCTGCGTCGCGCACCCCGAAGACCAGTTGATACGACGCGTAGTCCTGCAAAAAAAAGCTGCGCAGGTTTTCGTAGAGCCGCGGCTCATCGCCGCACAGCGGCTTCAAAATCGTCGCTGGCGGCCCAGCCGCGGGTAGGGCAACGCAGCGCCGAAAGCGCCGCCATAGAACGGCGAGCGCTGTAAGAAGGACGGAGGTCGTTGCCGCCGTCAATAAAAACCAGCCGATGAAGCGAAGCACAAATGCCATGTGCGTGGAGGCCATCCAAGTGATTCCGTGCCGCTTATTTTAACGGGCTTTACGGGGGAACTCGTTGGTGAATTGAAAGCTTTGCAATAAACCGCTGTCTTTTACCGATCGTTCGGTTTGAAAAATATAAGAAAAACGATCGCGTGCGCTTTGGCAAATTGAGAATTTAAATGACTCTCGTGGGCGTTCCTGCGAGATGCGCAGTTTTTTAAAGAAACTGTCATCAAAGTTAATCAATTTCGGCTTATTCCCGTGATCTCTGGCGGCTGTACTGGGCGGGTGCATGGACCCGTGTGAACGGCTGCGAACGCTGATCTGGGGAATATTTTCAGAACGTGAACAGTTTCTAAACGCGCACGGAATATTTGGCAAGGTTCAGGAGTAGAGGTTTATAGAAGGAGCAACGCAATTTACGGGCTGGAATAACATGAACTATACGTCATGCACCGAATAAATGGCATGGCAAACCTGAATTCCACGGCCTCACGGATGAGCGGTTTTGGATAAAGCAATTGATGTTGCAGGAAATGTAACCCGCAGGAAATCGGTGCCGCTTTCGGCACTGGGCTGGCGGTATTTAGACAAATGCGTAATCACGGGGGTAACAAGCATGATGTTTAGCAAGAACGCTACGTTTAGCAAAAACACGTTCGCAGTAAGTGTGGCCATGGGCTTGGCGCTGATGGCAGCGTCGAACTCGGCATTCAGCCAAGACCTCGCACGCGCCCAAGGCCGTGTTAGCGATCCGGGCGTCCGCGGTGGTCCGGCTGGCGGCGGCGCGCCGATTTCGGCGGCCGACGGCCTGAATGAAAACGAGTTGAAGCAGTTCAACGAAGGCAAGTTCCGCGCAACCGAACTCGAAGCCACCTGCGAAACCTGCTCACAGATCATTCCGGGTACGATGAGCGGCGAAAGCCCGTTCCTGAACACGATCACCAACTCGGCCGGTCTCGGCGCGCGTTTCAACGGCGACCAGTGCTCGGTTTGCCACAGCCAGCCGGACATCGGCGGTTCGGGCGGTTTCTTCGTGCCGAACCCGGTCGAAGCCAAGCGTGATCCGAGCAAGGCGCAGCGGCCGGAAAACCCGATGTTCCGTTTGATTCCGCACCGCCACGGCCAGACCAACAAGACGCCGTCGTTTATCAAACAGTATGGCCCGATTCGTGAAGCCCGCTTCAAGTTCAAGTCGGATGGCACCCGCGATGGCGGCGTGCACCAGCTGTTCACGGTCGTCGGCCGTGATGATGATCCGGGCAATGCCGGGTGCAGCATCAAACAGCCGGATTTCGAAACCGAGTTGGCGAACAACAACATCTCGTTCCGCATTCCGCTGCAGTTGTTTGGTCTGGGCCTGATCGACACGATCGAAGATCAGGAAATCATCAAGCGTCACGACGCGAGCGCCGCCTACCGCGCTCGTTTTGGTGTTGCTGGCCGTACCAACCGCAGCGATAACGATGGCACCATCACCCGCTTCGGCTGGAAGGCGCAGAACAAGTCGCTCACCGTGTTTGCTGGCGAAGCCTACAACGTCGAAATGGGCGTTACCAACGAACTGTTCCCACAGGCGACGGATGAAACCGACAATTGCAACGTCGATAAGCCACATCCGAACGACGTGGCCCGTACGGCGAACAACGATTTGACCAATGATTCGTTCTTCAACCCGATTCACATCTTCGCCGACTGGATGCAGTTCACGTTCTGGATGCGCTTCCTCGACGCGCCGAAGCCGGTTGCACTGACGGCGCAAGCCCAGCGTGGCCAGCAGGTATTTGCGGATTCCGGTTGCGCCGCCTGCCACACCCCGCAAATGGTGACAGCGGCTACGACGCAGAGTCCGTCGGTTGAAGGCAAGACGGCCAATCTGTATTCCGACTTGTTGATCCACCACATGGGCGCCAACCTGGCCGACAACGTTATCCAGGGCCAGGCCGGCGTTGATGAATTCCGCACCCAGCCGCTGTGGGGCGTGGGCCAGCGTTTGTTCTTCATGCACGATGGCCGTACCAACGACCTCGTTCAGGCGATTCGCGAGCACGTTTCTCCGGCAACCCCGGCGAACCCGCGGACGAAGCTGCCGGCGCTGCCGGCTTCGGAAGCCAATCTGTCGGTATTCTCGTACTTCGCGAAGAACCCGGCCGATCAGCAAGCACTGCTGGTCTTCCTCCGCTCGCTGTAATTGCGCGGATGTAGCAAGCCTCGCTGAGCTTCAAAACCCTGACTGCTCCGTCCAAGCAGTCAGGTTTCAGCGGGATCAACTTAAACGGGTCGGCAGCAATGCTGACCCGTTTTTTTTGAGCATTCCAAATTGATCGAGATTAGGGCCGGTTATCTGCGTCACTGATCCGAATAGCGCCTGCGGCAATAAACGGAACAGGCTTTGCTTGGGAACTTGTAACGAAGCACACAAAATCATGGAGATCGGCAATGCACAACGAGACCCAGGTAAAAGCGAGTGAAAGTGCGCGGGCGAATTTATCGGAAGCCGACCTACGCCTGATCTTTCAGCTGGCCTCAATGAACGAGCGCTGGTGTGCGCCGGTGTATACGCGGCCGGACGAAGCGCTACGCGCGCGTGAGTTGGCGCGCAAGGGCTTGCTGGCGATGCACGAAGGCTTGGATAGCAAGCAAGTGCGGTGTTTGTCGTATGCGGTGACCGCCGCTGGCGTCGAGCTATTTAACCGTCTTACCGGGCGGCAATGGTCGCGGTCGTTGTCGTACGCGGCTTAAAGCACGGCTAATAACTGACGCAACACGTCAATTCGTGCCCATTTCGGCGGAAAGATCGGCGGGGCCACTACGGCAAGATCCGCTGTAGCTCTTTTTCCTTGTCGATGAACTGATGCTTCAGCGCACCAAGGATGTGCAGGCCGACGGCGATGTACAAAATCGTGCCGAAAAGCTCGTGGATTTCCCCAAATAGCGTATGCATGGCTTCCTTGGTCTCGGGATCAAGCCCGGTGATAAAGCCAAGGCGTGGCCACGGAATGAGGTAGTACAGAGACATCGGGTGCGTTGGCGCGTCTTTCCACGCCGAATCGTGCATCCAGCCGGAAATCGGCAGCGCCAAGATCAGCAGATAAAGCACGCCATGCGCCGCATGCGCGGCGAATTTTTCCCAACGCGGGTAGAACGCAGGCAACTGCGGCGGCCGATGCGTAATACGCCACAGGATGCGCATTAGCGCCAGGCCCAGTACCGTAATGCCGACTGATTTGTGCGTATCGATCATCGCGCGCGTGAACGATTCCGGCAGTGAATCGACCGTCCAAACCAGCACGAGGTTGACCAGAATCAGCAGCGCAATCAGCCAATGCAACAAAATTGCGGTACGTGTGTATTTTTCTGAGAGATTCATTACGGGACGGAGCATTAGGGCTGCGAGAATTCTACGCGCGGTGCGTGGCGATAGGCCGATCAACGGCAAAGATTATGCCGCTATTGGGATAAAATTAACGGAAGGCAGCCGTTCCAGGCGGACGATCGGAACTCCGCCGCTATACTGGGTCCAATAGAATGGATACGTGGCCTCTGGCCAGTGCAACCGGAGCGTTCGATGAGCAATGTCGTCTCTTTTCTGCCGTCCGCTGCGGCGGCTCCGGTCATTGACAGTACGATCCGTGAACGTTTCGACGCGCAAGGCCCAGTGGCGCTCGGCTTGCGCCAATCGACGGTTGCTGAACGCATCGCCAAAATCAAGAAACTGAAAGCTGCCGTGCTCGCGCATCGCGCTGATTTTCTGAACGCGGGCGAAGCCGATTTCAGAAAGCCGCCGGCTGAAGTCGAGCTGACCGAAATTATGCCGGTCATCGCCGAAGCAAATGACGCCATTCGCAAACTCCGCGCTTGGGCGAAGCCGACGCGGGTTTGGCCGTCACGCACGAGCTTGGGTCTAAAGGCCTGGGTGCAGTACGAGCCGCGCGGACGCTGTCTGATCATTTCGCCGTGGAACTACCCGGTCAACTTAAGTCTCGGGCCGCTGATTTCTGCGGTCGCGGCAGGCAATGCAGTGATTTTGAAACCGTCCGAGATGACGCCCGCCAATTCGGCGCTGCTGGGGCGGCTGGTGAAAGAGGTATTTGCAGAGAACGAGGTTACGGTTGTTGAAGGCGATGCCCGCGTATCCGCGGCGCTGCTGGAGTTACCGTTTGACCATATTTTTTTCACCGGCTCACCGGCAATCGGCAAGCTGGTGATGGCGGCGGCCGCAAAACATTTGACCAGCGTGACCTTGGAACTGGGCGGCAAAAGCCCGACCGTCGTCGATGCCAGCGCCGATGTTCGTCTGGCCGCGCGAACCATCCTTTGGGGCAAGTTCACCAATAACGGCCAGACCTGTATCGCCCCGGATCATGTTTATGTTGATAACACGATAAAAACAGCGTTTGTTGCTGAATGCCAGAAAGCGCTCGCGGACAGTTACGGCGCTGATGCAGCGGCGCAGCAGAACAGCCCGTATTTGGCGCGTATCGTTAACGAGCGGCACACGGCACGCCTGAAAGGCTTGTTAGATGACGCCACCGCCCGCGGCGCGAAAGTATTGGCAGGTGGCGCGGTGAATCAGGCCGAGCATTACATCGCGCCGACGTTGCTTGGCGATATTCCCGACGACGCGCGGATCCAGTCCGAAGAGATTTTCGGACCGTTGTTGCCGATCATCGGTTTCGACCGCTTGGAGAACGTCATCGCCCGCATCAACGCCGAGCCGAAGCCGCTGGCGCTCTATATCTGGAGCCAGACCGAAGCCAACATTCAGCGCTTACTCAAGCAAACTTCGGCTGGCGGCACCTGCATCAACCACACCGTAGTGCAATTCGTGCACGGTAATTTGCCGTTCGGTGGCGTCAACAATTCCGGCATGGGTAACGCCCACGGCCACTACGGATTCCGGACATTTAGCCACGAGCGAGCAGTTATTCGAACACAGTTTATGCTGGCCAAGCTGTTTTTCCCGCCGTATACCGGCATGATGCGCAAGATCATCGATTGGCTGATTAAACTCGTCTAAATGCTGCGCCGACTCTGCCCCACCCGCCGTACGCTGGCCACGCTGCTGCTCATCCTGAGCCTGCTGTGGCAGGAGAGCGTATCGGCCGCGATTGCCCCGACGCAGTCGCAGGGCGCGGCGATGCCCTGCGCGATGCACACGGCGACGGCGCCGATGGCAATGAAGATGATGGCCTCGCCCGGCCACGCGATGATGTCCGCCCATTGTCCGTGCTGTGCTGGCGGCAAATGCCTGTGTGCGTTGGCCTGCAATGGGCTGTCGCTGCTCCCAGCGAGTGCGATGTTGAGCTTCGTTACGTCATTGCTGCTCCCGGCGCTGCCGGAGTCGGCATCAGGTTTCATCGCGGCTGAATTGCCGCATCCGCTGCGCCCGCCAATCGCCTGACTCCGCCGGCATTTCTCTGGCGCCCGCATTTTGCTGCGCGCCCGTAACCCGTTGGTTTGGAGTCGTTCATGTTGATTCAACGATATTGGCTGCCGATTACGGCGGCCACCGCGCTATTGCTCACTGCCCAGGCAGGCGCTGAAGAAACCTATGGCAGCGCGCCAGATCCCGCCGCACCGCTGCTAACGTTGGTGGAAGCGCGTCGTTTGGCGCTAGACCATCAACCGCTGTTACAGGCGCAGGCGGCGGCGGTTGTTGCCGCTCGGCAAAGCGCCGTTTCGGCCGGCCAGTTGCCGGATCCCAAGCTGAAAGGGGGCATTGCCGATCTCACCGTCACCGGCGCCGATATCGGCACGCTGCGGCGCGAAACTGATACCCAGTTCAACATTGGCATTAGCCAAGACCTGCCGCGCGGTAACAAGCTGCGCTTGCGTAGCGCCCGCGCTGAAGCCGAGGCCGAGCGCGCCGAGCGCGAGCTGGTGACTGATCAGCTGATGTTAGAACGCGATGCCGGCTTGGCCTGGGTCGAAGTCTGGTTGCCGCAACGCGCGCGCGAACTGGCGCTGGCCACCGAGCGTGAAGCCGCGCTGCAAGCCGAGACCGTGCAAATTGGCTACAGCAACGGCCGCAATAGCCAAGCCGAGGTTCGCACTGCGCGCGTAGCGCTGGCGTTGATTCGCGATGAAATTGCCAAGCTGGAGCAAGACAGCGCCCACGCCCGCAGTTTGTTGTCGCGCTGGTTGGGCGAGGCGGCGGATCGGCCGCTGCCGGAGCGGCTCCCGGATTGGCCCGAGCCGCGGCCGCTCGGCGAGCTGATGCAGGGCTTGCGGAGCCATCCGCATATCGGCATCGCGGCCAAAGAGGTCGATGTCGCCCAGGCCGGTGTGGCGTTGGCAAAGCAAGCGTTCAAGCCGGATTTAAGTGTTGAGCTTGGTTACGGTTACCGGCCGTCGTTCAGCGATTACGTGAACTTGCAGATCGGCATCGACTTACCGATTTTCACCGCGAATCGCCAGAACCGAGATCTGGCCGCGCGCTTGTCTGAGCTCGACCGCGCCGAGCAACTGCGCGAAGACGACTTCCGCCAGCACGCCGCCGAGCTGCGATTGAACTACGGCGACTGGATCTTGCTCAAGGGCCGGCTCGCGCGGTTCGACGAAACCATTTTGCCCGAGGCGCAGGCCCGGATTGATGCCGCGCAACTGGCGTGGGGCGCCGGCACCGGTAGCCTCGGCGCGGTGCTCGATGCGCGCCGCGCACTGCTTGATGTGCAGTTGCGGCGCCTAGAACTCGAAACCGATCGCGCCAAACACGCGCTGCAACTGCGCTACCTCGGCGCCTCGGCACACGGAGAAGAACAATGAAATCAGCTTGGCTAAAAGTGCTCGGTGCTGTTGTTTTGTTGCTTGCGATCTTCGGCGGTGGTTACGGCTATTGGCGCTTGCAAACGCCCGGCGGCCCAACCGCCGCAAGCACGACCGACGCGCGCGCCGCGCTCTACTGGTACGACCCGATGGTGCCCGACCAGCGCTTCGATAAACCGGGCAAGTCCCCGTTCATGGACATGCAGCTGGTGCCGAAATACGCTGACGATGCCCCGGACGCAGGCGCTGCCGACGGCGCGTTCCGGATTGATCCGCGCGTTGCGCAGAATCTTGGCGTACGCCTCGCAAAGGCCGAAGTTGGGCGCATGGCGCGCGAAGTTCGCAGTGTCGGCGTCGTTGCTGTCGATGAGCATCGGATCGAAGTCGTGCAGGTGCGTGCCGCCGGCTGGGTTGAGCAGTTAGCGGTACGCGCGGCCGGTGATCCGGTGCGGCGCGGTGCGTTGCTCGCCGCGGTTTATGCGCCCGATCTACTTGCCGCGCAGCAGGAGTTCCTGCTGGCGCAGCGATCCGGCGACGAAGGACTCAAAACCGCTGCGCGGGCGCGGCTCAGTTTGTTCGGATTGTCGCCGGGGCAGATCGCGCGCGTTGCCGATAGCGGCGTTGCTGAGCGGCGCGTGTCCTATTACGCGCCGTTCGATGGCTACGTCATGGAACTCGGCGCGCGGCTGGGCTCGGCCGTGCAGCCGGGCATGATGCTGTTCCAGCTCGCCGATTTATCAACCGTTTGGCTCGAAGCCGAAGTGCCGGAAGCGCAAGCGGCGTGGATCAAAGCCGGCGACACGGCCAGCGCCGAAGTCCCGGCTTGGCCCGGCGAACGGTTTGCTGGCAAGGTCGATTACGTCTACCCGGAGTTAAACCCAACTACGCGCACGCAGAAGCTGCGGCTGCGGTTGGAAAACAAGGACGGCAAGCTGCGCCCCGGCATGTACGGCGCGATGCAGTTGAACGCCGCCGGGCGCGATGGCGTGCTGACGGTGCCGAGCGAAGCCGTGATCAAAACCGGCCAACGCACGGTTGTTTTGCTGGCCGAAGATTTAAGCCGCTTCCGGCCGGTGTTGGTGCGTACTGGCATGGAAGCGGGTGATCGTATCGAGATCCTCGAAGGCTTAAAAGCGGGCGATGATGTGGTCGCGTCGGGCCAATTCTTGATCGACTCCGAAGCCAGTCTGCGCGGCGCCTTGGACCGGCTCGGCGGCTCGGCGGAGGTGCAGCCGTGATCGCCCACGTTATTCGTTGGGCGATCGGCAACCGAGTCTTGGTGTTGATGGTTACCGCACTGCTGAGCCTCTGGGGCGTGCACGCGACGCTGACGACGCCGCTGGACGCGATTCCGGACCTCTCCGATACCCAAGTCATTATCCGTACCACGTTCCCGGGCCAAGCGCCGCAGGTGGTCGAAGATCAGGTCACGTATCCGCTGACGACGACGATGCTGTCTGTGCCCGGCGCGCGCACGGTGCGCGGTTATTCGCTGTTCGGCGACTCCTACGTCTACGTGATTTTCGACGACAAAACGGATCTCTACTGGGCGCGGTCGCGAGTGCTGGAGTATCTGAATCAAGTCAGTGGTCGACTGCCGCCGAACGCCAAGCCCGCGCTAGGGCCGGACGCGACCGGCGTCGGCTGGATTTTCGAATACGCCTTGGTCGATAAAAACCACCGCTACGATATTTCTCAGCTGCGTGCGCTGCAGGATTGGTTTCTCAAGTACGAGCTGAAAAGCGTGCCGAACGTCGCCGAAGTGGCCAGCGTCGGCGGTTTCGTTAAGCAGTATCAAATCGTGCTCGATCCCGACCGGCTGCGCGCGTTCGGTATTCCAATTGCCCGGGTGGTGCAGGCACTGCGCGACAACAACAACGAAGCCGGCGGCGCGGTATTGGAACTCGGTGAAGCCGAGTACGCGGTGCGTGCAACCGGCTATTTAAAAACGCTCGATGATTTTCGCGCGGTGCCGGTGGGGCTCGGGGCGGCCGGAACGCCGGTGCTGCTCGGCGATATCGCGCGGGTGCAGATCGGCCCGGAAATACGCCGCGGCATTTCCGAATTAGACGGCAAAGGCGAGGCCGTCGGTGGCGTCATCGTCATGCGCTCGGGCAAGAACGCGCTGGAGACAATCCGCGCTGTCAAAGCCAAGATTGCCAGCCTCGCCGTCGGGTTGCCGGAAGGCGTCGAGATCGTTCCGACTTATGATCGCTCCGAGCTGATTTTGAGTTCAGTCGGTACTTTGCGTGATCGGCTGATCGAAGAATTCATCGTCGTCACCCTAGTCTGCGCGCTGTTTCTATTTCATCTGCGCTCGGCGTTCGTTGCGATTGTCAGCCTGCCGCTCGGCATCTTGGCCGCGTTTACGGTGATGCAATGGCAGGGTGTGAACGCCAACATCATGTCGCTCGGTGGCATCGCCATCGCGATTGGGGCGATGGTCGACGCCGCTGTGGTCATGATCGAAAACGCCCATAAGCATCTCGAGGCTGCGCGTAAAATGTCGGAGCAAGGCGAGGCGTTGAGCGTTGAGCAGCGCGCCAGCATCATCACCGCAGCCGCGATTGAAGTCGGCCCGGCGCTGTTTTTCTGCTTGCTGATTATCACGTTGAGCTTTTTGCCGGTATTCACGCTCGAAGCGCAGGAAGGCAAGTTATTTGGTCCGTTGGCGTTGACTAAAACTTACGCGATGGCTGCGGCGGCGGGTTTATCGGTAACGCTGATTCCGGTGTTGATGTTCTATTTCATTCGCGGCCGGATTCCAGACGAGCACCGCAATCCGCTGAATCGAATGTTGATCGCGCTGTATCGACCGCTGTTGGATGCGGTGCTGCGCTGGCCGTGGGCAACGGTGTTGGTGTCGGCGCTAGTGCTGGTCTCGGCACTGATCCCGCTAAGCCGCTTGGGCAGCGAGTTCATGCCGCCGCTGGTCGAGGGCGATTTGCTCTACATGCCGTCCGCGTTGCCGGGGCTTTCCGCCGACAAAGCGGCGCAGCTGATGCAGCAAACCGACAAACTCATCATGCAGTTTCCAGAAGTAGAGCGCGTGTTCGGCAAAGCCGGCCGGGCTGAGAGCGCGACCGATCCCGCCGGGCTCGAAATGTTCGAAACCACAATCCGGTTCAAGCCGCGCTCGGAATGGCCGGTGCAGAAGTCGCAGGACGAACTGATCACCGAAATGAACGCGGCGCTGCAAATCCCTGGTCTCGCCAACCTCTGGGTGCAGCCGATTCGGAACCGGATCGACATGCTCTCCACCGGCATCAAAAGCCCGGTCGGCATCAAGATCGCCGGGCCGGATTTAAAAGTGATCGAGCAGATCGGTGCGCAGATCGAACCGGTGCTGAAAGCGTTACCCGGTACCCGTTCGGCGTATGCGGAGCGCGTGCACGGCGGCCGCTATATCGAAGTGCGGCCGGATCGCCTACGCGCGGCGCGCTTCGGCTTGAGCATCGCCGACATCCAACAAGTGGTGGCGTTGGCGATCGGCGGCGACAACGTTGGCGAGACCATCGAAGGCCTGCAGCGCTTCCCGATCAACCTGCGCTATCCGCGCGAATTACGCGATTCGGTATCGAAGCTGCGGCTCTTGCCGATCGTCACCGCCAACGGCGCCACTGTAACGCTCGGCGACGTTGCGGACTTGGTCGTGACCGATGGCCCGCCGCAGTTGAAAAGCGAAAACGCGCGTTTGAACGGCTGGGTTTACGTCGATATCGCCGGCCGCGATCTCGGCTCGTACGTGGCCGAAGCGCAACGGGCGGTGCGTGAGCAGGTACAGCTGCCGCTGGGTTATTCGATTACTTGGTCCGGCCAATTTGAATATCTGGAACGGGCGGCGCGCAAGCTGCAACTGGTGGTGCCGTTCACGCTCGGCATCATTCTGCTGCTGCTGTATCTGACCTTCCAACGCTTCACGCCAGCGTTGTTGATCATGGCGACGCTGCCGTTTGCGCTGACCGGCGGGCTGTGGTTGTTGTTGGCGCTGGGTTACAACTTATCGATCGCCTCAGCGGTCGGCTTTATCGCGCTGGCCGGCGTTGCCGCCGAGTTCGGCGTGATTATGTTGATCTATCTCGATCAGGCGATTGCCAAACGCGGCGCGGCGCTGACGCGCGAAAGTCTGACTGCGGCCATCGTTGAAGGCGCGGTGCTGCGGGTGCGGCCGAAAGCGATGACGGTGGCGGTGATCGTCGCCGGCCTGCTGCCGATTTTGCTCGGCGGCGGCACTGGCGCCGAAGTGATGCGACGCATCGCCGCGCCGATGGTCGGCGGCATGATCAGCGCGCCGCTGTTATCGATGTTTGTATTGCCGGCCGCGTATTTGCTGATACGGCGGCGCGGCTTACCGGCTTCAAGCTAAGCGACTTCCACGGCAGCGGTGGGATGCTGCTGCCGTGTTGGGGGCACCGAAAAAAATGCCAGGGCGCGACGGCCTTAATGCCGAAAATGGCGGACGCCGGTGAATACCATCGCCATGCCGGCTTCGTCAGCGGCGGCAATTACTTCGTTGTCGCGCATTGAGCCGCCGGGTTGGATTACGGCGACGATGCCGGCCGCAGCGGCGGCATCAATGCCATCACGGAACGGGAAGAAGGCATCGCTGGCCATGACCGATCCGGCGACCGTGAGTTTCTCGTCCGCGGCTTTGATGCCAGCGATTTTGGCCGAATAGACTCGGCTCATTTGGCCGGCGCCGACGCCGATGGTCTGACGATTCTTGGCGTAAACGATGGCGTTCGACTTCACGAACTTTGCGACTTTCCAGGCGAAGACGAGGTCGTGCAGTTCGGCTTCCGTCGGCGCGCGGCGGGTGACAACTTTGAGTTCGGCAACGTCGATCATGCGCGTATCGGCGGTCTGGATCAGTAGCCCGGAGCCAACGCGCTTCGTGTCGTGCGTGTTATGGCCCGCGCCGGGCGGGATCGCCAATACGCGCACGTTGGGCTTGCTGTTCAGCACGGCGAGCGCGGCATCGCTGTAACCGTGGGCGAGTAACACTTCGACAAACTGGCGCTCGACGATCGCCTTGGCGGTAGCGTCGTCGACTTCGCGATTGAACGCGATGATGCCGCCAAAGGCGCTGGTGGGATCGGTTTGGTAGGCGAGTAAGTACGCGGCAAGCGGGCCTTCCAAGCTGACGGCGACGCCGCAGGGGTTGGCGTGCTTGACGATCACGCAAGCCGGCTTGGTGAAGCTGCGCGCGCACTCCCAGGCGGCGTCGGCATCGGCGATGTTGTTGTAGCTCAGCGCCTTGCCTTGTAGCTGGGTGAAGGTTGCGAGCGTGCCCGGCGCCGGCCGTAAGTCACGGTAGAACGCGGCGTGTTGATGCGGGTTCTCGCCGTAGCGCAGGTCCAATACTTTCTCGAAGCGGCCGTTGCTCTGCGCCGGAAATTCAGCACGTTCGATAATCCGGCTGCAGGCGTCGTCTAAGGTCAGCGACGAGAGAAAATCGCTGATTGCGGCGTCGTAGTTCGCGACGTGGTTAAACGCGGTAACCGCGAGGCGGAAGCGCAGCGCGCGGCTCACTCCGTGTTGTGTGTCGAGTTCGGTGAGCAGCGCGGCGTATTGCTCGGGGGCGGTGAGGACGACAACGCCATCCCAATTCTTCGCCGCTGCGCGCAGCATCGCTGGGCCGCCGATGTCGATGTTCTCAATCGCATCTTCCAGGCTGACGTCAGCGCGTGCCACCGTTTTCTCGAACGGGTAAAGATTTAATACCAGCAGGTCGATCGGCGCGATGTCGTGCGTCCGCATGACGTCGTCATCGATACCGCGGCGACCGAGGAGGCCGCCGTGGATTTTCGGGTGCAAGGTTTTTACCCGGCCATCCATGATCTCCGGAAAGCCGGTGACCTCGCTGACTTCGCGCGCCGCGATGCCGGCCATGCTCAGCATCTTGTAGGTGCCGCCGGTCGAGAGAAGCTCGACTCCGCGCGCCGCAAGCGCACGGGCGAGTTCGACGATGCCGGTTTTATCGGAGACGGACAGCAGGGCGCGGCGCGGGGTCAGCATGGCGGCGGTCTTTCTTTGAATTGGCAAGCCCGATAGCACCGCACTCGGCGGCGCCGAGGGCAGGGGATTAGCGCGCGCGGCCGATTTTGTACTGAGTCAGCTTTTTGCGCAGCGTCGCGCGGTTCAAGCCGAGCAATTCTGCCGCCCGGGATTGATTGCCGTCGCAATACTGCAGCGTTGCCCGCAGCAGCGGCGGTTCGATTTGTTCTAGCACCGTTTCATACAGATTCAGCGTTTTTGGCGTGTGGCCGTTGAGCGTACGGAAGTATTCGTCCATGCACTCGGCAACCGAATGACCAAGCGGTTTGGGTTCGACGGTATAGGTGCTTTTCGATAGGGACATAGTTCTTTCCAGACCGCGATCCATGCAGTGCCGTATTCACGAAGGGGGAGGCGATTCTACCGAGCGGCAGCTGCCGGAGATAGCGCGATCAACCTTTTTCAGTATTAAGTTTGCGCCCGCTGATGCGCGTCCAACCCTCGCGCATGCCGTCCGGTTCGAATTCAAACCACGGCGCGTAAGCCGCGCGAACCTCGTCAGCCTGACGTTCCAGCAGTCCGGCGAGCACAATCGCCCCCCCCGGTTTGAGGCTCGCGGCGAGCTTCGGTGCAAGTTCGATCAAGGGCCGGGCAAGGATATTCGCCAACACGATGTCCACAGCTTCATCCACAGCTTGTGCAATGTCCGCGCAGAACAATCGTTCGGCAACGTCGTTGTCGATCGCGTTGGCGCGGGTTGCGATTAGCGCTTGCGGGTCGATATCGATTCCGGTCGCGCGCCGGGCGCCGAGCTTCAGCGCGGCGATGCCGAGCACGCCGGAGCCGCAGCCGTAGTCGAGCACCACTTGATCGCTAATCTCGTGCTGCGACAACCATTCCAAGCACAGCGCCGTACTCGGATGCGTACCGGTGCCGAACGCGAGGCCAGGGTCGAGATGCACGATCACGGCATTTTCGGCGGTCACGCTGTGGCCGCTCGGGCAGATCCACAGCCGTTCGCCGAATTGCAGCGGTTGCGCGTGGTCGAGCCAAGCGCGAACCCAGTCGCGGTCTTCGACCGCCAGCACCTCGATCGTTGCTTCGGCGCCGTCCGGTAATTGTTCGGCCAGCGCTGCCCGCACCGGTTCGAGGTCGGTATCAGAAAGAAATAAGCCGCGTGTAATCGTTGCTGGCCATAGCGGCGTTTCGCCCGGCAGCGGTTCCAACACCGGAACGTCGGCGGCGTCGGTCATCGTCACCGAAGCGGCGCCGCAGGCGTTCAGTATTTCTTCGACGAAATCCGGATAACGGCTGGCAACAGTCAGCTCAAGCCAAGTCGACATCAGTGCGCGCTGCCGCTGCCGCCAGCGGCTTTATCCAGCATCTGCGCGAGATAGTGGATGTGATGCGTGCCGGCGCAGAACACCGGGTCTTCGAGAATCATTTGCTGCAGCGGGATGTTGGTGCTGATGCCTTCGACGATCATTTCATCGAGCGCCGTGCGCATCCGGGCGATCGCGCTTTCGCGCGTCGGACCGTAGGTGATCAGCTTGCCGATCATCGAGTCGTAGTTCGGCGGTACGCGGTAGCCGGCGTAGATGTGGCTATCCATACGCACGCCGGGGCCGCCAGGGACGTGCCACTTCTTCACTTCGCCGGGCGACGGTGTGAACTTGAACGGGTCTTCGGCGTTGATGCGGCATTCGATCGCGTGGCCGGTGATGCGAATGTCTTCCTGCTTGAACGGCAGCGGCTCGCCAGCGGCGACTTTGATCTGCTGCGAAATCAGATCGACGTTCGTGATCATCTCGGTGACTGGGTGCTCGACCTGGATACGCGTGTTCATTTCGATGAAGTAGAAACGGCCGTTTTCGTACAAGAACTCCATCGTCCCGGCGCCGCGGTAGCCAATGCGCTTGCAGGCGTCGGTGCAGAGCTTGCCGATTTCGGCGCGCTGTTCCGGCGTGATACCGGGCGCGGTCGCTTCTTCGATCACTTTTTGATTGCGGCGCTGCATCGAGCAGTCGCGCTCGCCGAGATAAACCGCGTTGCCGTGTTCGTCGGCCAAGACCTGGATTTCGATATGGCGCGGTACTTCGAGGTATTTCTCCAGAAACACCGAGCCATCTTTGAACGCTTGCAGCGCTTCTTGTCGCGCGAGGCGTACCGAGCCGAGCAGATCCTCCGGCTTGCGCACCACGTGCATGCCGCGGCCGCCGCCGCCGAACGCGGCTTTGATCAGCACCGGGTAGCCGACTTTTTCGGCAATTACCAAGCACTCGCTATCGTCGTCAGGCAGGATGCCGTTCGAGCCTGGCACGCAGGGCACGCCGGCCGAAATCATCTCGGCTTTCGCGGTGGTTTTGCCGCCCATCAAACGAATGGTTTCCGAGCGCGGGCCGATGAAGACAAAGCCGCTGCGCTCGACACTTTCGGCGAAGTCAGCGTTTTCCGATAAGAAGCCGTAGCCGGGGTGAATCGCGTCGGCTTGGGTCACTTCGGCGGCGCTGATGATCGCCGCCATGTTGAGATAGCTGCCGGTTGCCGCCGCTGGGCCGATACAGACGGTTTCATCGGCTAGGCGCACGTGTTTTAGATCGCGATCGGCGGTGGAGTGTACGGCGACGGTTTTAATGCCGAGTTCGCGGCAGGCGCGCAGGATGCGCAATGCGATTTCGCCACGGTTGGCGATCAGTATTTTATTGAACATAGCGGTACGCCTCGGTCGAGGTCGAAAAGGGCTGAACCAGCGGAGGAATCGGCATCGGCGGTAGCCGCCGTGCTTATTCGATGATGAACAGCGGCTGCTCGAATTCGACCGGTTTCTCGTTTTCGGCGACGACTTCGACGATCACGCCGCTCTTATCGGCCTCGATCTGATTCAACATCTTCATCGCTTCGATGATGCACAGCGTCTGGCCGGCCTTGACGGTCTGCCCCACTTCAACAAACGGCTTGGCGTCCGGCGATGGCGAGCGGTAGAACGTTCCCACCATCGGCGCTTTCACAACGTGTCGGTTGCCGGACGGCGCGGGCGCTGCCATCGGTGCGGGTGCTGCGGTGGATTCGCCGCTCGCTGCCGATGGCTGCGCGGCTGCGGCTGACGGCATTGCCGCCGGCTGCGGCGGTGCGTAAAACTGCGGCATCGGCTGCATGCCGCCGGTGGGGAAGCGCGAGATTCGGACCGACTCTTCGCCTTCTTTCACTTCAAGTTCTGCGATGCCAGATTCTTCGACCAGGTCGATCAGCGTCTTGATCTTGCGTAGATCCATGTGCGGTTTCCCCTGCGTTAGTGGTGGCCGACCAGCCGCGTGACTGCGGCCTGTAATGCCAGACGGTAGCTCGCGGGACCAAAACCCGTGATAACCCCGACGGCAATGTCGGAAAAATAGGAATGACGTCTAAAAGCTTCACGTGCATGCACGTTCGACAAATGCAGCTCGATAAACGGAATCGCCACCGCCAGCAAGGCATCTCGCAGCGCCACGCTGGTGTGCGTGAACGCGGCGGGATTAAACAGAATGAACGCCACAGCTTCTGCCCGAGCAGCGTGAATCCGCTCGATCAGGTGTCCCTCGTGGTTACTTTGGAAACAGAGCAGCTCGTGACCCAGTTGCGCCGCTTCCGCAGTCAGCCTGTTTTCGATGTCCGGCAGCGTATCGGCCCCGTACAACGCGGGCTCGCGTGTGCCGAGTAAATTTAGGTTGGGGCCGTTGAGCAGCAGCAGTCGACTCACGCGACAGGCTCTTATAAGACTAGAGCGCCGATTCTGCCCCATCTGCGACACAGAGACAAACAGAATTCGCCGAGTTCGACGACGTTGCCGTTAAATTCGTGACCGATGCCCGCATTTAGACGGAAAGCAAGATTTCACGGTTGTTTCGGCAAATGTTCTTCCGCCAAGCCCGCCAGTTCCACCGCAGAAAATTCGCCGAGCTGCCGTTGCAGGATCGTGCCGTCCGGTCCGATGACGACTGAGAACGGCAAGCCGCCTTCGGAATTCCCGAATTTGGTCATCAAGTCCAGCATCTCTTCGGCACTGCCGATGTAGATCGGATAATTAAAGGCCAAGCCCGGGCCGGCCTTACGCACTTCGTCAGCATCGTCAACCGCTGGCCCGACGATTTGCAGGCCGCGCGCGCCGTAGTCGTCTTGGATTTTCTTCAGCGCCGGGATTTCGTGCAGGCACGGCGTGCACCATGTCGCCCAGAAATTCACGACCAGCAGCTTGCCGCGAAACTCTTCCAGCGAGTGACTATTGCCGGCGAGATCCGTCAGCTTAATGTTGCTTGGCGCGGCTTCCGGCGCGGTGGCATTCGTCGCTGCGGCTGAACCGATTGCTGCGGCCGGCGCGGCTGCGCCTTTTTGCAGATGATAGATCCCGAAGCCGGCAGCGCCAGCGAGGACACAGACGCCAACAAGCAGCGCAGGGGTTTTCAAGCTCATGGAATTCTCGGACGGGGGTTTTATCGGGGGGCGGCGGCAACATCGATAACGCGTGTCACCGGTGGGTAGCAAACACCGGCATCGGCACAGCCTTGGTAACGCACGCGCAGCTGCTGCACCGCCGGCGCGCCTTTGGTCAGCGGCAATTTTGCTTGCAGCGTCTCGCGGTAGATTTCGGTGTCGCCGAAATGTTCGTCGTGTACGTTCTCGCCTTTCGGCAGTTGCGGGGCGCCGATGTGGGCTTGGGCGGGCTGCACCGGCTCGAAACTCAGCCGTTTGCGGTAAAGATAGTAGCCGGGCGCAATAACCCAATCGAGCTTTACGTTATCGCCGTCACGTTGCGCCGAAACCAGCTGAAATGCCGTATCGGCCGGCAATAGATCCGGCCCAGCGACTGATTTTTTCGACCAGACATCGGCCGCCGTCGCTGAGCCGATCAAAAACATTGAAGACAGCACAACGTAGCCACGAATTTTCATTGGAGCGAATCTGTTAGCCACTGCAGGTAGGCGGGGAGTCCGCGGGCAATATCGACCGCAACAATCTCCGGAAGTTCGTAAGGATGCCGTTGCACGATGCCGGCTTCCAGCGCGGCGTAAGCCGCGGCGCTGGTCTTGGCGATCAACAGACACTCCTCCGCAGTTTCCACGGCATTCTGCCAACGGTATACCGAGCGCACTGACGGCAGAATATTGATGCAGGCGGCGAGCCGCGCTTCAACGAGGGCTGCAGCCAAGGCATCGGCCGCGTTAGCGGGGCAGGTGATAAAGACCAGCAGGGTTGCGGCAGCGGGTGTCATTGTGAGCGGTGCCGTAAAGCGGCGTAAAAATTAGTGGCAGTGTGCCACGCGATTAGGCGCTAGGATCAGGCAATTACGGCCAATACGCGCTGGCGCCTGTTAACGCGTATGCAATCGCTGCAACGGCGGTCGTGAAGGGTTATGGCCAGAATAAAAAGGAGCGCTGCAATGACAAAGTGGCATTTTGGTTGGGCTGGACTCTTCGGAATGTTGACCTGTTCAGCGCAGCAGGTAACCGCGCCTAGCGTGTCACAGAGTCGCCCACCTTCAAAAATCACCTACGCCTCCGTAACGGAAACGCTAAACGCCTTGCGGGCGTTGCCGGATGCTAAATTTACTCAGCTGGAGGATGGCTGGCGTAACGTCAGCGACTCATCCAGCAACGTCCTTTGGTCATTTGCGCCGCCAAGTGACCCCGCGTACCCAGCAGTAGTAAAAAGAATTGTCTCGGAGTGCGGCGCCAGCGCACGGCACGTAGCAATGGATGTGCTCTGCGAATCGACAACAGCGGCTTGTAGCAAGCTCATTACGCGTATGGAGATCCGCAATGCAGACTTTGCTAAGGGTTTAGACCATTTCTACAAACAAAACTCAGATGCTGACCCGTGTAATGCGCACTCTGGCGAACGCGCAACCTCGCGATAAAAAGCAATTACAACGCGCCGTTTCATTTATCGTTGGCTTCACACCCAGCACGAGGCAAGAGCCGCATTTGATTAGGCGTGCCGATCAGCCCGCAATCCTCAGGCTCGCGGGCGTTCAGAGCCGGAGTTGATGCGAAACCGTAAACCGTGACGACATCACACGCGATGCCTTATCGTTACAGAAACCGGCGCACTGGCCGCGTCGCAAGTTTCCTGCTTAGCGTGGACTTTAGGGGCTAGGCGGCTGACGCGAGATGCGGCTCTCCGCCGAACCACTTTGAATCACAGTAAGGCCGTAGGCTTGATTGGAACGCCAATTTTTGCCATTGGGATCGGCGCGTAGTTTTGCGATGAATTCCTTCGCCTCGTCATCTGTTTGGCGGGCTGCGACGGCCTTCAACTGGTTGGCTACTTCGGGGTCGCCGGATACGTATTCGGCGAAATAGAGGCCAACTTTTTCATCGTAAGAGCCTCGCGAGGATTGCTTTAATAGTTTCACCACGCCTGTCGTATATCGGGCCGGTTGGCCAAGAATAGTTGCCTGGACGGCGTCTTCCGATCCGCTGGGGCCTTGCGTCGAAACTTTGTAGAGCAGTCGAAGCTCCGCGGCACGCAGCGTTGATGCTGCGGTACTCGGTGCAGCGTAACAACAACAGCCTATGAGCTTGGCGGTCAGAAAGAGCGTGAAGAACTTTAGAAGTGATAGCAATTTTAGTCCTCACTTTTGTCAATTGCTGGGCTTGACCGATGCGCCATGACCGGAGCTGGATGCTCAGCGCGTCTTCGCCGCAATCGCTGCACGGATCTGCGGCACCGCGGCGAGCGCGGCTTTTTCACCGGCCAGAATTGCGCGCTGTTTGCTTTCGAAATCGGCGGCGCGGATGCCGTGGACGTCTGGCGCGATCACAACATCGGCGAGCGGCAGTTCGGCGCGGCGTAGGGTGCCGCCCATAATGTCGAACGCTTTCAGCACGGTGGCTAGAGTCGTATCTTCCCGCGCTTCTTCGATCGGCGCGGAAACATCGACCGCGATGACAACATCCGCGCCGAGCTGCTGCGCAAAGCGCACCGGTACCGGGCTTACGGTGCCGCCGTCGACATATTCGTCGCCGTCGATCATTACCGGCTGAAACACGCCCGGAATGGCGGAGGAAGCCCGCACCGCTAAGCCGACGTCGCCGGTTTGGAAAACAACCGCTTCGCCGGTACGCAGCTTCGCAGCGACCGCAGCAAAGCGACGCGGCAGCTGTTCAATCTTGCGCTTGCCGGCTTTTTCGTTGACGAAGTTCTGCAGCTTTTCGCCTTTCAACAAGCCGCGATTGAACAGCTGCCAGTCGGCAAACGCGGTACGTTCGAGATCAAAGGTCATCTCTTGCAGCTTGAAGCCGTCGTACCCGGCGGCGTACAGCGCGCCGACGACGCTGCCGGCGCTGGTGCCAATGATCAAGTCAAACTTGATGCCCTGCGCTTCGAGCATCTTGATGACGCCGACGTGGGCGAAGCCGCGCGCCGCGCCGCCGCCGAGCGCCAGCGCGACTTTCGGTGGTTTTGGCAGCGGTGCGGGCGGCGGCTCGACAACCACCGGCGCCACCACTGGGGCGGTGCCGCAGGCGGCGAGCAGAGCAATAGCGAGCACTGAGGACAGGCAAAACAGGCGACGAGCGATCATGGGCGTTCCAAACGGATTCCCCAGTTTACGCGGCGCGGCCAGGGGCGCGTAAGCGGCCGGCGATTCTCTGCGCGCCAGCGGCCTGATCCGACGGAAATTAACGCCAGTCGTCGACCAGATCGCCGCGGCGTTTTATCCAGTCATCCATCCAGGGTTGGACGCCTTCCGCCGCGAGCGGCCGAGTGAACAAATAACCTTGGCCGTAATCACAGCCAAGCCAACGCAACTGACTGGCAACATCGACAGTTTCAATGCCTTCGCCACAGGTGCGCAGATCCAAGCGCTGCGCGAGTTGCAAGATGGATTCGATCGCCGCCCGCAGGATGCGCTCGTTCATCATGTTGGTCGTGAACGATTTATCGATTTTCAGATCGGTGAGCGGCACACGAAACAACTGTTGCAACGAAGAATAGCCGGTGCCGAAGTCGTCGATCGAGAGATTGAAGCCGCGCATGCGCAAACGCGTGAGGTTTTCGATTGCGGGCGCCGTGCTATTGGTTGCAGCTGATTCCGTTAGCTCGAACTTCACCAATTTGGGATCAATTGCAAATGCTTGGATGGTTTTTACCAAGTATCCTGATAACGTTACATCTTGCAGGTCATACGGGCTGAGATTCACCGAGATCGTTCCGGTAAACCCTTGTTGCTGCCAGTCACTGAACTTCTCTAAAGCGTCGAGCAGTACGCTGCGGGTCAGTTGCTTCATCTGTGGCCCGGCTTCGATGACCGACAAAAAAGCGCCAGGTGCAACGATGCCGTCACGCGGATGACGCCAGCGCGCTAATGCTTCGAAGCCGGCCACTTCGCCGCTGCGCAACGAGATCTGCGGTTCGAAAAATGCTTCGAATTGGCCGGCCGCTAGGCCCTCGGTGATCTGCGCAACCGAATAGCAGACTTGCGAGCGCTTGCAGGCTGGCAATTCGTTTTGATGTCGCAGCAGCAGCACGATGCGACGCAGCGACTCAAGAGAAGCGGGTTTGGGGATTACCGTTAGCAGTGCGCCCGGTTCGAAGCTGGATAGCGCGTTGAGGCTGTCGAGGATGCGCTCATCAAGCGCGCTTATCAGTGCGACCGGGGGCGGTGCTTTACGCGCAGCGATGCGGCGGGCCAATTCCATGCCGTCGATATCGGGCATATCGAGATCAGCAACAACAAGATCAAAGCTATCTTGCGTATCAGTGAGGATTTGCAAGGCTTCAGCGCCGCTGCCGGCCTCAACCGTTTCCAGCACCGGCAAGGTTGCAAACATATGCGCCAGGATTGACCGCTGTACGGCGTGATCATCAACGATTAGGACACGGCATTGGGCTGCGTTCATGCCGTCTCCGGTGTGGCGATTTCGCGGCAGGTTTCGGCAACCAGCGTATCCAGGTCGGTGCATAGCGGCCGTGCAGCTGCGAGATCGCCGGCGCGTGCGCGTGTTTGTAAGGCTTCAGCTTGCGCCGCGACCCGACGCGCGCACGCAGAGCGTGCTGAGCCGAGCAAGCGGTGTGCAGCGCGTTGCAAGGCTTCGGCGTCGCCGTTATCGAGCGCGATTCGGATCTGTGCCAAATCTTCCGGCAGACTTTTAACGAAGGCTTGTAATAGGAAGTCGGCCAGCGCTTCGTTATTGGTCGTCAGTGCGCGCAAGCGGGCCCGGTCGATTAACGGCTGACTCAGCGGCGGCGGCGATGACTCCGCGACGACCGGCGCCCCGCTTGTTGACGCGGCTTTTGCGGCCGATGGCGCGGGACGGCCCAGCCATTTTTCCAGCGCCGAGCGCAACACTTCAAGCGTAATCGGCTTGCCCACCCACGCGCTCATGCCCGAGCCGGTACAGGCTTCGACGATGCCAGCGTAGACATCGGCGGTGCAGGCGACAATTGGAATCGGTGGCAGGCCGTGGCGACGCTCTTCGTCACGGATCGCGCGTGCGAGTTCGAAGCCATCCATTTCCGGCATGTGGCAGTCGGTCAGCACCAAGTCGAAGTGGTGCTCACGCCATAGCGCCAGTGCTTGTTTGCCGTCGACAGCGAAGCGGGTGCTGTAGCCCAGCCGCGCCAGTTGTTGTTCCATTAAAACGCGATTAACTGCGTGATCTTCGGCCACCAATATCAGCGGCGCCCGTTGCGGCGCGTGCTGCAGGCTGGCTGCGGGTTCTGCCGGCACATCGACATTGGCGACAGGGCTGACTAAGTAAGGCGTGCTTTGTACAACATTGAGCACTTGCAAGGGCAGCGCTAACGTCATCTCGGTGCCTTCGCCAATAACGCTGTGCATTGATATTGTTCCGCCCATACGCTCGGCGAGGCTGCGACAAATAGACAGTCCCAGGCCGGTGCCGCCAAATTTGCGCGTGGTGTCTTCGTCGGCCTGCACAAATGGCTGGAACAAGCGTGCTTGTACCGCTGCAGGCACTCCAATCCCGGTATCGATAACGCGGAAATGGACACGCGGAGTTTCTGAGGTAGCGCTGGCGTCGTCCGCAAGCTCGATGATTAATTCGATAGAGCCTTTGGTCGTAAACTTAATGGCGTTGCTAAGCAGATTGTCGAGAATCTGTTTCAGGCGCATTTTGTCGACCATCGTCACCGTCGGCACGCCGGGCTTGATTTTCAAGGTTAGCGACAAGCCCTTGTGTCGAGCCGATTCTTGCCAGAAGTCAGCGATCCGCGCGAGCTTCTCGTGCAGCAGCGTCTGCTCGCGGCGGATCTCGAGCGCGCCACGTTCCATACGCGAGAAGTCGAGTAGATCGTCGATCAGCCGTAGCAACGAACGACTGGATTCTTCGATCAACTGAACGTTACTGAGTTGCTGGCGATCTAGATGCGAAAGCTTCAGCATTTCGATTAAGCCGAGCGCGCCATTGAGCGGCGTGCGAATTTCATGGCTAACAGTGGCTAGGAAGTTGCCCTTGGCGCGGTTGGCGGCGTCAGCACTATCTTTGGCTTTCTGTAGTTCTAGGTCGGCTTGCTTGCGCTCGGTAACGTCGAAAAGAAAACCATTCCAGACGCGGCTATTGGTAGCGCTATCGCGCCGATTGGCCGTGGCTTCGACCCAGCGCACGGTGCCATCATTCCCGCACAATCGAAAAGCAAGCTGAATTGGCGCTTGGGACTGCCGACAACGCAGCAGTGCAAACATCAGTTTACGGCGATCTTTTGGGAAAACTTGGCGCAGGAATTTACGCGGTGCGACGGCTAGGACATTTGCCGGTAATTTGGTTAAGCGGGCGATCCCACGGCTCACGAAATTGAAATACGGTAGCCGCTCGCGGCGGCTGTCGCGGAACTCAAATTGGAAGACAACGCCAGGCAGGCCGTTGGTGATCTCGCGTAGGCGTTCTTCGGCGTCGATCGCCTGGGTCGATGCCCGGATCAATTCATCGGAATGGGCGGCGCGGGCGCGCTCGGTCCGTGCGGATTTGATCATCACGCCTAAGGTGCTCACCAGCGGTTGGATGAGATCAATCGTTGTGTCGTCATAGCCTTCTGGTCGGCCGCCGAGGCCAATCATGCCGATAACGGCGGCGCCGTCACAGATCGGCACGCCAAGAAATGCGCCGTTTCCAGCGCCGTCTTGGGCCTTGCCGGGGACGACGATAGGCGCACGTTGCGGGTTTAGACAAAAATCGCTTGATAGCGTAGTTAGTACGTCGTTGCAGCAGTGATTCCCGGCGGCTTGGGTCGCCGCGACTTCGTTGACCTCCGGCAGACGCATGCTGTGGGTGCTAGCAAACATCTGGAACCGCGGCGCACCGTCGCCACTGAGTACCATTTCGGCGAGAAAGCCACAGGTGCTGCCTGAGCATTTTTTCAGCGTGTCGAGAATTTCGTCGCCGAGTTCGGCAAGATCTGGTTTTTGAATGAAGCGTTGCTGTAGCGCTTGCACGCCAGCGATCAGCGCCGTGCTCTTCTGTAGCGCCAATTCGCTGGTTTTACGCCAGCTGACGTCGGTCAACGTCCCGACGAGCAGCTGCGAGCCGCCGTTCAGGCCGTAGGCGGCAACACGGCCTTTAACCTGCATCCATTTGTAGTCACCGGCTGCTGTTTTAAAGCGAGCTTCGCATTCATAAGCGCCGGCGCGGTGCTCTAAGTGTTCTTGCAGCGCACGCACAGCGTCGCCGCGATCATCAGGGTGTAGCAGCAAGTCCCAGGTTGGGTGGCTGCGGCTAAGTTCGGGTAACGGGAAGCCGAGCAAGCTTTCCCAGCGCGCGCTGTAGCGCGTCTGCCGCGCGTCGAGATCCCACTCCCAGTACGCCAAGCCGGAGCCTTCAAGCGCTTGCAGCACCTGTTCGGCATCGAGTCTCTTCGTCATCGTGACGGCGGCGACGTCCATGTACGGTCCCTCGATCGGTAATCTGGACAATCTTGACCTGAGCGTATCTGCCACCTTGGGCCCTCCCCTTATACTGGAGTGGCTGCAAGTTCTGTTCTCGATTCGACCGTTCTAGTTGAAGGCTCTAATGGCCAATGCGGCGACTTTTAAACTCTACATTTAGCGGTTACAGAGTCTCGGCTAAATTGGAAAATTTAAAGACTCGACAAGCATTTGCACGTGTTTTTTCAGAAATTTCTGACACTGCTTCGTCGCGTGCTAGCGCCAAGGTTTGCGCGACCCAAGGTAGAAAAGCGGGTTCGTTGCGTCGATCCTTTGGCGCAGGTTTTAGCGTTCGTGGTAGTAAATAGGGGGAATCGGTCTCAATCAAGAGCCGGTCGTCAGGAATAGCGCGCACGGAATCAAGCAGATGGGCGCCGCGCCGCTCGTCGCAGATCCAGCCGGTGATGCCGATGTAGCAGTCTAGCGCCAGATAATCGTCGAGCGCGTCAGCGGTGTCGGTAAAACAATGAACGATGCAGTCACGCAGCGCGTTGCGGTAGTCACGGAGGATGGCGATGAAGTCGCCGTGAGCGTCGCGCTGGTGCAAAAAAACTGGCTTCTCAGCCGCGATCGCCAGTTCTAGCTGCGCGATGAACGCTGCGCGTTGCGCCGGCCGCGGCGCTAGGTCGCGATAGTAGTCGAGCCCGCATTCGCCGACGGCGACCACGGCCGGTAGCGCCGCCAATTGCGCGATCCGCCGCCCCAACGCGGCGTTCCAGGTTTCGGCGTGGTGTGGATGGACGCCTGCAGTGCAGTAGATCCCGTGGTGCTGGTGCGCCAACTGCAGGGCGGTTTCGTTGCTGGCAGCACAAGATCCGGTAATAACGATGGTCTCGACGCCTGCGGCGCATGCGCGCGCCAGCACGTCATCGAGATCGCGGCCAAAACTTTCGTGGGCGAGATTGGCGCCGATGTCGACCAGATGCATCGGTGCGCGATTGATAGGGCTGCTTAACATTGAACTGCTGATATTCCTTAACGAAGGCGCGGCCCGCTTGATCCTAGCGAATTTGCCGCTGAACGAATAACGAAATGAAATAGTTTTAAGGTCTGAATCGGTGGCGTTATCCACCGCGGTGCCCACTGCGCCGTTTTACGCGCTGCCACCCGCGGTGACCCCGTGCTCGCAGGCGTCTTAACCGCCGTTTCTGACCCGGAAAGCCCGGCTGGAAATACTGATGGAATTTTTATCGGGATCCTTCGCGTTGGCGAAAGCATAGCCGTTGGCCTGGTGGATCGGGCCGAACTTCAGACCGTTGCCGGCCGCTATCGCGGCAAACGCCGCGACATCAGGGACATGAAACGACAATTTGACGCCGACCTGCCCGAGTTTCGCTGTTTTTGCCGCTTGATGGATAAGAATGCTGGCGCCGCCTTCGCGCGCCCGCAGTTCGATCAAGCCTTCGTTAACTTCGCCAGTCGTTTCGAATCCGAAGTGTTGCCGGTAAAAGTCCGCGCTCGTTGTCATATTGCGGGCGTAAATAAGGATGGTGCCGAGTTGCGGCGTCATGGTCAGTTTCGGGGCGGCTTAATTACTGGGCGGCGGCGATGGCTTGTCGAAGCACTCGTGGCGCCAAATCACCATTTGTTCGACCGTCGGCGTTTGTCCCCACGGCACCGAGCGCTCCAGCATGTAGATGATTTTGAACGTATCGAGTTGCTTGCTGCCGTCGTGCGCGGCGTTCCAGCTGCGGCACAGATATTGGCCGAAATACAACCGATTTTGCGAAAACTCCGCGCTCCAGATCCGTTCCATATATTTATGCCAGCGGATGTTGCGCCATTCGCGGCTGATCCAGCGTGGCTTGTCGTAGCTGACGCCGGGCCGCTCTGGATGCAGCAAGTCGAATTCTTCGCCGTTGATCTTCCGCGCCGGGATCACAAACCAGCCGTCTTCGTGCGACGGAAACGGCGCGAACATGTTCCAGTATTGGTCGAGCCGGATCACCCGCAGCGGCGGGGTCAGCGGTTTATAAAAAGCCTCAGGTAGCCAGTGCACCGAGATGAGGTTCCAGGTCAGCAGCGAAAATAAGACGAGGCCGGAAACGAGCTGCCCGGCAAGGCCAATTCGAAATGAGCGATTGTGGTACGGCAATAGTTTGGCGGTGATCACGCCAAAGGCATCGCGATGGCGGCCGACGAATTCGTAAACCGCATTGCCGGGCTTTACCGCCCAAGCGCCGGACAGCAGCCAACCGAGCGGCGCCAATAGCGGCGAGCGGCGCAGCAGTACGACGTAGGCCGGCCATTTCAAATAGGCGCGGTCGTCGTGGTCGATGATGACCCAGGAATAGTTGGCTTCTAACAAAGCTTTTGCCCGTGCGTGGTCTTGCGCCGGCGCAATTTGCGCGCGCGGCAGCAGGAGCAGTGTTTTCAGCAACAGCACGCTTTTTCGGCAAAAGCCGCAGTCCTTGTCGTAGAAAATGCGCAGCGGCAGCCCTCCGCGCCGAACTGCGCGACGTTGCCCGGCGCGGTCGGCGGCGTCCCAAAGCCAGCCGCCGACCAGCGTCGTCAACGACACGAGGCTGATATAGGGAAACGGACTGATTTGCAGACAAAGCAAGAAGCCGACATGCATCAACATCAGCTGCACCATGACGGCAAAGCGCAGCGTGCGGCTGAAGATCGGCGAGAACACCAAGATCGGGCCGAGCCATTCGAGAAAATAGACGTAGTAAGTCAGTGCCGATGTCAGCTGCGGGAAATTGCGCAGCCAATGGCCGATTGGTGTTGCGTAGCCGTCGATTTGCAAGGCGTAGTCGACCGCCGTGCCATCCGGCCACCACTCGGCATCGTTTTTTAGAATCGCGCTGAAGAAATAGACCGACATTACCTGTAACAGCAGGCCCGCTGTGGCCCAAGAGCGATAACGGTTATCGGCCGGCGTCGGGGTGTTGGCGAGCGCCGCATCAATGCTGGCACGCGCGCCTAACGGCAGGAATAGGCCCCAGAAAATCAGGCAGGTGATGAGTACGTCCCCGCCGAGCAACACCATGATGTTGCGGTTCAGCAGCGACGCGTGCAGCACGAATACGACCAGCGTCGCCAGCCGGGTGCGCCAGCCGAAGACCATCATCAGCGCGGCGAGCATCTCGATGATGAACAACGTCCAGATAAACCAAGGCTCGCCGTTGGCGCTATGTAGCGAGATTCGCCAAGGACCATTGACCGCCAGCAGCCACGCACGCGGCATCACGCCGGCGTCGGTATAAAACACGGTCAAATCGGCGCTGCGCGCGACGAGATCGCTGAACAACACAAGGCCGAGCGCGATGCGAAACAGGGCCAGCGTTCGGAGATCGATGCCGAAAACGCGCCCGAGCAGGCTTTCTAACCACGCTGGAATACGCATCGCCATCCCCGAAATTTCGACTACGAAAGAAGACGCACGCCGAGGCGCGGTCAGCCCACCCGAATGCCTGTGCCGGCGCGGCGCCATGATCGCCGCTGCCCGCGTCGCCGACACTGATTTATCTCAAGCGATGCTACCTGTGTCGGAGGCTAGTCGGCTACCGTGCGGGTTGATCGCCACCGCTGCCGTCCTATCCGGCAGAAGTCGAAGATTGCTTTCGCTACACTTGGACGCTATGCAAAACCCGATCCTACAACTGCCCGCGCCCGGCACGCAGGCCGAATGGCCGCTGGCCGGCCCCGCTGGCCGTCTTGAAACACTGGTTTCCGTCCCGAACACGGATATTTACACCGGAATCGCCGTCATTTGTCATCCGCACCCGCTGTACGGCGGGGCGATGACCAATAAGGTGGTCTGGACGCTCACGGCCTCGGCACTAAAAGCCGGGCTAGTCGTCGCCCGCTTCAATTTCCGCGGTGTCGGCAAAAGCGAAGGCGTATTCGACAACGCGATGGGCGAGACCGAGGATGCACTTGCGGTTGTCGCCGCGCTGCGTCAGCTGCAGCCGACGGCGCCGTTGTTGCTCGCCGGTTTTTCGTTTGGCGCGTATGTCAGCCTAAAAGCCGCTGCGCAGGCGCGGCCTGCGGCGGTGGTTTCAATTGCCCCCCCGTTTGGCCGCTATGTGGATAGCACGGAACGGCCCGCCCAGCCGCAATGTCCGTGGCTGGCGGTGCACAGCGCCGATGACGATGTCGTCGCGTACGAAGAAACCAAGGCCGTGCTAGATGCGTATGCGTCGCCGCCGGAATTCGTGCATTTCGACACTGCCGGCCATTTCTTTCATGGTCAGCTGGGCGCGTTGCAGCAAGCGGTGCTGCCGTTTTTAGAGCGCCATTTCCCGCGCCTCGCCTCGGCGTGACCGGGCGTAAGTTGGTACTGCCGCCTTTTTCGAGAGAGGATCAATGCTCAATCGTTTATTGAAATTACTGACTGAAAAGCCGGCGACGCGAACCGCGCCATCGGAAGCGGTATCTACGGCGTTGCTGCTATTGGAACTGGCGCGCTCCGACTTTAACGTCGCGGATGTCGAGCGCCGACGCATCCGGGAATTGCTCGTCGAACGCTACCAGTTAAGCACTGCTGAACTGGATCAACTGCTGGCCGATGCGCAAGTCAATGCCACCACCTCGGTGTCCTTACACGACTACGTTCAGACGTTGAATGCGAAGCTCGACGCTGACGGCAAAAGAACGTTGATCGAAATGCTCTGGCAAGTCGCCTACGCCGATGGTCACCTCGACAAATACGAAGAGCACTTATTGCGGCGGCTCGCAGACCTGCTTTATATCCCGATGGCGGACTATATCCAGGCCCGTTTTGCCGCCGAACGGGACGTCGGTGGCACGCAATCGGCAACGGAACACAGCCCGGCATAGCGGCCATTCACGAAGTTGGGCCGTACAAACTGCAACAGGCGCTTCGTGCGCACTCAAGGAGAGAATTAGGACATGGCGGCTGCGGATGCGGGAGGAGTACAGGGGCGCTGGCCGATCCAGCTGAAAGTTGGTCTCGGTTTCGCGGCCGTGACGTTGGTTTTGTTGTTTAACACCGTGGCATTTTTCATTGCCCAAGATCGGCAAGAAACCGCGCGTAGTTTGACGATGCGGACGTTTGACGTCCTCGGTAACTTACAGGCCTTGCAAATCGAGGCGCTGAATCAAGAAGCTGGCCTGAATAGTTACCAGCTAACCGCGAATGTCGGCGATCTGCGCACCTACAACCAGGGCAAACAAGCGTTTACGGCGATCGCCGATCAGCTGCGGCAGCTGACGAAAGATTTACCGCGCCAGCAGCAGCGCATGGATTTGATCGAGGATTTGATCGGCAACTGGCAAAACGAAATCGCCGAGCCGGCGCGGCGACGCGCGGCGGATAGCCGCTCGCCAGCGGAGTTGATCGAGCAGGCGAATAAGAGTCGGCATTATTTCGATCAGCTCCATACCCAGATTAAAGAGATGCAGACCGCCGAACTCGGTCTGCTGAATGAGCGCAGCGCTATTCTCGGCCGCAGCGTTTCTCGTGCCCGTTGGCTGACAGTTGCGTTGCTGGTGTTCGGGGTTGTTGTCGCTGCGTACGCAGTTCGAACAGCGCACAACCTGATTTTGCGGCCATTGGTCGACATGACCGGGTTAATGACGCGCCTTGCCGCGCACGATCATTCGATCGAAGTGCCATCGCAAAATCGGCGCGACGAAATCGGCGATATGGCGCGTGCTTTACAGGCGTTCAAGCAACTGGAACTGGATTCCAGCGACGAGCGCTGGATCAAGAGCCACGTTAGCGACATCTCAGGTTGGTTGCAGCAAACCGAAACGCTACGTGAATTTGGCGAAAAGCTGACCAGCTCAGCCGCGACGCTGACCAACTCCGGCTTCGTCGTGTTTTACGGCATTTGCAGCAATCGGATCCGGCTGGAGTGGTTATCGAGCTATGGCCTGCTGAAGCCGCCTGCGGAAGTTGGTTACGAGCCGGGCGATGGTTTAGTCGGCGAGTGTGGCCGCCAGCGGCAGACGATTTTGTTGACCGATCTGCCAAACCACTACCCGCATATTCAATCGGGCACCGTCGATGCGCCGCCGCGGAACGTGCTGTTATTGCCAATGTTGTCGCAGGGGCGTTTGCTTGGCGTACTGGAACTCGCCGCGTTCAAACCGTTCAGCCCGGTGCACCGGCAGTTTCTCGAAGATTTGATGCCGATTGCCGCGCTCAGCTACGACAACCTCGGCCGCGCCGTTAAAACGCAGCAACTGCTGGAAGAGAGCGTCATCAAATCGCAAGAGCTGCAAAGCTCTGAAGAAGCGTTGCGGCTGCAGCAGGAAGAACTGCGTGCGACCAACGAAGCGCTGCAAGCGAAGACCGATCAGCTGGAACAGCAATCGTCTCAGCTGCGTGCCTCGCGCGAAGAGTTGAAGCTGCAAGCGGAAGAGCTGCAGGTTTCGAACGAAGAGCTCACCGAGAAAAGCGCGACGCTGCAAGAACAGCGCTTGATCCTGGAAGCGCTACAGCGCGAAACCCAAGACAAAGCTGATGCGCTGGCACGCGCGAGCCAGTACAAGTCGGAGTTCCTCGCCAATATGTCGCACGAGTTGCGCACACCGCTCAACAGCCTGCTGATTTTGTCGCGCAGTTTGTCGGACAACGAAGAAGGTCATCTCGACGCCGACGAAGTTGAATCGGCGATGGTGATCCACGATAGCGGCTCGAAGCTACTGCAGCTGATCAACGATATTCTCGATCTCTCGAAAGTCGAAGCCGGCAAGATGCAGATCGTTTACGACAATCTGCAGCTGTCGAGCTTTATCGAAGGCCTGCGGCGCAATTTCCGGCATGTTGCACGCGAGCGGCAGTTGGGCTTTGATCTCGAAATCGAGGACGGCCTGCCGCAATTCCTAACCACCGACGGCGCGCGCCTAGATCAGATCGCCAACAACCTGATTGGTAACGCGTTCAAGTTTACCAAGCAGGGCGGAGTGCGGGTGCGGATCGCGCGGCCGTCGCCAGCGCACAAATTGCCCGGTCAATTGGTGGCCGCGAGCACGATCGCGATACAAGTGATCGACAGCGGCATCGGCATTCCGCAGGAAAAGCTCTACAAGATGTTCCAGGCCTTCGAGCAGGTCGATGCTGGCACCAGCCGCCACTACGGCGGCACCGGCCTTGGTTTGTCGATCGCGCGCGGCCTGGCCCGGTTACTCGGCGGCGATATTACCTTGGTCAGCGAGATCGGCGTCGGCACCACCTTTACGGTCTTCTTGCCGGAACAGCCACCGCCGCTGGCGAGAGAAATGCCGCCGGAAGACGACTTCGACGACGACTCGCCGATGGCACGTCGCGCACCCGCGCCGCTCCCCGCTGCGCCTGCACCGCCCGTTGCGGCAACGCCACCGCCGCCGCCGCCCACGCTGACGCTAGAAAACGTCGATTTGATCGCCGATGATCGTGAACTGATTCGGGATGGCGATACGGTGATCCTGTTGATCGAAGACGACCCGGTGTTTGCGCGCATTTTGGCCGACTTGATTCGCCGCAAGGGTTATCGTGCCTTGGCCGCGGGCAACGGTGAAAATGGATTGGCGCTGGCGCGGCAATTTCAGCCGAAAGGGATCTTGCTCGATGTCATGCTGCCCGGTATGGACGGTTGGACGGTGCTGGACAAACTCAAGCACGACCCCCAGCTCAGCCCGATTCCGGTGCATTTCATCTCAGCGACGGAAGAGGCGGCGCGCGGCGTCGAAGCCGGTGCAATTGGCTTTCTGACCAAGCCGGTCAGCAAGAGCGCGCTGCTCGATGCCTTTGATCGCCTACTGCAAAACGCGCCGGATGCCCACCGCCGCGTATTACTCATCGACGATGATGCCGGTTCCCGGACTGCGATGCGGCATCTGCTCGCCGAGGCCGGCGTGGAATTGATCGATGCCGACAGCGGCGAAGCAGCACTGGCGCTAATGGCAAAGATGAGCTTCAACTGCATCGTGCTCGACCTCGGCTTGCCGGGCATGTCCGGCTTCGAATTCCTTGAACGCGCATCGTCGGCCGGGCCGTTGCCGTCGGTTGTGATTCATTCTGGGCGCGAGTTAACGCGTGATGAAAGCATGCGGCTGCGGCAGTACACCGACAGCATCGTCATCAAAGGCACGCGCTCAGCCGAGCGCCTGCTCGACGAGGTGAGCCTGTTCCTGCACACCATCCGCGCCGCGCCGGTGCCACGTGAAGTTGATGTCAGCTTAGATGGCCGTACGGTGTTGGTTGTTGATGACGACATGCGCAATATTTTTGCGCTGTCGAAAGCGCTGCGCTCGAAAGGCCTGAAGGTCTTGATGGCGCAGGATGGCCACAAAGCGCTGAAGCAGCTGGAGAGCAACGAAGACATCGAACTCGTGCTGATGGACATCATGATGCCCGGCATGGACGGCTACGAAACCATGCGCGCGATCCGCGAGCGCGGCGAGTTCGAAACCATGCCGATCATCGCGCTGACCGCGAAAGCGATGCTCGGCGACCGCGAGAAATGCCTGGACGCCGGTGCAAACGATTATTTATCGAAGCCCATTGATGTCGACAAGCTCCTATCGATGATGAGAGTTTGGGTGAGACCCCGCGCTTAGCGGGCACGGCCCGCTGCGGGGTCGAACGCCCGGCCAAGGATGGCCGGGCCGGGGGGCGGGCAAATGGGGTGAGATCGCGCCAGGATGGCGGGAACGAAATAACCGAACGAAGCTGCAGCGCTTAGCGGGCACGGCCCGCTGCGGGGCCGGGGGTGGGTGAATGGGGTGAGATCGCGCCAGGAAGGCGGGGAGAAGTTTCCGAATGAAGTTATAGCGCTTAGCGGGCATTGCCCGCTGCGGGGTTGAACGCCCGGCCAAGGATGGCCCCGGGCCGGGGGCGGGCAAATGGGGTGAGATTGCGCCAGGATGGCGGGAACGAAATAACCGAACGAAGCTGCAGCGTTTAGCGGGCATTGCCTGCTGCGGGGTTGAACGCCCGGCCAAGGATGGCCGGGCCGGGGGGCGGGCAAATGGGGTGAGATCGCGCCAGGATGGCGGGAACGAAATAACCGAACGAAGCTGTAGGGGGCATTGGCGCCAGTGTGTTGGCGGGTTTGAGGGCGCGCCGTTGGCGCGCTCAATCGGTGGCGCCAGGCTTTAAGGGCAACAGAAAGGGATTACAACGATTAACAAGCCGGGATCGCGCGTGGACGCCGAAGACATTGAACTCGAGTTATTTGTACAAGCGCTAAAACTGCGGCACGGCTACGACTTTGGCCAGTATGCGCGGGCGTCGCTGAAGCGCAGGGTGAACGATTTAGTAAAAAACGCCGAGCTCGGCACGATAGGCGCGCTGACCTCGCGCGTGGTCCACGACGAAGCATTTCTGCCGCAGGTGATCGCTGGCATTTCGGTGCCGGTGTCCGAGATGTTCCGCAACCCTGAGATCTTTAAAGCACTCAGCGCCGAGGTGTTCCCGGTGCTCGCTTCCTATCCACACATCAACATCTGGCAAGCCGGCTGCGCGCGCGGCGAAGAAGTGTATTCACTGGCGATCTTGCTGGAAGAAGCCGGGCTTTACGACCGTACGCAGATTTATGCCACTGATTTCAACGATCACGTTCTCCACGTCGCGCAAGAAGGGATTTTCTCAGTACACGAGGCGCGGCTGTATGCCCAAAACTATTTGGCGGCGGGCGGCAAGCATACGTTGAGTCACTACTGGCACGCGCGTTATGAGCGCGTCAAGCTGGATGAACGTTTGAAACGCAACATCACGTTCGCCAACCATAATCTTGTCGCCGATGGGGTCTTTTGCGAGGCACACCTGATTCTGTGCCGAAATGTTTTGATTTATTTCACCAATACTTTACAAGACCAAGTGCTCGGCTTATTTCGCGACAGCCTTGTCCGTGGCGGATTCCTCGCGCTGGGGAACAAGGAAAGCATTCATTTTTCGGCGAATGCACGAGAGTTTCTGGCATTTAACAGCGCCGCTCGAATATTTCGCCTTGGACCGTCTGTCGGAAAATGAGCGCGCGGCGTCGAATTGAAGCGGTAGTGCTCGGCTGCTCGGCCGGCGGCGTGCAGGCGATGCTGGCCTTATTTCCCAAGTTAAGCGTTGATTTTAAACCGTATCTGATTGTTGTTTGCCATGCCGGCGCCGAGGGGGTCGAGCTGCTATGCGAGGTGCTGGGGCGCGTGTCAGCCCTGCCGGTACGGGAGGCTGCCGAGCGTGATAGCCCGCAGCCCGGCGTAATTTATCTTGCGCCGGCTGGCTACCACTTGTATCTTGAACGTGAGGGTCAATTCGCGTTGTCAATTGACCCTAAAGTTTGTTTCGTTCGGCCCTCGATTGATATTTTGTTCGAGTCGGCCGCAGCTCGGCATCGCTCCAAGCTGCTTGCCGTGGTTCTGAGCGGGGCCAATGAAGACGGTGCACGAGGTTTGCAGTACGTGCGCCGGCTTGGGGGCTATGCCATTGTTCAAGACCCTGAGGATGCTGCGGTGCCCCAAATGCCGGAGGCAGCGTTGCGCATTGCAGGTGCTGATGATGTGCTGCCGCTGAGCGAGATCGCAACGCGAATCAACGAGTTTTGTTCATGACTGCGGCTATGCAAGCGATGTTGCCGAAAATTTTGATCGTCGACGATAACTCGGCGAACCGGCTGTCGCTGCGCCGTTTGCTGGCGAAAACCCAGGCCGACCTAATCGAGGCGGACTCCGGTAACGCTGCGCTGGCCGCTTGCCTGGATCATCAGTTCGCGTTGATTCTGCTCGACGTCAACATGCCGGATATGGATGGCTTCGAAGTCGCCAGCCTGCTCAGCGATGAAGAAGGCAGCCGCGATACGCCGATCATTTTTATCAGCGCCGCCTACGACGACTTAAGCCGTCTGCGCGGCTATGGTTCCGGCGGCGTGGACTACATCGCTAAGCCAGTGAACGACGTTATCCTGCGGTCCAAGGTCAACGTTTTTCTGGAGCTATACCGGCGCAAACAAGAGCTGGAAGTGGCCTTGGAGCAGCTATCTGATCATACCAAGGCGCTGGAGCGCGAGATTGAGCTGCGCCAGCGTAGTGAGCAGCAAGTCTGGCATCGCGCCTCGCACGATGCGCTAACGGATCTGCCGAACCGCATGTTGTTCATGGATCGGATTGCCAACGCGATCGAACGCGGGCGTCGTCACCAGCGCTCATTTGCGCTCTGCTACATCGATATCGATGGCTTTAAGCCAGTCAATGACACCTATGGCCACCAGGTTGGCGATGAACTGTTACGCGCGATTGCGCAGCGTCTGCGGAAGCTGGTGCGACCGGAAGATACCGTTTCGCGGCTGGGCGGCGACGAATTTGCGGTGATTCTCGAAGAGATGATTGACACCGCAACGACCGCGCAGCGGTTGGGTGAGGATGTCTGTGGCGAGTTGCGGAAACCCTACCTGCTGAAAACAACGCAGGGGCTGATTCCGATCGAAATCGGCGCCAGCCTCGGCATCGCGATGTTCCCACTGCATGCAGAAGCCAGCGATCCGCTGATTTTCGCCGCAGATCAAGCGATGTATCGCGCCAAGCGCAGCGGTAAAAATCGCTGCGTGATGGCAGATCTGCACGTGCGGCCAGAACTGCTGTAAATCCCGCAGGATTTTCACGCCAAGCAGGGCAAAACTGCTGGCGATGCAAACGCCAGCATTCCGGCCGGTACCGCTGGGCCCGCGCTGAGCCGCCAATTCCTGGCGACGACTCAGCGCGGGTACTCTAGCCGCCCAGCGGCTTGCCAACCAACGCGTCGAGGATATGCTTAGGCCGGATCGGCAAATGCCGCACGCGCGCGCCAACAGCGGCGTAGATCGCGTTGCCGATCGCCGGCCCGACGACGGTTGTGGCCGGTTCGCCTAAGCCGACCGGTACTTCGGTGCTGGCGATAAATTCGATGTCCAATTCCGGCACATCGCGCATTCGCAGTGGCGTGTAAGTGTTCAGATTGGTGTCTTTCACTTGGCCGTTTGCGAATGTTGTTCCTTCGTGCAGCGCCATGCTGGCGCCCCAGAGCGCAGCGCCCTCGGTTTGCGCTAGCGCGCCGTCGGGGTGGACGATCGTGCCGGCGTCGATGACGACGGTGAGCTTTTCCAGCTTCACACGGCCGTCCGCGCGATTAACTTTCACCCGCGCGACGCAGGCGCACCACGTTGGCATATCGCGTTCCTGGCCGAAGCTGGTCGCGATGCCGATGCCGGTGTCCGGCGGCAGCGGCGTACCCCAGCCGGCTTTCTCAGCCGCGCGTTTCAGCACGGCCGCTTGGCGTATCGCGCCGCCCACTGCATTCGGCGCGCTGCCGGCATTTTTACCGTGACCATCGAGTAAGGCCAGCCGGAACGTCACCGGATCAATGCCGTTGAGATGCGCGGCTTCGTCGATAAAGCTTTCCAGCGCCCAGTTGGTCCAACCTGGGCCGACTGCCCGTAGCCAGCCTGGACGGAAGGTTTTATTGGCGAGATCGTGCGAGATCGCGCGCACGCGGTGCGCACCCACGTTGTACCAATGGTCGGCACCGGAGATCGAAAACGGATCGAAAGGCTCGCCGTTTTTGCCTTTCGGCATGAACGACGGCGCCATCACCTGCGTCGGCCAGCCGGCCGTTGCGTGATGCTCCATGCCCAGCACCTTGCCGCCGTCGCCGAAGGCCATGCGCACGCGCTGCACCGAGCATGAACGGGGCGAGTCGAAACGGGCGTCGTCCGGGCGGGTGAACATCAGCTTCACCGGCTTGCCGCCAAACGCTTTCGCCGCAAGCGCGCCGGGCACCGAGTAGTCGCCATTCAAGCGCCGGCCGAAACCGCCGCCGAGCAGGTAGGTGCGCAGCACCACTTTTTCCTCGGGCACCGCGAGCGCCTTGGCCAAAGTCGGCAGAATCAGCGACTGCCACTGGTTGCCGGTATGAATTTCCCAGACGCCGTCTTTTTCAAACGCGAGCACGTTCACCGGCTCAAGCTGGAAATGCAGCACCGTGTTGGTCGTGTAATTGCGTTCCAGCTTGCTCTTCGCCGTCGCGAAGACGTGGTCGACGCCAGGATCATCCACCACCAACGCGCCGATTTTCGGCGTGTCGATGAGGCCGGCGCCGTGCGCGAGCAGTTCACGTTCAGAAACCGTGGTGACGTCGCTGTTTTTCCACGTTACACGCACTTTATCCGTGGCCTGATTGGCGGCCGTAAACGAATCGGCGTAGACGATGACCCAGCCCGGCACCGTGCCGGACGGATCGTCCAGCGCGACACTCTTGATATAGCCCGGAACGCTTCTCGCGGCCGAGTCGTCGATCGACAACACGGTGCAGCCGTAGCGCGTCGGCGGCAGTTTCGGCCGCGCGTAAACCATGCCCGGCACTTCGGCGTCGATGCCGTAACGCGCCGCGCCGGTGGTTTTGCCGGGAATATCCATCGCTTTTGTCGGCAAGCCGATCAAACGCCGATCAGCCGCCGGTTTCACCGGCATCGCTTTCAGTTCTTCGGCGGTGTAAATCCGCGCCAGATTGCCCTTGCGGATGATTTCCGCATATGTAATCGACTTGCCACCGCCGCTGACCACGCTATTGCGCGCTATACACGCGGTTTTTGGCACGCCAAGCAGACGCGCGCCTTCTTCGATCAGCGCGATGCGGCCTGCGGCGCCGGCTTGGCTCAGATACGGGAAGCTCTGCCAGACCGACCAACTGCCGCCGGTCACCATGTAGCCCCATTTCGGGTTGGAATCGACGTAGCTCAGCCGGACGCTATTCCAGTCCGCTTCCAATTCGTCAGCAACGATGCGCGCCAGCGAGGTGCCGACGTGTTGACCCATTTCGGCGCGGATGATGTTGACGGTAACAATGCCGTCGCGATCGATGTCGTACCAAACCGAGGGCTCAAACGCGCCCTCGGCGACTGCGGCTTCGGCGCTGCTGATTAGCGCGTCCGGGCGCAGAAACGCTAGCGTAAAGCCGGTGCTGACAGCGCCGATTAAAAAGCCGCGACGGCTAACGCCAGTGCTGGTTTCAGCACTTTCCGCGTATTTGGCGAACTTACTCATGGGGCGCCCCGTTGCGGATTTCTGCAGCTGCGATCTTGATCGCCTGACGAATGCGGACATACGCCATGCAGCGGCAAAGATTGCCGCTCATGACCGCGTCGATGTCGGCATCGCTGGCGTTGGGAAAATCTTTCAGCAGCGTCGCTGCTTGCATGATTTGCCCGGATTGGCAGTAGCCGCACTGCGGCGCCTGTGTCTCGACCCACGCTTTCTGCAGCGGGTGCTGACCGGCTGGGTCTAGGCCTTCGATCGTCGTGATCTGGCCGCCTTTGGCATCGGATAACGGAATGATGCACGAGCGAATGGCACGGCCGTTCAGATGCACTGTACAGGCGCCGCAGGCGCCGATACCGCAGCCGAATTTAGTGCCTTTAAAACCAAGAACGTCGCGGAGAACCCATAGCAGCGGGGTGTCTTCGGCAACGTCCACAGTGACCGATTGGCCATTGAGGGTGAATTGCGTCATGAGAGAAACAGCTCCAGGCGAGGTCAGTGTGAAGCCGTTAGGGATTTGCGATTCGATGCCACCGCCTCGATCAGATTCGGCCAAGCCGGCTGATCGGTGCGGGTGCGTCGGAGATAGCTCGCAAGCTCAGCGATGTCGTCATCGGACAGGCTCTTAGCAAAACCGGGCATATACAGCCCCGGGATGCCGTCTTTGCTGCCAATGCCATCCAAAACAACGTGAATAAAGTTCACAGGGTCGGAAGCAAAGATCGTGCTGCTCAGCGCCAATTCCGGCCGCGCAGGGGCCGGGCGCTCGGCGTTGTTGTAATGGCAGTAGGCGCAGGCGGTGCGGAACAACTGCGCGCCGTGATCGGCCTCGCTACCGGTGTCATTCCGTTCCCGGGCCATTGCGGTGGCTAATGCCGGCGCGGCGTCGACTGTAGCGGAGCCGTTGAGATCGGCGAAAAAGACCGCGATTGCGCGGACATCCGCTTCCGGCAATTTCGCCAAGCCCATGTGGACGACTTCGGCCATCGAACCCGCGGCGACGCCATGCAGCGGCGATGCGCCATTCCGCAGGTAGTCGAATAAATCGGCCTCGGTCCACGGCAACGGCGACGGGTTGGTGTGGGTCAACGATGGCGCCAGCCAGTGATCGATGACGGCACCGCCGTAAGCGTGATCCAATTTCTCGCCGCCAAGCGCGTTACGCGGCGTGTGGCAGGCGCCGCAATGACCCAACCCTTCAGAAAGATAAGCCCCCCGATTCCAGGCTTCGCTTTTGTCGGCACGGGGTTGGTAAGGCCCTGCGCTGCTGTTGACAAACAGCAGCTTCCAACCGGCCTGCAGCAGCCGGATATTGAGCGGAAACGGCAAGGTGTTGCGCTGCTTCTCGGCTTTTACTGGCGTACGCGTCATGAAGTAGGCGTACAGCGCAGTTAAGTCGGGATCGGTGATTTTGGCAAAATGGCTGTACGGAAATGCCGGCAGCAAATGCGCGCCGTTACGCGACACGCCTTTGCGCATCGCGCGGAAAAACGCCGCTTCAGACCAAGTGCCGATACCGGTTTCTGGATCTGGCGTGATGTTGGTGGTGTAAATAATGCCAAAGCCGGAATCCAGGCCGAGCCCGCCAGCGTAGTCCTGCCCGCCGGGCACCGTATGGCAATTGGCGCAAAAACCAGCAAGCGCTAATTGCTCGCCCTGGGCAATTTGTTCTGCTGGGAATGCCGCCGCTTGCGGCGGTTCGATTGCAGTCAGCGCAGGCTGCCACGCGAAGAATAGAAAGCCCAGTCCGCTCAACACCATGAGCGTGACGACACCGGTAAATAAGCGTTTAACCATGCTCGGGTTCCTGACAGGGCAATGCGGATCACGCCGCGGACAGGCCGCGACGAAGGAAGGGAGCTCGGATCATTCGAACGTAGCAATATGTATGCCTCGTGTAGGGAAACGCCTGAATACTGGTGCGACGCACCATTCCCAAGTTGAATGTGTATCGACCTTGGGAATTCCAGTGCTGTATCGAACAAATGCGTCATTCGATGTCGCGCAAATGGCGCGCAGTCGATACAAATTTAGGCGCTTTTAGTTGCAGCTTGGAGATGAAGCCAGCGGAAGGGCGCTAAGGCCGGCGCAACTTGTACAGGGCGATTTCGCAGAACAGATTCGGAAAACGGCGGATGTGTAGCGCGTCGTGATGCCGCCGATCATGCAGGGCCCGTTGTAGCACGTCCCAGCCGGCGCTGCGGCACAGGTCTTCAAAATCAGACAACGTGCACAGATGAATATTTTCGGTGTTGTACCACTGCGCCGGCAGCGCCGGCGTCAGCGGCATGCGGCCGCGCAGCAGCGCGAAGCGTACCCGCCAGTGGCCGAAATTCGGGAACGTGATGATGGCTTCCCGGCCGACGCGCAGCATCTCCGCTAGCACCCGGTCCGGCCGCGCCAGCGCTTGCAGCGCCTGCGTCATCACAACGTAGTCGAACGATTGATCTGCGAAATCGCTGAGGCCGTCATCGACGTCGGCCTGGATGACATTCACCCCGGCAGCGACGCAGGTAGCGACGTTCGTCGGGTCGATTTCCAGGCCATAACCGCTGACAGCGCGGTGCGCTGCCAAATGCGCGAGTAGTGTGCCGTCACCACAGCCGAGATCGAGAATGCGCGAGCCGGGCGCGATCCACTCGCTGATCTGCGCGAGATCGGCGCGCAAGACGGCTGTTTCACTGCCCACAGTGGCGGCTCCAGATCGATCGCCGCAGCCGACTCGGCTTGGCCAGCCGCGGCTGCATCCATTCGCAAATCTGCGTGAGATCGGTACGGATCTTGATCACGCCACGACCTCCTCGGCGGCGCGGTTCAGATAGTTCCGGAGCACGGCGTGGTATTGCGGGATGGGCATCAAGAAATCATCGTGGCCTAGGCGTGAATCGATGACGGCATAAGTGACATCGCGGCCGGCAGCGACGAGGCTTTTAACGATCTCGCGCGAGCGTGCCGGCGAGAATCGCCAGTCGACCGAGAACGCCACCACCAGAAATTTCGCCCGCGCTTTGCCAAATGCGGCGCTGAGGTCGTCGCCGTATTCGCGCGCCGGGTCGAAGTAGTCGAGCGCCTTGGTCATCAAAAGGTAGGTGTTGGCGTCAAAGCGGTCGACGAAGCTATTGCCCTGATGGCGCAAATAGCTTTCGACTTCGAATTCAACGTCGTAATTGAAATTGAACTGGCCGTCACCGTCGCGCAGCAGGCGGCCGAAGCGCTCGCGCATCGCGCTATCGGAGAGATACGTGATGTGACCAAGCATGCGCGCCAGCTTCAGGCCGCGCTCCGGGCGCACGTTATGCGCGACGTAATGGCCGTCGTGAAATTCCGGATCGGAGCGTATCGCCTGCCGGGCGATTTCGTTGAACGCGATGTTCTGTGCCGAGATCCGCGGCGCAGCGGCGATCACCAGCGCGTGGCGCACGCGCGCGGGCAGGTCAATCGCCCACTGCATCACCTGCATGCCGCCGAGGCTGCCGCCGATTATGGCGGCCCAGCGCTGAATGCCGAGCTGATCGGACAACAGCGCCTGCGATTGCACCCAATCTCGCACCGTGACGATTGGGAAGTCTGGCCCCCAGAGTCGGCCGGTTTCGGGGTTGATCGTCGTCGGCCCGGTCGAGCCACGGCAGCCGCCGAGGTTGTTCAGGCAGACGACGAAAAAGCGCCGCGTGTCGATCGGCTTGCCAGGGCCAATCGCAGAATCCCACCAGCCGGGCTTGCGTTCGTCGTCCGAGTGGAACCCGGCGGCGTGGTGGTCGCCGGAGAGCGCATGGCAGATCAGCACGGCGTTACTCGCCGCGGCATTGAGCGTGCCGTAAGTTTCGATCATCAAATCGTGGCGTGGCAGCGTTTGGCCGCAGGCCAAGGTCAGCGGCTGCTCGATCGCAATCTTGCGCGGCGTGACCACGCCCACCGAGGTTTCCGCGCCGTTGCGGGCGCCCGTTTCGGTCATCTCAGCAATTGATCAATGGAAGGGGCCGAGCAACGACGACAGCCACGCGTCCATCGCTTGAAAAATGATCATCACCGGAATCGGCGACAAATCCAGCCCTGCGATCGGCGGCAAAATGCGCCGCACCGGCCGTAGTACCGGCTCAGTGAGGCTCCACAACACCGACGCCACCGGATTGTTTACGCCAGGGCCGACCCAAGACAGAATCGTCACCACTAGCAGGCTCAGCGTATACGTGCGCAGACCGAGGCTGATGATTTTCAGCAGCGCGAGCCAGATCGACTTCGTCCACGGAATGCTGTAGCCAAGCACGCTGCTGACGATCCAAATATCGAGCAGTGCGACCACGGCGAGCAGAATCACCGCCGCGACATCCACCCGGCCCCAGCGGGGCACGAGACGGCTCAGCGGCATTGTCACCACTTGGGTAACGCGCCAGACCAACTGCGAAATCGGGTTATAGAAATTAGCGCGCACCAACTGCAGCGCCACGCGCAATAAGAAGGCGCAGATGACCAGATCCAATACGGTCGTCAGCAGGCTTACAAAGACGTTGATGATGGCGAGGTCCTCCCGGTTCAGTAAGCCAATTCAGGCCAGTGCCGCTAATTCGTCGCCGCGCAGACGGGCACGGTCGACGGCGGCAACGAGCGCCGTTTGAAAGATGCGGCGCAGATCGGCAGATTCAAGCGCAGCGACGGCCGCTTCGGTCGTTCCGCCTTTTGATGTCACTTGTGCGCGCAGCGTTGCGGCGTCGATGCCGGTTTCGCTGAGCATTGTCGCGGCGCCGGTAAACGTTAGCCGCGCCAACTGTTCCGCCGTGGCAGCGTCGAGTCCGAGCGATACGCCGGCTTCGGCCAGAATCTCGGTCAGTAAAAAATAGTACGCCGGGCCGCTGCCAGACAGCGCGGTGACGGCGTCGATCAATTCTTCACGTTCAACCCAGCAGGTTGCGCCGGCGGTGCGCAGCAGCGCATCGGCCTGGGCTTTCGCCGTTGCCGGGGCCTCTGGCGGTAGATAGGCGCCGGTAACGCCGGCGCCGAATAAGGCCGGCGTGTTTGGCATCGCGCGGACGATCGTCGGCGCGGCGCCGAGCCAACGCCGCAGCGTTTCGATCCGCAGGCCAGCAGCAACCGAGATCAGTACGGTGCCCGGCGCTAGCTGCAGCCCGCGGAGCACATCCGCCGCCTGTTGCGGTTTCACCGCGAGTACGACAATCCCGGCGCCCGCCACGCAGTCGGCGAGTTGGGTCGTCGCCGCTACGCCAAAGCGCAGGCGCAGGCGCTCAACGCTTTCAGCCCCGCGTACCGCCACACGCAGGTTTTCAGCGGCGTGCCCGGCCGAGAGCAAGCCGCCGATCAAGCTCGCCGCCATATTGCCGCCGCCGAGGAAGGCGATCGTCGAGTCGTGCGAAAGCGTAGTCATTACCGGCTGTTTCCGCGGGCACTGAGGATTGGGGCGGTATGATACGCGACCCCGCAGGCTGATCGACGCGATATTCGCCGCGCCGCCGCCGCGGATCTGCCCAAGCCGTACAGGAGCCGCCGTGACCGACGCCCCTTCGAAGCCGCCGCGCCAAACGCGGGCGCAGCTTCTTGCCGAATATCGCGATCGTATCGCCGTTGCCCAGGTTTACGATGTCGCAATTGTCTCGGCTTTGGAGCCGGCGGCGAAGCTTTCCGCGCGGTTCGGCAACCGCATTCTGCTGAAGCGAGAAGACCAGCAAAGCGTGCGCTCGTTCAAGTTGCGCGGCGCTTATAACAAGATCGCCCGGCTCTCGGCCGAGCAGCGGGCGCGCGGGGTCATTTGCGCGTCCGCTGGTAATCACGCACAGGGCGTGGCGCTGGCCGCCCAGCGCCTCGGCATCCCGGCGTGGATCGTCATGCCGCGAACAACGCCTTCGGTGAAAGTCGATGCCGTGCGCGCGCTCGGCGGCAAAACCGTGCTCCACGGCGATGCTTTTGACGACGCTGCGCTGCACGCCGCCGGCCTCGCCGAAGAAAAAGGCCTGACGATGATCCCGCCGTACGATGACCCCGATGTCATCGCCGGTCAGGGCACCGTTGCTAAAGAAATCCTGCTGCAGATGGATGCGCTGAACGACCCGCACCTCGACGCGGTTTTCGTCTGCACCGGCGGCGGCGGCTTGCTGGCCGGAGTCGGCGCTTGGATCAAAGCCATGCGGCCTGAGGTGAAGGTGATCAGCGTCGAGCCGGACGACTCTGACTGCATGGCCCAGGCATTGGAAGCGGACCGCCGCGTCAAACTGGCCCAAGTCGGCTTATTTGCCGATGGCGTCGCCGTGCGCCAAGCCGGCGCCGAGCCGTTCCGCGTTTGCCGGGAAGTCGTCGACCACTGGCTGCGTGTGGATGTCGACGAAATCTGCGCCGCGATCCGCGATGTTTTCGCCGAAAACCGCGCGCTGCCCGAACCGGCTGGCGCGCTGGCCGTGGCCGGCGTCAAGAAATGGATTGCGCAGACCGGCGCCAAGAAAAAAACCTATGTCGCCATCATCTCCGGCGCCAATCTCAACTTTGATCGCCTACGCCACATCGCCGAACGCGCCGAGCTTGGCGATGGCGCGGAAACGCTGCTCGCGGTCACTATTCCAGAACGGGCCGGTAGCTTTAAACGTTTCTTAAAGCAGCTCGGTCGTCGGCCGATTACAGAGTTCAACTATCGCTACGCCTCAGCCGAGGCTGCGCATGTTTTTGCAGGTGTCCACTTCGATGGCCCTGCCGCGCGTGAAGCGGCAATCAACGTACTGCGTGAAGACGGCTACAGCGTTATCGACATGACCGGCAACGAAATGGCCAAGAGCCATGTTCGCTACATGGTCGGCGGCCGCGCGCCGGGTGCAGAAAACGAACGCCTCTACCGCTTCGAGTTCCCCGAACGCCCCGGCGCCTGCCAAGACTTCCTCGCCGCCATCGGCGATCGCTGGAACATCTCACTCTTCCACTACCGCAACCACGGCGCCGCCTACGGCCGTGTGCTCTGCGGACTGCAAGTGCCCAAACGCGAACGCGCCGAATGCCGCCGCGTGCTCGATAGCCTCGGCTATCGCTACTGGGACGAAACCGACAACCCGGCATACAGCTTGTTTTTGGGCGTCGAGCGTTGATTCTTTTCGGCGTGCGGGGACTTGTGCGCGTGATGGCCAAAGAATAGCTGTACTAGCGATACGTGGATAAGCACAGTGCTGCGCGAGCCCAGAACAAGCGCCCTGTTTGGAAGATAGAAAGTGTGATCTGGTTCACATTCTAAATCGGCTAAGCCGAGCATTTTCTCTGACACGTTCGCAGCCGAATAATGATATTTTTGCCATGAACTTTATGGTGTATTTTGTTTTATTAATCATATAAATAAAAAATTTATAAATTCATACTGGACTGCGCCGTGGAGCTGTAATTGATCATTTTGTGCCCCGTTTTTTACGTGTTTAAGTTGCTGGCGGTGCTCGCTGGGCTTGTGCCGAAGCTGCGCAGCGTTTTTAATGCAGCCAATCTGTAAAAGAAACGCCTGAGAAATCTCGGCCTAACTGTAGTCGTTCAGGGAATATCATGAAGGGAATCTTAAGGCTCGCGTCGTGTGCGCGGCTGGCTGTCGTGTTGCTTGTGGGAGCGTTGATACTCGGACTATTCAACGCCAGCAACGCGACCGACTACGGCTATGACGACAATGGCCGCCTAGTGTCGGTAACGAATGACGCAGGCGAAACGGCGCGATACGTTTACGATTCGCTTGGGAATATCATCAGGATCGAGCGTGGCAGCACCCAACAGATCGCGATCAGCGCCATTTCCCCCAATCACGGAACACCGGGTACGTAAGTTACGATCAGCGGTACCGGTTTTGGCATTACTACGGCCGCTAACGATATTCGCTTCAACGGCGTAGCTGCGCCGGTGCTCTCCGTATCTGAGACCCAGCTGTTAGCAATGGTGCCGTTTAACGCGACGAGCGGACGCATCACTGTTACGGCGAACGGTGCGACGGCAACTAGCGCTGAAGACTTCATTATCAGCACTGTTGGCGATGCCCCCGTCATCACGAGCATTAGTCCGATTACCGGCCCGTTTGGCACGGTCGTTAAAATCTCTGGCGCGCATCTCTATCCGCTACCCGGACAAACTAACGTTCGGATTAACGGGATTGAAGTCATTCCCACCCTACTGGATGACTTGCAACTTACGGTCACGATCCCGCCGTATGTGGGCTCGGGACGCATCTCCGTGACGACTGCATTTGGTACCGCCCAAAGTACTGATATTTTCTATGTTCTGCCTGCCGGTATAAGCCCCAGTAGCGTCATTCTCAACACCCTTATTCAACCGGACAGCGCGCCACAACAGATAGGGCTTGCGGCGGGTCAGTATGCGGTACTCTTTTTCGATGCTGGCCAAGGTGACTACCTTAGTCTTCAAGCGAGCGCGTTCTCAACTGCCAACAATATGAGCTATACCGTGACCTCACCGACCGGAACGGTGATTGGGAGCGGGAATGTTTCTCGCACAAACCCGTCGATTCACCTGCCGCGACTCAATACTGCTGGCAGTTACTCGGTATTGATCGGAGCAGGTGCAAATGCCGGGCAATTTACACTTGCCGTTGAGCGTAATGTCGTAATTGGGTTGGATGGCGCGCCGATATCGATTAGCACCGCGGTTCCGGGGCAGACGCGGCGGCTGCTTTTCACCGCCACAATCGATAAATATTTTGGTCTGGGGGTCAGTGATCTGACGCTGATCAACGGTAGCTACACCTATGCTTATGCATATGTCTATCAGCCTGATGGGGTTACGCTGATTCGTTCGACAAACTGTTTCCTATCGAATGGCGGCTGCGACGCTAGTCTGAGTAACTTGCCGGCAACAGGAACCTACAGTGTGGTGATGCGTCCGGTGAGCACGACGGACGGGACGCAGATGAGCTTTACGGCAACGGTATCGCACGACGTCGCGTTGAGTTTGAGTCCCAACAGCCCGCAAGCGGTGAATCTGAGCCGCAATGGCCAGAGAGGCCGGCTGACGTTTACCGGGACGGCGGGCAGCACGATCGCACTGCAGATTGGTGGGATTACGACGGTGCCCGCGGGCCGGATACTTTACTTAGGGGTACTGCGACCAGACGGAACGGTGTTGACGTCAACGACGGCAACGAGCGGCACGACGTTTAACTTAGCGAATCTGCCGACGACGGGCGCGTACACGCTATTTATCATTCCGTACTACGGCGCAACGGCCAATCTGACAGCGACACTGACGCCGAGCGAGAGCGTAGCGGTGGCTGCCGATGGCGTCAGCACCAACGTCGCAACGACGCTGGGCGGGCAGCACGCCTACTTCAGCTTTAGCGGTACAGCGGGTGAAAACCTGGGTCTGGGCATCAGCAACTTCGTGCTGAGCAACACCACTTACATCTACGCGTACTTAACGGTCTATCGACCTGATGGGGCTGTGCTGGTCAATGCGATAAATTGTTTCGCATCGAATGGCGGCTGCGACGCCAGTCTAAGTAACTTGCCGGCAACAGGAACCTACAGTGTGGTGATGCGTCCGGTGAGCACGACGGACGGGACGCAGATGAGCTTTACGGCAACGGTATCGCACGACGTCGCGTTGAGTTTGAGTCCCAACAGCCCGCAAGCGGTGAATCTGAGCCGCAATGGCCAGAGAGGCCGGCTGACGTTTACCGGGACGGCGGGCAGCACGATCGCACTGCAGATCGGTGGGATTACGACGGTGCCTGCGAGCCGGATACTTTACTTAGGGGTACTGCGACCAGACGGAACGGTGTTGACGTCAACGACGGCAACGAGCGGCACGACGTTTAACCTGGCGAATCTGCCGACGACGGGCGCGTACACGCTATTTATCATTCCGTACTACGGCGCAACGGCCAATTTGACGGTCACCGCCCAGTGATTACTAAATTTAAGCTGCAACACGGAAGTAGAGTTACGGAAGGACACATGAAGATACGAAACCTCACAGCGCGGATTTTGCTCTCGGTGGTACTAGGCGTGGCGGGAGGCCTAGGGTTTTCAAATAGCGCGCTAGCCTATGGGTTAATCGCAGTGAATGGGCCGCAGCCGCCGCAGCCACCGACGCAGCCGGGGTGCAACACCTGCGATGGCGATCACGGCCAGGGCGGCGCCGGCAGCGCCGCCGATCCGATCGACCTGCGCACGGGCGTGTTCGCCCACAACTGGGTTGATCTCGCTGTGGACGACATCATGCCGATTTCGCTTAAGCGAACCTATCGCCCCGGCGACACAGTAAGCCGGCCGTTCGGCTACGGCATGAACCATGACTACGGGATGTATCTCTACACCCAGAGCGCAACGATTGATTCGATCCAGCTGATTCTGCCGGATGGCGAGCGCATTACATTCAATCGTACTTCCGGGACGGGGCCTGCGGGCACCTGGGCGCATACCACATCACGGACACGCTATTACGGCGCAATTCTAACCGTGGGTAGTACCTGGAGTATCACGCTGAAAGACGGCAGCCAATATCGTTTCATAACGGGTACGGCGATCAATACGTTGAGCGCGATCATTGATCGCTATGGCAACGCTGTGAGCCTTACCTATGTGAATAACCAGCTGACTCAAGTCCGGAGCCCCAGCGGGCGCTACATTCAATTTACTTACGATACTGCCGGCCGCGCGACATTGGCGCGGGACCATACCGGCCGCAGCGTTAGCTACCTTTATAACAGCCTAGGCATGCTCGATACGGTTGCCTACCCGGACGGCACTACCGAGCACTACAGTTACGACAGCGCCCGCCGCATGCTGAGCATGACGGATCGCCGCGGCAACACAGAATTTAGTAATCAGTACGATGCGCAAAGCCGCGTCGTCGCACAGACATATGCCGACGGCGCCGTGTATCAGCTTGCGTACACCACCGATGCCAACGGCGTCATTACCCAGGCTGATGTTACGGACCCGCGCGGCACGGTGCGGCGCGTCGTATTCGATCCGGTTTCCGGCTACCCCACGACCGATACCCTCGGTTACGGCACGCCACTGGCACAGACTTATCGCTTCGAGCGCAATGCCGCCGGCCTGATCACCGTGAAAATCGACCCGCTTGGGCGTAGGACCGAATACACGTTTGACGCCAATGGCAACATCACCGCAGTAACGCAACTCGCGGGTACGCCGAACACAGTGACTTACCGGTACAGCTATACACCGGACTACAACCAAATCGCATCAATCACCGATCCGCTCGGCCATGCCACACAGTTCACTTACACCAATGGCTGCCTGACTTCGGTAAAGGATGCTCTGAACCGCACGACCAGTTTTATCTGTAACAGCAGCGGCCAACGCACCGCTATTACGGATGCGCTAGGCCGGACGACACGCTTCGGATACGACGGCTACGATCTGTATTCGATCACCGACCCGCTGAACCACAGCACCACGCTCTACCGGGACGCTCTCGGCCGCGTCATCAGCGTGCAGAATCCGCTCGGCAATCGCACGCTGTCCAGCTACGACGTGATGGACCGGATTACGCAAACGCGTGATCCGCTGGGTGCGCCAACGCAGTACCACTACGACGCCAACGGCAATCTCACCAGCCTGCTCGACCCGCTCGCCAACGCCATCACGTACGCCTATGACAGCCGTGACCGCGTGCAGAGCCGCACCGATGCGCTCCACTACATCGAGCGTTGGACTTACGACCCGCTCGGTTTAGTGCTGACCAGCACTGATCGCAAAGGCCAACTCACGCGGTTGAGTTACGACACACTCGGCCGGCAGATCAACACCACCTATGCCGACAACAGCAGCGTTAGCATTCAATACGACGCCGGCAACCGCGCGGCGCAAATCAGCGATACCACGTCTGGCACTATTTTCCGTAGTTACGACGGACGGGACCAGCTGACGCAGGAAACAACGCCGCAAGGCTCGGTCAGCTACGGGTATGACGCCGCCAGTCGCCGCGTCCAGATGCAAGCCAGTGGTAGTGCGCCCGTTAACTACAGCTACGATGCAGCGGATCGGCTGACGAATTTAAGTCAAGGCAGCGAAACCGTCGGCTTCGTTTATGACGCCGTCGATCGCCGAGTCAAGCTGACGCTACCCAACGGCATCAAAACCAACTACAGCTACGACCTTGCAGACCAACTCACCAGCCTGAGCTACAGCACCAGCGGCGGCAGCCTAATCGGCGATCTGCAATATGGGTACGACGCCGCCGGTCGCCGCACGCACATCGGCGGCAGCTTCGCGCCGCAAAGCCTGCCGAGCGCCACGACCAGTGATTACCAACACAATGCTAGCAACCAACTGGTTGGCGGCAATGGCATCGCGCCACAGTACGATGCCAACGGCGATCCAACCGGGGACGGCCAAATTAGCCAATACGTCTTCGATGTCCGACGCCGCCTTGTCCAAATCCGGCAAGGTGTTGTGATCACGGCCAGTTTTCAGTACGACGCGCTCAACCGGCGAATCGCCAAGACCGATGCCAATGGCATCACAACGTCGTATCAGTACGACGGGCTTGACCCCGTGCAGGAAAACAACGGCGGCACAGCGCGGTCAATACTCACCGGGCAGAATATCGACGAACGCTTTGGACGGGACGATACGACGGGCCGCACCTACTTCCTGACCGATCATCTCGGCTCGACACTCGCGCTCACCGACACCAGCGGCAATATCGTCCAACGCTACAATTACGAACCCTACGGCGCAGTTCAAGCGGCTGGTGCTGCAGGCCTGAGTAATCCGTACCAGTACACTGGGCGCGAGAACGACGGCAATGGCTTGTACTATTACCGCGCCCGATATTACAACCCGGCAACGAAGCGGTTTATCTCGGAGGATCCGTTACAGGAAGCGGCAGGGCCAAATTCTTATGGGTATGTCGATGGAAGCCCACTTAGCTTCAGGGACCCTCGTGGTCTAAGCGCGCTTGGAGATGTTGGTGCCTTCCTTGGCGGCTGGGGCGGGCGGGTAGCTGGTGTAGCGGGTGGTGAGTTTGTATTTCCTCTGGGTGGCGGTGTGGTAGGAGGTGTGCTTGGAGGTCGGGCGGGTGCGTGGGGTGGTCGCGCTGCAGGGGAGTTGCTGAACACTTTCCTAAATGCAAATTCGAACCCGCTCACTGGAGACCCAGGCAGCGAACAGACTTGCGGAAATAAGAGGGGGAATCGGAAGCAGACTCGGCGCTATGGATCTGACGGGTTTCCCGAAACAGACACCGATTGGGATCACAGCCATGACGGGCTAGGTTCGCCACATTCCCACGACTGGGGCGCCCCTCAAATGGTGGTCCACCGACGAACGAAGACCGAGGTGCTGGGCGTCCTCCGCAGTCTGGGGATCCGGGGATCCCTTAATTGAGAAATATCGCATGACGCAGCCGATTGCCATTTCTGACGCAGGCGAAATCACGCGACCTGCGCTGCATGACGCCAAGAGTCAGGGATTGCTTTTGGCGCCCAACTGCAGGCTATTAATGCCTATCGAGACTAACAACGGCATCAAGTACTGCCTTGTTTTCCAGGGGGTAGAGCGATTGCGTGCTGACGATTTTAGGCAAGGGAATACCATTCTCGATGTCACGGTGACATCCGGCGCTAGCATCAACCTAGAAGATGTTGCCTATGCGTATGGACTTGAGCCGAGCATGAGCGTTTTTTTGCAGAAAACGATGGAGCGGCTCATACGAGAAGATCGCGTCGTCGCAAGGGTAAATCCATCTTATGGATGCACCCTTGTATGCATTTGCAGCGAAATTGAAACCGAAGATGATTTACTAGCGGCGCTTCGAGCAAGCTGAATCGCTAGGCTTGCTGCCCTCAGTGCCTTCGTGGGCTGGGTAGCTTCTGGAGTTCCCTGACTATCAATTCAGAAACTTAATTGCCTGTATTGACCTAGGGGCTGTTAACACTTAAAAAAATTGCTCTTTTAACATACCTAGATCCGGACCAAATTATGGCAGCCGACGTAAGGAAGTATATAGGCAATAGAAATGATCTCTCGTCAGATAGAATGGACATTCTGGGGGCGAAATAGCCGTGAATAAATGGAAACGTCCCCTGCGGGTTCCTGTCTTTTCGGTCTAGGTAAGCTGGACTGCCTGGACTTCCGTTAAAGGAGCGCAAACGAAATGAAGCCCTCCGATGGCCCCAAGGTTGCGCAGCTCTGTTCGGATCGGATTGAGACACTCTGCTGCGTAAGCGTTCAGCGCTGGCATCGCCCCCGGTTGGCGCTGAATTTTCCGGAGCTGTGGCGACCGGGGCCGGCTGATTCAAGAGGCGATGCTGCAAAGTGCAGTCAGGTTGCGCGCATGATGCTTCCAGCTGTCGCATTTGGCCTAGCAGGGAACTTCGGATCGTTAATTACTAGGCTGCGACGCCGAGTTTGAAAGTAGATTTGAGCCTTGCCGCGAATTCTGCTGGAGGAACCGTAATCCGAGCCTGGAATTTTGATTGTCTCCGCCGCAGTCACGGCCCATTCGTCAGGCGCTTCGCCGGATGTGGCGCGCGGGTGTAGACTAAATACACTAACGGCATTGCTTTTTTGGAGGGTGTTCCGTGGCTATTTCTGCGCTAGGAACCGGGTTGTCGGGTTTGCAGTCGTTTCAGCGGGCTGTGGATATCACGGCCAATAATGTTGCGAACAGCAACACGGCGGGCTTTCGACCGCAGACGGCGCAGTTTCGTGAAAGCACGCCGGTGGGGAGCGGTGTTACCGTTTCCGGTAGTTCGGCCGGAGCGGGCAGCCGTTCTGATCCAACCGCGCCCAGCGGCACCGATTTGACCAACGAGCTGGTCAATTTAGTGGTTTATAAAGCCAGCTTTCAGGCGTCGGCCAAAGTTGTAAAAACCGCGGATAGTCTGCTCGGCTCGCTGCTGGATACGAAAAGCTAGCAGGGCAATTCCGGTATCTGATTCCGAGTGATCGGCTTGGCCGATTCGCTGCTGGCGCGACAGGTGGCCAGTATGACAATGGGCGTTCGACCGCCGTTGTTCAGCCGCTGCATTGATTCCAATACAAGGCTGGAAAGTCACAAGTATTCATAGGCTTATAAGAAGGCCCAACGTTTCAGCTGATGGTCTAATTTGGGCCGCATCGATCCGGCAATCGGCGATGCTGAATTGTTAGTCGCGGTCCGCGCCGAGAATCGGTAGGCTGCTCGGCGATGATCACCCGCAAAATCGTACACGTCGATATGGATGCGTTTTACGCGTCGGTGGAGCAGCGCGACGAGCCGAGCTTGCGCGGCAAGCCGGTGGTCGTGGCGTGGCGTGGCGCGCGGTCCGTCGTGTGTGCGGCTTCGTACGAGGCGCGGCGGTTTGGCGTGCGCTCGGCGATGCCAGCGGTGCGGGCCGAGCGGCTGTGCCCGCAGGCGGTGTTCGTGCCGCCGGATTTTGCCCGCTATCGCGCGGTATCGCGGGCGGTGCGGGAGATTTTCCTTAAACATACCGAGCTGATGGAGCCGTTGTCGCTCGATGAGGCGTATCTCGACGTCACTGAAAGCCGCTCCGGGCTGGATTCTGCGACGGCGATTGCCGAAGCAATTCGGGCCGAGATCCGCGAGCGTCTTGCGCTGACGGCGTCTGCCGGCGTGGCGCCGAATAAATTCCTGGCGAAGATCGCGTCTGACTGGCGCAAGCCAGATGGCTTGTTCGTGATCCGTCCGCGCGATATCGAAGCGTTCATGCCGGCGTTGCCGGTGGCACGGCTACCCGGCGTCGGCAAGGTGACGCAGGCGCGTTTGGCCGAACTCGGCGTTGAAACGGTCGCCGACCTTCAAGGTTTGCCGTTGCTGCAGTTGGAACAGCGTTTCGGCCGCTACGGCCAGCGCTTGTTTGAACTCGCGCGCGGCATCGACGAACGCCCGGTGCAGCCGGACCGGCCAACGCAGTCGATTTCTGCCGAAGATACTTTCGCTACTGATGTCCCGCTATCCGCCCTGGCGCCGACAATTACCCGCCTTGCCGAGAAAACTTGGACCGCCGCCGGTAAGACGGCGCGCACCGGGCGCACCGTGGTGCTAAAGCTCAAAACCAGCGATTTTCGCAACCTTACCCGCAGCTACACCCCGAATACGCCGCCGGATTCGGCCGCAGAACTCACGCGGATTGCACAAAGCCTATGCGAGCGCGTGGCCCTGGGCCCGGAAACCCGCTATCGCCTTGTCGGCGTCGGCCTGCATAATTTTCACGAGCCGGATGAGGCCGGGCCGCAGGCCAGTTTGTTCGGGCAGGATGATTAAGCGCCGCGGACTTGCGTCCGCTGCTTTCGGCGGTTGACACTGGCGCGGCTGAACTACTGAAACTGAGGCATAGATGAGCAATCGTATCGTTTGGGTTGATATTCCGGTTGGCGATCTTGATCGTGCCATCGCGTTTTATTCCGCCGTTGTCGGCGACCGCGTAACCAAAGAAGGCGGCCCCGGTTTTAGCTTCGGCTTGTTGCCGCATGACGGCGGCGAAGTGGGGGGCTGCTTATATCTGCCGCAAGAAGCCGATAACGCGCCGTCCAAGATCGGGCCGCTGGTGTATCTCAATGTCGATGGTCGGCTCGACGACGCGATCCAAGCGGTGTTGTCCGGCAACGGCCGCCTGTTGCAGGCCAAGCACTCAATCGGCCCGCACGGCTGGCGCGCGGTGGTGCTCGACAGCGAAGGCAACCGCGTTGCGCTGCATTCGCAGACGCCGTGATGGCACGTTTGCGACGGTCTAGGCGCTAGGTTTTGGCGAACGCCCAAACCGTGCTGATCAAGCCCTTGCGGATTTCGTAGACGACGGCAATTTCCACCGGCTGCTCAGCGATGCCCAAAATTCGCTCGTGATCGATCACGGTATTGCCGAGTACCATGCGGCTGAGAATTTCCGCGTACAGCCCAGGTTTATTGAAGCGCTGTTCGGCATAAAACGCCGCAAACGCTTTTTTGCCAACTAGCGCCGGTTCGGTGGCTGGCGGCCGGAAAACGCGAATGTCCGCGCTATAGAGCGCGACAAACCGCTCCAGATCGCGGGCGTTGTAAGCCGCTACTTGTGCTTGAACGATTTCTAACGCGCCCATTGGCTGCTTCTCCGATAATCGTTGGCCGCCGAGCAGTTAGCGTGAACGCTGTGCGGCGGCGGCGCCGCACGGCCAGTCGTGACCGGCGTTGGCTTAGCGACTCAGCGCGTACAGCACTTTCTCGCCATGCCATTCAAAGACAATGCCTTCCGGGACGATTTCGGCGATGCGCGGGCCTTCGGCGAGGGCATCGCTTTCGTGATAACGCTTGCCGTTGACGATAACGAAGCGGCTTTGCGGATTATCGTTATACACGTGCACGTCGACAGTTAACGGCGGGAACTCGGCGCGGAAATTCGGCGGCATTTCTTTAAATTGGCGCAGCGCCTCCAAGCGCTGCCCATGTTCTTGAGCGGCTGCCGTGGCACGCGGTGGCGCGGGCTCGAGCGGGGTTGTCAGCGCGTTATGCACGGCAGCATCGGCCGCTTCCGCGGCAGTTTGTGGCGGCTCGATTTTGATCGTCTTCACCGCGGCATCGGCGGCTACCGCAGATTCCAACGCTGCGCTCGGCGCCGGTGCCGGTTGCGCGACCGGTGCGGGCGGTGGTGCGACGGGCGCCGGGGCGGGTTCAATTTCTGCGGCGGCTGCCGGCGGCGTGCCCGTAAGATCGTCGAGGGAAGTGATGTTCGAGCCGTCCTGAATCCGCGCTTCGCGCCGGGCCTGCTCGTACGCGGCTTCGCTCCAATTGCTCGGCGGCGCTTCGGCAACGGCTGCGACGACCGGGGGTGGCGCTGGAGCGGCCACGGCCTGCGCTGGTGCGACGGGCACGGATGGTCGGCTCAAACTGTAGCCAACATATCCAGCGACCGCGGCGATGACGACGAACCCTGCCGCGATCAACAGCCAGCGTTGGCCGGGGCGCTCTTCATAGACCGGCGGTGGCGGCGCGACTTCATCGAGCGCGGCCGGCGCTTGGCCGAGCGTGCGCTCGCGTTCGGCGCGCTTCAGCGCGTCGAGGATGTAGCTCATGGCGTGACCTCTAACGTCGGCGTATCAGTGCGGCGCGAGACGTCTGACAATGCGATCAAGGTTCGCGTATCGGCGAAGCCGGTGGCGTCGAGCCCGCGTGCGGCTTGGAAGCGGATGAGCTGCGCCCGCAGTTCCGGTCCGAAGTTGGTCGGTAGCGGGCCACTGAGTTTTTTACCCTCTGATTTCGCCAACGCGATACGGAGCCAAGTGATGGCGTCACCGGTCGACTTCGGCCCGATTTCCTTAACCGGAATTTCGGGCTCCCAAAGCAGCAGAAACTGGCCGTTCCAGAGGGGGTCGATACGCTGCAACGGCATGCGTAGCGCACCGCTGGCGGTCTGTAGTTGTACGGCATCGCCGGCCAGCTGCCGCAGTAGCACGAATTGCTGGCGGCCATCATCTTGCGTCAGCGTCAAAATCGCCGGCCGGTTCATATGCCGGAGATCGTCCCAGTTTGCATAACCCTTGTAGCACTCGAGTTTGCTACGGCTAAGCGCAGCGCAAACATTTTCGCCGCGCGGGATGTCAAGCTGCGGCTGCCAAAGGCCGATCAGCGTTTCCATGACATTGGCGAGTGGCTGCGCCGATGCCCGTAGCGCGCCAACACCAGCATCAAGCGGCGGGCCGCTATCGTCGATTCGTGGCTCGGCGCTGGCTGGCGGCGTCACCGCCGCTTCCACGGCTGGCGCCGCAACTGGCGGCGTTGGCGCAGGCGCTGCGGCGGTAATCGCGGCGCGATTATTCAGCGCTTGATTCAGCAAAACGCCAGCGATCACCAGCGCCGCGACGGCGAGCGCGCCTTCAACCCACGACAACGGTAGTTTCTTGCTGAACAGCTGGCTGAAGCCCTGCCACGCGCTGACTTTTTTCTGCACCGCCGCGCCAAATACTTCGACTGCGGCTTGATCGACAATCGCCGGCGTCACCGCGCGGTAACCCTTGGCGTAGGCGCCGAGCAGCGAGCGGTCACAGATGATGTTGATCTGCCGCGGAATGCCGCGCGCGTAGCGATGCACGCGGTACATCGCCGCTTCTGAAAATAAGTCTGCTGCGCCGCCAGCGACGTGCAGCCGGTGGCCGATGTAGCGCATGGTTTCGGCTAGCGTCAGCGGCGTTAAATGAAAGCGCGCGGTGATGCGGCTGCTGAGTTGGCGTAAATCGGCACGGCCGAGCAGTTCGGTGAGTTCCGGCTGGCCGATCAACATGATGCGCAGAAGCTTCTCTTTATTCGTTTCCAGATTGGTCAGCAGCCGCACCTGCTCGAGCACCGACTGCGGCAGATTCTGCGCTTCGTCGATGATCAGCACGGTGCGCCGGCCGGCCGCGTGGGATTTCAGCAAATGCTCGTTCAGCGCATCGACCAGCGTTTTGATCGAACCGCCGGGCTGCACGGCTTCCGGCGGATAGGCAACGCCGAGTTCGTCGCAGATCGAGGCCACAAACTCCAACTCGCTCTGGCGCGGGTTGTGGATCATCGCGATGTCGACGTTCGCTAGCTTCTGCGACAACAACGTGCGGATGATCGTGGTTTTGCCGGTGCCGACTTCGCCCGTCAGCTGGACAAAGCCGCCGTACTGGCCGGTGCCGTACAGCAGATGCCCGAGCGCTTCCTGATGGCGCGCACTCAGATACAAAAATGCGGGGTCAGGCGCGATCGAAAACGGGGGTTCGCGGAGGTGGTAGTGCGCGGCGTACAAGGGTTGGCGGCAGGCGTTTGTCAGCAGAGCTTACGAGTATAACGAACCCGATGCCCGCGCCGAGCCCCGTGCGATGATCTCAGCCTACGCGAGCAGCATATCCACGTGCCAGATGCCGTCTTCGAGATACGGCTCGGTCTGGGTAATAAAGCCGAGGCTGGCGTAAAAGCGCTCCAACCGGTGCTGGGCACCAATCAAGATCGGCGCCTGCGGATAACGCTGGCGGCAGATCGCGATGCTTTCCTGCATTAAGGCGCGGCCGAGCTGCGTGCCGCGCGCCGCGTCGGCAACGACAACACGGCCGATCGAGGCTTCCGGGTATTTCAGGCCGGGCCGCAGCAGGCGCGTATACGCCAGCAGCGTTCCGTCTTCAGCGTAGCCGCAGAAGTGCTCGCAGTCAGGATCTAAGCCATCCATGTCTGGAAACACGCAGTTTTGCTCGACGACAAAGATCTGACTGCGTAACCGTAGCGCAGCATAGAGCTGATCGTTATTCCACTCGTTCCAGCGGAATAACTGCCAGCGCACGGCCGGCGGCGTTGAATCCGGCGACATTAACGACTCCGTGCCTTAAGCCTGAGCGGGCTAGTGCCGGACGACTGCGTGCCAGCCGTGTAGATCAACGCGTGCATGCCGACTCAATTATTCAGCAGTGCGTCAACTTTCGCGGCGCAGATGAAGTCGTTCTCCGACAAGCCGTTGATCGCGTGCGTCCAAAACAATACGCTGCAGAGCTTGTAGCTGAAGCTGATGTCCGGATGGTGATCTTCGTTGATCGCGATATAAGACACCGCGTTGACGAACGCCAACGTGCGGAAATAGTTCTTGAACTCGAACGTGCCGGTGATCTGCTTGCCATCGGCGCTCAAGCGCCAGTGATCGCCGAGTTTGGCGAGCAAGGTTTGCGCTTCATCGGTGCTTAGCGGCTTGGTGCCGCCTTCGCACGGCACGCAGCGCCGTTCGCTGAGTTTGGGGGAGGTATTGGTCATGGCGATTCCTAAAATTTAGACGCTAACTATCAGGGCGCGGCGCGCATTTTCAACGCAGCGCCTGATCGAGATCCGCTTTTAGATCGACGAGGTCTTCGACCCCGACCGAAAGCCGGCACAAGGTGTCGCCGATGCCGAGCGTGGCGCGGATTTCGGCCGGGATGCTGGCGTGCGTCATCAGCGCCGGATGTTCGATCAAACTTTCGACGCCGCCCAAGCTCTCGGCCAGCGCGAAGATCTGGCAGCGTTCGAGAAAGCGCTGCGCCTCGGCTAAGCCGCCTTTCAGCTCGATCGAAATCATGCCGCCGAAGCCGCCGCGCATTTGCGTTTGTGCCAGCGCGTGCTGCGGGTGCGAGGCCAGGCCCGGGTAGTAGACGCGCGCCACTTTCTCGTGGTTTTCCAGCCACTGCGCCAGCGCCAGCGCGTTTTCGCAATGTCGCTGCATGCGCAGCGCCAGTGTTTTTACGCCGCGCAGCGCAAGGAAGGCATCAAACGGCCCGGCTACCGCGCCGACGGCGTTCTGCAGAAACGCGAGCTTTTCCGCCAGCTCGGCATTATTGCCAACGACGGCGATGCCGCCGACCATGTCGGAATGGCCGTTCAAGTATTTGGTCGCTGAATGCATGACCAGATCGAAACCCAGTTCCAGCGGCCGCTGCACATACGGGCTGGCGAAGGTGTTATCGGCCGCGGCCAACACGCCGTGACGTTTGGCAATCGCCGCAATGGCGGCGAGATCAGCCAGTTTCAGCGTCGGATTGGTCGGCGTTTCCACCCAGATCATTCGCGTTTGCGGCGTGATCGCGGCTTCGATGTTCTCAGGCTTGGTCATATCGACATGGCTGAACGTCAGCCCAGCCGACTTTGCCCGCACCCGGGCAAACAAACGATACGTACCACCATAAACGTCGTCGCTGGCGATGACATGGGCACCGGGTTCCAGCAGATCTAAGATCGTTGATGTTGCCGCCAAGCCGGATGCAAAGGCGAAGCCGCGTGTGCCGCTTTCCAAATCTGCGACGCAGCGTTCGTAAGCGAAGCGCGTCGGGTTCTGGCTGCGCGAATACTCGTAGCCCTGGTGCACGCCGGGGCTGGATTGCACGTACGTCGATGTGGCGTAGATCGGCGGCATGATCGCGCCGGTGCTCGGGTCTGGGCTTTGCCCGGCATGAATGACGCGCGTTGCGAAGCCTGCACGATTTTCTGAAGTCATTGGATTATTTGATTTTTCTGTGGCCATGGTAAGCGGCTAAAAATTTTTCGATGGCACACAGTACACAGAAAATAAAGCGCTTGCTGTGCCGGCAAACGCTGTCCTGGTATTCAAGCCGTGCCTGCCGCGCAAGTATTTGCCAGCAAAGCGAAAGGCGCGCCCTGAGCGTGAATTGCGCGCAGATCGGATCGCCTATTTCGTTGAAGGGGCCGTAGATCTGGCGGCTGCGGCTGGTGGAGGTCCGTCAATATTCGCCTAGTTCTCAGGCAAAAAAACGGCGCCGTTAAGGCGCCGCTTGGGTCGAGGCAGTGCCCGCTACTGCTTCTTCGCTGGCTCGGCCGGTGCGGGTTCGTCGTCGTCCGGCACGACAAAATCTTCGGGCGGCGGGTTGCCATCGTAAACGAGGCTTTGACGGCGCTGCAGAAAGGCAGTCCGGATGAACAGATAGCGGTCGAATTGCTCGTCGAGGATGCGGTCGGTACCGAGCAAGCCAGCGCGGAAGTTGACCACGTTCAGGAACTGCGAGCCATAGCGCAGCGGGTCTTGGCCGCCGGGCAAGTAGAACGTGAACTGCGTTGGCATATCGACGATGAAGCCGGTGAAGTCGCGGGTATCGCTAGGGCCGAGTAGCGGCAGCATCAGATACCAGCCTTCGCCGACGCCCCAGTAGCCGAGCGTCTGCCCGAAGTCTTCGGTGTGCGGCGCGAGGCCGACTTCGCTGGCGACATCGAACAAGCCGCCAAGGCCGGCGACGGTGTTCAGCAACAAGCGTCCGAGGTTGACGGCGGACTGCTTAAATTTGAGCTGAAACAGGGCATTGACGATGTTGCGCGGTTCGTCGAGATTGTCGAACACATTGGTGACGCCGGTGCGCGCGGGCTCCGGCACCACGTATTTGTAAGCGCGAGCGACCGGCTTTAGTGCGTATTTGTCGGCTTTATCGTTAATCGTGAAAACGACGCGGTTAACCGGCTCTAGCGGGTCCGCCGGGTTGTCTGCCGGATGGTGCGCGCAACCGCCGAGCAGCAGCGCCAGCGCGACGAATGAGCTTCCGTAAGCGAGCTTCATGGCGATCCCAATCCCTTTTGTCTTATTGAGCAGTGTCTGTAAACCGGAGTACCGGATCGAGACCGAAAAAACGCGCTAAGTCCAACACTTGTGGCGGCGCGTTGTGGATATTTAATTCTAAGCCGCGCGCGCGGGCGCGGCGGGTTAATTCGAGCAGGAATGAAAGCCCGGCGGAATCGGCGCGGCTGACTTCGCCGAGGTCCACCGGCAGACTCGCCAACAACGTGTCCGCTTGCGGCAGTAACGCTGGAATATTGGCAAGCGTTAGCTCGCCGTGCAGGATGGCAGCCATCAGCGAGTGCTCGCTTAGCCCGGCTTTTTGTCTTTGCTGGCGTCTTTGTCGTCGCGGCCGTCGGAAACGAACTCGCCGTTTTCCATGCGGGCGATAACTGCGTCGAGGCTGGTTTTCTTAATTTCCGAATTCAGCTGCGTGCGGAAATTGGTGATTAGGGAAATGTCTTCGACGACGATATCGTAGATTTTCCAATCATCCTTCGCGACATGAACGCGGAAGCCGATCGCGTAGGCCTTCCCGGTATCGCGGCCGAGTTTGGTGTTAACCAGCGCGTCGGTGCCATTTTCCTGCAGGCGCGGCGGCAGCCATTCGATTTTGACCGAGTTGTAGTTGTCGAGCATCGCGTTGGCGTACGAACGCATCAGCATGTTTTTAAATGCGTCGGCGAAGCGGCTGCGCTGCTCGGCGGTTGCGGTACGGTAGTTCGTCGCCAAGACCAGTTTGGTGATGTACGGCACGTCGAAGCGCGGCACCACGACGTCGTCCACCGTTTTATAAAATTTCGCCGAATCAGCGCGATAATCTTTGTAGTTGTCTTTGATCAGCGTTTGCAGTTGTTCGGTTGCGGTTTTCAACGCGGTGTCCGGGGCGCCAGTATCGGCGTACGCTGCCGTGCTCAGCAGCAACGCTGCTGCAATCGCAAAAATTCGTTTCATGAACATGCGCTACTCCTTGAATAGGTGAAGTTTAGCGGGCCGACGGCGCGGCTGCGGCGTCGGTGTCTTTCTTCGCATCCTTTTGCGTGAACGAGGTTAGGAATTGACCGATCAGGTTTTCCAGTACCAGTGCTGACTGCGTAAATTTGATTTCGTCGCCGTTCTTTAGAGCGGTTTCATCGCCACCCGGTTCCAAGCCGATGTACTGCTCGCCGAGCAGGCCGGCGGTCAGAATCTTGGCGTTGGAATCCGCCGGGATGCTGTTATAGCTGCCGTCGATATCCAGTGCGACAACCGCTTGGAAGGTGACGGGATCAATGCTGATGCCGCGCACGCGGCCGATGCGGACGCCAGAGAGTTTCACCGCCGAACCGGCACCGAGGCTGCCGGTGTTCTCGAATTTGGCGATGACTCTGAAACTGGTGCCGCTATTGCCAATTTTATCGAGGCTGGCTACGCGCATCGTCAGTATGAACACGGCTGCGATTCCCAGGCAGACGAAAAACCCGACCAGTATCTCTAACGATCTTGTATGCATTGCGTTTACTCGAGCCGACGTAGTGTCAGCGGAACATGAAAGCGGTGAGAACGACGTCTAGCGCCAAAATCGCGAGCGAGGAAATAACGACGGTTGAAGTTGTCGCCCGTGATACGCCCTGCGAGGTCGGCGCCGCGTGGAAACCTTGATAGACAGCGATCCAGCTGACGGCGACGCCGAACACGGTGCTTTTGATCAGCATGTCGCGGATGTCGCGGCCGTGCATCGCGTTGTGGATCTGCGCCCAATACGAGCCGGCGTCAACATTGAGCAATTCAACGCCGACGGCGTGGCCGCCGGCGACGCCGATCGCCATCATCGTAAAAATCGATGCCAGCAACGGCATCGCGATAATGCCGGCGATAAAGCGCGGTGCGACCACGCGGCGCAGCGGATCAACGGCCATCATCTCCATGCCGGAGAGCTGGTCGGTGGCTTTCATCAAGCCGATTTCCGCCGCCAACGCCGAGCCTGCACGGCCGGCAAACAGCAACGCTGTGACGACCGGCCCAAGTTCGCGCACGATCGCCAGCGCGACCAGCACGCCGAGGCTGGACGCCGCGCCGAAGCTGGACAATGTGCGATAACCCTGCAGCGCCAGCACCACGCCGATAAAGCTGCCAGAAATAGCGATGATGATCAGCGATAGCACGCCGACTGAATACAGTTGCTGCGCGATCAAGCGCGGCCGCAGTAGCGCTGCCGGCACCGCGCCGAATATTGAGAATAGGAATAGCGTGGCCTCGCCGAGGCCGCGCAGGAAATTGCTGACGATCAACCGCAGGTTCTTCATGCGCCGAGCAAGTCCGTGGCGTAGCTGGCGGCAGCTTTGTAATGGAACGGCACCGGGCCATCCGGCTCACCGTGTAGGAATTGCCGAACCAACGGTGAGGTTGAATTTCGGATCGACTCCGGCGTGCCGTGGTCCAGTACTTTGCCGCCGGAAACGATGTAAACGTGATCGGAGATCGACAGCACTTCGGCGACATCGTGCGAGACGATCACCGACGTTAGCCCGAGCGCGGCGTTCAAGCCGCGGATCAAACGGATCAGCACGCCCATTGAAATCGGATCTTGGCCGGTAAATGGTTCGTCGTACATCACCATATCCGGCTCCAGCGCGATCGCGCGGGCCAGCGCCACGCGCCGGCTCATGCCGCCGGAAATTTGCTCCGGATACAACGCCGCCGCACCACGCAGGCCTACCGCTTCTAATTTCATCAGCACCAGATCACGGATCATCGCTTCCGGCAGGCGCGCGTGTTCGCGCAGCGGGAACGCAACGTTTTCGAACACGGTGAGGTCGGTAAGCAGGGCGCCGCTTTGAAACAGCACGCCCATGCGCTTGCGCAGCGCGAAGAGCTTTTTTCGCGATTGCTGATGAACGTCAACGCCATCGAATTCGATTGTGCCGCCGGTGGGGCGCCACTGACCGCCGATCAAACGCAGCAGTGTTGTTTTGCCGGTGCCACTGGGGCCGAGAATTGCGGTGACTTTGCCGCGCGCGATGTCGATGTCCACGCCGTCGTAAATCGTGCGTGGGCCGAAGCCGAAACGCAGCCCACGAACGCGCACCAAAGTGTCGGAACCGGCCGTGGTCATGAGGTCGTTGAGGGCAGAATCAGCTAGGGGATTGGGTAAATATTACTTGAATCGCGTGCATTTAGATGCGGTTCACGACATTTCGTTCGTGGCAACAGCAGTCGGCGCGAGCGTCTGTGCCAGCGCCGCGTGCAAGCGTGCGTTGATTTGTTCGACCGTCGCCGCCGGATTGAATGCCGCGACCTGTGTCATTCGCATGCCGAGCAACCCGCAGGGGTTGATCCGCTCGAACGGCGTCAGATCCATCGCGACATTCAGCGCCAAGCCGTGATAACTGCAGCCGCGGCTGACGCGCAAGCCAAGCGAACCTATTTTGCGCTGTTCGAAAACATCGCCAAATTGCTGTTCGACATAAACGCCGGGCGCGTCGGCGCGGGCTTTAGCGGCAATGCCGTCGAACGCCAGCGTTGCAATCATCGCCTGTTCCAGCCGTGTGACCAAGCTGCGGATGCCGTAGCCCCGGCGCTGTAGGTCCAGCAGCACGTAGACCACCGCTTGGCCGGGGCCGTGGTAGGTCACTTGGCCGCCGCGATTGCTCGCAACGACCGGGATATCGCCTGGCGCCAGCAGGTGCTCGGCTTTGCCGGCCTGGCCCTGCGTGAACACGGGCGGATGTTCGACAAACCACAACTCATCCGCGGTCTCGGCGCCGCGCTCAGCGGTAAACGTGCGCATCGCTGCATAGGTTTCGGCATACGGACGCAAGCCGAGCTGGCGCGCAACGATTTCGCTCACAGCGCCAGAATCACGCCCGGATCGGCGGTCACGGCTTTGATCACGCGGTCCAAATGCGCGGCGTCTTCAGCGATAAAATTCAGCGTCAGCGCCGCATATTTGCCGCCGCTCGACATGCGCCGAGTGACGGTTATCGTCGCGCCGACTGCGAGCTGAGCATGAGCGAGTTCGGCGATGCGCGCTTCGGTTTCGGGGTCTGGGTGGACGAAGATTTTTAGTGGGAATTCGCAGGGATACACCAGCCCAGGGGGCGGCGCTGGCAGGTTCTCGGAGGGTTCGGCCATAACGTTCAGGGGCTAGGGATTACAGACCGAGCCAGAGCTTGATCTGGTCGATAAAACGGCGCCAAAAGCCACCTTTTGCAACGTCTTTCAGCGCGACGAGGTCAACCGTTTTCAAGTCCTTGCCATTGAGTTGGATCGTTAGCTTGCCGAGCACTTGGCCGGCGACGATCGGCGCGATCGCTTTGCTCTCGATCTGTTGCTGCATCTGCAGCTGATCCTTGCTGCCGCGCGGCAGCGAAAGGCTGACGGGCTCCAGCGTGCCAACGGCGAGCTGGCTTTCCGCACCTTTATAGACTTTGATCGTCGCTGCGGGTGCTGTAGGCCCGAGGAAGCTGGCTTTTTCGAAGAAGCGGAAGCCGTAATTCAGCAGCTCCAGGCTCGCTTGTTCGCGATAGGCCCAGCTCGGCGCGCCCATCACCGCCGAAATCAGACGGCGGCCATCGCGGCTGGCCGACGACAACAAGCAGTAGCCCGCGGCGTTGGTGTGGCCGGTCTTGATGCCGTCAACGCTCGGGTCTTTCTGCAGCAGGCCATTGCGGTTTTCTTGCGCGTGCTCAATGCCGTATTTGAACGAGCGCTCGGCGTAAATTTTATAGCCGTCCGGAAAATCGCGAATCAGCGCGCGGCCGAGCAGCGCCAGGTCATGGGCGGTGGTGTAATGGTCCGGGTCGGGCAGGCCGCTGGAATCGACGAAATGGGTGTTCTTCATCCCGAGCTTCTGCGCTTCCTGGTTCATCAACTCAGCGAACGCGGTTTCGCTACCAGCGATGTGCTCGGCAAGTGCGATGCTGGCATCGTTGCCGGAGACGATAATGATGCCGCGCAGCAGGTCTTCGATCGTCACCCGGCTGCCGAGAGTCAAAAACATCCGCGATTCGCTGGAGTCGATGCCCTGGTGCCATGCTTTTTCGCTGACCAGTGCGGTATCGCTGAGCTTCAGGCGGCCGTGTTTGATTTCGTCAAACGCAACATAGGTGGTCATCACTTTGGTGATGCTCGCCGGCTCAACGCGCGCGTCAGGCTCGTTTCCAGCCAATAACTCGCCGCTATCGAAGTCCAATAGTGCGAAGCTTTTCGAATCGATTGTTGGCGGTGCTGGAATCTCACCCGGCGCAGCGAGCGTCGGCAGGCAGAATCCAGAAAGGGCGAGAGCGACGGTGCAGGTGAAGCGGGATTTAAGATTCATCAGCGATTAAAAGCGGTGCGCGGGAAATATGGGACGGGATGGTAACGCAGCTGCAGCAAAGCGCGGCAGTTTATCGCGCAATTTGGAAGCAAAAAGTGCTTGTAAGCCGTGCTTCAGGTTTCAATGACGAACGGTTGCCGGCTGCTAAAAATGGCGTGGAACAGGGTAAAAAATCCGGGTTGAGCGCGGCTACAAGTTGCCGCGTCGGCGCCTCAATGCGTAATGAACCCTTTCGCGACGCGGAAGTTCGCGCACAAGGCAAATTTGACTAACCTGAGCCGCGAGCGGGCCCCATTGTCGTGGTTGATTAAGGCCCGAATGCGTGCCGGAGTTCGATGACGACTTGGTTCTCATCCTGCTTGGCGCCAGCGCGCTCAAGGTCCACCGTAATGGCCAGTTGGCGCGTCAGCGGTAAGCCGAAACGTAGGCCGTAGCGGTGCCGGGCGCTGGACTCGCCAAGCAGGTATTTGGCGTATTCGACAAAAGCCTGCGCGCTGAGTCCATAACGTTGGCGCGTAAGCTCAACACGAACGGCGCCTTCGAACCCAGTATCGCCGCGCAGCGCCGGGCCGGCGTCGAGGTTGGCACCGAGCGTGAGCCCGAGCACGCCGACGCCAACGTTGACGGCGCGCCCGCTGGCATAGCCGAAGCTGCCCAGCAGCGGCCGCTCAGCGTTGACGTACTTACGCTCGGCGCCGAAATGTAAGCTCCACGCCGATTGCTGGAACAGAATCGAACTCGGCGCCTGCGATTGGACACGGAGCAGATCCAGGCGCTCAAGGGTGCCGCTGTTCCCTTCTTCCCAGCGGAGGCGGGTGCCGAGCACGGTAATTTCGGCGCCTGGATCGTAGCCGGCTAGGCGGTCGATCAAGGTATGGCGAAACCCGTCGTAGCCGACTTCGGCGCCAAGCCGGCCTTGGCGATCGCTAAAGCCGACTGAGGCTGCGCGGCCACTGTGGCCGGTGTCTGGTGCGGGCGGTGTCGGTGGCGGGGCGGCGGCCGGCGGCGTTTCGTGCTGCAGCCGTTCGTGCAGCAACGCCGGCATCACCTGTTCGCGCGTAGTAATCGGTATTTGATCGCGATTGACGAGGATGGCGAAGTATTCGGCGGCTGCAGAGAGAATCTGTGTGCGTTGTTCGGGACGCCAGCGGCTGAGGTCGTCAGGCTGCTGCTGACCGCGCGCGATGGCCGTCACTGCACGCAGCATCGCGGTTGAAAAACCCCGGGTATGCCAGCTGAGTTCGCGCGGCGCCGACGGCCGGTAAACGGTGGCGTTGATCAAACCGCTGGCGCGCAAGGTTCGGATCGTTTCCACGGGCACCACTTCGGCGTTGTAGGCGCGGAGCAAGTCGAGGTCCGGCCGGGCAACGGCGATCAGCGCCAACGTTCGATAGCTGCAGTTTTCGTCGACGAAGTAGTAGTCGAAGACGCTGTCTTTGATTTCCCAAAGGTGTAGTAGAAGGCGGCGGATCTGTGCCGCGTCGAGCGCCAGCGGGTATTCCCAGATCGCGCGGCCTTCGTTATCGCTATAGCTGCGCAGCCGGCGGAAGTACGGCAGCTGATCGGCAACGCCCGGAAAGCCACCCAACAGGCCCTTAATAATAAATGCGAGCTTGCCGTTTTCGCGGCTGGAATCGGCGGCGTAGTTGATCGTCGGCGTCAATAGCAGCGGCGCGCCGGGCGTCCCGAAGCGGAGAAAGGTATGCCCGAATAATGACGATGGATTTTCGAGATAAGAGGACGCGAAGTCGATCGAAACCCTGTTGGCCGCTAGTGGCTGATACCAGTCTTGCAGCGCGGCGCAGGCCTCGAGTGCGGTTCCGTCAGCGGGTAGCGCAAGACGTTCACGTAGCCATTCATAACGCGCCGGGAAGCGGCAGCGGGCACTGGTGTCCGCGGCATTAAAGAACAGCGCCTGCAGGTCGGCCAATAACTCGGCGCGGGGATCAGTGTTGCCAGCGCTGGCAAGAAAGAACGACGACGCGTCAGCGTGACTTTTCCAGCCGGCGCTGTCGAGCGGGTGATGGTAGTGCAGCAGCGCGAGCCAGCCCGGATCGCGTTCAATTTGCTCGGCTGCAATGCGCGCGGACACCACAGTGTAAGTGTTTGCGTCATCGGGCGCTGCCTGCGCGCCTGCGCCCGGAAGGCTAGCTGCGGCAACGGCAAAAGCAACGGAGTGGGCCGTAGCGCGAAGCCTGCGGCAAAGTGGAATTAGAGTCATTCAGCGGCGAATTGTAGCGATTATAAACGCCCGCCGCGAACCGGACGACGACGGTACTCGCTAGGTCGAATTTATAGTTGACGCCCGCGTCAAATTCCGGAACTATTCCGGCGCTTCAATGGGATACACAACAAACACAATAGGGGAAACAATGAGTAAGTTGCATTTGCTGCCAGCATTGGCTGGCGCTTTGATGTTGTCTGCTTGCGCCACAATCGTCACCGGCAATAAGCAGTCGATTAAAGTCGACTCCAATCCGCAGGGCGCGAAAGTATTCGTTGCTACTGTGCATATGACCGACGGCAAGAAAAGCTACGAAGAGCGCAGTGAAGTTGGCGTGACGCCGGTCACGGTTACCGTCTCGCGTAAAGATGGCGCGATTCTGCTTGAAAAAGCTGGCTTCGAACCGGCCGAAGTGCCGTTGCACCGCTCACTCAATAAGTGGGTCTGGGGCGACGTTGCGCTGCTGAGCTTGCTCAGCACCTCGGTCGATACCTCGACAGGCGCTTCGAACGAGTTTGATCCTGGCGAATATCTGGTCGAAATGAAGGCGACCAATCCGTAACTTGAAGTTCGCCGATCAGGTGGTTGGGAGTGGCGCAATGCCACTTTCAGCCACCATGAAAATGAGACGCCAGCTGAGGCCATTAATGGTGCTCATCGGCGGACTCTGCGCACAAGCCGCACAAGCCGCCTGCACGCCGCTACCAACGCTGGATGAGATTCACGTTTTAGATGCGCGCACACGTGAATCCCAAGCCTACGAGCAAGAACGAATACTGCGGGAATTCGTACTCTTTTCTTACCGCAAGTTGGCGAACGACATCATCAACGGCCGTGGGCCGTATCTCGATACGATTGCGAGCTTCTTCCCGCTTGACTGCGCCGATGACAGCAAGCGACTCCAATGGCTACGCGATGTGCTCGCTAACGCTGAAAGCGGCCCCGCATTTGCGCGGCAACTATCGATTGCGCATGCCCTAGGAGCGCAGCCCTAGCTAACGTCAAAACGCACGCCTTGCGCCAGCGGTAAATCACGGCCGTAGTTGATCGTGCAAGTCTGGCGTCGCATATAGTTTTTCCAGGCGTCGCTGCCCGATTCGCGGCCACCGCCGCTGTCCTTTTCGCCGCCGAATGCGCCGCCGATTTCCGCACCAGAGGTGCCGATGTTGACGTTGGCGATGCCGCAATCGGAGCCGCTGGCGGATAAGAAAGCTTCAGCACTGCGCAGGCTGTCCGTAATGATTGCCGACGACAGACCTTGCGGCACGGCGTTGTTCATCGCGATGGCCTCGGCCAGCGTATCGAACTCGACGATATACAGAATCGGTGCAAAAGTTTCTTCGCTGGCGATGGCAAGCGGGTGCTCAGATGCAACGAGCGTCGGCTGCACAAAATGACCGGGGCGCTCCAGGCGCGCGCCGCCAAACAGCAGGCGGCCACCTTGCGCTTGCGCGGCGCCGACAGCGTGCTCGAACTGCGCTACCGCTTCGGCGTCGATCAGTGGGCCCATCAATACGCCGTCGGCCTGCGGTTCGCCGATGGCAATTGAGCCATAGGCACGGCGCAGCCCTTCGATTAGCGCGGGCGCAATGCCACGCTGAACAAAGAGCCGGCGCGCGGTGGTGCAACGCTGGCCGGCGGTGCCAGCGGCGCTGAACGTGATGGCGCGCAGCGCGAGCGCGAGATCGGCATCGTCCATGACGACGATCGCGTTATTGCCGCCTAATTCCAGCAGCGAGCGGCCGAGCCGAGTTGCGCAGCGTGCCGCGACTTGCCGCCCAGCGGCGACCGAACCGGTGAACGAGACCAGCGCGACGCGACGATCCGCCACCAATTGCTCACCCGCCGCATTCCCGCCGACTAGCAAATTGAAGACGCCGGGGAGTTCGTGACGCGCCATAACGCGATCAACGATGCGTTGCACAGCGACCGCGCACAACGGCGTTTTCGGCGAGGGTTTCCAGATCACAACATCACCGCAAACAGCTGCAATCGCCGCATTCCACGCCCAGACCGCCATTGGGAAATTGAACGACGTGATAACGGCGACGATGCCGAGCGGATGCCACTGCTCGTACATGCGATGGTTCGGCCGTTCCGAGTGCATGGCGAGGCCATAGAGCTGCCGCGAAAGGCCGAGTGCGAAGTCACAGATATCGATCATTTCCTGCACTTCGCCTAAGCCTTCTGAGCGAATTTTGCCGGCTTCGAGCGAAATCAACGCGCCGAGTTCGGCCTTGTGGGCGCGCAACTCGGCACCGAGCTCGGCGACGATGGCGCCGCGATGTGGCGCTGGCAGCGTGTGCCAGCGTTCAAAGGCTGCGCTCGCGCCGACCGTGATCTGCTCGACATCATCGGCGCTGGCTTGTGCAACGCTGGCGACGGCGTTGCCAGTGGCGGGATCGTAGGAGGTGATCCTGGCGGAAGTCTTTGAGGCGCGGAACTGTCCATCCGATACACCGAAATTCTGGCCTTTGAGTTCCAGCGCCGTAAGCAATTTCGTTATCGATCCCGAGGTGCCGGCCATGACGTCGTCCTGATTCATTTGCTGGCGCGGTTTGCGCCTAACCGGGATTCTGCCACGATAACGGAATCGAATCGTGCGTATAACGCAAGGTGCTTACTTGAGGCGATTATTCCAGTACCGGCACCGTCGGATTTTGCGTCGCGTTCATCCGCGCGCGAACGAGATTGAGCTGAACGACGTCGATGAACGGGCCGATCAAAACCCGGTAAACCCAGCGCTCGTTGCGGTTTTCGCTCTTCAATAGCACAGGGCCGATGCCCGAGCTGTTGAGGTACTCGCGAAAGGTTGCGGCATTGACCGGATCGTGAAAGACCCCAGCCTGTAAGTAGCGTGCCGTGCTACGGCCGCCGCTGGTCGCCGCCGCCAAGGCTGATGTTGGCGCGGGTTCAGGCAGTTGTTGTTGTGCAGACGGCGGCGGCGTTGCGGCGACAAATTCGGTCGGGCTGGGCGCGTCAGGAACGGCGAGCGGCGGGCTCGCGCCGATGGTACTGCCCGGGTCGAGGACTTCGAGGTCAACCTGGGTTGAGCCGCTGCCGAGCATATCGAGCTTCACTGCTGCGGCGTAGGAAAGGTCGATGATGCGATCGCTGTGGAACGGCCCGCGGTCGTTGATTTTAACGATGACGCTTTTGCCGTTCGTAATATTAGTAACACGGGCATACGCAGGAATCGGCAGCGTTTTATGCGCGGCTGTCATCGCGAACATATTGAACGGTTCGCCGCTGGATGTGCGCTTGCCGTGAAATTTCTTGCCGTACCACGAGGCCAGCCCGCGCTCACGGAAGCCGTGGGCGTTTTCCAGAACGGCGTAGCGTTTGCCAAGCACTTCGTAGGAATCGGGGTTGCCGTAAGGGCTTTTCGGCTCGTCTTTCGGAACGGCGTCCGGCACCGAGGCCAGATCTTCAGGCACTTCGTCGGGGTTCGGTGGCCCATCCTGACTGGGGTTGGCTGGCGCAGGATCGGGGCGCCCGCCGGGCGAGCGGATGATCGGGGTTCGCGTCGGCACCGGCGTGCGGCTCGTCCCCGGCTCACGAACCGGCGCGTTGCCGCTACAGGCGCTCAGTAACAGTACCGCGACGCAGGCGGTAGCCAGTCCGTACCGCATCATTGCGCGTGGCGTGCGGTTGGCGCCGAGGCGTCGGCTGCTGCGGCGGTCGCCTGCGCATCGGCCAGGGCGTTGGCCAGTTGCGCTACCGCCATCGCGTAAAAGACGCGCGGGTTATAGGTTTGAATCGCGTAAAAATTATTCAGACCGAGCCAGTATTCCATCGCTGCACCACGCCGCAGTTCGATCAAGCCGGCCGGCGTTGTCGCCGGGAGCATCGCTGCGGATTCGACACCGGCTGCCCGCAGCACGCCAACGGTCTGGGTGGCGACGCGGCCATTGCTCGGAATATCGACCGTCGTGCGGCTCAGCTGTGCCGGTACGATAAGCGGCTCGCCGCGCCGGAAGCTGCGTTTGGCGTCGTAATGCACCAGATAATTGGCGATGCTGCCGATGGCATCGGGCGCCGACCAAAGATTTTTTTCGCCGTCGCCGTCGTAATCAACGGCTAATGCGCGGTAATTGCTCGGCATAAATTGGGCGTTGCCCATCGCACCGGCATAAGAGCCGAGGAAGTCTGCAGCATTACGGCCGCTATCGCGACAAAACACGAAAAATTGGGTGAGTTCGCTAAAAAAGAACGGGCTCCGTGTCGGGTGATCAAAGCCCTGGGTCGTTAAAGCATCGAGCACTCGATACTTGCCGGTGTAGGTGCCGTACTTGGTTTCGACGCCGAGTATCGCCGCAACCACTGTTGGCGGCACGCCGTATTCAGCTTCGGCACGGGCAAACCACTGCCGGTTATCGTTCAAATATTGCAGGCCGTTGGCGATATTGCGTGCGTTGACGTGAATCGGCGCATACGCGTCCCAATTCGGTAGCAGGGTTACTTCTTTGTTCTGCACTTCGCTTTGAATCAGCTTTGGCAGTGTTTGCGCGTCTTTTAGTGCGGCGCTGACGGTATTCAGCTCCGGATCGGAGAAACCGTAGTTGTCACGCAGCTTTTCGAGCAGCAGTGGCGTTTTTGCGTGCGCGGTGTAATCCGCCGCCGCGGTGACGGCGATCAGGCTCAGCGTAAGTGCAGTTAGTAAGTTCCGCATCAGTTGGTCAGGAGTTTCCGATGGGTGTACACCGACATCAGCATACCGAAACCGGCTAACAATGTGACGGCAGAGGTGCCACCGAAACTGACCAGCGGTAAGGGTACGCCCACCACCGGCAGCAAGCCGATGACCATGCCCATGTTGATGAAGACGTAGACAAAAAACGTCATCGCGAGGCTGCCGGCGAGCAGGCGTTGGAAGCTGTCCTGACCGCGCAGCGCGATGTAGAGGCCGCGCCCGACGATCGCGATGTAGAGGCCGAGCAGCGCGGCGACGCCGAATAAGCCCAGTTCTTCGGAATAGACGGCAAAAATGAAGTCGGTGTGCGATTCCGGCAGAAAATCAAGTTTAGCCTGCGTGCCGAGGAGCCAACCTTTGCCGAACAACCCGCCGGAGCCGATGGCGATTTTGCTCTGTGTAATGTGGTAACCGGCGCCGAGTGGATCGCGTTCCGGATCGAGGAAGGTCAGCACCCGATTACGTTGATAATCGTGCAATTTCAGCCAGAGTAGTGGTGCTGAGGCGGCCGCCCCGACCATCGCCAGCAAAATCCAGCGAAAGCCGATGCCGCCAAAATACAACGCCAAAATGCCAGCTGCGAGCACCAGCATGCCAGTGCCCAGATCGGGTTGTATTGCGATCAGCAAGGTCGGTACGCCGATGATCGCCAGCGTGACGAGGATCGCCCACATACGCGGCGGTAATGGCCGCGTGTGCAAGTACGCGGCGACGGCCATTGGCATCGCCAATTTCATCAACTCAGACGGCTGGAAGCGGATGACTTTCAGATCCAGCCAGCGCTGCGCGCCCTTGGCGTGATCGCCGAGCACCGGGACCAATAACAGCAACACCAGCCCGACGCCGTAGAGCCAGGGCGCGGCAGCCCGATAAAACTCGGGTGGTGCTTGTGCCGCAATCACCATGACTGCGAAGCCGAGCAAAAGCCGCTCAGCTTGGCTGATGACGGTCGGCATCGAATGTCCCGAGGCCGAGTACAGCACGAACAAACCCAACACGCTGAGCGCGATGAGCAGCAGCCCAAGCCAGAGATCGAAATGCCAGCGCGCTAACACCGTAAAAAGACTCGGCGTTTGCGGCTGCGCCCGCGAAATAACGGATGTATTCATGTGTTTTGCGAGCACTGCTCGCAGCATGAATACATGCCCGGCCACGGATGGCCGGGCCGGGGCTGGCCAGCGCGCTGAAGCCTCGCCAGGGACGGCGTGTTGCTGCTGGTGATGACGATTGCCAGGCTCATGTTAGGCGTTTTGCGAGCACTGCTCGCAGCATGAATACATGCCCGGCCACGGATGGCCGGGCCGGGGCTGGCCAGCGCGCTGAAGCCTCGCCAGGGACGGCGTGTTGCTGCAGGCGATCGCCGAAACTCGGCAGCCTGACTGCCGCGCACTGAACGGTGACGAAAAGTACAAACGCAGCTCGGCACACAGGTCCGCCAGAGTGTCTTGATTGGACGGCTTATCTCTCAAGGAACCACTCCATAAAATCGGTGGCGACTTCTGGCGTAAGTTCTAGCGCAGCCTCTGCTACCGAAGCATAGCCCTTGGCAGCAGCGATTGCTGACAATGCACAGGCTAGAAAGCCAGCATCCCACTCACGGAACGATGCTGCTGCGACCAAAGCAGGGAGTTTGCTAAGTGCCTGCGCATAGGCGGACTGAAGATCACTTGGAACTGCAACGCCTTTTTGTTTCCGACAGATCTCTACCCAAGCGGGGAACTGGAAATATGTGCTGCAGGCTTGACTTGGATTTGTGGCTAGCGCCGCAACCACATGTGGGACGGCTGCGAACGAAGCCGAGTAAACATCGCCTTGGTGCGCAAGTGCGCTCCACAGCGAAAACCAGGGCTCTTCTTCTTCCTTTGATTCGGGCAGCGTGCCCAATAGGCGAAGCAAAGCCGGGATGTCTGATGCCTTGCCGTAGGCATGTCGTAACTCGGACCAGCGCGGACTATCAAGGCTGAGCATTATTCTTTTAAGAAGTTCAACACAATCATTGCGGTGGCACCGGATTGGTCGGGGTTTCAACCGCGCCCGGCCCGGCGTCCGGTGGTACGGCGTCATCGTCCTCGGGTTCGGCGTTGCCGAGCGCTGGCGGCGCGCCGGCCGGCGTGTTGTAGATCACGCGGCCGAGCAGGTATTGGTCCATGATCTGCCGCGCAACCGGCGCTGCGGCGCTGCCGCCGTGGCCGGCGTGTTCGGCGACGATGGCGATGGCGATGCGCGGGTCTTCAACCGGCGCAAAGGCCATGAATAAGGCGTGGTCGCGCAACAGCAGCGGCGTTGCCTCAAGTTTCTTCGCCACGAGTTCGTCTTGGCTCAGGCCGGCGACCTGCGCGGTCCCGGTTTTTCCGGCGACGGTATACGGCGCGTCCTTAAACACGGCGTAGGCGGTGCCGCCCGGCGTTTGCGTGACCAACTGCATCGCCGCGATGACGCGATCAAACACCCCGCGGTCGCGCGCTTCGACGATCGGCAGCGGCTCCGGGGCGAATGGCGTCAGCTGATGCGTCGATGACACCTCCGTTGCGTGGATCATATGCGGCTTAAAGCCGGCGCCGCGCATCGCCAAGCGCGCTGTGGCTTGCGCGAGCTGCATCGGCGTTACCGTGAGGTAGCCCTGGCCGATGCCGGTGTTAACGGTTTCGCCAGGGAACCACGCTTGGCGGTAGACGCGGCGCTTCCATTCACGCGTTGGTAGCAGCCCGCTTTTTTCGTGTGGAATGTCGATGGCAGTGAGATGGCCGAGGCCAAAAGCGGCCAGCACTTCGTCGATGCGATCAATGCCCATGTTGATCGCCGCCTGATAAAAATAGACGTCGCAGGATTTCTGCATCGCCAGATTTAAGTCGACCGTACCGTGGCCTTCACGCTTGTAGCAGCGGTATTTGCGTTCAACGCCGGGGAGCTGAAAGTAACCCGGATCGTAAACCCGCGTTTCCGGCGTCAACGTGCCAGCGATCAAGCCAGCAGTGGCGATAAACGGCTTGATCGTCGAGCCTGGCGGATAGGTGCCGAGCAGCGCGCGGTTATACAGCGGTCGATTCGGATCCTGCAGTAAGTTGCGGTAGCTGGCGCCGTCGATCCCTTCGGCAAACAGCTGCGGATCGAAGCCGGGCTTGGAGACCAGCGCCAGCACTTCGCCGGTTCGAGGGTCGATTGCGACAACCGCACCGTTGAGCGCGCCCAACGCTTTTTCGGCGATGGTTTGCAGCTGTGCGTCGAGGCTCAAATAGAGATTCAAGCCGGACGTGCCGGGCCGTGATTCCAGTTCGCGCAGCGGCCGGCCGGCGGCGTTCGCTTCAATAATCCGAGTGCCGGGTACGCCGCGCAGCTCATTTTCGTGGCTGCGCTCGATGCCAGACTTGCCGATCTGCGTCAGCCCTTGATAGTCGGCCTCGGCGATCGTGCTGTAGTCGGCTTCGCTGATGCCGCCGACGTAGCCGATGATGTGCGACGACGCTTCGCCGAGCGGATAACTGCGGACCAAGCTGGCGTTGACTTCCACGCCCTCAAAATCGAACCGATTAAGTTCGTAGCGTGCCACTTCTTCCGGCGACAAATTGCTGCGCAGCGTGACACTGCGGTAGCGCGGACCTTTACGCACGCGATCACGAAAGCGGCTGATTTCGGTGTCGGTTAGGTTGATGAGCTTGCTCAGCCGGGCCAGGGTGTCGTCGAGATTGCCGACCCGCTCCGGCGTAATATCGAGCACGAATGCCGGTAGATTTTGTGCGAGCAGCGCCCCATTACGGTCGTAGATTAGGCCGCGCACTGGCGTCACTGGCGTTAACCGCATGCGGTTGTCGTCGGCGCGTGTGCTGTAGTAGGCATGTTGGCGCCATTGCAGGTCGATCAGCCGCATCGCCAGCAAACCCGCCATCACTAGGCACAGCGCGCAAGCAACGCCGATCCGAACGTTAAACGTGTGCTTTTCTTCGTGCAGGTTTTTCAGCGGTTCCCGGCCGGACCGGGTGCGGGTGGCCGCGGTCATGGCAGTCGCATCCGGTTGAGGTTGTCGGTGCGGGCTGCACGGCGCCCTTCGAGCAAGCCGACGAACAGCGGCCAGATTAGCGTGGTGCTGAGCACCGGCAGCCAACGCAGGCTGAGATCCGCCGAATGCCGCGTGATGCCGTCAATCCAGAAAATAATGAACGCATGCAGCGCCCAAAGCGGCGCCAGCGCCAGCGCTGCCTGCCACAGCGGAAATAGCGTGTAGAGGCTGCGTAGGCGGCTGATGATCGAGGCCACCAGCACCAGCGCGAGTGCGTTTTCACCGAGCACGGAATTAAACAGCGTATCGCAGCACACGCCGACGATCCACGCCGCCAACAAGCTCGGCATTTTTGGCTCGTACAGCGTCCAATAGGCGATCACCAGCAGCGGCCAGCTCGGGCGCAAGCTGGAGAGCGCATCGGGCAACTGTAAAATCTGCAGCAGCAAGCTGAGTGCAAGGCTGAATAGGAAAATCAGCGCCTTACTCATGGTTTCGCTTTCGGTTTTGCCGGGCTATTTGCTGGCAAATCGATTGGCACCTGTGGCGCGTCGGTGGCATCCGCAGCGGTGGCGTGCTCGCTCCAGACCAATAGCGCCTGCCGACCTTGATGTAGCTTGGCCCGCGGGTAGGCAGCAGCTTCCATGAAGTTTTCGCCGCCGGTGTGATGCAATTCGTAGATTTCGCCGACCGGGTAGCCGGCTGGAAAGCGGCCACCGAGGCCGGATGACACCAGCACATCGCCGACTTTAACGTCGGAATTGCCGGGCAAATACGGCAGTGAGAGGCCTTGGCCGTCGCCGCGACCGAGCGCAATCGTCTGCAGGCCGGTACGGTTGATCTCAACCGGAATCCCGTGGTTCGGGTCGGTGATCAGCAGCACGACGCTTGTTGTTGGGTTTACTTGCACCACTTGGCCCATGACGCCGGCAGCGTCGAGCACCGCCTGCCCCCGATATACGCCATCGCGGGCGCCTTTATTGAGCACGATCTGATGTCGATACGGATCTTGACTGGCAGCGAAGATTTCGGCGATCAGGACGCGATCTTTTAAGCCGGTCGACGACGCTAACAATTCGCGTATGCGCTGGTTCTCTGCTTCTAGCGACGAGAGTTGCAACAGGCGCGCCGCTTGCTCCAATTGGTTGGCGCGCAGCGCCCGATTTTCGGCCAACAAGGCTTCGCGCGAACGAAAATGTTCCAGCCCGCCAGAAACGGCGCGCGGCAGATTCCCGACCCAGATCAGCGGCGTTAAGGCCCAACTGGTCCAGTCTCGCAGCGGTTTGAAACGGTCACTACGGCCATCAACCACCAGCAGGGTGATCGACAGTAGCGTAAAGAAAAGGAACCTTAGCCCGAGCGCGGGGCCGCTGGGAAAGAGCGGTTTACGCGAAGTGTCGGTCAGCGTGGTATTCAAGGCCGGAACTGGAATCTACGGGGGCGAGGCCGCAGAACAGGCGGCACGCCGCGAAGCATAGGGCGCGGCCTCCCGCGCGACAACTGCGCGCGGAAAAGCCATCCGAAAACGCAACGACTAGCGCCTTCAGCTCGACGCTAATCCATCAAGTAGATATCGCCCTGGCGATCAAGCATATCGAGCAACATGCCGCCGCCACGGGCAACGCAGGTCAAAGGATCGTCAGCGACGATGACCGGCAGGCCGGTTTCTTCGCTGAGCAATTTATCCAGATCGCGCAGCAGCGCGCCGCCGCCGGTGAGCACGATGCCGCGCTCGGCGACGTCCGAGCCGAGTTCCGGCGGCGTGCGTTCCAACGCTTGCTTCACCGCTTTGACGATACCCGCCAGCGGCTCTTGCAACGCGTCGAGAATTTCATTTGAGTTCATCGTGAAATTGCGCGGCACGCCCGCCGCCAAATGGCGACCGACGATGTCAATTTCTTGAATTTCCGGGCCGGGGAACGCGGTACCGATGGTTTGCTTGATCCGCTCAGCGGTCGCCTCGCCGATCAGCATGTTGTACTGACGACGGACGTAGCTGACGATTGCCTCGTCGAAACGGTCCCCGCCGATGCGCACACTTTCGGCGTAAACGATGCCGTTCAACGAAATGACGGCGACTTCCGACGTACCACCGCCGATGTCCACGACCATGGAACCGCGTGCTTCGGAAATCGGGATGCCGGCGCCGAGCGCTGCGGCGATCGGTTCTTCAATCACCCAAACTTTGCGCGCGCCGGCGTTTTCGACCGACTCTTTGATCGCGCGACGTTCCACCTGCGTCGAGCCGTAGGGGACGCAGACAACAACGCGCGTCATCGGCCGCATTACCCGGCCTTTTTGTACCTTGCGGATGAAGTGCTGCAACATCTTTTCGGTGACGGTGTAATCGGCGATTACGCCGTCGCGCAGCGGTCGGATTGTCGAAATATTGGTCGGCGTGCGGCCGAGCATGCGCTTGGCGTCGATGCCGACGGCTTCGATTTTCTTGCTGCCGCGTGAGTCGAGGCGGATAGCGACAACAGAAGGTTCATTCAGAACAATGCCTTCGTCACGGACATAGACGAGTGTGTTGGCAGTGCCAAGATCAATGGAAAGGTCGTTTACGAATAGGCGGCGGACGGCGTCGAACATCGCGTTGATTTTTACGGGGGGCAGAAAGGGGAATTTAGAGAATTATGAGCGCAGTTGCGGCACTAATTGACGTGGCCGCTGAACCAGCCGAGCCTAGATTTGACATTGAATCGGGCGAGCCGAGGCGATCGGCAAAATCGTTTATCATTCAATCATAACTGATTTTCTACCGGCCTAATCCGCTGTGCGGCATACCCCCGACGGGTGGTGTGCCGGGAACGCGAGTCCGCCGGTGTTGAGTCGGCGATACTGTCTGTAGCCGTTGACCCGTCATCCGATCCAAACCCGAGTTGCTCATGAGCCTCAGTCCCGAACAAGTCCGTCAGGTTGCGCAGTTGGCGCGCCTGCAGTTGAACCCCGAACAAGTTGAGCCATATGCGCGTCAGCTGTCGAATATCCTGGAAATGGTGAGCCGGTTGTCCTCGGCGCAAACCGCCGATGTCGCGCCGATGGCGCATCCATTGGAAATGACGCAGCGCCTGCGGATTGATACCGTCAGCGAGCCGAATCGCCGCGACGATTACCAGGCAATCGCGCCCGAGGTCCAAGACGGCCTCTACCTCGTGCCGAAAGTCATCGAATAATAATACCCATGACCTTACACAAACTGTCGATCAAACAGCTGGCGGATGGCCTGCGTGGCAAGCAATTCAGCGCCCGCGAGCTGACCCAGCACTATCTCGGGCGCATTGCCGCGCACGACAAAGACCTGAATTCCTTCATTACCGTGACGCCGGAGCGGGCGTTGGCGCAGGCTGACGCGGCCGACGCCGTACTGGCCCAGGGCGACGGCGCAACGCTGACCGGCATCCCGTTGGCGCAGAAAGATATTTTCTGCACGACCGGGGTTCGCACGTCCTGCGGTTCGAAGATGCTGGATCAATTCGTCGCGCCGTATGACGCGACGATTGTGCAAAAGCTCGATGCCGCTGGCATGGTCATGCTCGGCAAGGCGAACATGGACGAATTCGCCATGGGCTCGTCGAATGAGACCTCGTACTACGGCCCGGTGAAAAACCCCTGGGATGTCACCCGCGTGCCGGGTGGTTCTAGCGGCGGCTCAGTGGCCTCGGTCGCGGCCGGTTTGGCGCCGATCGCAACGGCAACGGACACCGGCGGCTCGATTCGCCAGCCTGCCGCGCTGACTAATCTGACCGGCATCAAGCCGACGTACGGTCGCGTGTCGCGCTACGGCATGATCGCGTTTGCGTCTAGTCTCGATCAGGCCGGTGTCGTTGCCCGCTCGGCCGAAGACGCCGCCTATGTGCTACAGGCGATGTCGGGCTTTGATCCGAAGGACTCAACCAGCATTGAGCGCCCGGTTGATGATCTCGTCAGCGGCTTGAATCAGTCGATCAAGGGCTTGCGGATCGGCTTGCCGAGCGAATATTTCGCCGATGGCCTTGCGCCCGGCGTGCGCGAGCGGATTGAGCAGGCGATCGACGTCTTCAAACAGCTCGGCGCGACGTTCAGCGAAGTTTCCTTGCCGAATTCGCCGCTATCGGTGCCGACGTATTACGTCGTTGCGCCGGCGGAAGCTTCAAGCAACCTCGCTCGTTTCGACGGCGTTCGTTATGGGCATCGTGCAGAAGGCGCGAAGACGCTGGAAGAACTCTACAAACGCAGCCGCGGCGAAGGCTTCGGCGCTGAAGTGCAGCGCCGCATCATGATCGGCACCTATGTGCTGAGCCACGGTTATTACGATGCCTACTACCTGCAGGCGCAGAAAGTCCGGCGGCTGATTTACGACGATTTCAAGCGCGCGTTTGAACATGTTGACCTCGTGCTTGGCCCGACCGCGACTGATGTTGCGTTCAAGCTTGGCGCCAAGACTGATGATCCGGTTGCGATGTATCTGAACGACATTTACACGATTGCCGCCAACCTCGCCGGTATTCCAGCGATGAGTCTGTCGTGCGGGTTTGTCGAGGGCTTGCCGGTGGGCTTGCAGCTGATGGGTAACTTCTTCGATGAAGCGCGCATGCTCAACGCTGCGCATCAATATCAACAGGCAACCGATTTTCACACGCAGTGGCCGAAGGAATTTGAGTCATGAGTCATGCCGACTGGGAAGCAGTAATCGGGCTGGAAGTGCATTGCCAGCTCAGCACCAATTCAAAAATTTTCTCCGGCGCCGCAATCGCCTACGGCGCCGAGCCGAATACGCAGGCCTGCCCGATTGATCTCGGCATGCCGGGCGTGTTGCCGGTGCTGAACGGGGATGCGGTTAAGAAAGCGGTGACGTTCGGTTTGTCGGTCGACGCTGAAATCGCCCGCCGCTGCGTGTTTGCGCGCAAGCACTATTTCTACCCGGACTTGCCGAAGGGTTATCAGATCTCGCAGTACGAGTTGCCGATTGTCGCCAACGGCCATCTCGATATCGAGCTGGAAGACGGCCCGAATAGCGTCACCGTCAAGCGCATCGGTATTACCCGCGCGCACATGGAAGAAGACGCCGGCAAGTCTTTGCACGAAAACTTCAGCGGTTCGACCGGCATCGATTTAAACCGGGCCGGTACGCCGTTGATCGAAATCGTTTCCGAGCCGGATATCCGCAGCGCCGCCGAGGCCGTGGCGTATCTGAAAAAGCTGCATCAGCTTGTCGTCTACCTCGGCATTTGCGACGGCAACATGCAGGAAGGCTCGTTCCGTTGCGATGCCAACGTTTCCGTACGCCGCCGCGGCACCGAAAAGTTCGGCACCCGCACTGAAACCAAGAACGTCAACTCGTTCCGCTACGTTGAAAAGGCGATCGAATACGAAATCGAGCGCCAGATCGAAGTGATCGAGGCCGGCGGCACGATCGTTCAAGAAACCCGCTTATTTAACCCGGATACCGGCGAAACGCGGGCGATGCGGAGCAAGGAAAACGCCAACGACTACCGCTATTTCCCGGATCCGGATTTGCTGCCGGTCGTCTGCACCGAAGACTACATCGACGCGATTCGCAGTTCGCTGCCGGAGCTGCCGGAAGCCAAGCGTGCCCGTTTTGTCAGCGTGTTCGGTTTGTCTGACTACGACGCCAAGACGCTGACCAGCTCGCGCGAACTCGCGGCGTACTACGAGGCCGTGGTCGCCGCCAGCGGCGCCGAGCCGAAGCTATGCGCGAACTGGATCGCAACCGATTTGCTCGGTGCTTTGAACAAGCTCGGCAAGGACATCGGCGAGTCGCCGATCGGGGCTGATGCGTTTGCTGGTTTGCTCAAGCGCATGGTCGATAAAACCATTTCCGGCAAGATCGCAAAGGACGTCTTCGAAGCGATGCTCGCGGGCGAAGGCAGCGCCGATGACATCATTCAAGCCAAGGGCTTGGTGCAGATTACCGATGAGTCGGCGATCATCGCCGCGATTGACGATGTGATCGCAAAAAATCCGCAGCAGCTCGCCGATTTCCGTGCCGGCAAAGACCGCCTGTTTGGCTTCTTCGTTGGCCAAGCGATGAAGGCGACGCAGGGCAAAGCGAACCCGGATGCCTTGAATCGGTTGCTGAAAGAAAAGCTCAAGTAAGCACTTCCGCGCGCCGAAACTGGCGCGGCGTGCAAACGGCACCGGCGCCAATTCGGCGCGGGTGCCGTGCCCGGAATTTCCCCGCTATGGGGTTTTGAATCCACTATGACCAATAAGCTGACGCCGTTTCAGTTCAATAATCACATCGCCCACGGCGCGTTCGTCGAGATCACCGGCGGCGTGGCTGAAATGCTTGATCGCCGCACGTATAGTCCTGAGGTCCGCGCGTTGATCGGCCAAGCGATGGCGGCGATGCCGCTGCTGAGCCTGCATTTGCGCTTTGAAGGGCGGATCAATCTGCAATTCCAGGGCGAGAAGGCGATCAAGTTGCTCGTTGCGCAGGCCACGCAAGCCGGCGACGCGCCGCTGCAAATCCGCGGCATGGCGAAGCTGGCCAAAGCGACGCCGCTGGCCGGCGGGAGCTTCGCCGATCTGCTGAGCGACGGCATTCTCGCGTTGATGTTGGAGCCCGCATCCGATACACAGCCGACGCGGCAGGCGATGGTCCCGATCGACGGTAATTCGCTGAGCGAGGCGCTAGAAGGCTATTTCGCGCAGTCCGAACAATTGCCGACGCTGATTCGTCTCGCGGCCAGCCGCGACAAACTCTGTGGATTTTTGCTGCAGCGCCTGCCGCTAGAGCACACCAAGGCCACCGAAGAATACTGGGAGCATCTGTCGATTCTCGCCAGCACCTTGTTGCCGGACGAATTGCTGGCCGTAGAGCCGGAAACGTTGCTGCGGCGTTTATTTGCCGACGAAGACTACGCGATTTTCGAACCGCGCCCGGTAGCGCTGAGCTGCCGCTGCTCGCGCGAAGGCATTTCACTGCTGCTGATTTCGCTGGGCCGGGAGGAAGTGGAGCAGATCGTCGCCGATCAAGGCCGCGTTGCCGTGACGTGTGAATTCTGCGGCCACGAGTACGTTTATTCGCGTTCGGACGCGGCAACGCTGTTTGTCGCCGAAGGCAGTGAGCAGTCGGTGTTGAAGCATTAGGCGCGTTGGTTGCAACGGTGCAGCAGGAGAGGTTCAAAAAAGCTGGTATTGATGCCGAGGAGCTTGAGCAAAAGGGAATACAGATGACAACCTTCATTGACATGATTAGTGAGGTGTCGACGGCGACGCTATCAAATATCGCCACGGCAATTGGTATGCCGGTTGCTATTCTTGTTTTTTGGCGCTCTGTCAAGAAGGAGAGGGAAGATCGCGAGTACGGTACGTATGACGATTTGGACAAATGCTACCGAGAATTTTTGCTGATCTGTATTGACCGTTTGGCTTTGGGCGTATACGGAGCAGATCCAAGCTTTGACGAGCGAGGAATGACCGCTTTTCAGCAGCAGCAGAGGGAAATTCTATTGCTCAATTTAATTAGCATCTTGGAGCGGGCTTATATCATGCATATTAAGCGATCTGCTCCGATGCGGCGGCAATGGTGTGGCTGGAATAGCTATATCGACGATTACTGTCGGGCGCCGTCGTTTGCTCGGGCTTGGCGCGATGGACTCGGCATCGACTTTGAGCGCGGTTTTGTAAAGTTTATCGATGCAAAAATGAAACTAATTTGGCCCGAATATCCTAAAGGCCCTATTGAATCAGGCGGACAAATGCAGCCTAACGTCGGAGAGTCTTGAGATGATGCTGGTACCTCATTACATCGCGAGCAGTAACATAGAAGGCGTAGGGCTATTCGCTGCTGCGAATATCGCTGAAGGAACTAGAATTTACCAATTTGATTATCGTTTCGTGATGATAATTTCTGATGCCGAAATTCGCACGATGCCTGATGCTGCTCAGCAAGCTGTCTTAAAGTATTCGTATCGTGGGAAGGGGCGCGAGCGCCTAGTCGGAGCGGTTTACTATTGCGCAGATGACTCGCGCTATTTTAACCATTCCAATTTCCCGAATACGCGGTGGGTAGAAGGCGAAGATGTCTATATTGCGACGGCTGATATTCCTGCTCATACCGAAATTACATGTAATTATGGTGAATTCACTGAGCCTGGTGATTGGGCAATAGAGTCTGTAAATGCCTAGAGCCTATCTCAAAATCGCCTACAGTGGACTCTCGGCACAAAATGCGTCGTCATGAACAGTACGAAACTTTAAAATAAAGCGTTTCGTACTGTTCTATTTCCAAAAAATTATCGCGGGATTAATTTTGGGATGGGTTCTATCCTCGTCTCAGGGTAACAAATAACATTGCTGCTATTTAAGCGCGGTCAGGTGAGAAATAGTTTGAGACTAGAAAAAGCGGCGCGTCGCAGCGCCGCTTTTTTTGCTAAGGCAAAACCGGCAAATTAGTTAACGCTCACTGCCGACCACGCCGCTGCAACCGCGTTGTACTGTGTGGAACTGGTGCCGTACAGGTCCGCTGCTGCGCTGAGCGTACCGGCGCGGGCTTGGCTGTAGTTTGTCGACGAGGTCCAGTAGACCGTCAGGGCCCGATAGAGGATGCGCGACGCCGCATCTCGGCCGATGGCGGTCAGCGCTGTGTTGCCGTTGCAGACCAGCGACGCCGGGCTAAGGCTGAAGCCCGACGGTGAAACCGCCCCTTCCGACAGCAAATAGAAGAAGTGATTGCTGACGCCGGACGAGAAATGTACGTCCAGGTTGCCGATGGTGCTGGTGTAGCAGTCCGGCGATGCGCCATCGAGGCTGGGCTTGAACATATAACGAAGCGCCGTGGTTGGTGTCGGCACATTGTTATTGGCGGTGTAAATGCGTTCGCCGATCAGGTAGTTCGGCAAATTATTGCCTTTGGTGCCGCGGAATTCGACCATCGTGCCCATGATGTCGGACATCGACTCATTCAAGCCGCCGGATTGTCCGGAATATACGAGTCCGGCAGACGTGGATGTCACGCCATGGGTCATTTCGTGGCCGGCAACGTCGAGCGCGACCAGCGGCAGATACGTTGCGCCGTCGCCATCGCCATAAGTCATACAGAAACAGCTATCGCTCCAGTAGGCGTTGACGTAGTTACGGCTGTAATGAACGCGCGAGTAGCCGGCGCCGCCGGTGCCGTTGATGCCGTTGCGGCCGAGCGATTGATAGAAATCCCAAGTCGTGTTCTGGCCGTACATTGCGTCTACGGCTGCGGTCTGCGAGTTCGACGTGCTGGAATTACCCCAGAGGTTGTCGCTATCGGTATACGTTGTGCCGTTTCCGCTGCGGCGGCCAGCGAGGTCGTTGATGTAGTGGTTGCCGCGGGTCGGGTCGCGCAATACGAACGTAGTGGCGCCGGTTTGGTCCGTCGTTAGCGGTACGACGCCGGAGGTGAGGCTATTGCCGGTACCGGCTGCAGCGGTGGTTTTGATGTCATCGAATTTATCGAGAACTGCGAGCGTGTTGGCATCGACGATGACGTGGGTTTCGCTCGGCCGGCCAGAGGCGGCAGTGCCGCGAACCAGAACATCGTAGGCCAGCGCAGTCACGCCGTTGCGCGTGTAAACCGATAAGACGCTGCTCGGCTGGCCAGACGTAATCCCCGCGAATGCGGCGTTGGCGGCGCGGATTGCGCTACCGCTGCTCGCCTTGGGCTTCGTTGCCAGGCTTAGGGACGATGTCATCGTCGTCGACGCATTCGCGAATGCACCAGAGGCTGACATGTGCATGACCAAATCCCCGCCGATCACCGGCAGTCCAGCATAGAGCCGATCCATGCGGACGTGGGATGCGCCGTTCGTATCAAGAATGACGTCTTTAACTACGAATGCATCTCTTGCCGACATGCGCAGCGCTTGCGCGTGCGCTGGCATTTGATTGAGTGCCTGTGCTGCAACAGGATTATTGTCGGCAGCAGCTGATGCGATTGTCGGTGCAAATGAAGCGGAAATTGCCAAAAAAAATAAAGACTTACCAATTTTCATTGTTAAAACCCCTTTTATATTTTAGTAAGATAATTCCTGATTATTTGGAATAAATATTACAAATAGCAAAATTTAACGTTAATTAACAAGTAATGCTATTCATTACAAACATTCCAAGCCAGCATTGGTTTCCCTAGAAAACCACACCTGTTCGCCTAGGCCTCGTGTCTAAGCGAGTTCAGATGCCTAAAAGATGAAGCAATTGCCGTGCGGGAATCACGTAAAACCAGGATTTAGTGGGGTAAAAAAATCAAACATCTATTAAATATATATAATAAACATATAGTTATAATATTACGAGAAAGCTAGATTGCTGGCAGCCTACTTTGCAGTCCACCGCGATACGAAATAGCGAGCGGGCAATTGTTTCGGATGTGGATGTGCTGCATTTTTATCTGAAACAATATTGACAGATTTGCACAAAAATAAGGCATTTCCGCCCTAAATTAGACTTAATATCGGCAATAAATTATAAAATAATCGGTAAATTTTAATTAATAACAAAAAATAATCGAAAATATATAAATTTCATGTGTGGCGCGGTTGCGCGGCTTTTATAGGCGCCCTAGGGCGTAGCCTTTTGCCAACGCAGTAATTGAGTGCCCTAGCGCAGACACAAAAAACGGCGCGCACCCGCTTAGATGCGCGCCGTATAAATCCATCGGGACTTGCCCGATGGCGATACTGAGTGCTTTTAGTTAACGCTAACTGCAGACCAAGCGGCAGCAACGGCGTTGTACTGCGTCGAGCCGGTGCCATACAGGTCACGCGCAGCGTTCAAGGTGCCGGCGCGGGCTTGGGTGTAGTTCGTCGACGTGGTCCAGTACACCGACAGCGCGCGGTACATGATACGTGCGGCGGCATCGCGACCGATTGCGGTCAGCGCGGTATTGCCGTTGCAGACCAGCGAGGACGCAGCAATGCTGAAGCCCGGCGGGGAGACCGCGCCCTGCGACAGCAGGTAGAAGAAGTGGTTGCTGACGCCAGACGAGAAATGCACGTCCAAGTTGCCGATGGTGCTGGTGTAGCAGTTCGGCGACGAGCCGTCGCGGCTCGGCTGGAACATATAGCGCAGCGCCGTCGTCGGCGTTTGCACGTTGTTGTTGGCAACGTAGATGCGTTCGCCAATCAGGAAGTTCGGCAGGTTATTGCCACGGGCGCCGCGGTATTCAACCATCGTGCCCATGATGTCGGACATCGATTCGTTCAGGCCGCCGGACTGGCCGGAATAAATCAGACCGGCCGTGCGTGCGGTGACGCCGTGCGTCATTTCGTGGCCCGCGACATCAAGCGCAACCAGCGGCAGGTAGGTTGGGGATTGGCCGTCGCCGTAGGTCATGCAGAAGCAGCTGTCGCTCCAGTACGCGTTGACGTAGTTGGTGCTGTAGTGAACGCGCGAGTAGCCCGCGCGGCCGGCGCCGTCGATGCCGCTGCGGCCGAGCGAGAGGTAGAAATCCCAGGTCGTGTTCTGGCCATACATCGCGTCGACGGCTGCGGTCTGACGGCTCGATGTGCTCGAGTTGCCCCAGAGGTTGTCGCTGTCGGTGAACGTCGTACCGGCGGCGCTGCTGGTCGTGTTGTTGCGATCGGTGACGTAGTGGCTGCCGCGGGTCGGGTCGCGCAGCACGTAGGTCGTGGTTGCGGTGCGGTCGGTGGTCAGCGAAACCACGCCCGAGGTCAGGCTGTTGCCAGTGCCAGCGGCAGCCGTGGTCTGGATATCGTCGAACTTGTCGAGAACAGCCAGTGTTTTGGCGTCGAGAATAACGTGCATTTCGCTCGGCAGGCCGCTCGGCGCCGTGCCGACAACGAGGACGTCGTGGGCCAGCGCGGTAACGCCGTCGCGGCTATACACCGAGAGCGTGCTCGTCGGGCGCCCTTCGACGGTGCCATCAAACGCTGCTTTCGCGGCGCGGATCGCTTGGCCGGAGGTGGTCGCCGGCTTTGTGTCCAGCGTCAGCGCTGACGTCATCGTCAACGAAGCGTCGGTGAAAGCGCCGGTCGGGCTCATGTGCATGATCATGTCGCCGCCGATAACCGGCAGGCTGTTGTACAGACGATCCATGCGAACGTGCGAGGCGCCATTGGCGTCGACGACGACGTCTTTAACGACAAACGAATCGCGCGCCGACATTGCGAGTTCTTTCGCGTGTGCGCTCATCTGGCTCAGCGCGCGCGCTGCCGATGGATGCCCTGAGTTTGCTGCCGATGCCATCGTCGGCGCGAAAGCCGCTGCGATGCCCAAAAAGATCAATGCTTTATTCAATTTCATGGACGTGCCTGTCTGTTAATTTATGAGATAACTAAAAAACGCGGGAGAAATGTGTATGCAAGTGAAATGAAAGATTTTTTTTATAAAGTCACATCATCATGAAATTCCTTTGCCCAAAGATTTATTCCGATGACATGACAGACGACCCGCGCAGCATGCTTGTAAATAATTCGCCTTAATCGTTCTGGCGATTAAAGGTAGGTTGTGGGCGCTGACCGGTAAAATTCTAGATTATCGGTTATGTCGTAAAATGTAAAAATAAATAAATAATTTGTTTAAAATTAATTAATTATAGAAAATATATTAAATTTTACTGGCCGCTGTGCTGTCCTAACCCAGCTCATGAGCATTTAATTAAGGGGCGATTTTTAAGCAGAAGCATGTGTCAAAAAAGGCCGGCTGGCGCCACGCAAAATTTGCGCGCTAAATTTTTCAATACATGCATATAAAGCGATCTTACGTTTTTAAAAAATTAAATTAAGTCATCATCTTATTTATTATTATTGTCTTTACTTTATACAGCTATTAGGACCTGCTGATAGGCGTCTGTATTTAGCACTTACCGCGATAGCCAGGGGGCGAGACCGAAAAATTTCTAGGCGGTGATCGTGGATTCGCCGCTAGGCTTTTATTGATCGCCGTGGCCCGCGCAAAATCAGCGCCAATGTCGGGGCTGATATCGGGGTTCCGTCGCCGTAATCACTTGGTGAGCGGGAACGCAGCATAATGCGTGTTTGGCGCCGCGCTTCGGTCAATTGGCCAGCACGGCGTCGCAACGAACCGGAAACCGCTCCGATGAACGCGCCTGAAATGTCCGCCCCAGAATCTTTCCTTTTTAACGATGCCGTGCCAAAGCGTGACGCGCTGCGACGCGCGATCGGCGAGCTGTATCTCGGCGACGAGACGGCGCTGGTCAATCGCCTACTGGCAATCGCCGAATTACCGGCAGATCTCGCGGTGCAAACCGTCCAGACCGCTGCCGACTGGGTGCGGCGTGTACGGAAATTGAAAGACACGCAGAGCGCGTTGGATGCCTTCATGCGCGAATACGACCTTTCCAGCGACGAAGGTGTGTTGCTGATGTGTCTGGCCGAAGCGCTGCTACGAATTCCGGACGATGAAACGGCAGAAAAGCTGATCGCCGATAAGCTGGCCGATGCCGACTGGGACACCCACCTCGGCAATAGCGATTCTTTGTTCGTTAACGCCAGCACCTGGGGCTTGATGCTGACCGGCCGCATCGTCCGCGCGCCTGCCGACGATCGCGCGAGCTTCCGCTCGGCCTGGACACGCTTGATTAACCGCAGTACGGAGCCAGTCGTGCGTCTGGCGATCCGCAAAGCCATGCGCATGATGGGCAGCCAGTTTGTGATGGGCCGCACCATCAGCGAGGCGCTGAAACATTCGCAGGCCAAAGACCAGCGCGTTTATTTCCACTCCTTCGATATGCTCGGCGAAGCCGCGCTGACCGCGGACGACGCCGAGCGTTATTTGCAGTCATATAAAGATGCGATCGCGGCGATCGGGGCATTCTCGGGTGCGGGCGCGCTTTCTGTGTATCTGCGGCCGAGTATCTCGGTGAAGCTGTCAGCGCTGCACCCGCGTTATGAGTGGACCAAACGTAAGCGTGTATTCGCTGAGCTAACGCCGAAGCTGTTGGCGTTGGCGCAGGCTGCAAAAGCCCAGAACATCGGACTCTGTGTCGATGCCGAAGAGGCCGACCGCCTTGAGCTTTCGCTGGATCTATTCGCTGCGGTTTATCGGGACGCGACGCTGGACGGGTGGGAGGGTTTGGGTCTCGCAGTCCAGGCGTTTCAGAAGCGTAGCCTCGCCGTCATCGAATGGCTGGAGCAGTTGGGGCGTGAAGTTGGCCGCCGGCTGCCGGTGCGTTTGGTAAAAGGGGCGTATTGGGATACCGAAGTAAAACGGGCACAGGAGGCTGGTCTGCCTGGTTACCCGGTATTTACACGGAAGGCCAACACCGACGTTTCCTACCTCGCGTGTGCGCGGCGGCTGCTGGCGGCACGCGACGTGTTCTATCCGCAACTCGCGACGCATAACGCGCACACCGTCGCCGCGGTGCGTAGTTTTGCCGGCGAAGCAGGCGCTGACAGTCGCAATCAGGGTTACGAATTCCAGCGCCTGCACGGCATGGGTGAGGCGCTGTTTGAGGTCGTGCGTGAAGATTGCGCGGTTCCGTGTCGGGTCTATGCCCCGGTCGGCAGCCATGAAGATCTACTGCCGTACCTCGTGCGCCGCTTGCTTGAAAACGGCGCAAATACCTCGTTCGTCAATCGAATTTTTGACGAAAACGTGCCGGCCGAGCAGTTGGTTGCCGATCCCGTGGCGGTGGTAAAGGCGCTGGAGGTTAAGCCGAATCCGACGCTGCCGCTGCCGGCGGATCTCTATGGTTCAGTGCGCCGCAATTCCGCAGGTTTGAATCTCGCGGATGAATCAGTGACGGCGGCGTTTGCCTCGGAATTGCGGGGGTTGGCGGCAATCCCAAGTGCAGCGTCGTTGCTCTATGACGGGCTCACTACCCGCGGGGAATTGCGGCCGGTGACCAATCCGGCGGATCGCAACCGTATCGTCGGCGAATGGCTGGCACTGGATCCCGCGCGCGTGCCCGATATCGTGGCCGCCGCCGCCGGCTCCTATGAACGCTGGAATGCGACCAGCGTTGAGAAGCGCGCGACCATTCTTGAGCGCGCGGCCGATCGCTTGGAATTGCGGCGCGCAGAGTTTGTCCGTTTATTAATTTGGGAAGGCGGGAAGACAGTCGCCGATGCGCTGGCTGAGGTTCGGGAAGCGGTTGATTTTCTGCGTTACTACGCCGGGTTGGCGCGGCGCCAGCTGGCGCACCCGGAAACGCTGCCGGGACCGACCGGCGAGCACAATGAACTGCAATTGCACGGGCGCGGCGTGTTCGTTTGTATCAGTCCGTGGAATTTCCCACTGGCGATTTTCACGGGTCAGATCGCTGCGGCCTTAGTGGCCGGTAATCCGGTGATCGCTAAACCAGCCGAGCAGACCAATTTGGTGGCGAGCGCCATGGCGCAGCTGCTGCGCGATGTCGGCGTGCCAAGCTATGTATTTCAGTGTGTGCATGGCGATGGCGAACTGGGTGCGGCACTGGTTGCGGCGTCCGGTATCGCCGGCGTGGTGTTTACGGGCTCGTTTGAAGTCGCGCAGCGGATCAACCGGGCGTTGGCGGCAAAGCCAGGGCCGATTGCGACGCTAATCGCCGAAACTGGTGGTCAGAATGTGATGTTAGTCGACTCTTCGGCGCTACCAGAGCAGGTCATCAAAGACGCAATTAACTCCGCGTTTTATTCGGCTGGCCAGCGCTGTTCGGCGTTGCGCATGTTGTATTTACAAGACGATATCGCTGATAAGACGATCAACATGCTTAAGGGTGCGATGCGGCAACTCACGATCGGCGATCCGGCATTGTTGACGACAGACATCGGTCCGGTCATCGACGAGGCGGCGCGGGAACGGCTTGCCACGCATGCCGATGCGATTGTCAAAACGGGCAAGCGAATTGAGCAGCTGGTGCTGCCAAAAGACTGTGAGCGCGGCAGTTTTTTTGCGCCGTTGGCGGTTGAGATTGCAGGTCTGGAACAGCTCCAGGAAGAGCATTTTGGGCCGGTTCTGCATATCGCACGGTATTCGTCGCGCCAGCTGAAAAATGTTGTCGACACCGTTAACCGTTCGGGGTATGGCTTAACGCTCGGCGTGCATAGCCGGATCGAAAGTACCTGGCGCAAAGTGCAGGCCCAGGCACAGGTCGGCAATGTTTATATCAACCGTGGGATGACCGGCGCCGTGGTTGGCGTGCAGCCGTTCGGTGGCGAGGGTTTGTCAGGCACCGGGCCGAAAGCCGGTGGGCCGCATTATTTGCTGCGATTTGTTACTGAACGCACATTGACAATCAACACGGCAGCAGTCGGCGGGAATGCACGTCTTTTAGCCCAAAGCGGCTAGTAGCAAAGCGAGGTTGGTTCGATGCGGCGAGACATTGCCGCATCGAACGGCAACAGCAATCCCAGCGAATCGGTTACTTCAGACCGTAGCGTGCCTTGCAGGCGCGCAGGATTAGCGTATCCAGTGCGGCGCGGCCTGGGCCGTAAGCGATCAGAATCGCCAACATCGCACCCCAGTAATAATGCTCTTTGACGCCTGCTTCGGAGATATCCGGATAAGACGTTGCGGCGACGATGTTTAGAATGAAGAGCCCGAATGCCGCAAAGCGCCCGCCGAAGCCGACCAAGAGCAAGGCCGAAAAACCCAATTCAGCGGCGGTTGCCAAGTACGCGGCGATTTCCGGCGATAGCAGCGGAACGTCGTATTCGTTTTCAAACAGCGAGATCGTGGTATCCCAGGACCGAAGTTTGACTAGTCCGGATAGGAAAAAGACTCTTGTCATCCAAATTCGGAGCGCGATCCCGATCAAATCTTGAAGAATGGCAAAAAAGCCCTTGGCAAAAGGGGCGAGGCGTACGATCGGACTGCTCATGAGCTACCTTTTTCTTTATGAGAGATGGTGTGCGGGAATCAAAGTCCCTAGCGTCAACGCCTGTATCAGGGCTGTGTCCAGACTGAAGTCAGGGTAGGTGGAGAGCGTCCGTTCAGTTGCTTCTAGCAATGTAGAGGTTTTCGCGAAGTTGGCTAGCCACAAAAACTCTCCCATGGATAATTCAAATGGCGACAAGTCATTTGAATTGTAAATCAACAGGGTGTGCCTGTCATGAATTTCGAATCTATTGTCATGTTTGGAACCGACACCCTCCTGAAAAGCCTGCCACATCTCTAGCGCCGGCTGCATTGATTCAAACAGCGCTGCACGCGGGGCTAAACGTAAGCACAACGCCGCTTGTTCTTCTGCTGAATAGCCGGCAAGTGTTTGAAAATCCAGCGCTGGGATGGCAGGCGCTTGCATCAGACGGCTGATTAACCACTCTAGCCGCGCCAATTCGGATAAGTCCGGGCGATCGGGTGCGAAGTGTGTAATGAAGTCGTGAAAGTCAGCGCCATAGCGGTCAAGGTCGCCACTGACTGAAGGTAGCGTGCCGACGTAAGCACGCGCCCAGCGACGGAATTGATCCGCATCGGTGTAATGACGCACTGCGGGATAACTCAGTTCCAGCGCCTGATACAAGGTGCCGCGGGTTCCGTTGCGGTAGATCGAGAGCAGCGCTTCGGCATCGATGCCACCGCGAACACCGATGCTGGCGAGCAGACGTGGGTCGGGGGTGGCGCCGTAGAGGGTATCGATGAGCAGGCGCTGGAGTAGCGCCAAATCGCGAACGGGCGTGGTCATCGGCGAGTTTAAGCAGCGAGGGCCCGATGCGTTTGTAGGTAACGCTCAGCGTGCATCATTTCGGCGAGCAGTATCGGCAATGCTGGAATGTCGGTATCCCACTCAATAAGCGTCGGCCTCGGACCGATCACGGCTAATGCGTGCTGAAATAACGCCCAAACCGGTTCATGCACCGCGGCGCCATGGGTGTCGATCAAGGTATGGCCGCGATCTTCATAGCCGGCGAGGTGGTACTCGACGACGGACGCCTGCGGCATCGCCTGTAAATACACGGTTGGATCAAACCCGTGGTTACGCGCATTAACGTAGATATTGTTGATATCCAGCAAAATTCCGCAGCCGCTGCGTCGAGCGACCTCAGCGAGAAATGCCCATTCGGTCATTTCTCCGGGAAATTCGAGATAAGTCGATACATTCTCGACCGCGATTTGTCGGCCGAGCAGTTCTTGTGTTTCGTCGATATGCGCGCAGACCGTGCGGATCGCTTCTTCACTATAGGGAAGCGGCAACAAGGCATTTGAATGCCGCCGGTCCGGTGCCGCGGCCCAGCACAGGTGCTCGGACACAATCCACGGTTCGTAGCGCGATACCAGCGTTTGCAGCTGCTGCAAGTGCACTGGATCAAGCGCACCGCTGGACCCTAAAGAAAGGCCGACGCCGTGCAAACTCAGCGGATAGTGGGCCCGCAGCGCTGCGAGTAAAGCATGGCGCCGACTGTTGTCGCCAAAGAAATTCTCGCTATGCGCCTCTAACCAGCCCAGCTGCGGCCGTTGTTCAGCGAGATCGACAAAGTGCGCATCCCGCAAACCGATCCCGGCATGTGCCGGGATCGGTTGAATGCGGAGGCGGTCTGCTGAGGCAGCGTCAACCATGCCGACGTCCGTACACGCTTACTTCGCGAGAACCTTGCCGCCCTTGGTTGCGCAGGTGCCGGCCGGGACATAAATCCACTCGTCGGCAGCATTGTCGGCCGTCGACTGCGCGGCGCAGGAATGCTTGGCGTTGCCGCAATCGTTTTTGCCGGCTTTGGCAATGCCCGCACACTTTTCGTTAACGGCGGCTTTGCCGCTTTTAACTGCAGCCATCGCGGCCGGGCTGGCGCTGAGTAGGCCGGCGGCCAGAACGCTGGCGATTGTTGCCGAGAGCACGAGCTTCGAGTGATTCGTTGATGACATAGATAAAGCCTCTTCAATGAGTAGGTAGAATTTTCGCTGCGGCGGCTCAAGTTGCCACCCTGCACCGTACTAGACCGTGGTTGTCGCGAAATAGTTGCTTTTGCCGACTTAAAATTTTCGCCGGGCTTACATAACCGCCGGTTAGCCATTGTATCCACCGCTGGCCGAGACGCGCACGCCGGCTCACAATACGCGCCCATTTTGCGTTGCCGCGCAGTTCGCTCGGGACGCACACCGAAGGCGCTTGACCCCCGTGAACTGGATTACGCCCAAACTCCGTACCGAGGTGGCCGCAAACCTCCGTCTTGCACTGCCGTTGATTGCGGCGCAAGCGGCGGCGGTCGGTATGGGAACAATTGACACGATCTACGCCGGCCAACTCGGCCCCGATGCGCTGACGGCGGTTGCGGTAGGCGTCAACATCAATACCTTATTCCTGATTTTCTTCATGGGCTTGTTGATGGCGTGCTCGCCGATCGTTGCGCACATGCTCGGCGGTCAGCGCGCTGCGGTGGAGATCGGCACGTTTATGCGCCGGGCCCGCCGGTTTTCGGTGGCGATGGGCGTGCTGTGGATGGTGCTGCTGAATTTAGTCGCGCCGCTCGTGCTTAAGCACTTAAATCTCTCATCGGAAACAGTTACGCACGCGGTTAGCTTTGAGCGCTGGTTATCGGCGAGCGCAATCGGCACCAGCATATGGTTTTGCCTGCGTTTTTCAGCAGAGGGCGTTGGCCAAGTTCGGCCGATTGTCATCGCCAGTGTCGGTGGGCTCGCCGCTAACGCGTTGCTAGGTTGGCTCTTCGTGTTTGGGCATCTCGGTATGCCGGCGTTAGGTATTCGAGGTTGCGGCCTGGCAACCACGTTGTCGATGCTATTGATGAGCGGCTTACTCGCCGTGCAATACCGCTATGTGCCGCAGTTGAAGGCTTACCTCGGACCCAGTGACGGCATCCCCGCGCCAGAAGGGGTACGTGACATTCTTCGCCTCGGGCTACCCATCGCGTTGATCTTGCTTGCTGAGGGCGGTTTGTTTGTCTTCACCGCGATGTTGATGGCACGGTTTGGCGGCACTGTTGTTGCGGCCTACCAAGTCGCGATCAACTTCGCGTCACTCGCATTCATGATCCCGCTCGGCGTAGCGATGGCGACAACCGTCCGCGTCGGCCTTGCCGCAGGCGCTGGCGCGCACGCTGAGGCGCGCTACCGCGGTTTTGTCGGCATGCGTTTAGGGCTGGTAAATGCGGCGTCGAACGCAGCGTTCATGGCGATTTTCCCGCTAACCATCGTTGGCTTTTATACACAGGATGCGCAAATTGCAGCCCAAGCTGCCGGGTTCTTATTGCTCGCGGCCGGCTTTCAATTCTTCGATGGGCTCCAAGCCACTGCCAGCGGCGCGCTGCGTGGCATCAAAGATACGCGCATGCCAATGTTAATCACGCTGGTTTCATATTGGCTGATCGGTATGCCAGTCGCGCTCTGGCTCGCGTTCTACCTCGCGCACGGCCCGGCGGCGCTGTGGTGGGGGTTGACCGCTGGCCTTGGCGTCGCCGCCGTCGGTTTGTCGCTGCGCTTTAATCGAAAATCGTACAAGACGATGCGAATCGGATCTAAGCAAGCGGCTTGAACCAGCGCCGGGCGGGTGCATCATAGTGGCATCGATAACAATGACTGAGTCGGTAGAAAGCATTGAACAAGATAGGCGCGGGGTTTCTTCTGCGTGACTTGATTTGCGTAGATAACGTGCGGTCGAGCAACGTCCCCACGTTCAATATCAGGAAGCCGAATCAACAAGCGAGGTGCTGATCATGAGTCTGCGATTGGGCGATATCGCCCCCGATTTCGAAGCGGAAACGACAGAAGGCAAAATTCGGTTTCACGACTGGCTCGGCACGTCTTGGGGCGTGTTATTTAGCCACCCGAAAAATTACACGCCGGTTTGCACGACCGAACTCGGCTACACGGCAAAGCTGAAGCCGGAATTTGATAAGCGCAACGTCAAAGCTATTGGCCTTTCAGTCGATAAATTGGAAGACCATCACGGCTGGAGTAAGGACATCGAGGAAACGCAAGGCACAGCCTTGAATTTCCCGTTGATCGCCGATGCCGATAAAAAGGTCGCAAATCTTTACGACATGATTCATCCAAACGCCAGCGACACGTTCACCGTGCGCAGCGTTTTCGTCATCGATCCGAACAAGAAAATTCGCCTAAGCTTGACCTATCCGGCGAGCACCGGCCGCAATTTTGATGAAATCCTGCGGGTAATTGACTCGCTACAATTGACCGATCACTACAAAGTCGCGACGCCGGTCAATTGGAAACAGGGTGAGGACGTGATCATCGTGCCAGCGATAAAGGACGACGATGCCAAGACGCTGTTCCCGGACGGCTGGAAAACCCTGAAGTCGTATTTGCGGATCGTGCCGCAGCCGAAGTCTTAGCCGCAGCGGGTTCGCGCGTAAGTTTTGCGACTGCGGGCTTCGACGGCCGCAGTCGCAAGTGCCCGACTTATTCGCCGACTAATTGCACGGCGTCGATTTGGTTGTATCCCTGGATCAAATTGGTCGCGAGGGTAATTTTCGCGCCAGCCACTTTATAGGGCGTCACTGGAAATTCCTTCTTCAGCCACTGGAACCGAACGCCCTCGTACTGGGTTTCGTCGACGCCCTCAAAAATCGTATGGGCGGCACCGCCGTCGTCCAGCAACTCGATTTTGATAACCGCGCCCGGCCCAGTGTTTTGCTTGATCCGCAGGGCCGTTGCCGGGCGTGGTGTGGCGAACGTCACTTGTAGCCACTCGACGCCGCCATTTTCGACTGCCGGCAGCCAGGCTTCGGTCGACAAGCCGTTATCGTCGACATTGGGTTTGCCCGTCGCATGCCAAGGCGCATAGCTGTCGTGCGACTGCGGCGAGTGATCTGAGGCGCGGGTTGAACTCGCGGTTGCGCTTTCCGCCCATTGACCTTTGGGATCGGTGAGCAAAGTATTCTCGGCGAGGATATCGGCCAAGGCTTTCTTCTTCTCCGCTAACGCTTTTTCCTCGGCGCTGAGCGCCCGCGGGGTTGCCGCTTCGGCTGCTGCTTCCCCCGACGTCTCCGCTGATGTTTGCGCGGGATTGTCCGAGGTCGCGGGGGCTGCGGCGGGCGGCGGCGCATCAACTTCAGCAGGTTTCTTCTTATGGCAGGCGCTGATGCTGACTACGGCGAGCAGCAGGCCAGCGAGTAGCGCTGATTGGCGCGAGAAAACAGGCATCAAAACACTCCGAAAAGACGACGAGAATTTCGCCACCGGAGGCAGTTTAGCAGTGCAAAAATAAAGAAATCACGTTGAAATATAAGAAAAACATGGCTCACTCGTCATGACGAATGGCGGGTTGCGAAAGCCGAACGATCGGTAACACGGGTTGGCGATCCTGCAGCAAGAAATGGATTTTTGGCGCCGGGAATCGATGGGTCCATTTTTCCCGCGCGAGCCTGACCGATGCACCCCCGTGGTGTATGCTCGCGCCCCGAAATACGCCCCTTTTTGCTAAAGAGATTGTCGATGTCTGAACCCCTGAATCGTCGCAGCAAAGCCATCACCGCCGGTGTCAATCGGTCCCCAAACCGGGCGATGCTGCGTGCCGTCGGATTTGGCGATGGCGACTTCGACAAACCGATCGTCGGCGTTGCCAGCGGCCACTCGACGATGAATCCCTGCAACGCAGGCATCGGCGGCTTGGTTGGCCGTGCCGATGCGGCGCTGAAAGCCGCGGGCGCAATGCCGCAGACCTTCGGCTTCCCAACGGTCACCGATGGTATCGGCATGGGCACCGAAGGTATGAAGTATTCGCTGGTCTCGCGCGAAGTGATTGCGGATGCGATCGAAACCTCGGTGCAGAGCCAGAGCATGGACGGTGTGCTGGCGATTGGCGGCTGTGACAAAAACATGCCCGGCGCGCTGATTGGCATGCTGCGCGTCAACGCGCCTGCGATCTTTTGCTACGGCGGCACCATCAAGGCCGGCAAATGGAAGGGGATTGATCTGACCATCGTCTCGGCGTTCGAGGCCGTCGGCGCGTACGGCGCCGGCAAGATGAGCCAGGAAGATTTTGAAGGCATCGAGAAAAACGCCTGCCCGAGCTTTGGCGCCTGCGGCGGCATGTATACGGCGAATACCATGTCGAGCGCAATCGAAGCGCTGGGCATGAGCCTGCCGTATTCCTCGACGGAAGCAAACCCAGACAGCGAAAAAAGCGATTCCGTCGCGTTGTCCGCTGAAACGCTGGTCGCCGCGATTCGGAAAGATTTAAAGCCGAAAGACATCGTAACCAAGCGCTCAATCGAAAATGCGATCGCGGTGGTGATGGCGACCGGTGGCTCGACTAACGCCGTGCTGCATTTCCTCGCGATTGCGCACGCTGCTGGCGTGGAATGGACGATTGATGACTTTGAACGCGTGCGTTTGAAAACACCGGTGTTGTGCGATCTCAAGCCGAGCGGCAAATACGTGGCGACGGATCTGCACAAAGCCGGCGGCATTCCACAGGTGATGAAAATCCTGCTTGAAGCCGGGCTATTGCACGGCGACTGCATCACGATCAGCGGCCAGACCATCGCCGAAGTGTTGAAGGACGTGCCGGCCACGCCGCGCGCTGACCAAGACGTAATCCGCCCGATTACGAAGCCGATGTACGCGCAAGGTCATCTGGCGATTTTGAAAGGCAATCTCGCACCAGAGGGCTGCGTCGCCAAAATCACCGGCTTGAAGAATCCTGTGATCACCGGCCCGGCGCGGGTATTTGACTCAGAGGAAGCGGCGATGACCGCGATCATGGCGGACACGATACGGCACGGCGACGTGCTGGTGATCCGTTACGAAGGCCCGAAAGGCGGGCCTGGTATGCGGGAAATGCTGACGCCGACATCAGCACTGATCGGCAAGGGCTTTGGCGAAACCGTAGGTTTGATCACCGATGGCCGTTTCTCCGGCGGCACCTGGGGCATGGTGGTCGGCCACGTTGCACCAGAAGCGTTTGACGGCGGGGTTATCGCGTTGGTGCAGGAAGGCGACAGCATCACGATCGACGCGCTTCAGCAGTTGCTGCAGTTGAACATCGATGACGCCACGCTCGCAGCCCGCCGCGCCAACTGGACGCAACCTGCACCGCGTTACAGCCGTGGATTACTCGCCAAATACGCCAAGCTGGTCAGCACGGCGAGCAAGGGCGCGGTAACTGATGCCTAACGCCTCGCCGAGCGCAGCCTTACACGGCGGCGGTGCGACCTGAAGTTGACCGCCGCTTATTGCGGGCCCGCACACTGGTGTTAGCGTCGGCTCAAAGAGCCCAGTAGCCCGCGTAGTAATTGCCGCCCAACTTCGCGCCCGAGCTGCGAACCGACGCTGCGCACCACACTGTTGACCGCGACTTCCAGCGTCGACTGGCGAGTCGATCCGCGTGCAGCAGGCGGGCGTTGTTGCTTTGTGGGTTCAGCCGGCTGCTGGCTACCGCGTTGCCACCAGCCCGCGGCTTCGCCTGCCGACGGTTGCGGCTCTGGCGTTTCTGCCGTTGCCGGCGCGGGTGTGTTGCGCTGGCTTAAGCGTTCGTAGGCTGATTCGCGGTCGATGGCGGCGTCGTACTTGCTGCCAACGGGGCTGCGGCTGCGGATCGTCTTCCGCTCGTCCGGCGTAATCGCGCCGATGCGTGAGCGCGGTGGGCGGATCAGTGTACGGTCGACAATTCCCGGAATGCCGCCTTCGCCAAGGCAAGACACCAGCGCTTCGCCGACGCCGAGTTGGCCGATTACGGCCTCGACGTCGAGCTTGGGATTGGCGCGAAATGTCTCTGCCGCCGCTTTCACCGCTTTCTGGTCGCGCGGTGTGAATGCCCGCAGCGCGTGTTGTACCCGATTGCCGAGCTGGCCGAGCACACTGTCGGGCAGGTCCAGCGGATTTTGAGTGACGAAGTAAACGCCGACGCCTTTCGAACGAATTAAACGGACGACTTGCTCAACTTTATCGACCAAGGCTTTTGGCGCATCTTTAAACAGCAAATGCGCTTCGTCGAAGAAGAACACGAGCTTAGGTTGTTCGAGGTCGCCGGCTTCCGGTAAGCGCTCGAAAAGCTCGGCGAGCAGCCAAAGTAGGAACGTCGAATACAGCGCCGGTTTTTGATAAAGCTGATCGGCGGCGAGAATATTGATGATGCCGCGGCCTGATAAATCCTGCCGCATTAAGTCGTCGAGATCGAGCGCAGGCTCGCCGAAGAAGTGCTCGGCACCATCGGCGGTTAGCGTAACGAGCGCGCGCTGAATCGCGCCGATCGAGGCGCTGCTGATCAAACCATAGTCAGTCCCTAGGGTCTTGGCATTGCTGGCGACGAATGCCAGCGCCGCTTTCAGGTCTTTTAGATCAAGCAGCAGCAGACCGTTGTCGTCGCAGTACTTAAAAACCAATTGGAGAACGGCTTCCTGGACATCGGACAGATTCAGTAATCGCGCGAGCAGCAGTGGCCCGAGGTCCGAAATTGTGCCGCGTAGCGGGTGGCCTTGGGCGCCGAACACGTCCCAGAACACCACCGGATAATTTTGTGGGGCGTAGTTTTCGAGGCCGATTTGCTGCGCGCGCTCGATTAACTTCGGCTTGCCGCCACCGGCCAGCGCGAGCCCGGAAAGATCGCCTTTGATGTCGGCTGCGAATACCGGTACGCCGAGATCGGAAAATCCTTCGCAGAGGCTCTGTAACGTCACCGTTTTGCCGGTGCCAGTCGCGCCAGCGATCAGGCCATGACGATTCCCGTATTGGGCTAATAACCACTGTTGCGGGCTGTCAGCTGCCGCGCCTTTGCCGACCAATACTGCATTTTGCATGGTGAACTCGCGAAATTGAGCGACTGGGCCTGCATGGCCTTCGAGCCCCCGCTCTGGCGGGCCCGGGACGTTAGCTGCGATTGGCTTGAAAGTCCTACGCTTCTAGGCTGCGTGGGCTGATCGTGCCACTATCCGCCGAGCGATCCAAGACCAGCGTTTTCAGCATGAGCTTGAAATACTCGCGGAAGTCGGCGCCAGTTGGGAAGCGCTCGGGGGCATCCCGGTGCACCTGCTGGTTGCCGATAAATGTCGCGTAAGCGAACGTTGACCAGAGCATCGCGTCGTGTTCGCTCAAGCCGAGATCGATATAACATTTGTGTAGGTACGTCAGCCGGAGTTCGGAGACGCGGCGCACGACTGCACCAACGACGGGGTCGCCGGACGCCGCCGCGAGCGATAAATACAAACGCCCGGCTTTATGGCTGGCGTTAGCCTGTTTGAATAGCAGGAACAGACGGTCGAACGGATCTTTCGCCGCTTCAACGCCGTGGATGGCGTCGGCTGTTTCGTGACGCTCCCAAAGCGCCAGCGCCGCGCGCAGCAGCGCATCACGATTCGCAAAATGCCAGTAGAAGCTACCTTTAGTGACGCCGAGGCGACGCGCTAGCGGTTCGACCGCAACGGCCTCAAGCCCGCCGCTCGCCAGCGCTTCAAGCGCCGCTTCGGCCCAGGCTTCGACGGTCATGTTGGATTTCGCCGCGACTTCAGGCGTGATGGACGAGGAGGGAACGGTAGCGCTCATGGAACGGATATCAAGGTTGTCAACGCACGGTAAAGTACCAGAGCGTATTGCTGCAAGTGCATTCGCGTGAATGTTCGGGCCCGATTGGTCGGGATTAGGCTCATGCGGCTCATTCCTGCCGTTGGGCTTACTGCGTTGTCTACGTCGGTAGCCTTACCTACACTGTCGGCATGAAATTATTACTGATTCCGATTTTTTGCAGCTTGCCCGTGCTGGCCTTTGGCGGAGAAATCTATCGCTGGGTCGACAAAAACGGCGTCACCCACTTTTCCCAAGATCCGCCCGCGGACGCCGCGTATAAGCGGATCACGCCGGAAGTCTCGTCGCCGCCCGCGAGTGCAAACGCGGCGAGCGCCGCACAGAAGGCTGCCGAAAAGGTCGGTGGAGAGTTGAACAAAACGCGCGAAGCGGGGCTAAAGCTCAAGGCTGAAACGCTGGAGCGCTGCGCGAAAGCGCGCGAACGAATTACCTTTCTCGAAGAAAAAACGGCGCGGCGTCTGTTTAAAACCGGGCCGGATGGCCAGCCGGCGCGCTACACGGATGAAGAGTTCAACGCTGAACTCGACAAAGCGAAGAAGGAATCAGAGCTGACCTGCAATTAGCCGTAGCGCGTGGCTAACAGCGCGGCGCTGCTTTTATCCGAGCCGCCCCCAACAAAAAAAGCCCGGTTTCCCGGGCTTTCTGCCAAGCGCTGCGCGTTGGCGCAAGCGTTTGATTACTTGCTCTTCGCGCCTTTTTTGGGCGCTTCTTTCGGGGCTTCAGCCGGCGCTTCGCCCTTTTCGACGCTGATCAGCTCAACTTCGAAAATTAGGGTTTCATTTGCACCGATCTTGCCGCCCGCGCCGCGTTCGCCGTAAGCCAGCGCCGCCGGGATGAAGAACTTGGTCTTGCCGCCCGCTTTCATCAGCTGCAGGCCTTCGGTCCAACCCGGGATGACGTTGCCGAGCGGGAATGTGACCGGCTGGCCGCGATCGTACGAGCTATCAAAGGTCTCGCCGTTCAGCAGCGTGCCCTTGTAGTTGACGGTGACTTTGTCCGACGGCGTCGGTGCCGCGCCATCGCCTTCTTTTTCGACAATGTATTGCAGGCCCGATGCGGTGGTCTTGACGCCTTCCTTGGTGGCGTTTTCGGCGAGGAACTTCTTGCCGTCTTCTTCCGCCTGCGTCGCTTTTGCGGCGCGATCGGCGAGCTGCTTGTCCTGCAAGGTTTTGGCGACGGAATTCTTGATTTCTTCGCGGGCCTTGTCGTCGAGACGGGCCGGCTTGCCGGCGGCGACTTCTTCTAGGCCTTTTTCCAGCGCCTTGATGTCAACGGCGTCCTTGACCTGGGCCAGCGAATGGCCGAGGTCGACCCCAATCGAGTAGCCGAACTTTTGCGCGTCGGTGGTCAGATCGGAGTTGTCGGCCGGAGCATCTTTGTTTTCGGTGGCCGGCTTGGAGCAGGCGACGGCGAACGCGGCGCTGGCAACGAGCAGCAGCACGCGAGTGGGTTTGAACATGTGTAGGAATCCTATCGGAAGAAAATTAATGGGTGGCGGACGAAAAGGGCTGTGTTCTTTCTCGCTACACGATTATAGCCCAGGCTTTGTTTCCGTCGTGATTGCAGCGATGGCGGCCGGCGCCTGACGACGCGCGAGCAATTGCAGCAGCATTTGCCGAGTTTCGTCGCTGAGCAGTTCGACCGAGCGTTCGGCGATGCGTTCGCATTTCACGTCGACATTCAACAAGCCCTGTTCGCCTTCGGTCACAACGCCAACTTCGATTAGGGTGTCGAGATAGGCCGCAAACAGCGTTTTATCGAAAAATTCCGGCGCTTCACGGCCCGTCAGCACGGCCATGCGTTCGGCCAGCAAACGGCAGTCGTTCTCGAATTTCTCGCGCCGCAGCTCCTGGCCGCGCTTGCGTTCTTCGGTCAGCAGCAGTACCGCCATCGCATGCCGCTCCAACGTTTCGCCGAGCACGCGGCCGAGCGCGGTGAAGCTTGAGTAGGCCGAACTGCTAACGTCTGGGCGGCGCAAGCGGCCATCTGCCTCACGGGTTAGCAGGCCGGAGCTGAGCATGCGTTCCAAGTAGCCGCGGGTGATCGTTTCGCATTCCGCCAGCGGCCACGGCAAAAAGAATTCGTTGCGTAAAAAGGGGTAGAGCGCGCGGCAGCCGGTGAGAATGGCTTCATCTGACAATATGCCGCGGGTGCGGAAAAACGCAGCAACCAGTGCGGGTAGTGCAAAAAGATGTTGGATGTTATTGCGGTTGTACGTCAACAACACGCCGGCTCGGCCGGCTGCGACTAATAGATCGCCCCAGGGATGCTTTACCCGCTGCAGGCCAGCAATTGGCGCCGCCCATTCGAGTATCGCGCGCGGATCTGGCGTCGGCAGCATCAGCTGCGTATGACCTGGCCAAGCTTGCAGCAGATCGACAAAATGACCGACTTGATCGACGAGCTCGTCTTCGGTCGCCGCGCGCTGTGGCGCCGCTAGTAGGGCACAGGCGGCAAGCCCGACCGGGCTGGCGACGGCCGCAGCGTTGATGCGCCGCATGTGCTCCATCGCCAACTGCCGAATCCAGAGCGTGAAGCCGGTTGGTCGGACGTCGGGATTGGTGGCGATCGCTTCGCGCCAGCCCGGCAGGTAGGTGTCGGCGTGGTCCTGAAGGATGATCGGTTCGCCGAAATTGACGTAGGCCTTGCCGTACGACTTGCCGAGGATCTTGGTTGCTTTCAGCAGCGCTTCGGCCGATTCGCTTTGCTTGCGACCGCCACGCAATTCCTTGAAATAGCTCCCGACTTCCCAGACTTTGTCGTAGCCAACGTAGACCGGCACCATCGCCACTTTGCGCGCCCGCGAACGCAGCCCGGATTCGGCAACCATTGCCAATAGCCCGGTTTTCGGCCGCAGTAAGCGGCCGGTGCGTGAGCGCCCACCCTCGGGGAAGAACTCGATTGAATAGCCGCGTCGGATTAAGCCATCCACGTACGCACGGAACACTGCGGTGTAGAGTGGATCGCCAGTAAATTTTCGGCGCATATAAAACGCGCCGCCGCGGCGCAAAAAGCCGCCAACTGGCCAGAAGTTTAGATTGATGCCCGCGGCAATGTGCGGCGGCACCAATCCGGCGCTGTATAAAACGTAAGACAGCAGCAGGTAGTCGGCGTGGCTGCGGTGCGAAGGCAGATAAAGAATTTCGTGTGTTTGCGCCAGCGAGCGCACGCGCTCTAAACCCTGGACGTCAACCCCTTTGAATACCCGGTTCCACAGCATCCGCAGGATGCGTTCGCCAAAGCGTACCGCGGCCGAGGAGTAGTCGGCTGCGACTTCTTCGGCGTGACGCCGCGCCCGCGTTTCGGCCTGCTCCAGCGTCAGCTTCTTTCGCTTCGCCTCCGATTCGATAGCCTGCCTAACGGTGTCGGAGTTCAGCACGCCGTTGATGACGACGCTGCGCCGCAGCAGCGTCGGCCCGAGCGCGGCGGTACGGGCGCGGAGGAAGTGGAAGTGCAGCGCGCGCGGCAGCGCCCGTGCCAAGCGCATCGGCTCTGGCGGGAGGCCGTCCGCGGAAACGCCTTTTGCCGAACTGATCAGATAGTCCCGGAACGACAAAGGCAAGCCAAAATGACCCAACACGTTGCGGCCGTTGACCAACAAAATAAACAGCTTGCGAACGTGGCCAGCCTGCACGCTGTCGGCAAAAATAAGCTTGAACAGCGAGGTTTCTTGTCCTGGATCTCGGCCCCAGAAGATCGATACCGGTACGATTTGGGCATCGTACTCGGCGTTTTCCGCGGCGCGTGTTAGCAGATTGGCCAGATTGCTATTCGGCGTTCGGCCCTTGCTGAAGGTTTCCAACAGCACTGGCAAGTACAGCAGCCCGGCGCGGTCGACTGTCGGCAGCGAACTACCCGTGCGGTGCGGGCGCGGCAGGCCTTGTTCGCGGCAGATCCGCTCGAGTGCGAAGAGATCGATCCAGCTGCGTTGCGGCAGCACATAGCAAACCGGCCGTGTTGGATCGAGTTTTAAAGTGTCGACTAAGGGTTCCGGCGTTACCCGATACCTCATCCAGCGGATGACCGGCCGCAGTAGCCAGTGCACCAGCGCGTAGGCAAACGCGTTCCAAGCCTCTTTCACGGCCGCTTACCGCTGCCGTAGATGCTAGCGCTGGCGTGATCGCAACGGTGCCCTAATAGCAGGGCCAGACGCGATCGCTTTGAGAAAAGTGAGTTCATATTTTGATTATAGGGTGCCGCGGGTGTTGCGCTGCAGCAGCCTAGTAAGGCGGCGTGGATTGACCGCCGCCGCATCTGACCGCCATAGTGACTTATTGGGCGAGCGCTCGCGCCACCGGCAGTTTCGCCGGTCGTTCGGCGCTTCGCTAGTGCAAATGCGTTCAGCGCGCGGCTGCCGGGCGGTTCCGGCGCCATCTGCCGTGTCGGACTGTGGTCGGCCGGCGAGGTGGGAAGCCCGCCATTCAGCCACCATTTTTCGGAATCCGATATGCGCAAGACATTAATCCCAGTCAGCCTCGTGCTCGGCCTCAGCGCCTGCGGCGGTGCGCCAGCACCGGCGCCGGTCGCGGCGCCAGCGCCCCCAGCCGCGCCGACGATCACCTCGGCCGACGCTGACAAATTCATCGCCAGCGTCAACGACGACTACAAGAAATACTACGCAGAGCAGACCGCAGCGAGTTGGGTCAAGGCGACCTACATCACTGACGACACGCAGTTGCTTGAGTCCAAGCAGAATGAGCGTGGCCTCGCGCGCTTATCGGAGCAAGTTGAGGCGTCGAAGAAATTCGTCGGCTTGGAAGGCATCGCGCCGGACGTTGTCCGGCAGTTGCTATTGCTGAAGATTTCGACTTCGCTACCCGCCCCGAGCGATCCGAAGAAGCTCGAAGAGTTAACGCAGATCGCATCCCGCATGGACGGCGCTTACGGCGCCGGTAAGTACTGCCCCCCCGGCAAAACGGAATGCCTGACGCTGGATGATCTGGAAAAAGTCATCGACGATCCCGCGCAAACCCCGGCAGCCCGCGCCGACGCGTGGGCTGGCTGGCACACTGTGGGCCGCGGCATGCGGAAAGATTATGTGCGCTTCACCGAGCTCGCCAACGAAGGGGCCTCAGAGCTTGGCTTTAAGGATCTCGGCCAAATGTGGCGTGCCGGCTACGACATGACGCCAGAAGAATTCAGCGCCGAGACTGAACGCCTCTGGGGCCAAGTCAAGCCGCTGTATGAGCAGCTGCATTGTTATGTGCGCGCCAAGTTGAACACGAAGTATGGCGATGCGGTGGTGCCGAAGAACGGCCTGATTCCGGCGCAGCTGCTGGGCAATATGTGGGCACAAGAGTGGAGCAACATCTACTCGCAAGTTGAGCCGTATCCGGGCGTCGGCAGCCTCGACGTCAGCTCAGCTTTAAAAGCGCAGCGTGACGCCACCTTCAAAAAATTATTGAGCGAGAAATATCCGAAAGCGAAGCCGACGCCGGAACAATTGGTGGCGCTCGGGCATGACGCTGACGCCGACGAATCGGTCGCGATGGCGAAGACCGCCGAAGACTTCTACACCTCGATCGGCTTTCCAAGTCTGCCGGAGTCGTTCTGGAAGAAGTCGATGCTGACACGTCCGCGTGACCGCGACGTGGTCTGCCACGCCAGCGCTTGGGATCTTGATCAAAACGGCGATGTTCGGATCAAGATGTGCATCAAGCCGGACGAAGAAGATCTAACGACGATCCACCACGAGCTTGGCCACGTCTACTACTTCATGATGTACAACGGCCAGCCGCCGCTGTTCCAGCAGGGCGCGCACGATGGTTTCCACGAAGCGATCGGCGACACCATTACGCTCTCGATCACACCGAAGCATTTGCAGAAAATCGGCTTGGTTAAAGATGTGAAGGAAGACCAGAAGGCGCTGATCAACGCCCAGATGAAGCGAGCGCTGGATAAGATCGCGTTCCTGCCGTTCGGCAAGCTGATCGACCAATGGCGCTGGAAAGTGTTCTCCGGTGAAATCAAACCGGAAGACTACAACAAGGGTTGGTGGCAGCTGCGTGAAAGCTACCAGGGTATTGCACCACCGCTAGCGCGGACTGAGGAAGATTTCGACCCGGGGGCGAAATACCACGTGCCGGGCAATACGCCGTACACGCGTTATTTCCTCAGTTTCATTATCCAGTTCCAATTCCACAAAGCGCTATGCGATGCCGCCGGCTTCACCGGGCCATTGTATGAATGCGATATTTACGGCAGTAAGGAAGCGGGTGCCAAGTTTGCCGAAATGCTGAAGCTTGGGGCGTCTAAGCCTTGGCCGGAAGCGCTGGCAGCTTTGACGGGCGGCAAGCAGATGGACGCCTCGGCGATCACCGAGTATTTCGCGCCGTTGTTGGAATACTTGAAGACCCAGAATGAAGGACAAAGCTGCGGCTGGGAAAACCCGGCTGATGCTTTGGCCGGGCCGGCGCAGACAGCTTCGCTGCGGTAAGTAAGCGCATGTCTCCGTGCTTGCTAACACCGATGCAAACACTGCATGCAAGGTGTTAGCAGGCTCTAGCCGCGCCGCACGGATATCAACCGTGCGGCGCGGCTTTTCTATTGCCAGGGGCCAACAATGAAAAAGATTCTAAAATGGCTGGGTTGTATTGTGCTGGTGCTGATTGTTGGCGCTAGCGCGTGGATCGCCAATGTCGGCTTTTATCGGCCATATTCGATTGACCTATTCTACAACCGCGTCTTTGTTCGCTTTGCGTTCGACAATCCTGAGTTGGTCACCAGCCTAGCGCCGCATCCGCTGGGTATTCGCTATTTTGATCGTCGCCTCGGCGATGCCTCAATCAAACATCAGAATGAAGCTGCCGCCTTCGTGCGCAGTGAATTAGAGACGTTGCATAGCTACAACCGCGAAAAGCTTAATCCGCAGCAGCAACTGTCTTACGATATTCTCGATTTCTTTTTACAAAATACGGTGGACGGCGAGCCGTTCCAATATCACGACTATCCACTGAACCCAACTGCTGGCGCACAAAGCGAGCTGCCAAGCTTTATGCTCGGGCAACATCCCGTCGGCTCGCTAGCCGATGGTCAAAGCTATATTGCGCGCCTCAAATTATTCGGCGTTAAATTCGATCAAATTCTAGAAGGCTTGGAATTGCGCCAGCAGCGCAAATTAATCCCACCGAAATTTGTCGTCGATAAAACCTTGGCGCAAATGCAGGCATTTGTAGCGAAGCCGGTCGAAGAAAATCCGCTGTATAGCGGCTTTGCTGAGAAACTCGGCAAACTCAAAGATGTGTCCGAAAGCCAGCGCAACGCATTGTTGAACGACGTTCGCGATGCGATCCAGAATACAGTTTATCCGGCCTACGCCAAGCTAATCACGCATTTTCAAGGCCTGCAAAGTGTAGCGACCGAAAACAACGGCGTTTGGGCGCTACCGGATGGCGATGCGTTTTACGCTTGGGCAGTGAAGCAGCAAACCACCTCTGAACTCACGCCAGACGCGATTCACGAGATCGGGCTAAAGGAAGTGGCGCGCATCGAAGCGGAGATGGACACAATTCTGCGCGAGCAAGGTTTTACAGTTGGCACTGTCGGCGCGCGGATGGCAGCACTGCGCAGCGATTCGCGGTTCTTGTATCCGGACAATGATGAAGGCCGCAAGCAGAGTCTGATCGATTTCCAGAAAATCATCGATGATGTCAATGCTGGTCTTGATCCCTATTTTAGTGTCCGACCCAAGCTTGGGGTGGAGGTACGCGGAATCCCGGCGTTCAAGGAGGCCGGCGCGCCCGGTGCGTATTACGAACCCGGTGCGCTCGATGGCTCGCGGCCCGGCGTGTTCTTCGTGAATCAACGCAAGATTGGCGAGCTCGAGAAATTTGGCATGCGCACGCTGGCCTATCACGAAGCGATCCCAGGCCATCATTTCCAGATCTCGATTGCGCAGGAATTGAAGGGCGTGCCGATCTTCCGCACCGTGTTGCCGTTCAATGCCTACGTTGAAGGCTGGGCGCTTTACGCCGAACGGCTTGCCTGGGAATTAGGCTATGAGAAAGAGCCGTTCGATAATCTCGGCCGGCTTCAAGCAGAAATGTTCCGCGCGGTGCGCTTGGTGGTCGATACCGGTATGCACCGCAAGCGCTGGACGCGCGAACAAGCGTTGGCCTATCTCATCGATAAAACCGGCATGGCTGAAACGGAAGCGACGGCGGAAATCGAACGCTACCTCGTTTGGCCTGGGCAGGCGCTGGGTTACAAACTCGGCATGTTAAAGATCTTGGAATTGCGCGATCGGGCGAAAGCGGCGCTCGGCGATAAATTCGATCTGCGTGAATTCCACAAGGTTATTTTGACCCAGGGCGCGATGCCGTTGCCGGTCATGGAAGCGCAGGTTGATGCGTGGTTGAAGGAGCAGAAAGGCCGATGATGAGCGGGGCCTACAAACACATTCTTGACAGAGAACGGAACGGACAAAACAATCAGTGGAAGTTTCGAGGCGAGGGCAATTCGCTGTCGAAAGTTAGCGCCATTACTGTTCCGCTGTAAGTCTATAGTTGAGTGCTAGTGGCCTGTAACAATTAATTAGGTAGTGATTCGGCGTGACGTATTGAAGTATTTCCACTTTACGGGTTTGGCTTGTTTGTTGTAGTGCCGGATGTACTTCATGAGTTTCCTTTTCAGGTCGG
>JALNYU010000031.1 GCA_023229645.1 Nevskia sp. | reverse complement strand
GCTATCAACGCGCCCACCCCGCGCGCTCACCTGCCGCTGCAGCTCCGCTACTTCGCTCTTCGTCAGTTTCATCTCACCCTCCATAGGGGTGATAATACTATCGAATCAATTGTTACAGTCCACTAGTCGGCAGCGTCCCGATCGACCGTGGCCAGAACACCGAGCAGGGACCGGCGAGCTTTCTTTTTTTCGCTCAGCTCCAGGATTTTGTCCCTGCCATAGGCCACGCCGGCGCCCAGCGCGGTAACGGCAGGAGCCGCCGCTCCCAAAATGCCGACGGCAGGGAGAAACTGAGCTGCAAATCCGAGCGCCAACGTCGCTCCGCCGAAAATGCCGGTAGACGCATATTTTGGTGCGTATCGGGCCTCGATCTCGGCGATGGTTTTCTGGTGTTTTTGCACCATGGACGAGATGCCATGCATGACCGCTGGCGTCACGCGCTCCATGTCATCAATGCCCGCAGCCGTCAGGATCGCGGTGTGCTTGGCCAGTTCCTCACGGAATGCGGCGTTTTCTTGGTTCTTTAGCAGCTCGGCTAACATCGGCACCGGTATGTTGCTGAGCCAGCTCAGGCCGTCGTTTTGCAATGCCTTGACGGTGTTGAATGCTTGGGCCGAGAGCACATCCGCTCGACGCATTTCGAGTGCTGAGGCTTGTGCGCACTTCTCAAAAAAGTGCCAGTGGACTGGCTGAGTCAGCATTGGCTGTGCATTTAACTCGCCGCTGTTCTCAATCAGATGGTACTGAGGCTGCAGACGGTCGGTCGCGCATATCAGGGCCAAGACGCCGGGCTTCAGCGTGCGCATTTTTCGCAGCATGTCGGTATCCCGAACGCCGGCCAGTTCCGAGAAATACTGATCCACCGCCTCTTGTGGGGTCAAAACCGTTCTTGGAGAAACACCCGGAGGGATAAAAAGTCGCTCGACCAGCAGCCGAGTAATGACCTCGTCAGAATGGTCACCCGCGTATAGCATCAATTCTTCAAACGTCGTGGGTACCCCACTCAAGTGCGGCGCGACGACCTTGACGATCAGTTCGTTGATCCCAGCCTGGGTCTGTACATCGTTGGCCTCGAGCAGCTTCTCGAAGCTCGGGAAGACCAACACCGGCGGCACCGGCAAGCGCGCATCGACCAGCGGCTTCAGCTGCAGGACGTTACGCAGCGCGATCATAAGCTGCAGGTGCAGCGCGTTTAGATGCAGATCGCCTTCGAGGAAAGGGTAGATCGGATCGGCAATGAGTTGGGTATCGACATAGAGCCCCATCTTCTGGACGCCCGCCAACGCGGATGGGCCGAAGCTGCGCTGGCCGCCCAATACAAGCTTTAGCCCCCCAAGAGCCTTGGCGTGTCCATAGATTGCAGAACCGTGGCGGCGATAAAAATCCGAAAGCTCGCTAGCTGCCGCGTTGAATTGTTCTCTGACTTTCTTCGGGTTGTTTTTGACCCTGTCCAAAACGCGGCTTTTGATTTCCATGTCGGAGCTGAATTGCTGGTACGAACACCCAACAAAAGCCCTGAAAGCTTTCTCGAACAAGCTGAACAGCTCGGCCTGCCCATCTGCAATGTCGATCTGCTGCTGCATCGATTCGGCGGCATCTCGCTGGAAGGCCCTGATGGCCATGCCACCCAGGCGGATCAGCGTGAGTGCTTCCCGCGACACTTTTTCGGGGACCAGCAGTTCGCCGGGTGACAACCGGATTCCCAGAATCTCCTGGATTGCTCCAGCGTCCTGGCTTCGGGCGTGGAATCGGTCACCGCGGATCGCCTCCTGTAGCTGGACGAATCGCTGAGTCAGATCAATTAGTTGTTCCCTATCCATCTGAAGTCGCCTTGGTTGCTCCACACAAATTAGCCGGCTACGCATCGTTCCGGTAGAGAGACGCCCATTCGGAAGGCGGCCTCAAAGCCACCGGTGCCTGGAGCGGCTCCCAGAACACGAGCGGCGGCAACTCGGTCCGCTCCCAGCGGACGGCTACCCTACGCCGCAGCCGGTGGTCTTCAAGCTAAGCCTTGATGCGGAACTGCGCCCGCTGATTGATCATCGGCAGGATGCTGCCCCGAGCAAGCTTGCCGCCGAGGTGCTCGGAGAAATAAGCCTCGAACATACGCAGTGTCTCGAAGCTGTAGTGGACCGTGGCGGCCGCCGCGGCTGAGCATTCGAGGTAGGTGTTGCCGTCCGAGAGGTGCAACGGTTGGTTCTCGTTATTGAGAAGAAAGTGTGCAACTCCGTTTCGCATCTTGGTGAGCTTGCCGAACAGGTCGTGGACAGTTCTTATCCCCTCGCAGAATTCCGGCTTGAATCCGAGCCCTGTCAGCAGGTCGGGATCGACCTTCATCTCCTTGGGCAATGGAGCATCTACTCCGAGCTTCTCGCCGGTTTGTTTCAGCCACGTCCGAAGCTGTGCAAACCCATCGTAGAGGCGGAAAGCGCAGAGCAACCGGTAGTACGGACTCGAACTGCAGACCGCCTCTCGGACGAGCGCTTCCCTTTCAGCGAAAACGGGGTACTGATGGATGCCGCCAAGCGGGCCTATCTCGATGCCGGCGGAAAACGGAAGCTGCAACTGGTAGCCGAGGAGTTGCTTGTTGGCGTCGAACAGCTCGAGCCTGGCGATCACCAGCGGCAACCAGACACGGCGCTGGAGGCTGTCGAGTAGCTGGTTGATCTCGGTGCGGGCCGCCTGAATTGCGGCGTGGGGAGAGGTCGACTCGACCTCCACTTGGATGGTTTGCAACCGGCGACGATCATCCGGCACAAGGTCGAAATAAACGGCATTGTGCCGTCCGTGATGCAGGTAGATGGTCAGCGGGCCATTGGGGAGGCCGATCGTGTTTTGCGGAGGGTGGGAGATAGAGTCCTGCAGCGAGCCACCCAGCGGTACGTGGTCGGAGATGATGGCGGAAACGGTGTAAATCGCCTTCGCCTGAGCACGCTCTAGTTCATTGAGAAGCGCTCCCTGCGCGCTGGTACCGACGATCGCCAGGGCACACGGAACCGGGTGCCTGGGCCACAAAACCATAAGCTCATCGTTTCCCATCTTCCGCCCCACTCCGATATCGGACTTCCGGACCGAGCCCATATCGCATCATGGGGTGATACTCAACGAACTCAAAGGCATTATTTCCGGTCGGCCAGCGGGTATTGAGGCAATATCTCGGGATCAAAAACCGGCGGGGGCCAACTTTGAAATCCGACACCATGAGCGTCCAGCAAATCTTCTCGCTGGACAGGTGCTATCGCGTGCCCTTCTATCAGCGTAAATACGTCTGGTCTGAGGGAGGCCAATGGGCACGGCTCATGGAGGACATCCTCGAGAAAACCGAGGCCCGGCTCCTCAACGATGAGGAGCCACCGCCCCACTACATGGGCGCGGTCGTTCTCGAGCCCCAGAAGCGTGAAGGCCTGTTAGGCCTTGAGATCGTGCACATCATCGACGGCCAGCAGCGGATGACGACGCTGCAGTTCGTCATGCAAGCCATCGTTCTGGTCGCTCGCGAGCTGAATGCTCCCGAGGTCCGGCCGTCGATGCAGAAGTGCATGCGGAATTCTGACGAGTCGTCGATGCGCAACAAGGTGATGGAGGCCTACAAGCTCTGGCCGACCTTTGCCGATCAGCCCGACTACAAGCAGACCTCGGCGTGCAACAGCGTCCTCGACTTGAACGTCGCCTACCCCGCGCATTTCACCAACCAGGGCACGTTGCGGGTTGCCGGTCGGAAGCCGCTGTCGCTGGCGGCCGTTTACTTCTTCTGCAACGCGATCAAGCGCTGGGTTGTGGCCGCGCCGGAAGAGGAGCGGTCGATTCGGCTGCGATACCTCGCAATGTCGGTCCTCCAGGACCTGAAATTCATCGTCATCAGTCTGGGGCCGGAGGACGACGCGCAGGTCATTTTTGAGACCATGAACGGGCGCGGGGCCGTACTGCACGCCTCCGATCTCATTCGGAACTTCATCTTCATGAGGGCCGACCGAGAGGGGGCCGACGGCCAGGTCCTCTACAACGATCTGTGGCAAGACTTCGAGAACGGCTTCTGGGACGAGGTCTCAAGCCGCGGCCGCATCACCCGGCCGAACCGCGAGTGGTTCTTCCAAGTCGCCGTCGCTGCCGCTACGCGGTCGGAAGTCGACCTCAGTAGGCTTTATGCCGAATATCAGCGCTTCGCAGGCAAGGGCGCGAAGACGCTGTCGGCCGAAGCGCAGCTCAACACGCTGGTCCGGCTTGCTGCCCACTACCGAGACCTGACGTCGTCGAACGCACAAACGCTGATCGCCAAATTCGGCCGGCGCCTCGCACCCTGGGAGGCCAGCACCGTTCACCCCCTCGCAGTGGCCGTCGCCGACAGTGCCGCGACCGACGAGGAGAAGGAGCGGATCTACGGCTACATCATGTCGTACCTGGTCAGGCGCGCCGTGTGCGGCCTGACCACGAAGAACCTCAACAACGTGTTCCTCAACCTGCTGAAAGGCCTGCCGGATGTCGTCGACAGCAAGGCATTTTTCTCGGCCTTGGCCGAACTCAGCGGCGACGCGTCGCGCTGGCCCAAGGATGCCGACTTCCAACACCACCTTGCGAACTCGAAGCTGTATCCAGGGGCTCTCGACCCGAAGAGGATCAAAGCGGTACTGGTCGATCTCGAATCCGGACTCCGCGGCGCACGCACCGAATTCGACGGCAACCTCCTGATCGCGGACCTCGACGTCGATCATGTCATGCCCCAGTCCTGGTACCAGCACTGGCCCTACAACGGAAAGGCGGTGACGCTGAGCCAGGCTATCGTCGCGAAGGAGAATCACTGGCTGTCAGAGGACAAGGAACGCGACGGCATCGCGGAGCGCGAGCTGGCCATCCCCACCATCGGTAACCTCACCCTGGCGCACTACGGCCTGAATCGGTCGGCGAAGCACTGCGCGTTCGAGAAGAAGCGGGAGATGTTCTTCGAGCACTCCAACCTGAGCTTGAACCGCATCCTGATGACAGCGCCGGATTGGGACGAAGCTGCCATCAAGGGCCGTGCTGTAAAGCTATGCGCCGCGGCAATGAAGGTATGGCCAGGACCGGCGTGAGCTAAATGGCTAGCTCAAAAAAAACGTAAACGTAAAGCACTGTCGCAGGGAATGCTTTGGTCAAAAGCAGGCGAAATCCAGGCGAATCTTTACGAAATTGGCAGAATGGCTTATCGGAACGGCTGTACTGGGGTCACACCTACATACATGTTTACGTTTTCCGCATCCATATAATGCCTATGTCGGCGGCAATCCGATAAGCAATGTCGATTCGCTTGGACTGCCGAATACTATCCCGATTAATCGCGTGGCAGTTATCCGCTCAGCACGCTGGTCCAGTACGGGCAGCAACACGGTGGACTCCATTTCGCCACTCCGAAGCGGCCGCTCGCAACTGGCAGAAAAGGGCTGTAAGCGGCCCCAAGCCGCCATCGGGGGGCTGACAATTTGAGCCAAGTCAAGGCCTGGCACGCTTTCATGTGGCCGTCAGGGTTTGAGCTGGGCCGCGCCGGATCGGCGTCACGTTGCTTTCGCCGGACGCCACGCGGTCAAGCAGATCGGCCCAGTCCTGCATCATCTTGCGCCGCGGCTCCAGATATTGCGCCTTGTTGTAGGTGCCACGGATTTTGTCCGGGTCGCCGTGCGCCAACTGCCTCTCGATCCAGTCTTCGGCGTAGCCCTTGTCGTTCAGTGCCGTGCTGATCAGGTGCCGGAAGCCGTGCATGGTCTGTTTGTTCCGGTAGCCGATGCGTTTGATCATGCCCGCGATGGCGCCGTCACTGATCGGCTTGCGAGGGTCATTGCGGCCGATGAACACGTATTCGAAGTGCCCGCTGACCGGCTGAATCTCTCGCAGCATTGCAATCGCTTGGCTGGGCAGCGGGGTCAGGTGAAAGTAGCCTCGCTTCATCCCCTCCCGCCCCTTGTCGATGGTCCAGATGCCCGCTTCCAGGTCCAGCTCAGACCATTTGACGCTGCGCGTGACGCCAGGGCGATTCGCAGTCCACAGGGCCAGTTTGGCGCAGCACTTCACCAGGGTGGATGCTTCGTAACCTTCCAGCGCGTTCAGGAACGTCGGCAGTTCGTCCAGCGTCAGGTGGGCGTAGTTCTTGGAACCCGGCCCAGGCTGGGCAATGGCGCCGAGGTCTCGCGCCGGGTCGTTGGCGGTCCAACCGTTGGCACGCGCAAAGCTGTAGATGGCCTTGAGCCATTGACGGGCTTTCTTGGCCACGTCGTAAGCGCCCCGCTTCTCGATAGCGGCTACGAGCACACCCAGCTCTTTGGGCGAAATGTTGTCGAGTGGACGGGGCCGCAGCTTGGGCAAAATATCCTTGTCGAGATAGGTGCGGGCCTGCTCCGCAGTCTTGGCGTTCCAGGCACCGATCCGGAATGTGTGCCAGGCGTCGGCGGCATCGCCGAAGGTGTTGGCGGCCTTTTCGCGCTGCGTCAACCGCTCAGTCCGGCGCTCATCCGCAGGGTCAAGGCCATCGGCAATCATCGCTCGCATGGCGGCGGCTTTGGCGATTGCCGCCTTGAGAGTCGTCTCGGGGTAAGGCTTGCCGACGGCGATCATCTTGGGCTTGCCACTGAAGCGATAGCGTAGGCGCCAATACTTTGAGCCGTCCGGCATCACGATCAGGGTGAGACCGTGGCCGGCCGACAGTGCGTATTTTTCCTGCCGTGGCTTGGCGTTACGGACTTCCAGGTCCGTCAGCTTGGTTCCCATGTGTAGTACCAGGTTGGAACTTCCCCTGAAGTGTGTAGTAAAACAGTCCGCCGTGCATCTTTACTACACAAATTACTACACACGTTTTTCCGGCTCTAATCGGCATCCTTCGGAAGCTACAGGCACAAAAAACCCCGCATTTAGCGGGGCTTAGTGTCGAAGCCGGACCGTATCGAACCGCTTCGGAACAACTATTGGCTGGGAGACTAGGACTCGAACCTAGATAAACAGAGTCAGAATCTGTTGTCCTGCCATTAGACGATCTCCCAATAAACTGGCAGTGCGAAGCATACACCGTAAAACAGGGCAGCAAGTTCGCACTTGCTGCCAGGATACGATTAGCGCTTCGAGAACTGCGGTGCGCGACGTGCTTTGTGCAAGCCGACTTTCTTACGTTCGACTTCACGCGCATCGCGGGTAACCAAACCGGCGGCGCGTAGCGGCGGACGCAGGGCTTCGTCATATTGGATCAGCGCACGGGTAATGCCGTGACGGATCGCACCGGCTTGGCCACTGGGGCCGCCGCCGGAAACGGTGATCTTGATATCGAAGCGAGTCAGCGCATCGGAAATTTCGAGCGGCTGGCGAACCAGCATGCGCGAGGTTTCGCGGCCGAAATAGTCTTCAACGGTTTTGCCGTTGACGCTGATATCGCCCTTACCCGGGCGGATGAAAACACGTGCGGAGGCCGTTTTGCGGCGACCGGTGCCGTAATGCTGGTCAGCGGGCTGCTTGAGCGTGGCCATGATTAACCTTTAAGCGTGAATGAGGTGGGCTGCTGCGCCGTGTGCGGATGCTCGGCACCGGCATAAACCTTGAGCTTGCGGAACTGCGCGTAGCCCAGCGGTCCTTTCGGCAACATGCCTTTGATGGCCTTTTCGATGACGCGCTCGGGATGTTCAGCCATCATCTTACCCAGCGTCGTCGACTTGATGCCGCCCGGATATTCGGTATGGCGCCAGTAGACCTTACCCTCGGCTTTGTTGCCGGTGGCTTTGATCTTGTCGGCATTGATGACGACGACGTAGTCGCCAACATCGATATGCGGAGTAAATTCCGGCTTGTGCTTGCCGCGCAGCCGGCGGGCGACTTCGGAGGCGAGACGACCGAGGACTACGCCCTCAGCATCAATAACCGTCCAGTCGCGCTTGGCGTTCTCGTTGGTTGCAAAATAGGTTTTCATTGACCTGCTCGTGACCCCTGGTGGGGCAATTATTGTTCGGTCACCTTACTGCGTGCCGCAGGTGACGTCGGAAAAAGAGGGCGAATTCTAGTGCTTATACCGCCATCTAGCAACTGTTTCGGCGCTCAAACGCCAAAATTAATCTTGGCTTCGAGATTAGTGCGGGAATCTGCGTTGGCTAATGCTTCTTCCAGCTCTATTTCGCCACTTTTATAAATCCGGTACAGCGACTGATCGAACGTCAACATATTGCGGTCAGACGACTGATTCATCGCCTCCGGAATTTCGTCAATGCGTTGGCGAATAATCAAATCTTGGATATATGGGGTGTTGACCATCACCTCTACCGCCGCAATGCGTCGACCATCACGGCGACGGACGAGGCGCTGCGAGATGATGGCCCGTAGCGTTAAGCCAAGATCGAGATAAAGCTGACTGCGCATGTCATCTGGATACAGATTGACGATGCGCTGCAGCGCTTGGTAAGCATTGTTCGCGTGCAAGGTCGAAATCGCCAAATGGCCGGTGTTCGCGAGCTGAATGCAGGCGTCCATCGTCTCGCGTTTACGCACCTCGCCGATAAAGATCACATCAGGTGCTTCGCGCAGGCTGGATTGCAACGCCCGCTCGTAGCTGATGGTGTCCTCGCCCACTTCGCGCTGATTCACAATCGAGCGTCTATTGGGATGAACGAACTCGATCGGATCTTCGATCGTCAGAATATGGCCAGCGGAATTTTCATTGCGATGATTGAGCATCGCCGCCAGCGTCGTGCTTTTACCGGAGCCGGTGGCGCCGACCATTAAAATCATGCCGCGCTTGAGCATGGCAAGATCGCGCATGCCTTCCGGCATTGCTAAATCAGCGAGCCGCGGAATCTCCGAACGCACGTAGCGCAACACCATTGCCAGCGAGTTGCGCTGATTAAAAACGTTGACCCGGAAGCGGCCGAGGCCGCCGGCTTCGGTCGCGAAGTCGATTTCCAGATGTTTTTGCAAATACTCTTGCTGCTCGGGCGTCAGAATTGATAACGCCAGTTCGCGAATGAATTCGGCCGTCAAAAGCGTTTTGCCAACGGGATGCATGTCGCCTTCGATGCGCAACATCGCTGGCGCACCGGTGGTGAAATAGATGTCAGACGCGCTTTTTTCGATCGCGAGCTTCAGGTACGGCAGAATTTTAAGCATGGATTTTTAGCGGCGCAGGATTTGCTCGCGCTCGTCTTCTTTCTTCATCTGCATTCGTTTGACGAAGGCATCCTCAAAGAGATTTTCGCGCGCACGGACGGATTCTAGTTTTACCTTCAGGCGCAATTCATTCTGCGAATCGGCGTTACGGATCGCTTCTTCATAGTTGATGGTGCCGCGCTCGAACAGATCAAACAAATATTGATCGAATGTGATCATGCCCTGTTCGTTGGAACGGCCCATGACCTCTTTGATGCCGACGACCTCGCCTTTGAAGATCAAATCCGCGATCAGCGGCGTATTCAGCATGATTTCCATCGCCGGCACACGGCCCGTGCCTTCGCGCCGCACCAGACGTTGCGAAATGACCGCGCGCAAGTTCAGCGAAAGATCCATCAACAGCTGCTCGCGCTTTTCTTCTGGGAAGAAGTTGATGATGCGGTCCAGCGCTTGGTTGGAGCTGTTGGCGTGTAAGGTCGAAAGCACAAGATGCCCGGTTTCAGCAAAGTTAATCGCGTATTCCATCGTCTCGCGGGTACGAATTTCGCCGATCTGAATCACGTCTGGCGCTTGTCGTAGCGTGTTTTTCAGTGCGTTTTCCCAGCTTTGCGTATCAACGCCAACTTCGCGCTGGGTAACCATACAGCCGAGATGCGGATGCACGTATTCAACAGGGTCTTCAATCGTGATGATGTGGCCGCGGCTATGGGCGTTGCGATGGCCGAGCATGGCTGCCATCGAGGTGCTCTTACCGGAACCGGTCGCGCCGACCATTAAAATCAGGCCGCGTTTGGCCATCACGATGTCTTTCAAGCGCTCGGGCAAGCCGAGCTGCTCAAGCGTTGGAATTTCAGTGGTGATCGTACGCAGTACGCCACCAACGCAACCCATTTGCACGAACGCGCTGACGCGGAAGCGGCCGATACCGGGCGGGCTAATCGCGAAATTGCATTCGTTATGGGCTTCGAATTCCTTAACCTGGCGATCGCTCATCAGCGCGCGAATCAACATCGCCGAATTTTCGCCGGATAGCGGTTTCTCGGTCACCGGCGTCAGCTGCCCGTCGAGCTTGATCGCCGGCGGGAAGCCCGCAGTGATGAACAAGTCCGAACCGCCCTTGTGCTTCATTTGCACCAGCAGATGCTGGATAAATTTAATCGCTTCGTCGCGTTCCATATCAGTTCCTGCGCGCGTGCCGCGGATCGTTAACCAGCGAAATCGAGCTTGTTTTCGGCCTTGGCTCGCGCCTCGGACACTTCAACCAAACCTTTCTTCACCAACTCTTTCAGATTTTGGTCCAACGTCTGCATGCCGTCCTTGGCGCCGGTCTGAATCGTCGAATACATCTGCGCGATCTTGTTCTCCTTGATCAAAGAACGCACAGCCGGGGTGCCGATTAGGATTTCATGTGCCGCGACACGCCCGCCGCCACGACGTTTCAGCAGCGTTTGGGCGATAACCGCGCGCAAACCGGTCGATAACATCGCGCGAACCATGTCTTTTTCCGCCGCCGGAAATACATCGACAACGCGGTCAATCGTCTTGGCAGCGCTCGTCGTATGCAAAGTTCCGAACACCAAGTGCCCAGTTTCTGCGGCGGTCAGCGCCAAACGGATCGTCTCGAGATCGCGCATTTCGCCGACCAAGATGACATCAGGATCTTCGCGCAGCGCCGAACGCAGGGCTTCGTTAAAGCCGAGTGTATCGCGGTGAACTTCGCGTTGATTAATTAAACATTTCTTCGACTGATGAACGAACTCAATCGGGTCTTCAACCGTTAAAATATGGCCGTAATCGGCTTCATTGATGTGGTTGATGATCGCCGCCAACGTGGTGGATTTACCCGAGCCGGTGGGCCCGGTAACAAGCACCAAGCCGCGCGGGGTTTCGGCAATATCCTTAAAAATTGGTGGGCACTTCAAGTCTTCGAGCGATTGAATCTTTGACGGAATGGTCCGGAACACGCCGCCAGCGCCACGCGCTTGCGTAAATGCGTTGACGCGAAAACGGGCAAGACCCGGAATTTCAAATGAAAAATCGGTTTCCAGAAACTCGTCGTAGGCCTTGCGCTGCTTGTCGTTCATGATGTCGTACAACATCGCGTGAACGTCCTTGTGCTCCATCGGCGGCAGGTTGATGCGTTTGACGTCACCATCAACACGAATCATCGGTTCAACCCCGGCAGAAAGGTGAAGATCCGACGCACCCTGCTTCACGCTGAAAGTCAGCAGCTGTGAAATATCCAAAATGATCCCCTTGATTAAAACGCGGCTGCCGACAGCTATGCTGCAGAAAGTAGGCAAATTATCTACATTCAGGAACAACGGCAAGCGCGATGCATGACATAAAGGGCAACCTGGCTGATATTCGGACGCGGATCGCCGCAGCCTGCGCACGCAGCGGCCGTGATCCGGCTTCAGCCGGGCTGATTGCCGTAAGCAAAACCTTCCCGGCAGACGCCCTCGCCGCGCTCGCCGCCTTAGATCAACAAAATTTTGGCGAGAGCTACCTGCAAGAGGCGCTGGAGAAAATTCCGCGCGTTGAAGCGCTGGCGCTGCGGCCGCTGTGTTGGCACTTTATCGGCCCGATTCAAAGCAATAAAACGGCTGCGGTGGCTGCTACGTTTGATTGGGCGCACGCGGTGGATCGCTTAAAGATTGCCCAGCGCTTGTCCGATCAGCGGTTAACCACGCAGGCGCCGTTAAATATCTGCGTACAGGTGAATATCTCCGGTGAGGCCAGCAAAGCCGGCTGCGCGCCGGAGGCCGCGGCGGCCCTTTGCGCTGAAATTTCCGCATTGCCCCGGTTACGACTGCGCGGCTTGATGTGCATCCCCGCCGCAGTTAGCGACGCTGAGGACGCACGCTTGGCGTTCCGCGCGGTACGTATCTTGCACACGGTGATCCGCAACAGCGGCGCGGTTGGCGCCGACTTTGATACGCTGTCGATGGGCATGTCGGACGACTTTGAAGTCGCGATCGAAGAGGGTGCGACTTGGGTTCGTATCGGCTCGGCGCTATTCGGTTCCCGCCAGTACGCCCCTGCATTTTTATAACCGAGGTTGGAATGGATCAAAATCAGGCCAAGCGCGCTGTAGCCGAGGCGGCGCTGAAGTATGTGCAACCGGGCGAGCTACTTGGCGTCGGCACCGGTTCGACGGTGAATTTCTTCATCGATGCCCTGGCTGCGCTTAAAAACGACATCCCCGGCGCGGTGTCGTCATCAGAAGCCAGCAGCGCGCGCCTGCGCGCGATCGGCATTCCGGTGGTGGATCTGAACAACGCCGGCACCTTGTCGATTTATGTCGACGGCGCCGATGAAAGCAACAGCCATCTGCAATTGATCAAAGGCGGCGGCGGCGCGCTAACGCGCGAGAAAATCGTCGCCGCGGCCAGCAAAAAATTTATTTGTATCGCCGATGAATCGAAGCTGGTGCAGCAACTCGGTACGTTTCCGCTGCCGGTGGAGGTCATTCCGATGGCGCGCGCCTATGTTGCGCGGGCACTGGTCGCGCTCGGCGGCCAGCCGGTGCTGCGCGAAGGCTTCACCACCGATAACGGCAACGTCATTCTCGACGTCCGCAATCTGACGATCCTGGATGCCTTTGCGCTCGAAGCGGAGATCGGCTTGCTCGCCGGTGTTGTGTCCGTCGGCTTATTCGCGCGCCGGCCTGCCGACGTGCTGCTCCTCGGCGGGCCGAACGGTGTGCGGGAACTGACGGCAGCCTAATGGCACCTACCTCGCTGCAACGAGACGGTGGCGACCTAAAAACCGTCGCCCGTTTTGACGATCCGACGGAAGCCCAGTTGTTACAGGGGCTTTTACAATCCGAGGGCATTCCCGCCAGCCTTGCCGATGCGCATTTGGTGCAAGCGTACCGACTGTTATCGAGTGCGCTCGGGGGCGTGCGGGTGCAAGTACCGGCGCACCGGTTTGACGAAGCGATGCAGGTCATCGCCGCGTTTGAAGCCGGCGACTACGCGCTGGATGAAGACAGTGATCCAGAGGCGTTGGACTAATTTCTTTCTTATTCGCTCGATCACCGACAAAAAAGCCGGAGTCGCAATACGCGAGCCCGGCTTATTTTACCGCTGACGAGTTAGTAGCGGCGGGCGCCGCCGCCGCGCTTATCGTCCTTCGCACGTTCTTCGTTTACACGCAGTAAATTGCCGCGCAAATCTTTGCCGTTCAGGCCGCCTATCGCGGCGCGGGCTTCATGCCCTTCCATTTCGATAAAGCCAAAACCGCGGCACTTGCCAGAAAAAACATCGTGCGCCAGCTTGATTGAGCGGACGCGTCCGAAGGCCGAAAACAGCTCGGTCAGTTCTTTTTCAGTGGTGTCAGCCGGCAAGTTACCAGCGTAAATGCGTTTCATCGATCACTCCTCTTAATACGCGCGGACGCGGCCCGGCGAAACCGGACCGACGCCCGCTGTGCGGGTTGTTTCTAGGCGTTTCAGCGGCGGACTCAGCGTGCGCGCTGCGTGGTTTGGCCACCCGGTCGGCCGCTACCGCGGTTGGCCTGGGGGTTGGCGCGCGCCGCCGGACGGCTGTTGCCGCCGCCATTGTTGTTATTGCCATTCGAGCGCGGCGCGCTGGAACGACGGCGTTGCTGGTTGCCACGGTCGTTACCCGGCGCAAGCGGCGGACGCTCACGCTCCGGATGCGCGGCACGGGTTGCGAGTTCAGCCGCGCTTGGCGCCGAACCAACTTCAAAACCCGGAATGACGACGACCGGAATTTCGCGCCGCAGCAGGCGTTGGATATCCTTCAAAAATGCCCGCTCATCGCCGCTGACTAAGCTGATCGCTTCGCCTTCGGCGCCGGCACGGCCGGTGCGGCCGATCCGGTGCACATAGTCTTCCGGAACGTTGGGCAATTCGTGATTGATGACGTGCGGCAGTTGATCGATGTCGATTCCGCGCGCAGCGATATCGGTGGCCACCAGCACGCGTACCTTGCCGGACTTAAAGTCGGCCAATGCGCGGGTGCGGGCATTCTGTGATTTATTGCCATGAATCGCGTCGGAAACAATGCCTTCGCGCATCAACTGCTCGGCCAAACGATTAGCGCCATGTTTGGTACGCGTAAAAATCAGCACCTGCTGCCAATCGCCCGCTTTCACCAAGTGGGCAATCAACGCGGTCTTGCGCGATTTATCGACGAAATGGACGCGCTGTTCAACACGCTCAGCCGTGGTGTTGCGCGCTGCAACTTCAACGCTGGCCGGATTGTTCAACAAGCTTTCGGCTAGGCCGCGGATATCGTTGTTAAAGGTCGCCGAGAACAATAGATTCTGCCGCTGTTTCGGCAACACCGCGATCACGCGGCGGATATCGCGGATAAAGCCCATATCGAGCATGCGATCGGCTTCATCCAGCACCAGCATTTGGATGCCAGACAGATTAACCGTGCGCTGCTGCAAATGGTCGAGCAAGCGACCCGGGGTAGCGACAACGATGTCGACACCGCGGCGTAGCTGATCAATCTGCGGATTAATGCCAACGCCGCCGAAGATGATCGCGGTCTTCACCGCCGGCAGATGACGGCCGTAAGTGCGGATCGACTCGCCAACCTGCGCCGCAAGCTCCCGCGTTGGCACCAAAACCAATACCCGCACTTGGCGTTGGGCGCCCGTCGGGGGGGTGGCAATGAGCTTGTTCAAAATCGGCAGCGTGAAGGCAGCCGTCTTACCGGTGCCCGTTTGTGCGGCGCCGAGTAAATCCCGGCCCGCTAGAACGAGCGGAATCGATTGTGCTTGAATCGGTGTGGGCTGCGTATAGCCTTCATCGGCAATAGCACGCAGCAATTCGGGCGCGAGGCCCAGTTCAGCAAACGACATTCGTTGAATCTCCAAAGGCCACCACAGCCTGCGGTTATACGCAAGAGCCGGTTCAGGCGGAGATGATGGGGTTCGAGCGCGCCCGAATGGCGCGGCGAGGTGTTTGCTGCTGAAAGAAGGATCTACAACCAGCTTTGGCAGGGGCGCAACCGGAGCGCCGTATCAAACGGCCGCTAGTATATGCGATTGCCGATCAGGCCGTCACAACGCCGGCATTCGGCGCTATGCTTCCGCTGGCATTAACACCCGCCCCGTTACGCTCATTAAGGAAATCTAAACATGCGCAAAATTTACGCATTACCGCTCGCGTTATCGGTTGTACTCGCCCTGTCGGCCTGCTCGAAGAAGGCCGAAGAAACACCCGCGCCGCCTGCGGCTGAACCCGTAGCAGCTGCCCCTGCAGAAGCACCGGCCGAATTGAAATCAGCACCAGCACCGGAAGGCGCGAAAGTCTATTTCGTCGACCTGAAAGACGGCGCCGAAGTAACCAGCCCGGTTACCGTGAAGTTTGGCGCTGACGGGATCGAAATCGCACCGGCTGGCGAAGACAAGCCGAACAGCGGCCATCATCATTTGATCGTCGACGGCGACGTTGCCCCGCCGGATGCGCCGATCCCGGTCGATGAGCATTACCACCACTTCGGCAAGGGCCAAACCGAAACCGTGCTGGAATTGGCGTCGGGCCCGCATACGCTGCAATTGGAATTCGGCAATTATCTCCACGTGCCGTTCAATCCGCCGCTGGTGTCGGACAAGATCACCGTCACCGTTAAGTAATAAGCAAGTAGATTCCGGCGGCAACGCCCGTGTATGGGTGCTGCCGTCCGGTCATTCTGGCCGTTCATCGAAAGACTTACTTGCATGCGATTTGCTCTCGGATAATTCCCTTTGTTCATCTTCAACGCAAAGCCGAATTCCACGCATGCACGCCTTCGTGATCTCTGTGAACCGTAACTCGCGCGCTGCGCAGGTCGGCCGACGGAGCGCCGGGTGCCAGCGCTCACCCGCCGCCAAAGGCGCAGCTACGATTGTTCAACGTCCAGGGATGGATTGCCGCTCGCAACCTTCGGCATGAACACCCCTCTTTATTTCGGACCGGCAGCGCAGCCGTTATTTGGCATGCTCCATCGTCCGGTAGGTGCAATGCGCCGTACCGGGATCCTGATCTGCCCGAGTTGGGGCATCGAATACCAACGCGCCTACCGCGGCCTGCGGCAATTGGCGCAAACACTTAATCACAATGGGTTTGCGGCGCTGCGCTTCGATTATTCCGGCACGGGCGACTCCGGCGGTGACAGCCGTTTAGTCAGCCTTGAAGCTTGGCTCGAAGACACGCGTTATGCCGCGCGCGAGCTGCGCGCCACCACCGGCACCGAATATCTCTGCGTGCTGGGCCTGCGTTTTGGCGCCCTATTGGCACAACAGGCGGTGGCCACGGGCACGGTACTCGCCGATGCTATCGCGTTATGGGATGCCCCGCCGACCGGTGCCGTTTATGTCAGCAATCTGCACTACCTACAGGAAGAGCTACGAGAAAAAATGCGCTTGCAGCGGCAGCGGCGCGGTGCCAGCTTGGTTCAGGCGCCGGATGAGCTCCTCTGTTACGACTGGCCGCCCGCACTCGCTCGCCCGACGGCCGAACTCGCAGGGTTGCGCGAAGACATCGCCAACCGCCATATCTTTGTCAGCCGAGATCGGCCGCCACCGGAGCGTGCGCAATCATTGCGGCTACCCGACCCTAGCCATTGGGGCGATGTTGAGCGGCTCAATTCGCCGTGGCTGCCATCGGCATCGTTTGGTGTCGTCGCCCGGCAGTTGGCGAGCGTGTTGCCATGAACGAGCAGGCGCTGGCATTTGGCGAAAGTGGCGCCTTGTTCGGGATATTGTCACTGCCGGAAACGCACGACCCCAGCCGGCCGACCGTGCTGATCCCCAACACCGGCGTCGATCATCGGATTGGGCCGGGCCGCCTTCACGTCGAATTGGCGCGCGCGCTCGCCAATTCCGGCTACGCGAGCCTGCGTTTGGACAACGCCGAATTGGGCGACAGCGAACGCGTACCCGGCCGGGCCTCCGTCGCTTACGCGCCGGATTTACGCTCGGCGATGGACATGCTCGACGCGCAAACGGTATCGAGCGGCTACGTCATCATCGGCTTCAACTCCGGCGCACACGATGCGCATCAGGCGGCACGGATTGACCCACGCATCGTCGGCACCGCATTCATTGACGGCTATTGCTACAGCACCCGCCGTTCGTGGCTCAGCAGCGCCTTGCATCAGCTCACGCGGGTCAACCGCCACGCGTATATCCCGTTGCGGCCACTCTCTCGTTTCACGCCGCAGTCGGGCAGCCTATTACACGGTGTGCGCACGGAAGAGATTCGCTACTTCCGCACGCCGTCCCGGCGTCAGATGCAGGTTGATGTGATCGAGTTCATGCGCCGAGAATTGTCGTTGCTGTATGTCTACACGGCGCAGAGCGAAGGAAGCTACATCTACGCGACGCAATTGCTCGATGCGTTTCCGATTCTGCGCACATATCCGCAAGTCACACTACATCATCTGCCGGCGTTGGAATATCGGTACCCATGCCGGGCAACCCGAGAAACGATAATCAAGCTGCTGCTGGACTGGGTTTTAGCATTGCCAATGCGCGCGCATTCACGTTGAGCGAGCAACTGCGCATCGTTGACGCGAGGGTGCAGCAGCTAAGTCTGTTCTACACCACACCAAGCACCGTAAATAAGCACCCTTCTGCCCGGTGCCAGCGGCCGTCACAACGCAAGCCGGAAAAAGCAGCGTCCGCTGCGGCTGACAAGGGTCTTGGCTCGAAACGCAGGGTATTGGGGTTAACGTCAATCGCCACCTCGTCGAACTCCAAAAACACGCCGCGCAGCGGGTGCAGGCATTTGTGTACGCATTCTTTGGCGCTAAAGGCCAGCAACCCCCAATACGCGACGCCACCCGGCAAATGCGCATAGTGCCCGCGCTCATCGGCAGTTAAAACGTATTCGGCGATGTCGTCGGCAAACGGGGCATCGATTTCGACATCGGCCCCCAAACCTTGCCAGCGGCCGGCATCAGCGCAGCTGGCCAAGGCCGCGGCGTCACAGTGCGCGATACTGCCGACGATGCCCTGCGGCCACTGTGGCGCGCCGCTTTCTAGTCGCAATAGTTCGCGGGCGGGCTTACCGAGCTGCGCCAGCGCCGCATGTGCGCAAGCGCGCCCGGCGGCAAACTGGGTGCGCCGTCGCGGCACCGCGTTCGCAACCAATGCCCGTTCAGCGGGCGTGAGTACATCGAGTTCCGCATCAATCGGCTGCTGGACGACCGTAATGGTATCCGGCAACCACGGCCATTCTCGGGAAGTTGTGCGCATTGCAATCGGCGTTCGCAAGTAATTCGCTAGTATTTGCACATCATTAAAAATGCGCGAGCAGCGGATGCTCGCCGAAATCTCAGAAAAGGTCATTCATGAAAATCGAAGCGCATGTTTTTCTTGTCACCGGCGGTGCCTCCGGACTGGGCGCCGCAACCGTCCGCCATTTGGTGCATGGCGGCGGCAAAGTGGTTATTGCGGATCTCAATGAAGTCGCTGGGCAGGCGTTAATCAACGAGCTGGGCCCTGCGGTTCGGTTTATTCGCGCCGATGTCACCGTGGAAGCCGATGCCGAAGCCGCCGTTGCCCTCGCCGTCGAGGCGTTTAGCGGTTTGCACGGCTTGGTGAACTGCGCCGGCATTGTTATCGGCGAAAAAGTGCTCGGCAAAGATCGAATACACGGCTTGGCTTCGTTCAGCCGCTGCCTACAAATCAACGTTGGTGGCACATTTAATTTTATCCGCCTCGCGGCGCAGCAAATGAGCCTGCAAGCCCCCAATGACGACGGCGAGCGCGGGGTGATCGTCAACACCGCGTCGATCGCTGCGTTTGACGGTCAGATTGGTCAAGCAGCGTATGCGGCCTCGAAAGGCGCCATCGTTGGGATGACCTTGCCGCTGGCACGCGAACTGGCGCGAAACGGTATTCGCGTCGTCACGATCGCACCCGGCATTTTCGAAACACCGATGATGGACGGCATGCCGCCCGACGTGCAGGAAAGCCTTGGTCGCGGTGTGCCATTTCCGCCGCGCCTCGGCCGCCCAGCTGAATATGCGCAGCTCGTCGGACAGATCTTCGATAACGTGATGCTGAATGGCGAAACCATCCGACTGGATGGCGCGCTACGCATGACGCCGAAGTAAGTCATCCGAACTCAGTGGCGCTTCAGGAATTCCAGAATTAATGTTGCAAATTCCTGCGGCGCCTCCTGAACCATCGCGTGGCCGACGCCTTTCATCTCGATCAACTCGTAGTCGGCGCCAAACAAATGTTCAGATTCTTGAAATGTCGACGGCAGCATGCAGGCGTCGCGCGCGCCGCAAACAACCCGCGCCGGTGCTTGAATCGGATGTAATAGGAACTGCCAGGCGTTGCGCGTAAACAGCAATCCCGGCACCGCCCGGTAATACGCCAGCGCGGCCTTAAGCCGTGCCGGGTCAGCAAAAACAGTGCGCAGCTGCGCAAGATAGGCTTCTGTCGGCGTCCAATCGGGTGACCAGCGCTTTACCAAGTCGATCAACCAGGCAAAGCCGTTCATCTTGATGCGCCGCTCGGCCCATAACGGCCACTGAAATTTGAACGCGTAGTCGAGCGCCGTCAGCTGCGCCAGCGACGGCCGCAATAGCACTCGCCGTGGATGCGGCACGCCGAACGTAACGATGCCGCGAATACGATCGGGCCGCAGCGCAGCCGCGGCATACGCCGCCAAAGCGCCCCAATCGTGCCCGACCAGAAATGCTTGATCCGCGCCGAAATGCTCCATCAAGGCGATGACATCGCGGCCGAGGGCCAGCACCGAATAATCGCCATCTTCCGGCAGCTCGCTCGGCTGGTAGCCGCGCAGAAATGGCGCCACCGCGTGATAACCTGTGTCCGCCAGTTGCTGCACCACCTCGGCGTAGCTCTGGGCGGTATCCGGGAATCCGTGTAACACCAAAACCAGCGGTGCTGCCTTAGCGCTCGGGGTGGATGCCGGTAATGCTTCGAGATACGCGAACTCCAAGTCATTGGCGCGGATATAGTGCACCGGCAATGCTTCGTCCCCGTGTTCGGTTGCAGTCATCATATGCAGACGTTTCTCCACGGCATCGGCGCCGGTTCCCAGCCTAAACTAATCGATCCCACCCGATCGCGGAATACGCAATGCGGTTTTTAGTTGATGACTTGAAAATACCAGAACACTGGCTTGCCTTAATCCTGCCGGAAGCCGCTCGGATCATGATTGGCATCCTGATCTTTTTCATCGGCCGCCTAGTGATCAGCGCCGCGGTACGCGTACTGCGCAACGTCATGCGTCGCGGTCGCGCCGACGAAACGTTAACTGCGTTTATTGGTAATGCCGCTTACGGCATCGGCTACGCGCTGGTGATCATCTCAGCGCTCGGCCAAATCGGCATCAACACCAACTCGCTCACTGCCGTTGTCGGCGGCGCGGCGCTCGCCGTCGGCCTGTCGTTGCAAAGTCAGCTCTCGGCATTTGCCGCCGGCGTGCTGCTGATTCTGTTCCGGCCGTTCAAGATCGGCGATTACGTTGAAGCCGGCGGCATTAAAGGCACGGTCGAAGAAATTAAGATTATCCACACGGTGCTGAGTACCAAAGACAATCAGGAAGTGATCGTGCCGAACAACGCGATTACTTCAGCAACCATCACCAACTACAGCAGCCGCACCACGCGCCGGCTCGATATCACCGTTGGCATCGACTACGACGCCGATTTGCTAAAAGCGAAAGCCGTACTTGAGGAAATTCTCAACGCTCATCCTGGCGTGTTGAAAGACCCAGTGCCAACGGTAACCGTACGGGCGCTCGGCGCAAGCTCGGTGGACTTCGCCGTCTGGCCGTGGGTTTTGACGAACGACTGGCTGACCGTGCAAGGCGAGTTGCTGCAGATCATCAAACTGCGCTTCGACGCTGAAGGCATCGCAATTCCATTTCCGCAGATGGATTTGCACTTACGTGATACCCGCAGCGATAAAAGCGGGAGCATTTTGCGGGTGGAGCAGCGCGGGTAAATCGTCCACACTGACTGGCGTTGAAAGCCTACCGCCGACGCAAGCTGCCGCTGTAACGAATGACACGGCCGATCACTGGCAGTCTTATCTCGACATCGAACAACGCGTTACCGTAGCCATCGGCGGTTTCTTGAGTCCGGCTCTCAGGCAGCAAGAAGCGCGGCAACGGCAGACCGAGAAAACGGGCGTTACGCACCGGCATGGAAATTCCGTCAGCGTCGACAACCAGACGGATGCCGAATGCAAATGGACCAAACCGCTCCTGACATTCGCCGTGCTGGTCGTCCGGATGGCGGCTGAGCACGGAGACGAAGCGGGCCGCGCCAAACTGACGTTGCCAGCGCTCGCGCTCGCCTTCGCGTGTCATCACCACCGTAACCGGTACACGTGGGCTGGCTGCTGGGAAACGCATCAACCAGCGCACGAGACCTGCCACCGGGTGGCTGCCGACTTCAACCCTCGCCTCGCCGACGAACTCAGCGCGGTCAACCACTGCGTGCAGGGACTGTACGGCGACTGGCAGGCGAGCAAACTCGGCGCCCAGCACCCGTTCATAAAGCACCGGCGCAGGTGCTTCGCCGTGTACGGTTTTCATTTCGGGGCGCGGAAGCGCGGCTTCGATTGCGCTGAGATCAAGATCATCAAGGCAGGCACGCGCGCCAGGCGCAATTGCGTTCTCGAGTAGCGTATTGATCGCGACGAATGCCGGAATGGCAGGAATCTCCGGGCCAGCGCCAGCTTCGGCGATTAACGTCCAATGGCGCTGCACACGACAACCCGCGTGATCAATCCCGGTGACGGCGACACGCATGCCACCGCGGTCGCTTCCGAAAGGTTCGAGGCGTGAGGCGACGGCGTGCAATACCCCCGCCAGCGGCGTGAGCGTACGCAGCAGCCGCGCGCGGACCAGCCACGACAGCGCCACCAAGCCCAGATGCATAATCGGCAGTTCTAAGCCGGCGCGGAATAGGACTGAGCGCGCCGCAAAGCGCTGCGGAAATAGCGCCAGGTCCGGCGCGCCGATGAAACTGACCCAGCGCTTACCGAGCGTGGCCACGCCGGAGTCCCCGATCTCAAGCTTTTGCGCGCCGCCCCAGGCTGGTATTTCAGTCCAGTTTCCGCCCCGAAATACACGCAATGGACGGCCAACCTGCGACACGATTGCCCGAACGACCGATAAACCGCGCGGCGCCCGATTGCCCGGCAGAATGACAGTATCGATCAACGCTATGCTTGTGATCCCAACCGCCAATGCGCGCACCGCAGCGGCTGAAATTGCTGGCACGCTACTCACGCCGGACAGCACCGCAACACCCGCGGCCCGCGCCGCTTGATCGAGCGCGCCGATGCCAGCCGTGAAGTCGGCATCGTCGCTGAGATCGACATAGTGACTGCCTACGGCGATAGCTGCGCGGACAAGACGATACGGGTCATCGCCGTAACTTTGGAACGGCCCAGCGGCGTCAACAACAGCAAATGGCGCGCAGGCAGCCAAAGCCTCGGTGACGTCGCCGGCACGGTCAAGCACCATCGCCTCACCGCCGTAAGCGGCACAAAACGCCGCGAGACGCGCAGGGTCGCGGCCGGCAATCAATACCCGAACCTCACCCTGCGCCAATAAGCGCCGCGCCAGCCGTCCACCGAAAACACCCGTGCCGCCGACGATTACGACTGCGGGTTTCATGCCCAGCCGTTTTCGGCGAACAACGCTTTTAGGGCCGGGGTTGGCAACAGGCACGCTTCGCTACGACCCAATAAACGGTAGCGGTTACGTGCGATCCGAAAGTAAATGAAATCAGCGACCGGCTTCGGCAAATATTTCAACGCACCGAACAGCGGCCACGGCACAGGCAGCCGCGCCATTACCGCGGAAAAAGCGTCGAGCTCGGTATATAGCTGGCCGCCGATAATGACCAGATTGCTGCGGAAATCGACCGGATCCATACCGTAGTGCCGGTACAAGGCCTGACCGAGCGGCGATTGCGCTGTCGCAAAGCGAAAGCGCCGTGCGCGATCATAACGTGCGACAAAACGGAACCAGCCCGAGCACAGCGCACAGACACCGTCGAATACGATGAGCGCATGCGTGTCATCAAATGGCGGAACCGCTGGATCGTAGCGAAATCCGTACGGCGCTCGGGCTGTCGTTTTCATGTCTTCGCGAAATCCTTTTCGCAGTAATGCTTCAAACCACGTAGCCGGGCTTTAACATCCCAGCCAAACCAGAGTGCCGCAATCGGCTCCGAAAGCCACGGCAAGGCCCAGTGCCGCAGCTTCACAACATAGCGAAACTTCACCCAGGTGCGATTCTCAGCCGCGATACGAAAGGTCCAACTGCCGGCAAATCGCTGAAACAACCACGGGCCTTCGGTCATCACAATTGCGGCGACAAATGGCGGCCGCCATTGCACGAACGCAACGGTCATCGCTAAGCCGCTTTTGCCGACAACGCGCGTCCTGCTACCAATCCCAACTTCGCCGCTGTTATCGAGCAGCGTCAGACTGCGTGGGAACGGATCCCAGTTGTAGCGTACCGCGTAATCTTGCGAAACCGCGAACACGCGATCGATCGGCGCAGCAATCTCGATCGCGTGTTCGATAACGGCCATACGTTAGGTCTGGCTGCTGCCCCGCCTACACTGAGCCAGCTAGCGTGCGTCGCGCTTGGCGTTGGTCCGCAAACGCAGGCCATTTAGGCGAATAAACCCTTCGGCGTCCTTCTGGTTGTAGGCGCCGCGGTCGTCCTCAAAGGTGCTCAGCGTGGCATCGAACAGTGAATCCTTGGAGCGGCGGCCGGCGTTGTAAACGCTGCCTTTGTAGAGCTTCAGGCGAACTTCACCGTTGACGCGCGTCTGCGATTCATCGATCAGCGCTTGCAGCATGCGGCGCTCCGGGCTCCACCAGTAGCCGTTGTAGATCAGATGCGCGTACTTCGGCATCAGCTCGTCTTTCAAATGCGCTTGTTCGCGATCTAAGCACAGGCTTTCGATGGCGCGATGGCCTTTTAGCAGAATTGTGCCGCCAGGGGTTTCGTAGCAGCCACGGCTCTTGATGCCGACATAACGGTTTTCGACGAGATCAAGCCGACCGATGCCGTGCTTGGCGCCGAGTGCGTTTAGTTTGTCGAGCACGGCGAACGGCGTGAGCTTTTCGCCGTTAATCGCGACGACATCACCGCGCTCATATTCAAGCGAGATAACTTCCGCTTCGTTCGGCGCATCTTCTGGATTTTTGGTCCAGCGCCAGATCGCGTCATCCGGCGTCCACCAGGGATCTTCAAGGCCGCCGCCCTCGTACGAGATATGCAACGCATTGGCGTCCATTGAGTACGGGCTGCCGCCGCCCGGCTTCTTCGCAATCGGAATGCCGTGCTTGGCGGCATAGGCCAGCAGCGTTTCGCGCGAGTTCAGATCCCACTCGCGCCAAGGCGCGATGACCTTCACTTCCGGCCACAGCGCGTACGCGCCGAGTTCGAAGCGCACTTGGTCGTTACCTTTGCCGGTTGCGCCGTGGCTGATCGCGTCACAGCCGGTTTGGCGCGCAATGTCGACCAAGCGCTTGGCGATCAACGGCCGGGCAATCGAGGTGCCGAGCAGGTATTCGCCTTCGTACAGCGCGTTGGCGCGGAACATCGGAAATACAAAATCACGGACGAATTCCTCGCGCAAATCGTCGATGAAAATTTCTTTTACGCCCAATGCAGCCGCTTTCGGGCGAACCGCGTCCAGCTCCTCGCCTTGGCCGATGTCGGCGGTAAAAGTAACGACTTCGCAGCCGTAAGTATCCTGCAGCCACTTCAGGATTACGGAAGTATCAAGGCCGCCGGAGTACGCCAGCGCGACTTTACGGACCTTGGTTTTAGATTCGGACATGGGCGACACAGCTCGCAAGTGAGGGGGAATCGGTCGGAACGCGGCGGATTATAAGAGCCTACCGGCGATCTAGCGATCACCCCGGCAAACGCAAGCATCGCTGCGGCCCTGCTCAGGCTTTCCGGTAATGGCGAGTCGGCGCGTTCGTGCCAGTAGATCGTCGGCCGGTTCTCAGGGTTGCAATGTTATAGTGTGGGCTTATCCCGCTGCGTCACGTCATGGAACTCCCACTCGATCTTCTGAATGGCTTCAAGCCAGCGCCCCGCGTCGGGCAACGTTTCCGTGGTTTCTTACCGGTGGTGGTCGACGTTGAAACTGGCGGCTTCAGCTCGGTGACGGACGCACTGCTGGAAATCGCAGTGGTGATGATCGAGTTCAACCGCGACGGTGACTTGGTGCGCGGTGAAACCCACGCCTGCCATGTCGAACCCTTTAAAGGCGCGAACATCGAAAAAGCCTCGCTGGAGGTCAACGGCATTGACCCGAACAATCCGTTACGCGGCGCGCTCCTAGAAAAAGATGCGCTCGCCAAGGTATTCAAACCGGTGCGGCAGGCGGTGACAGAACAAAACTGCACGCGCGCGATTTTGGTCGGCCATAACGCGCATTTTGATCTCGGCTTCGTCAATGCGGCTGTCGCGCGGGCGGAGATCAAACGAAACCCGTTCCACCCGTTTTCTGCCTTCGATACCGTATCGCTCGCCGGCGCAGTGCTTGGCCAAACCGTGTTGGCCCGGGCGCTGGAAGCCGCTGGCCTACCTTACGATTCCAAGGAAGCGCATTCAGCGATTTACGACGCCGAACGTACTGCTGATCTGTTTTGTCTGCTGATCAACCGAATGCGTGGCATCCATGAAGCCTTTACCGGCGCGGCTAACGCCACGCGCTAAATCAAGGGCGTTATCGCCCAACCGCCCGAACTACGTCCTGTCGTAAAATAACCGCTATTCGCCACCCTACCTTCCTGAACCTTCCGATGATCTCATTCTCCCGACGGAATCCCCGACGGTTGCTACCGGTGTTTTCAGCCTGTGGCCAGATTTTGTTTGCAGCAGTGTTCGGTTTGTCCGTGTTGGCGCCTGCGGCGGCGCAAGGGTTCAGCATCAACGACGTTGCGGTAATCGCCAAAAAGCTTGCCGCCGAGCCGTACCACAAGCCGGAAAACAAGCTGCCGAAAGATCTACAAGATCTCGACTACGATCAATATCGAGATATCCGCTTCAAACCCGACCAAGCGCTGTGGCACGCTGAAAAGCTGCCGTTCGAGCTGCAGTTTTTTCATCAAGGCCGTTTCTTCGATCGGCCCGTAAAAATCAACGAAATCACGCCGTCTGGCGTACACGAAGTTAAATTTACGCCGGATGATTTCGACTACGGCGCAAACAAGCTCGATACCAACCACTTCAAAGGCCTGGGCTTCGGCGGCTTCCGCGTCCATTTTCCGCTGAACAACCCGAAATACAAAGACGAAGTACTGGTTTTTCAGGGCGCCAGTTATTTTCGCGCGCTCGGCAAAGGCCAACGTTATGGCCTTTCGGCGCGCGGTCTCGCGGTTGATACCGCGCTGATTTCTGGGGAAGAGTTTCCGCGCTTCTCGGAGTTCTGGCTGGTGCGGCCGGAGCCGAATGCGAAAGAGCTGGTGGTTTATGCGCTGCTAAATTCGCGCCGCATGACCGGCGCCTATCGCTTCGTACTGAAACCCGGTGCCGAAACGGCGATGGAAACGCAGTCCCGGATTTATCTGCGGGAAAACGTCAGCAAGCTCGGCATCGCGCCGCTGACCAGCATGTATTTCTTTGCCGATAATCAGCACATCGACAAAGAAGATTACCGGCCGGAAGTGCACGATTCTGATGGTCTCTCGATCGCAGCCGGCACCGGCGAGTGGATTTGGCGGCCGTTGGTAAACCCGAAGCGCCTATTGGTGACTTCGTTCAGCATGAGCAACCCGCAAGGGTTTGGTCTGATGCAGCGTGATCGCTTGTTTGACCATTACCAAGATCTGGAAGCGCGCTACGAACTACGTCCGAGCGTTTGGGTGGAGCCGAAAGGAACCTGGGGCGCGGGCCGGGTCGAGCTCGTGCAGATCCCGACGCCTGACGAAACCAACGACAACATCGTTGCTTATTGGGTGCCCGACACGCTGCCCGCAGTCGGAGAGCCATTGGAATTCGACTACCGCCTGCTCTGGCAGCTCGACAAGGACAAACGGCCGCCGCTGTCCTGGGTAGCCCAAACTCGGCGCGGTCGAGGTTTCGTCCGCAATAACGACGGCAGCATCGGCTTCGCGCTTGATTTCGAAGGGCCCGCCTTGGAGCGCCTGTCTCCCGACGCAAAAATCGAAGGGGTGGTGACGGTCGACGGCAACGGCGAATTGCTGGAGCGGCAGACCTTCCGCAACGATGCCACCGGCGGCTGGCGCCTGTCGCTGCGCTTGAAACGCGTCGACAACGATAAGCCGGTCGAACTGCGCGCTTATTTGCGCAGCGAGGACACGACGTTATCGGAAACTTGGAGCTACATCCTGCCGCCGTCTTAAGCAGGCCGGACATGAACGCCGACAGGCCGACAACGCCCAGCGTCGTAGCTCGCTATGCCGCGCGCTTGAATATGGCTGGGGATGCGCGTGAAAGCTTGATTCATCAGGTCGAGTCTTCCGAGCAGCCATTGCGCGCCCTGCATCAAGAACTGCACGGCGCCGGCGGCATTGCCCCGGAAAATCCAGCGTACAGCTCCATCGCCGCCCGGCTTAAGTTGGCACTCGGCGGCGCCACGCGGCGCGGCGAAGAGTTGGAACAGCGTGCCTTTGTGCAAGACGTGCAAGGCCGCGTTCGATTGGCCTCGACGCCAGTGCTGCAACGCGCATCGATGACAACGCGGCCGTGGTCGTCGAATCCCATTAAACGTCTGATAGCGGGCATTGAGCGGCTACTGCTCGGCAGCCGCGGCCAGCTCGCCAGCCGTACCGAAGACACGCCCGACGTTACGCCGGATGCACCAGACCCGGTTGGCCGCTGGCACGTTGCGGGCAGCATCCGGCGCAGCATCCTGCTGCTGTTGGTGATTGCTCAAACCTACATCGCAACTTATTACATGACTGCCGTATTGCCGTATCACGGCACGCGGCTGTTAGAAATTGTCATCCTGATTTTGTACGTCATTCTATTTGGCTGGGTCTCAGCCGGGTTCTGGACCGCGATGATGGGGTTCTTACAACTCCTCATTCGCCACGACAAATACTCGATCAATGGCAGCGCGCCGCTTGATTTAAAGCTCGGCGACGATGCCCGTACCGCATTGCTAATGCCGATCTGCAACGAAAACGTCGCCCGCGTTTTCGCTGGGCTGCGAGCAACATATGACTCCGTGGCCCGCACCGGCAAACTGCAGCATTTCGATTTTTATATCCTCAGCGATACTAACGATCCGGACATCCGCGTTGCCGAAGTCGAAGCCTGGTTAAAGCTGTGTCGGGATGTCGGTGGCTTCGGCCGTATTCACTATCGGCGACGCAAGCACCGTATTAAAAGGAAGAGCGGCAACATCGCCGACTTCTGTCGCCGTTGGGGCAGCGCTTATCGCTATATGCTGATTTTGGATGCTGACAGCGTCATGAGCGGCGCCTGCTTGGTTCGCTTAACACAGCTGATGGAAGCGAATCCGAATGCCGGCATCATCCAAACTGCGCCGCGCGCCGCCGGCCGCGATACGCTCTACGCCCGCATCCAACAGTTCGCAACCCGCGTTTACGGCCCGCTATTCACCGCCGGTCTGCATTTCTGGCAGCTTGGGGAAAGCCATTACTGGGGCCATAATGCGATCATCCGCGTGGCCCCGTTTATTCGCCATTGTGCGCTGCCCCGCTTACCGGGCCGCGGCGCGTTATCAGGCGAAATTCTGAGTCACGATTTCGTTGAAGCAGCGCTGATGCGCCGCGCGGGCTGGTCGGTTTGGATCGCTTATGACCTTCCCGGCTCATTCGAAGAAATGCCGCCTAATCTGCTCGACGAGCTGAAACGCGACCGGCGCTGGTGCCAAGGCAATCTGATGAATTTCCGGTTGTTTATGGCGCAGGGCCTGCACCCTGCGCATCGCGCAGTATTTATGACGGGGGTCATGGCCTACCTTTCGGCGCCGCTCTGGTTTTTGTCGTTGGTGTTGTCGACCGCGCTGCTCGCGGTACAAACCCTCGCCGAGCCACAATATTTTACCGAACCATTTCAGCTTTTCCCGTCCTGGCCAGAATGGCATCCGGAATGGGCGTTAGCCTTGTTCTCGGCAACTGCAACCCTGCTGTTCCTGCCGAAAATACTCGCGGTTATCGTGATTCTCGCGCAGGGCACACGCAATTTTGGCGGCGGCCTAACGCTGACCTTAAGCATGTTGATGGAATTGGTTTTTTCGGCTTTGTTGGCGCCGATTCGCATGCTTTTTCACGCTCAGTTCGTGACCGCGGCTTTGCTCGGTATCGGTATTCAATGGAAGTCGCCGCCGCGCGAAGATTCGCAAACCCCATGGTCCGAAGCCCTGCGCCGCCACGGCTCAGGCACACTGCTCGGCTGTGCCTGGGCAGGGCTGGTTTACTGGTTGAACCCGGCATTTCTATGGTGGTTGTTGCCGGTCGTCGGGGCCTTGATGTTGGCGATCCCGTTGTCGGTGTGGTCGAGCCGGATCACGCTCGGCCGGCGATTCAAAAACGGCCGCTTTTTCTTGATCCCGGAAGAAGCCGTACCGCCGCGCGAACTGCGCTGGACGGCGCTAGGATTCAAGCGCGCGAAGCCGTCTGCGGGGTTCGTCGATGCGGTGGTCGATCCGATCATCAACGCGCTGATCTGTGCCGATGGTATTGCGCGGGAAAAAGCCTCAGCCAGCACCTTGGCGTTGCGCGAAACCTTAATTAAAACAGCGCTTACAGAAGGTCCGGCGGCACTCGACGCAACGCAGAAAAATCGCTTACTGACCGATACAATTGCCTTATCAAAACTGCATTTCCTGGTTTGGACCGCGCCCAACGCAAATCCCCAGTGGCGCGAAATTGAGGCAGAACAGGCCTCGGCTGTGCTGTAATAAATAATTAATTAGCGTTTCATAACAGTACAACGGCGCGTTCATAGAGTGCTAGGATTCTCAGGAAAAAATACATGTCCGCATCGATGGCAATCCAGACTCTAAACAACTCACCGCGCTTTGTCGTTGCCTTTGCCGAAACCTCTGCTGAAATTCTGGAAACGCAGCAACTGCGTTACCGGATTTTTGCGGGCGAGCTTGGCGCCTCCATCGATGGTGGCGAAGAAGGCATCGACAGCGATCATTACGATCAATACTGCAAACATCTCACGGTTCGCGAGGCGCATACTGGCCGCCTCGTTGCCTGCACGCGCATTCTGACCGACGACTTAGCGCCGAAAGCTGGCGGCTTTTACTCGGCTGGGGAGTTCGATCTAAAAATGATCGATGCACTACCGGGCCGTGTCATGGAAGTCGGCCGTACCTGCGTCGATGCCGAGTACCGCAGCGGCGCCGTCATCGCCGTGCTTTGGCAGGGCCTTGCTGAGTTCATCATCAAGAGCGGCTTCGACTACCTGTTTGGCTGCGCCAGTATCGGTCTGGAGGACGGCGGCGCCAATGCCCACGCAATCCTCGAACAGATCAAAGACAAATATATGGCGGCGAATTGGCAGCGCGTACGGCCGTTGATTCCGCTACCGGCGGCGGATGCCCGCCCAGCGCAAAGAGCCAAGCTGCCGCCGTTGCTACGTGCCTACTTCAGCCTCGGGGCGAAAGCTTGCGGCGAGCCGTACTGGGATCGTGATTTCAACTGCGCCGATGTCTTCGTGTTGGTCAACGTCACGGATTTGCATCCGCGCTACGCGCGGCACTTCTTAGAACGCACCCAGCACGAGGAAACCCCGCTTGCGGGTCACGCTTAAGTCCGCAAGGCTGATTCTGCATCTCCTGGTTGGGCTGGTACTCGCCGGCCTGATCAAGATCGACCGTGGCAGCCGACTTCCGCGCGAGCGCATGGGCACGTGGTGGCATCGCATCCTGTTGCGAATACTCGATGTTCGCTTGAGCACGCGTGGCACCGCCGTCGCGGGCTCTCGCGTCTTCGTTTGCAACCACATTTCCTGGCTGGACATCCCAGTCGTCGGCGCTTGCGAGCCGGTCCGTTTCGTCTCGAAAGCCGAAATTCAACACTGGCCGATTGCTGGCTGGCTGGCGAATGCCGCCGGCACGTTTTATCTGCGCCGCGGCGCCGGCAGCACGAAACAACTCATCGCATCGATTGATGCCCATCTCGGGCACGGCACCATCGTGTTTTTCCCCGAGGGCACGACGACCGACGGCAAGACGGTACTAAAATTTCAACCGCGCTTGTTCGCATGCGCGATTGAAACCGGTCGCGCCGTGCAGCCCGTTGCGTTGCGCTACGGCAATGCCGCAAACGGCTTAGTGACCGCCCCGTTTATCGGTGACGACGATATGGTCAGCCACTTGATCCGACTGATCAAAAACGGGCCCATTACCGCCGAGCTGATCTATTGCCCGCCGATTGATCCGGCAGGCTACGACCGCGCCGGCCTCGCCGAGGCCGCGCACACGGCGATTTGCACCTGTATTGCGCCGGCGGCAATCGGCACTGCCGAGTTACCGAAACGGCGTGAGCAAATTGCACCAACGCGATCCGGCTTCCGCGGCATGGTGTAGCTGCAGCGGCAGCTGGCGTAAACTAACGGCTATTCTCAGCCGAAAGCGAGCCCGCCTTGAGCACTCCTCCCGTTTCCGTCCCGCCCGCCCCGCTCGTTACCGGCGTTAAGTTGCGCGCCGCCGACAAAATGGCGCGCATTCCGATCAAAATCGAAGAAACGACTGCGCCATTGCGCAAGCCGTCTTGGATACGCGCTCGGCTTGGCGAATCCAGCGAAGTCGCACGGGTTAAGGAAGCGCTGCGCGCGAACAATCTGCATACGGTTTGCGAGGAAGCAAACTGTCCGAATCTCAGCGAGTGCTTTGGCAAAGGCACCGCAACGTTCATGATCATGGGTGACATCTGCACGCGGCGCTGCCCGTTTTGCGATGTTGCCCACGGCCGGCCGAAAGCGCTTGATGAAAATGAGCCGCTCAATCTTGCGCGCACCATCCGTGACATGAACTTGCGCTATGTTGTCATCACCAGCGTCGATCGTGATGACCTACGTGACGGCGGCGCGGCACATTTCGCGGCCTGCATCCGTGAATCACGTCTGTTATCGCCTAAGCTGATCATTGAAGTTTTAGTTCCGGACTTCCGTGGCCGCATGGATCCAGCGTTGACGATCTTCAAAGACATGCCGCCAGATGTCTTCAACCACAATCTCGAAACCGTACCGCGCCTTTACAAACAGGCGCGTCCGGGCTCCGATTACGATTGGAGTTTGGATCTACTGGAGCGCTTCAAGCAGTTCCATCCAAACGTGCCGACCAAATCCGGCCTGATGCTCGGTCTCGGCGAAGAGATCGAAGAAATCGAAGCTGTGATGCGCGATTTGCGCGCGCATAACGTCGACATGCTGACGCTCGGCCAATATCTGCAGCCGTCTAAACATCATCTGCCGGTCGCTCGTTACGTGCACCCGGACGAATTTGAGCGTCTGCGCATCGTCGGCGAGCAAATGGGGTTCTCGCACGTTGCTAGCGGCCCGATGGTGCGATCGTCCTACCATGCCGATCAACAAGCCCACGGCGTGTTGAGCGCAACGGCAACGGCCGAAGGTAATGTGACGGATAGCGCAAAGATTGCCTAAGTCTGGCCGAACTATTTAGCAAAACTGGCGCAGGCCGCCGCCGATGTTGCGCCTTTTTGCTTAACAGACCCTAGTAGTTTAGTCCCCTGCAAACGGCGATTGATCAGGAAGCGGTACGTCGCCGCGCGCATGGGGCATTTTCTGAATGCAGGTGCTCAGCGTTTTTTGTTTTCATCGTGTGATTTTGTTCGCAGCAACGCAGCGACAAAATTGATAGCTTCAACGGGCTGCTCGACCAGGGGAGTTCGATATGGCCTATCGTATTTTGTCGTTAGACGGCGGCGGTGCTTGGGCACTGATTCAGGTTAAGGCGTTGATGTCGCTTTACGGCGCCGACGCAAAAGGCCACACCGTATTAGGCGAATTCGACTTGATTGCAGCCAACTCGGGCGGCAGTATCGTCTTAGGTGGCCTAGTCGAAAACCTGACGCTTAACCAGCTACTCGAGTATTTTTCCGACGAAACCAAACGCCGTGCGATCTTTTCGCCGAGTAAATCCTGGGGCGACTGGGCGATACGCAAAATCACTGGCCTTGGCCCGAAATACAGCGCGGCGAATAAACTGCCAGCCCTGCAACGCCTGCTCCCACAACGAGGCAATTTGCCGCTCGCAATAGCATCCGCCGGAATACGCCGCCCGGGGAGCGGCGAAGATACTCGGCTGCTCGTGGTCGCGTTCGACTACGATCTGAACCGCGCTAAATTTTTCCGATCAGCCGCGAGTAACAACAAGTGGGGCAAGGGCGTCTCGACAGCGGCGACGCTCGCTGAAGTCATACATGCCTCGACTAACGCGCCAGTGAACTATTTTGACGGTCCGGCAATGCTGCAGGCTGTGCCTCGACGGTACTGGGATGGCGGAATCACCGGCTGCAATAACCCGGTGCTCGCGGCCGTAATTGAAGCATTGATGCTGGAAAAAAAGCCGGATGAAATCGTTGCGTTGAGTATCGGCACTGGCACGGTCTGCCTGCCGCCAACGGCTTCAGGCCGGGCACCCTACGTCCGTAAACCAAAATCATCTGGCCTTATCAGTGACTTAACCAAGCTGGCAACGTCCGTTCTCGACGATCCGCCCGACGCGGCGACGTTCAACGCTCATGTGATGACCGCAGGCGGCGCTGGCGTAAATCCGCCGGCGATCAGCCGTATCGTCCGCATGAACCCGTTGATTAGCCCGGTCAGTAGCGCCGGTCAATGGACCGCGCCGACCGGCATGACCGCTGAAACCTTCGACCAACTCGTCAACTTGGATATGGACGCCGTAGCGCAGAAGGATGTCGATGCAATTATCCGCTTCGCGGATTTATGGCTGAAAGGTCACGTCAGCAACCAGCCCATTCGCATGGACTGGGATACCTTGGACTGTGAGATCGGCTACCGCAGCTTTAGCGATGCCCAAGCCGCCTGGAGCGCAGTGCGCTAGCCGGCGCCTGCTAGCCGCGCAGGTTGTCTTGCGCAAAGCCCCGATTTGGCAGACTGAAAGATGGTCGCCGTCATTCTGTTGGCGGCGTTAACGTAATCCGACGTTAATCTGAAGGCTACTGCCGATAACGGTAGCGAACTAAATATTTCTTGGGAACGTCTTGGGGCACACGCTGAATGCGCAATGCCTTGAAATGAGGGCGCGCAAGATGACCGTCTATGCCCTCTAGGCCGCCTTTCGACAGCAATAATTCCGTTTGTCAATAGATAATACACACTCATCAGCGCCGCCAATATTGACTATACCCCCCTCTGTATAAATCACTCGACAAAGCGATTTTTATTCGCTCTGAGCAATTCGACATTATTTATTCAGAGGTATCTGGCATGAAAAACGGTCTTCGAAGCGCCCTGATAGGGCTGCTGCTCACAGCAACATCAATTTCTCCGTTGCTCTTGCCAGCAACAGCAACGGCTGCCGTAATTACTTACGCGCAGCCATACATTGCAGGCTTCACACCGACATCAGGTCCGGTGGGCACCGTGATTACGGTAAACGGCAAGGGCTTCACCGGCGCGAACGTCGCGTTTATCGGTGCCGCACATAACGTCACTGTTCGCATCGTCAGCGATGCTCAGTTGCAAATGACGGTCCCGACCAATGCGACAACCGGCCAGATTGCAATCCTCAATCCAAAAAGCGCGGCGTTCTCGCCACAGGCATACACGTTAACGGTCGCCACTGCACCGGTACCTACGCCTGCACCTACGCCTGCACCTGCACCTGCACCTGCACCTGCTCCGGCACCTGCTCCGGCACCTGCTCCGGCACCTGCACCTGCACCAGCGCCTGCTCCGGCACCTGCACCAGCGCCTGCCCCAGCTCCGGGTGTTGGTATGGGCCCAACCGGCGCCGCCCGCCTGTTAACACAAGCGACGTTCGGCCCGACCTTCACGAGCTTGAACAGCACCTCAACACAGACCTATGACGCTTGGTTTGCGGCGCAGGCGAGCGCGCCGGTTGGCTTGCTTCTACCCAATGTCCCGAATAAGGACGTCAATTGGGTGCCGTTCTGGTGGCGCAATGTCGTCAACGGCCAGGACCAGCTGCGTCAGCGCATGGCGTTCGCGCTGTCGGAAATCCTCGTGGTTTCGGATCAATCAGCCGGTACGATCAACCAGTCGCGAGCAGCAGCCGCTTATTACGACATTCTGGTCAATAACTCGCTGGGTAACTACCGGACATTACTGGAAAAAGTCACGCTATCACCGGCGATGGGCTTGTACCTCAACATGTTCCGTAACGATAAGTCGAATCCAACGACCGGCGTCCACGCCGATCAGAACTACGCACGTGAAATCATGCAGTTGTTTACTGTCGGCCTAGTCAAGCTGAATCTGGACGGTAGCGTACAGAAAGACAACAGCGGCAACCCGCTGCCGACCTACACGCAGAAAGAAGTCGAGCAGATGTCGAATACCCTGACCGGCTGGGCGTCGAAGCCAACGCAGAACACCGGTGAAAGCGCGTGGAAGTACGATGTCGACTACATCAACCCGATGGTCGCGTATGCCAACCATCACGACACCACGGCCAAGACCTTAATCGGCGGCACAGTGGTGCCGGCCGGCGGCACCGCGGCGCAGGATCTGAAGATCGCGCTCGATACGCTGTTCAATCACCCGAATGTCGGCCCGTTCTTGTCGAGCCAGTTGATCAAGCGTCTGGTCACGTCGAACCCAAGCCCGGCCTATATCCAGCGTGTTTCCAGCGTGTTCAACAACAACGGCAGCGGTGTTCGCGGTGATCTGCTTGCGGTCGCCAAAGCGATTCTGACCGATCCGGAAGCGACGACCGTCAGCGCCAGCGGCACGGCCGGTAAACTGCGCGAACCGCTGCTGCGCTTGGCCCATCTCTGGCGCGCATTCAACGCCAGCGACGCCAATGGCAATTTGTCCGAGTTCAGCGTTCTGCAAAACAGCCCGACGGCATTTGCCGAATCCCCGCTCAGCGCACCAACCGTGTTCAACTTCTTCCAGCCGGATTATGTCCGTGCCGGCACGCTGGCTACCGCTGGAATGGTGGCCCCGGAATTCCAGATCACGAACGAGAACACGCTGGTGCTGACGAATAACCAGTTGCAGCGTCAGGCTTACCAGTTCATCGACAGCACCGGCAAGAAGTACTACTCACCGAACGGCTATAGCGAGGTCGGTAGTTTGAACGCCAACAGTGTGCTACTGAAAACCAAGGATTGGGAAGCGTACGCCAGCACGCCCGATATTCTGGTTAACAAACTCAATGCCGTGTTACTCGGCGGCCAGATGACCTCGGCCATGCGCAACAGCCTGATCAACTACGCCGCCTCGATCCCCAGCACCGACAGCGTCTCCCGCATCACCGAAACGGCAGACCTGATTCTTAACTCGCCGCAATACGCCGTACAGCATTAAGGAGCCGCTCATGAAATCTCTACTCTCAGGCGCCATCAACCGCCGCCAGTTCCTCAGCATGGGCGCCCGTACGGTTGCCTCCGGCAGCCTGCTGG